>NZ_SIJK02000024.1 GCF_004762035.2 Candidatus Chloroploca mongolica | reverse complement strand
CGCCGCCCCGACCAATACCAGCACCGCCACGCCTACCAGCACCGGCACCACCACCGCCCTGCCCACGAGTACCAGCACCGCTGTGCCAACGGCGACGAGCACCGCCGTGCCCACCACTACCGCTCTTCCCACCGGCACCAGCACCGCTGCACCGACGGCGACGAGCACCGCCCTGCCCACCACTACCAGCACCGCCGCGCCAACCACTACCGCTCTTCCCACCAATACCAGCACCGCTGTACCGACGAATACCAGCACCGCTGCGCCCACCACCACGAACACCGCCGCGCCCACCACCACCGCCACACCAACGGCGACGAATACCGCCGCCCCAACCAGCACCGGCACCACCACCGCCCTACCGACGGCGACGAGTACCGCCGCCCCGACCAATACCAGCACCGCCACGCCTACCAGCACCGGCACCACCACCGCCCTGCCCACGAGTACCAGCACCGCTGTGCCAACGGCGACGAGCACCGCCGTGCCCACCACTACCGCTCTTCCCACCGGCACCAGCACCATCGTACCGACGGCAACGAGCACCGCCGTCCCAACCAGCACCGGCACCAGCACCGCCGCGCCCACCGGCACCAGCACCGCCGCGCCAACTAGCACTACCACCGCTGTCCCAACGGCGACGAGCACCGCTGCCCCAACCAGCACCGGCACCACCACCGCGCCCACCGGCACCAGCACCGCTGTACCAACGGCGACGAGCACCGCCGCGCCCACGAGTACCAGCACCGCCGTGCCGACTGCGACGAGCACCGCCGCCCCAACCAGCACGTCCACCAGTACACCAACTGTTACCGGTACACCTGTATCTTGTCCATTATCGCAAGCAGTGGCTTCTTCTGAGCCGTGTGTTACACTGACACCAACAGCGTCCCCAGATACAACAGCAAAGCCATATACATTGTTTTTACCGGTGATCGTCTATGCTGCACCTTGAACAGGTTTCCCCCGACATCAAGCTGGGCTCGCTAGCGCGGGCCGCTGGCCCGCATGCGGGCCAGCGGCCCGCGCTCCCAGCCAGCGTATGCATCAACCTACACCAAATATGCCTGATGCTGATGCGACCGAACGCCCCTACGAGCAGTTTTTATTTGAATTCATATGGAGCATTCTATGTCATCTGGCCCTGATTTTGATACGCTGCAAACCCTGGTGATCGCAACGCTCTTTGAGGTCGTAGAGCAGAGCAATAAGCCTGTGCCCGAGTCAGTCGAAGGTTCCACCAGCCTTGTTGGCAAGCAGGCCGTGCTCGATTCGCTGGCCCTGGTTACGCTGATTGTTGAACTTGAACAACGTCTTGAGGAGGAATATGACGTGATGCTGACCCTAGCCGATGATCGGGCCATGTCCCAAAAACATAGCCCCTTCCGTACGGTCGCAAGCCTCACGCACTATATCGCCGAGTTGATCAGTGAGGAGATGGGCCGTGACTGAGCGTCAGGTGGTGCTGATTACCGGGACACGCAAGGGCATCGGGCGAAGCCTCGCCGCGCATTTTGTGCGTCAGGGGATGCTGGTCGAAGGGTGCTCACGTGAGGCTCCCGATTGGCAACTCGAAAATTACACCCATCATCAGGTTGATGTGACTGATGAAATGCAGGTGCGAGCAATGCTCTCGTCCATCCAGAAGCGCCATCGCCGCCTCGATATTGCGATCAATAATGCGGGCATTGCTTCGATGAACCATGCACTGCTAGTGCCCAGCGCTACCCTGACCCGCATCCTGGCAACCAATGTGGTCGGCAGTTTCCTCGTCTGCCGTGAGGCGGCCCGGTTGATGCAGCGGCGCAAGTATGGGCGGATCGTCAATTTCAGTACGATTGCCGTGCCGCTCCGCCTCGAGGGCGAGGCAATCTATGCAGCTTCCAAGAGTGCCGTCGAGATGCTGACGCGCATTCTGGCAAAAGAACTTGGGTCGTTTGGCATTACCGTTAATGCCCTTGGCCCTACGCCGATCGAGACCGATCTGATCCGCGGGGTGCCCGCCGAGAAGATCCAGCAGATTGTTGATGATCTGGCGATCCGGCGCCTGGGAACGTTTGCCGATGTGACGAATGTGATCGATTTTTTTGTAAGCCCCGCAAGTGATTATATTACCGGCCAGGTCATCTACCTGGGAGGAGGTGGCTGATGAGCATTGCATGGCTCCTTGAGCGGATGCAGCAGTGGCCTGAACGCAACGCGATTGTCTGGCATGATCAGGCCTACACGTATGGCACCCTGGTTGAGCAGGTGCAAGCCTGGGTTGAGGAGCTCGACCGCCACGATGTTGGCCCCGGGCTCGTGGTGACGCTCGAGGGCGATTATTCGCCGAATGCGGTGAGTTTGTTGCTGGCGTTGATTGCCCGCGCTACGATTGTGGTGCCGCTGACTCGCTCGGTCGAGGCCCATCGTGATGAGTTCATCGCGATCGCCGAGGTGCAGGTGGTGATTAGTTTCGACGATGAGGATGGCTGGCACCTCGAGCGCCGTGCGCTTCAGGTCTCCAATCCGCTCACGCGCAACTTGATCGATAGCGGTCATCCCGGCCTTGTGCTCTTTTCGTCTGGTTCGACCGGCAAAAGCAAAGCTGCGCTCCATAATTTTACGCCGCTGCTCGCGAAGTTCCAACTGCCCCGCCATAGCCGAACAACGCTGACCTTTCTGTTGCTCGACCATATCGGTGGCATCAATACGCTCTTTTATACGCTTGCCAATGGCGGTACCGTCGTCGCTGTGCCATCACGCGATCCCGAGGTGGTCTGTCGCACGATTGCCGCTCATCAGGTTCAGACGCTGCCAACGTCGCCGACCTTTCTGAATCTGTTGCTCATCTCGGAAGCCTACGAGCGCCACGATCTCAGTTCGCTTGACTTGATTACCTATGGCACCGAGGTGATGCCGGCCAGTACCCTCGAACGCCTCCACGCGATCTTCCCCAAGGTGCAACTCCTGCAAACCTATGGCCTGTCGGAGCTTGGCATTTTGCGTTCGAAGTCTCGCGATTCAGGGTCGCTCTGGGTGAAGGTCGGGGGCGAAGGTTTCGAGACCAAAATCGTTGACAATGTGCTCTGGATCCGTGCGCAATCGGCGATGCTCGGCTATCTCAATGCGCCCAGTCCCTTTGATGCCGAGGGCTGGATGAATACGCAGGATGTCGTTGAGGTTGATGGCGACTATCTGCGCATCCTTGGGCGCCATACCGAGATTATTAATGTCGGTGGGCAAAAAGTCTATCCCGCCGAAGTCGAGAGTGTGCTCCTCCAGATGCCCAATGTCCGTGATGTGGCTGTGCTCGGCGAGGCCAATCCGATCACCGGCCAGATTGTGACCGCTCGCTTCAATCTTTTTGAACCCGAAGAACTCGGGGCTTTCAAGCGGCGTGTCCGGGCCTTCTGCAAGGATCGCCTCGCCAGTTTCAAGGTGCCAGTCAAGATTACGCTCACTGAAGATGAACAGCATAGCGCTCGTTTCAAAAAGATGCGCAAGGGGTAACCATGCCAACGCTCGTACGAATCGCCCTCGATCCTGCCCTCGCCCCCTGGCGCCCCGAGGTGACCTGGACCTGGCGGACGCTGCTCACCGGGATGGGCTACGCCTGGGTGGAACAGCCCTGGGGGAGTAGTGATGTCGATCTGGCCTATGCTACCGATCCCGCGCAGGCACCCGCAGCTCGCCTGGTGATCGTCGCCCGGCCTGAGCACTGGACAAACCCGGTGGCACAACTGCTCGCCGGGATTGTCCGTTCGCCAACCTGGGAACACCTGCGTTTCCAGGGTGAATTAGCCGAGGCACTTCAGGTGACGCGCCACCATGGCACCGCGCTGATCGAGCGCGATGTCATCTTTGATGCCTTCTGGCTGCTCACTGGGCAAGAAGAACGCCAGCTTCCCCGTGGCAAGCATGGCTACAGCGATCTCAGTGGGTCGCCCGGTGTCGAACAGGGTCTTTTGCGTAAGGCGCTTGCGTCGGGCGTCGGGACGAGTCTCGAACGCGAGCTTGTGGCGTGTGGGTTGGCCCCAGGGATGCGCCGCTGGCCTGTGGGCAAGACGATGGCCGCAGCCTGCGGCCACGATGTTGATTACCCCGAGGTTGTGCGCTGGCTCGAGCCGCTCCGCATTCTGGCGCGCCAGGGCCGCCGCGGCCTGAAGCCTGCCCTCGACGTGGCCCTCGGACGACGCACCCACTGGCATTTTGCGTCGTGGATGGCGCTCGAACAACGCTTCCAGAGCCGCTCGGCCTTCTATTTTGTCGCCCGCCAGGGGTCGCTGATCGAGTACGCCCGTGGCCTCCCTGATACCTTTTATGACGTGAATGCGCCGCGCTTCCGGCTGCTCTTGCGTGAACTCGCCGCCGAAGGATGGGAGATCGGACTACACGCGAGCTACCTTGCCTATACCAGTGCCGAGAAGTTTGGCGCTGAACGGGCCGCGCTTGCCGTCGCCAGCAATACGCCCGTCGTCGGCAATCGCCACCACTACTGGCATCTCGATCCCGCAGACCCCGAGGCAACGCTACTGATGCACGAGCAGGTCGGCTTGACCTACGATGCCTCGCTTACCCACGACCGCTACCTTGGCTGGCGGCGCGGTACGACCTGGCCCTTCTATCCGTGGCATAGCGGGCTCCGCCGCCCCGTGCGCACGCTCCAGGTGCCGACGGGCTGGATGGACGATCATCTCTTTGGGCATCACGTCAATAATCCCGGTGGTCGCCAGGCGCTGCTCGACGGGCTCGCTGACCGCGTGGCCGACCAGGAGGGCTGCTTGCTCGTTGATGTGCATGATTATGTCTACGACGACGCACTCTTTCCTGACTGGGCCGCTACCTACGCCAGGCTTTGGGAAACGCTCTTTAGCCGCGGCGATGTCTGGTTTGCCACGCCCGCCGAACTGGCCGCCCACTGGGTGGCGCGGGCAAAAACGCTTGAGCAGGCAAGCAGCGGCTTGAGTGCGTCATGGCCCGTTATGACGATCTAAGAGGAAGCCGCTATGTCTTTCAAAACCCTCATCTTTGCCATGCTCTTCTTTTGCCCGCCGGTCGTCAAACCGTGGATCTTGCGGGTCTTTTGCGGCGCTCAGCTTGGTCGGCACGTCAAGATCGGCTGGTTCGCAAGCGTGATGGGGCGGCATATCGCCCTGGGCGACTACAGCGAGGTACGGGCACTCACGCTGATCAAGTGTGACGGCGATCTTGTGCTTGGCCCGTATGCCATCGTGAGCAGTTTCAACCTCATCTATGGGGCCGCAGGCTTCTTTGTCGGTGAACATAGTTATATCGGGCCACAATGTCTGATCAATACCGACGAAGATGTACGGCTTGGACGCTGGAGCGCCCTCGGTGCCCGCTGTATGGTCTACACCCACGGCTCTTTTTTGCCCTATACCGAGGGCTACTGGGTGCGTTTTGGCGCGGTAACGCTCGGCGATTATGTCTGGTGCGCGGCGGGCGTCTTTCTCCAACCAGCCAGCGAGATCGGTAGCCACAGCTTTGTCAATTCGCGCTCGGTCGTGGGCGGTAGCCTTCCGCCCGGCACCATCGCCGAGGGCAATCCGGCCCGCCCCGTTGGCGAGATGGAGCGCATGCGCCGCACGATGAGTCCGCGACGCGTTGATGCCGCTGCCGCCCATATGCTGCGCCATTTTAGCGAACTTATGCTCACCGGGATCATGAGTGTGCCAGTGGAGACCGAACGCTCTGGTGGTGTCCGCTTTCGCCACGGCAAAAAGATCTACCGCCTCGCCATCGCGACCAGCGTTGGCCCAACTCCGACCATCACTGCTGATGGCAGCACGACCATCTGGCTCGTCACGCGCCCCGACTGGCGACCCGCTGACTCACCTCACTGGCTTGATCTTACCAACAATCGCATGACCAGTGACCGCGACCCGATCTACGTTGAACTGGCCCTCTTTCTCAAACGCTACTACGGCGTCCAACTGGCATACGCCGAGGAGGAATAAGCATGCCCACGGTTCTGACTATCCTTGGAACACGCCCGGAGATTATCAAACTGTCACCACTCATTCCGCTGCTCGACGAGCACGTCAACCACATTCTTGTGCATTCGGGGCAGCACTACTCGTATGAAGTTGACACCATCTTTTTTGAAGAACTCGGCTTGCCAACCCCGGCCTATAGCCTGGGCGTCGGTTCAGCCAGTCATGGGGAGCAGACCGCCCGCATGCTCAGTCGCCTTGAACCAATTCTCCTTGAGCGCCAGCCTGACCTGGTGCTGGTGCAGGGCGACACCAATACCACCATGGCCGGGGCCATCTGCGCGTCCAAGCAGGGCATTCCCGTCGCCCATCTTGAAGCAGGCGGGCGCTCGTTCAACCGAGCGATGCCCGAAGAGCTCAACCGCATCATCGTTGATCACATCAGCGAACTCTTGCTCGCCGCCGACGAGATCGCGGCGACCAACCTGCGCAACGAAGGCCTGCCTGAAGAGCGCATCAGCATCATTGGCTCTACCGCGATTGACGCCGTCCTCCGCAATCGCAGCCACGCCGAACACGCAAAAATCCTCGAACAGCTCGAACTCGAACCCGACAACTACCTCGCCCTCACCCTCCACCGCGCCGAAAACACCGAACCCGACGTGCTCCCGGGGATCGTACAGGCGCTCAACGAGCTTGCCGAAGCCTACACCATCGCGTTTCCCGTGCATCCCCGCACCATCGTCGCGCTGCAACGCCAGGGCCTGACCCTATCGCCCCGGATCCGCCAGAGCAAACCGCTCGGCTACCTCGACATGCTGCGCCTCGTCGGATCAGCCAGCGCCGTCTTGACCGACTCGGGCGGGTTACAAGAAGAAGCCGGCGTCCTAGGGACGCCCCTCCTCATTGTGCGCCAAGAGACCGAATGGCGCTATCTAGTCGACGCCGGGGCAGCCGTCTTGATCGGCAACACCTATCAGGCCATCATCGACGGAACCGCAACCTGGCTCAGTCCCCAGGGCCTTAGCCAACTCCGCCACTCACCGGCCCCCGTACGTGCCGGTGCCGCCGAGCAGGCGCTCGCGGTTATTACCAACTACCTGAAGCGCTGACACGCTATCCCCGGCAACAACGGGGCACCCGGTAGGGGCACCCGCACGGGGCGGGCACCCGCACGGGGCGGGGTGCCCTTTTGGGGGTAGGTTTTTCAGATAATGTGCGGGTCATGACCATCCAAGGCATCCGCCCTGTCACCCCGCTGCGCCCGCCGTGTCACTCCGCTGCACTCGCCGTGTCACCCCGAGCGGAGCGAGGGGTCTTCCATGGGCCGCAATGAAGATTCCTCACTGCGTTCGGAATGACATGGCTGGCGTTGCCTCCCGTTGCGCTCGCCCTGTCACCCCGTTGCGCTCGCCCTGTCACCCCGTTGCGCTCGTTGTGTCACGCCGCTGCGCTCGCCCTGTCACCCCGAGTACCAAGTGGCCCACGGGCCAGTGGTGCCGAGAGAAACCAGGGTGTTGCCCCGGCCCGCCCATGTCACCCCGAACGGAGTGAGGGGTCTTCAATGCGGATCAGTGCCGATTCCTCACGCCGCTCCGCTGCGTTCGGAATGACCGCGGACACACTGGAGTTGACAACACGGTTTGTTGCTTCGGAGCGCAGCGAGGGGCCTTCCATGCGGCGCAGGGAAGATTCCTCACTCCGTTCGGAAGGACATGGCTGGCGTTGGCAGCCCTTGGCGCGGGCCCTGAACCACCAGTCCATCCCCATGCCGCAACGCTTGTCCCCCGAACCCTGGACAACGACACCACCACCTTCGTGCGAAAAAAACGAACGTCATGTCGCTCCCTCGGCTCGTGAAGAAAAAAACCTACCCCCAAAAGGTGGGGCACCCGCACGGGGCGGGCACCCGCCAGGGGTGCCCCTACCGGGCCGGGGGCCGGGCCCGGTGTACGGGCACCCCTTGCGGGTGCCCTGGTGGGGTGCTCTGCCGACAGATCCATGCTGTGCTCAAAAAGCTGTGCAAGAGGTAAACACACTGTAAGACCTCGCTCAACGTCCTGTTAGGTAGAATTTAAGGCACTCCTGTACGATAGGGACAGTTCACCCGATCCAAGACCGTTCATCTGCGGCGGGCCAACCGCCCGCACGTCAAGGTATGCGCCAACAACTTGGGCTCTACATCTCGCGTCAGGCGAGTTCATTACCGCAATATGCCTTCGAGCAACTGGTTCAGGCGAGCCTGGGCTGGGTGCCGAGCATCGTCGGCGTAGGTCTACGCGCAGTCGCGTACCGGAGCATCCTTGACATGGAGGGCATAGCAGCAATTGAAGATGGCGTACGGATCCGCTTTGCCTCGCATGTTTGCCTCGGCAAGGGCGTCTATCTCGACCACGGAGTCTATTTGCACGCCTGCCCTGGCGGAATCACGATCGGCGACGAGAGCCTGGTGATGAAGAACGCGATCCTGCATGTCTACAACTTCCGCGATCTTCCCCATAGTCATATCACCATTGGCGCACGTTCCCTCATCGGCGAGAGTTGCATTTTGCGCGGACAGGGTGGCATTCATATTGGCGACGATGTCTACCTTGGCACGCTGGTGCAAGTGCTCGCCGTCAATCATGTCATCAACGATACAACCCGACCAATCAGCCATCAGGGGATCACGGCCCAGGGGATCACGATTGAAACGGGATCATGGATTGGCAGCGGGGCCATTCTTCTCGATGGTGTACGGATAGGACGCAACAGTGTGGTTGGTGCAGGTGCCGTCGTAACAAAAGACGTTCCCGACTACAGTGTCGCCGTGGGCAATCCAGCCCGTGTGGTACGGGATCTTCAAACTGATCCACTACCTCCACGGCAACCTGAGCTACGTGTTTATTGATGAAAGCTTATCAGGCCCCGGTGGATCTGCCGGGCTATGCAGGACAGGAGCACACCCTATGACGACCCTCTCAGTGGTCATCCCGGCCTACAACGAAGAGGACGGCATCGAGGCAATTGTTGACCGTGTACTGGCGATCGCGCCCCAGCTCGCCGAGGTTGGCGTTGCTAGTCTTGAGTGCATTGTGGTTGATGATGGTTCATCCGACCGCACTGCCGAGATTGTTGCAGGGTATGGAGAGCGTGTCCGGCTGATCCGCCAGCAGAACCGTGGGTACGGCGGCGCCCTCAAGACTGGCTTTGGTGCCGCCACGGGCGAGTTGATCGGCTTCCTTGATGCCGATAGCACCTATCCACCTGAATACTTCCCCAAAATGTGTCAGGTTGCCATGGACGGGGCCGATATTGTCATCGGCAGCCGGATGGCCGGTGAGCACAGCGAGATGCCGCTTGTCCGACGAGTCGGCAATACCATCTTTGCCTCGCTTCTTTCGCTCGTCTCAGGCGTACGCATCAGCGATAGCGCCAGTGGTCAGCGCGTGCTCCGTCGTTCGGTGCTGCCGATGATCTATCCGTTGCCCAATACCCTCGACTTCACCCCAGCGATGAGCACCCGTGCGTTGCACGAACATCTCAATATCGTTGAAGTGCCCATCCCGTACAAAGAGCGCTCGGGTCGCAGCAAACTCAGTGTCGTCCGTGATGGCCTGCGTTTCTTCAAGTCGATTGTCTGGACCGCGCTGACCTACAATCCCGTGCGCATCTTCGGCGGCATCGGGCTGGTCATGCTGCTCATGGCCCTGATGATTGTTGGGGTGCAACTCTTTGGCAGCCTCGTTGTCGGCAGTCTCAGTTGGTCCTTCCCGCAACTCTTCGGTGCGCTCGTGCTCGCCGTCGCCGGGGTGACCGCCTATACGACCGGAACCACCTTTAGCTACGTGGTCGCCCTCTTCCATACGCGCCCAATCCGCCAGGGTCTCTTTGGCCCCTACGGCAATGGACGCAAGATCGAAAAGCATTACTGGTGGCTCGGGTTGCTCGCCATCCTTGGTGGTATCGGCGTCTATGTCGCGTCTGTTGTCTTTGACCTGACCAATCCTGCCCTCGCCGCTTCATGGTTTGCCCCTGTCTTGAGCGCGTTGATGGTGCTCACCGGGGTGCAGTTGATGAGTGCGTGGAGCCTCGCCCGCGTGCTGTCCGAGTTGAGCCGCCGCGATGCCGAGATGGAGGCCGATCTGAACTGGACGTATGTTCCTGCCGCTCACCCGGTTCACGCCGATGTCGTCGCCCAGCAGATCTAAATAGTAGTGGGTAGCGTACATTTCCTGGCATTCTGGAGTGCCGGCTTTAGCCGGCTGAAGCCGGCACTCCCTTCGGCAGCAGAGCAGAAAACGTACGTTACATACCAATAAGCATCGTGCGAGGGAAGAGTTCATCATGGATCAAGGTTTTGAGCAGTGGAGTGCAGCAAATCTGGGCCAGTGGCACTATGTGTTCGGGTATCTGATTGTGCTGATCAGCCACAACTGGCCCATCATACTGGCCGTGCTGCTCTTTATCATCTTCGGGATACGCTTGTATGCTGAGCCGACCCGCGCACGCGTCGCGTGGTTATTCACGGCATTTCTGCTGGGTCTGGCCTATGAGTACGAAAAACATATCGCTGGACAATTGCATCAAGCGATTGACTTTCTCTTTGGCCTGGAGATCAGTGCGTGGAATCGTCCCCTCCATCTGCTCGTCGGGCCAGGAATGAATACCGTGTTCCTGCTGGCTTTTTTCGCCATGCTTATCCAGGCGGTGCGGCTCAGCTTCTTTTCGGAGGAGCGCCAGCATAAGACCGCACGCCGCCGTTCTTCCAACGAACACGTTCCCGCCGAAAGGCCCTAAGCGCTTACATTGTAGCTATGTGATCAGCCGTACCGTCAGGTGCGATAAAAAGGAGTTTGAATTCATGAGTGAAGAGACGAAGTCGCAATCTGGCGAAAAACGCATGGCTCCAGGAGACAAAGCAACGGGCATCAAACTGGTCGCCCCCGCCCGCGCCAATGAGCGCACCGGCGAGATCCGGTTTGTCGAGATGCCCCGCGAGCGCAATCCGCGCCTTGATGTGCTGGTGCTCAATCCACCATCACCCGATGGCGACCTCTTCCTGCGCGATATCGCGCGCGTTGGCCGCCGTACCCGTGATGGCATTATCTGGCCCCAGACCGCCCTCGCCCAGATCGGGGCCGTGGTGCAAGAGGCCGGCTATAGCGTTGATGTGATCGATGCGATCGGCCTCGGGATGACCTGGGAAGATTTCGAGCGCTATATGTGGAAGCATAAGCCCCGCTATATGGTCATCCACGCTACCGCGCCGACCCTGACCAATGATATGCGGACAACCTTTGTCGGCAAGGCCGTCGGCACGATCTCGATGGCAATTGGCACCCACGTGACGCCAATGACCCGCGAGACCCTCGAAACCTATCCGACCCTCGATGTCGTGGTGCGCGGTGAGCCCGAGATGACCATTGTTGATGTCATTCGCACCATTGATCGCCAGGTCGCCACCGAGCATGCCGATGAGACCGTACCCGTAGGCAATGCCGATCTGACCGCACCCTGGCGCAAGTTGCCCTTCCCTGATGCCTCGTACCTCACCACGCGAGGGCGCTTCCTCGGCGTCTATCCGCAGGTGATCGCCCGTGCCCTCCGTGAGACGCTTGGCATTGGCTTCCGCGATGAGCACGGCGAGATCAAGATCAATCCTGACCGCCCGTTTATCGAGAACCTCGATAGCCTGCCTTTGCCGCTTCACCACAAGCTGCCCTGGCAGAAGTATAAGGTGCCGATTATCGGTGGACCCTATACCTTTGTGCTCACCAGCCGTGGTTGCCCCGCCGGCTGCCGCTACTGCATCAAGCACGTCACCTACCAGTCGAGCGTCCGCCACCGCAGCCCCGAGCACGTGTTGCAAGAGATGGTTATGCTCAAAGAGATGGGCATGCACCATATTCACTTCGAGGCCGATCTCTTTACCGTCAAGAAGGAATTTGTCTACGATCTCTGCAATACCATCATCAAAGAAGGCCTCCAGTTGCGCTGGAGCTGCAATAGTCGCGTTGACTTTGTAGACGAAGAGCAGCTCAAGTTGATGCGCCGCGCAGGCTGCTTCTTGATTGCCTGGGGGCTCGAAAGTGGCAGCGAGGCGGTGCTCAAACGGGCACGCAAGGGCACAACCGTCAAGCGGATCCAGGAGTCGATTGCCGCCAGTCACCGCGCCGGCATCAAGAACTGGGGCTATTTCATCGTTGGCCTCCCCGGTGAAACCGTTGAGACAATCCAGCAGACGATCACGCTCTCCAAGCAGTTGCCGCTCGACATTGCCCTCTTCCACATCGCCACCCCCTACCCAGGGACGCCCTTCTACTACGAGGCGGTCGAGAATGGCTGGATTGATATGAACCGCTGGGAAGATTACGATATGTACTCCCACACGGTGCTCAACTATCCGCACCTCAGTTCGCAGGATCTGGAATACTGGGCCAAGCGCGCCGCCCGTGAATGGTCGCTGCGCCCCGAGCCAATCAAGACGTTCCTCAAGGGTGCCGCCAACCCCGACACCCTCGGGCAGCTCTGGACGATTGGCATCAATCACCTCAAGTGGATGAGCGGTGGCCTCGGCAATTCACGCCGCCTCTCTGGCTCAGGCGATTAAGCCTCTAGCAGTCGTTAACTAGGTTTGTGCGTTGCGTTTTGGTGGCTTTGCCGCCAAAACGCAACGCACAAGAAAAGCATATGTCAAAGACACTCACTGCGCATGCGGCAAGCTCACCTCGGCTTAAGCTTCTGGCCCAACGCTGGGAGCAAATCGCCCTCGTGGCACTGGTGTTCCTGTTCCTGTTCCTGGCCTTCGTCAATCTGCCGTACGCCCCGCGTACCTGGTTCGATGAAGGGTCACATCTGCATGTGCCAAAAACTCTCGTCAACTACGGGGTCTATGCCGATATCAGCAGTGAGGGTTTTCGCTATTTTGGGCCGACGATTGGTGTCGGACCAACGGTGATGTTGCCCGTGGCCCTCGCCTTTCAAGTCGGCGGGGTTGGCCTGGTGCAGGCTCGTCTGGTCATCGTGCTCTATATGGCCGTTGCCATGCTCGCCCTCTTTTTCTTGGCCCGCCGCCTCCACGGGATGCGCGTCGCCCTGCTCGCCCTGGTGCTGATCCTCGCGTCACGCACGCTCCGCTTCGAGGGCATGGTTGAGTATGGCCGCCAGGTACTTGGCGAGGTGCCAGGCATCGCCTTTCTGAGCCTCGGTCTGCTGGCGTATATCCATGGCATTCTGCGCCCCGCCCACGCAACCCGCTATGCGCTGCTCGCCGGCACAGCGTTCGGGCTCGCCCTCGTCACCAAGAACCAGTTTGTTCTGATTGTGCCACCCACCCTCGCCCTGCTGGCTCTGCTCGATTGGCGCTATTTCCGGGTCGGCAACTGGTGGCTGCGCCTCGCGCCACCTGCTATGGCCGTGGCTGCGTTTGGGGCCTGGATGGTCATTATGCTCACCTTCTTTGGTCCCGATGGCTTCGCAGCCAATTATGCCAAGACCAGACAGGCCGCCGGTGGGGCAATCTTTGTCTTTGAACTTGATGCCTCGCGCCGCGCCCTGGTCTATCTCATCCAGGTCTATGGCGGTTTGCTCATTCCTGGCTTGCTCTATAGCCTCTGGCGCTGCCGTCAACGCACCCCTCAGGCACTCGCTGAACTCGCGCCGACCCTTATGGCTTGCCTCTGGCTTGTCTGGTTTGTCGTCTCGCTCGGCTGGGCACGCTACGCCTTCCCCGCTGTCATCCTTGGCAGCCTCGCCGTCGCTCGCCTTGCTGTCGATACGATCCAGATGCTCCACGCCCGTCGGCTCAACTGGCCCACCCGCGCCGCTGCGGCCTACCTGGGACTGATCATTCTGATCCCGCTGAGCCTGACGATGCGTACGCTGCTCTCACCCGATGATAGCACCCATCGGATGGCCGCCTATCTCAACGCCAATGTTCCCCAGGATGTTGTGATCGAAACCTGGGAACCTGAGATCGGGGTGCTGAGCGATCACCTCTTCCATTATGTGCCAACTGAATTGCTTGACCCTGCGGTACGTCATGTCTGGAGCGGTGGGCCTCCGGTGGTCTATGATGGCCTTGAGGCCCAACCGCAGTATGTGCTCGCCGGGCCATTCAGTGCCTATACCCAGATCTATCCGTTAGAGATTCTTGAACGCGATTACACAGTACTTTTTGCAGCAGAACCCTATGTCTTGCTCGAGCGTACGGTACCATAAGGAGTCGCCAGATGTCACAACGTGCGCTGCATAGCTGGCTGATCGCAGCCCTGCTCTTCGTCAGTTATCTCTATGTGCTGCCCCGCTGGTCGGATTGGAATCAGAATTCCCGGCTCAATCTGGTGCTCGCTGTCGTGGATGATGGTACCGTCAGCATTGATCGCTATGTGGCCAATACCGGCGATTATGCGCTCTACAATGGCCGTACCTACACTGATAAGCCACCCGGTCTCTCGTTCCTGGCGATTCCTTTCTATCTGGTGCTCAGTCCAGTGCTCGACCATCCTGCCGTCGCGACACGGGCGCAAAGCCTCGGCGATGGGGCGGCTATGAGTACGACGCTGAACGAAGAGGGCTCTGGGTTGCGCGAAGATAAGGTGCATTATGCGCTGGTGCAATACCTGATGACGGTGCTGGTCGTCGCTCTGCCGGCGGCGATCCTTGGGGCGCTGCTCTTCCTTGCGATGCGCGGGTCGGGCATTTCACCCATTCCTGCCGCCTTGACGACCCTCGCCTATGGGCTTGGCACCGCCGCCGCCCCGTATGCAGGCAATTTTTATAGCCACCAGCTCGTGGCAACGCTGCTCTTTGGGGCCTTCTGTGTCGCCTGGCGTCCCTGGGAACAGGCGCAGAACACGGCGACGCCACCCCGTGCTAGCTGGGTCTCCGGGGTGCTCTGCGGTCTGCTGCTCGGCTGGGCCGTCATTAGCGAGTATCCCAGCGTGCTGCCAGGCACCGTAATCGGCCTCTATGCGCTCTGGCGCCAGGGGTGGCGCTGGCTGCCCGCCCTCCTTGTCGGCGGCATCATTCCAGGTGCTCTCCTGATCACGTATGACCTGGTCGCCTTTGGGACTCCGTGGCCAATTGGGTACGCCCACTCGGCCCTCTGGCAAGATCAGCATCAGACCGGTTTTATGAGCCTGACCTACCCGCGCCCCGAGTCGCTCTGGGGGCTGGCGTTCAGCCCCTTCCGCGGGCTCTTCATTCGTGCGCCCTGGCTCTTGCTCGCCCTGCCCGGCTTTGTCTTCTGGTGGCGTTCAGGCCGCCTACGCGCCGAATGGTGGGTGGGCCTGTTCGCCGTCGTCACAATGTACCTTTTCTATGGATCATCGATTATGTGGTGGGGCGGGTTCGCCGCCGGGCCTCGTTACATTGTGCCGTTGATCCCCTTTCTTGCCCTGGCCGCCGGCTGGGCCGTCGAACGGGCTTTTGCCACCACCGCCACCCGCGTTGCCACGACTGGCCTGATCGTCCTCTCGGTCATCCTGACCTGGACAGAAGCCACCAGCGGGCAACTCTTCCCGCCCGACGATAATCGCAATCCGTGGCTGACCTATGTGGTGCCCGCCTGGCAACAGGGCGATATTGCCCGTAACCTCGGCATGGCCCTCGGTCTGCAAGGCGCGATGAGCCTGCTGCCCCTGGTCGCCTTTGTCAGTCTTGGCCTGATGTTGCTCTTCCTCTCCCTTCGTCAGACTCGCCCCCGCTGGCCTGCTTTTGTGCCAACAGGCCGCCGTAACCGTAGCGCCGAGGGCTAGATGCGCATCTTACTCCTGACCCAGATTCTGCCGTTTCCACCCGATAGCGGGCCAAAGGTCAAAACCTACCACCTGCTCCAGTCGCTGGCCCGCCATCACGAGGTGACGCTCGTCTCCCTCGTGCGCTCTGAGGCCGAGGCGCAACGAGCCACTGAGTTGCGCGGGTTGTGCGCCGAGGTCCATACGGTGCTGCTCAAACGCTCGCGCCTACGCGATCTCGGCTACCTGATCACGAGTAGCCTCGCTGGCGATTCGTTCCTGATGCGCCGCGATGCTTCGCCCGAACTGCACGCGCTGCTCGCTGACCTGACTCGTCGACAGTCGTTCGATATCATTCACGCCGATCAACTCAATATGGCTCAGTTTGCTGTCGATCTGCCGGCAGGGGCGCGGGTGCTCGATGAGCATAATGCGGTCTGGACGATTGTGCAGCGTATGGCCGAGCATAGCTCACCTGCCCGACGAATCGGCCTCGAAGTCGAAGCTCGCCGTCTACGCCGCTACGAGGCCCGGATCTGTGCACGCTTTGATGGCTTGCTGGTCGTCAGCGAGCCTGATCGGGCCTTCCTCCAGCTTGCCGCCGACGAAGCCGGGGTCACCCTCCCGCCAACCGAAGTGATCCCGATTGCCGTCGATGCCCAGGGCCACCCACCCGTCGCGCGCACGCCCAATCCGCAACTGATCCTCAGCATGGCGACCATGTTCTGGCCCCCCAATGTTGACGGCGTGCTCTGGTTTGCCCGCGAGGTCTATCCGCTGGTGCAACGCGAGGTTCCCGGGGTACGGTTTGCCGTGGTCGGAGCGCGACCACCCCAGTCGGTGCGTCGTCTCGCCGAAGAAGACGCCAGCATTGAAGTGACTGGCTATGTCGAAGATCCGCAACCCTTTCTGAAGCAAACCGCCGCCCTGATTGTGCCTGTCCGCGCCGGCGGGGGCATGCGGGTGAAGATCCTGGAGGCCCTGGCCCGCGGCTTACCGATTGTCTCGACGACCATAGGCTACGAAGGCATTGCCCTGACCCCGGGCACCCATTTACTGGTTGGCGACACACCGCAAACCTTTGCCCAGGCACTCATCGCTTTGTTATCTAACCCAGCACAGGGTGAAGCCCTCGCCCGGGCAGGTCGCCAGGTCGCCGAAGAGGTCTACGATTGGCGCGTCGTCAATCCTCGGGTCGAGGCCCTCTACGAGGCCGCACTCGCCCAGGCAGCGGTGGGGAGACGATGATGCGCATCCTCATGATCATCCCGTACGTTCCTTCGCCGATCCGCGTACGCTCGTATCAGTTGTTGCGCCACTTGGCCCAACGCGGGCACCAGATCACCCTGATCTGCGCCGAAGATGGCCCCGACGACGAAGCAAATCTGGGAACGCTACGCCCCCTCTGTACCAAGATCCAGGTCATCACGATTGCGCGACAGGCCCGCATCGCGGCCTACCTGCGAGCGGTCATAAGCGATCTGCCGCTGCAAGCCGCCCATTGCCTCGTCCCAGCCTTTATCGAGGCGATCAAAGCCGAATTCCGCTCGGGGGAACACGATGTGGTTCACATTGAACACCTGCGTGCCGCCGAAATCGCTCGCGTCGCCGCCGCACAAGTACCCACACGCCCCCCCTTGATCCTCGATGCAGTCGATAGCATCAGCCTGCTCTTTGAACGTGCTACCCGCTCTAGCCCGTCGCTACGCGCCCGTGCCATGGCCTTGCTCGACCTCGCCCGTACCAAACGCTACGAGGCAACCTGCGGGCAACACGTCGACCATATCATCATCACCTCGCCCGAAGATGCCTGGGCCTTGCAGACCTTGCAAACCACCCAGTTTCAGAGCGCACCGATTACAGTCGTCCCCAATGGCGTTGAGCTCGACTGTATTCAACCAGTTAGTGAAGAACGAGCACCCGCCACCATCATCTTCAGCGGCAAAATGAGCTATCACGCCAACGAAGCCGCCGCACACTTCCTACTCGACACCATCATGCCCCTCGTCTGGCAACAACGCCCCGATGCCCACGTCATCCTCGCCGGCGCCAACCCCGGCCCGGCCCTACGCGCCTATGCCCGCAACCCACTAGTCACCGTCACCGGTTTTGTTCCCGACCTACGCACCTATCTCGCCCGCGCCACCGTGGCCGTAGCCCCGATGCGCTACGGCGTCGGCGTGCAAAACAAAGTCCTCGAAGCCATGGCAACAGCCACACCCGTCGTCACAACCCGCCAGACCACCGTTGCCCTCACCGCCCGCCCCGACCACGAACTACTTGTTGCCGATCATGCAACGCAATTCGCCCAGGCCATCCTCAAACTCCTCGCTGACCCACCCTATGCCCGAACCCTCGGAAACGCAGGACGCGCCTACGTCGAACAAGCTCACAACTGGGCCGCCAGCGCCATGCTGCTCGAAACCTGCTACGCGAGTGTCCAGCATCAAAAAGTAACCACCCCGTAAGGCCGAAGCATGCGCCCCACCCGCATCGCTCAACCACCACGCCCCCCCGAGCGCCTGCTTCGGCCCTCCCCATCCTCCCGCCCCACCCGCATCGCTCAACCACCACGCCCCCCGAGCGCAAGCTTCGGCCCTCCCGCCCTCCGCAGAGAGGGGCCGAGGGATAAGATCGAGCGTACCGTCTGTCCAACAGAAAGACGTTTACCCGAGCCCTTCAATAAAATTCGCAAGCGTCGCATTGAAGCGCTCGGCATGCTCCCAAAACATCATGTGCCCGCCAAAAACTTCGGTCTTGACCAGAGGAAAGTTCCGGGTGAGGAAGGCGGTCGCCGTCTCCGCCCAGTGCTCGGCAAGAACATAGAGCGTAGGCACAGCCTGCGCAAGCGTCTGCAATTCAGCCGAAAAGTCGCAGAACATGGCGTCGGCAAAGATCGCACTCGCCAGGTAGTGCGGAGTGGTGAGCGACTGACGAACGATCCAATCCTGTTCAACTGGACTCAATGCACGCTGCACCATAACCTCGTTGGCGTAGTAGATGATGAAGTCGCGTTGCCCCTGTGGCGAGCGCAGGAACGCTCGCCACGCCCCGGCAAGCTCATCAAGCGGCCCTTCGACCCAGTCGTCGCTGCTGACCGAAAGCGGCTTGGGTGACATATCAATGCCAACCACGCCCTTCAGCGCACTTGTGCCAGCGTGTTGCACATACCCCAGCACATCCAGCGTCCCAGTTGACCAGCCGACCAATACGACGTCCCGGAGTTCGAGGCTTGCGAAGAGTTTCGCCAGATCGGCACCATGGGTACTGTAATCGTTCCCCTGGAGCGTCTTCGACGAGCGGCCCTGGCTCCGCGGATCGACGACGATAACCCGGTGTGAACGCGCGAAATGGGCGACTTGATGTTCAAACACTTCAGTTGTGAACGTCCATCCTGGCACAAAGACCAGTGGTGAGCCAGTGCCATGTTCCTCATAGTAGATCTCAACGCCAGGGGCGACTTCCAGATAGGAACCAACAGAAGCAGTCGTCATCGCATAGCCTCCATTCATGATTCACGGATCCTTCTTCAAATTCTCGACGGTCAAATCCTCGACACAGGCCAGAACGATCAGATCATCATCGGCGCAGCACACCTTCCGTCGCACGGGGCCGGCCGATGTCAACGCCGCGATCAATATCCGCAAGCGGACCAACTGTGCTGGAAGAGCATCAGTCGGCTTCTTGCTCAGCCGACTGAAGTCCGCCCCCCCCTGATGTAATTCTTAAGAACCATGAGCCCTGGGTTTCTGACTTCGCGTAGTTGGAATTCGATTCTACCACATGCGATCCCGGCGGAAAAGGGTTTCTGGCGTACCCTCCAGGGCGATTGCATCTTCTGCGTTCCTTTGAGGGTGATGCATTAAATGGATTGTCAGCACAGGACGTGCACAGATTTAATTCAATGTTACCTGTATCGTGCATACTCCATATACGAACTCCCTGTGGATTGTTCCAAGTGCTGTAAAGACAAAGACGCCAGTTCATTCATATCGTCTTTGCCAATCGCATGTGTTTGTGCTCAGATGCTCCCGCTTGATGAGAAGGGTTGGTGACCTATGGCAACATACGACCTCTCAGTCGTTATCCCGTGTTACAACGAGGCTGAAGGGATTGATGCAATGTACGAGCGCATCACTGCCGTCCTACCCATCTTGCAACAGCGGGGTAGCGTGCAGCTCGTGCTGGTAAATGACGGCAGCAGTGATGGGACAGGCGACCTCCTGGCCCAGACTTTTGGTGCACTGCCGCATGTAACGATTGCGCACCACGAGCGCAATCAGGGCCTCGGGGCGGCCCTGCGTACCGGTTTTGCCCACATCGATGGCAACATCATTGTCACCTGTGACAGCGACGGCACCTATCCCTTCGCTGAAATCCCCGCCCTGCTTGATCGCTTGACCCCCGGCGTCGATATCGTGACCGCGTCACCCTATCATCCCGACGGCGGCATCGAAAATGTGCCCGCCTACCGCGTCACCATTAGCAAAGGCGCGTCGTTCTGTTATCGCCTCCTTATTGACTGGCGCATCCGTACCTATACCGCCCTCTTTCGCGCCTGCCGCCGTGAAGTCATTGAACGGATCAATACCCAGGCCAATGGCTTCTTGATGGTGACCGAGCTGCTGGTCGAGGCGATGCTCGCTGGGTATCGGGTCGTTGAGTATCCCGCTGTCCTACGTGTGCGCCAGTATGGTCAGTCCAAAGCCAAAATCGTGCGGATTACGGGAACCCACCTGCGCTATATGACAGGTTTGCTGGGGCGCCGTACCCGTGGCCTGCTGGGGCAACCTTCGACCCCTGCGGCCCGTTAAGACCCTGTATCTGAAAGGCTACACATGCAGAAGCTCGATGAAGCGACCTTTGTGATGGCACATACAAACGAAGCGGTCGCTGAACCGCGCCGTATTGGAGGATTAACGGTGAGTACCTGGATCCTGATTCTTGTCGCCACAGTGATGGGCATCGTTGGGCAGACGATGTTAAAGCACGGTATGACCCAGATGGGCGCGCTTACGGTGAGTTACGAAACCGTACCGAATATCGTCTGGCAGATCATTCGCTCGCCTTTTGTGGTTGGCGGCCTGATGATCTATGGGTTTGGGACATTCTTCTGGCTCATTACGCTGTCACGGATTGACCTCAGCGTCGCTTACCCCCTCGTCAGCCTCAACCATGTCTTGCTCTTCTTTATTGGCTGGCTCATTCTGCGCGAGCATGTCACCCCGATGCGCGCGATGGGTGTGGGCGTTATCTGTCTCGGCATGATCCTTGTTGCTCGTTCCTGAGCTTCCTTTGTAATTGAGAGCGAGAAAAACCCTTGAACCATTTGCATCGTTATATTCAACAGATTGTGTACACCCTCAACCAGTTACCTCAGCTGCCCCTCCGGCGCATTGCTGATGCACTCTGGGAGACATACGAACGCGATGGGACCATTATTGTCTGCGGCAATGGCGGCAGCGCTTCAACCGCTTCACACTTTGCCTGCGACCTCACCAAGTGGACAATCCGCGACGGCGCACGCCGTGTGCGTTCGCTCGCGCTCACCGACAATATGGCCCTCCTGACCGCTTGGTCAAATGACCAGGGCTATGCCGATGTCTTTGTTGAACAACTGCGCAGCCTCTACCGGCCTGGCGATCTTGTCTTTGCCATTTCGGGCAGCGGCAAGTCACCGAATGTGCTGCGGGCGATCCAGTGGGCCAATGAGATGGGCGCACCAACCATCGGCATCACCGGTTTTGATGGCGGGATGCTCGACCACCTCGCGCAAACCACGCTGCACGTTGACAATCAGATGATGCCGCAGGTTGAAGATATTCATAGCACGGTGTGCCACGCCCTCGCCGTCAACCTCGGCTATCAGATCGAAGAGATGATGTCCCATACGCTCGAAGTGGCCCCCGCAGGTGTCTTGCTCGAGCGCGTCATCGGCGGAGGAAGCGTATGATCCCGATCTCTCGCCCACTGCTTGGCCCCGAAGAAGAAGCCGCTGTGCTTGCTGTGTTACGCTCAGGGAAGCTCGCCCAGGGGGAAGAAGTGGAACAGCTCGAACAAGGCTTCGCTGAGTTGTGCGGGGTGCGCCACGGGGTCGCTGTGACCAGTGGCACCACCGCCCTCTTTCTCGCCCTGCTCGCGCACGAGATCGGCCCCGACGATGAGGTCATCACGACACCGTTTAGCTTTGTCGCAACGGCCAATAGCATCCTGATGACCGGCGCTCGCCCCGTTTTTGTTGATATCGATGAGGATTGTTTCAATCTCAATGTCCGCCAGATCGAGGCCGCGATTACGCCCCGTACCCGCGCCATTATGCCCGTCCATCTCTATGGGCATCCCGCCGAGATGGACGCCATTATGGTCATCGCGCGCCGCAATGGCCTCGCGGTGATTGAAGATGCCGCTCAGGCCGTCGGCGCTCGCTATCGCGGGCGCCCAACCGGTAATTTTAGTACGGCATGTTTCTCGCTCTATGCCACCAAGAATATTACCAGTGGCGAAGGTGGCATGATTACCACCGATGACGATGCTATCGCTGAAAAGCTTCGCCTCCTCCGTAATCACGGCAGCCGCGTGCGCTATTACCACGAGTGCCTTGGCTACAATTGCCGTATGACCGATCTCCACGCGGCGATCGGTCGGGTGCAGCTTGGCAAGTGTGAGGCCTTTACTGCCCAGCGGATCGCCAATGCTCAGCTGCTCAATCAGATGATCACGCATCCCCAGGTGATCAAGCCGCAGGTGCGTCCAGGCATTCACCACGTCTTTCACCAGTATACCGTCCGCATCCTTGGTGACCGCGATGCCGCCGCACAACAACTCGCCGCAGCCGGCGTCGGCACAGCTATCTTCTATCCGCTCACCATTCCTAATCAACCTGTCTATCGCGAACTCGGCTATCAGGCCACAACCCCGGTTGCCGACCGCATCAGTGGCGAAATCCTGGCCCTGCCAGTGCATCCCGGTCTGACATCCGATGAAGTCCACCAGATTGCGCGGGCGGTCAATGCCTTGCAGATTGAAGCCCCCTTCGCCCAGGCTGTCTGAGTATTTGGGATGACCATTCAAGGGAGATGCGCTCATGGTTGATGTGATTGGCGGCGGCATTCTTGGTCTGACCCTCGCCTACGAGTTGCTCAAGCAAGGTCAGTCCGTACGCGTCTGGGAACGTTCGGCAACCCTCGGTGGGTTGATGGGGCGAACATCGTTTCCAGAACTCGGTAATATGAGCTGCGATCGTTATTATCATGCGATTTTGAATAGCGATCGTACGCTGATGGGGCTCATGGACGAGGTGAAGCTGCGTGATCGCCTGCAGATGGTCTCGACCAAAATGGGCTTTTATCACGATGGCCGCTCGTACCCGATGACCACGCCCCTCGAATTCTTGCGCTTTCCGCCACTCACGTTTGTGGATCGGGCCCGCCTCGCCTATACCATTCTCGCCTGTCGCCAGGTCAAAGATTGGCGCCAGCTCGAGCAGATGCCCGTCGCTGAGTGGCTGACCGGGCTCAGCGGTGAGCGTACCGTGCGCCATATCTGGGAACCCTTGCTACGTGCCAAGTTTGATGGCGATTTTTCGCAGGTGCCAGCAACCTATATCTGGTCACGCCTTGTACGCACGACTGATACCCGCAGCAAAGGCAAGGAGTTGATGTGCTACCTGCCTAATGGCTACCAGGAATTGGTCGATGCGCTCGCCAACGCTGTCAGCACCCGTGGGGGGACCATTACGACTGGCGCGACCGTTGACCAGATCCGCGTCGTCGGCGACCGCGTCGTTGGTCTGTCCGTTAATGGGCAGGAACTGAGCAGTGACAAAACCGTTATTACCATGCAGACGCCGATCGCTCGCCGCCTTTTGCCACCCGAAGCCGCCAACGTCTCGGCCCGCTGGGGCCAACTCGAAGGCTACCTCGGCATTGTCTGTATGCTGCTCGTGATGCGGCGCTCGCTCACGCCCTACTATACCCTCAACATTACCGACCAGCGCATCCCCTTCACCGGTGTGATCGAAACAACTAACTTGATCGATCCTCGCGATGCCGGTGGCTACCATCTGGTCTATTTGCCCAAGTATGTCGCCCCCGGCAGTCCCTATGCCCGTATGGGTGATGAGGAGTTGCAGACAACCTTCCTTGGCTACTTGCGCCAGATGTTCCCTGACCTGCGCGACGATGATATCGCCGCCATCCGCATCGGGCGCGAGCGGTATGTCGAGCCCCTTCATCCTATCGGCGCAACGGATCTGATCCCGCCTGTCGCCAGTGCTGTTACCGGGCTCTATCTCGCCAATACTGGGCAGATTTATCCGCAATTGACCAACGGCGAATCGGTGTGTGCCTTTGCCCGTGGCGTCGCCGCCCGGGTTGCCGGCCAGCAGATCAACGCATCGGCCGTCGGCGCAATCGCCCTGACGGCGGCATCCTAAGTCAGACAACGTCGTTCACACGCTACGTAGCCCGCGGAGTCAAGCTTCGCAAACACGAGCCGATGGTGTTTTGATGGTTTAAGGAATAATGCAGCGAAGAGGTTTCTATGAGCATCCCGACCATTGACCGCGTGGCACAACGCCGCCTCCAGAACGATCCCAGTATCTGGCGCGATCGCTGGCCCACAATGCTCACGATCCTGGCCATAGGGGATATCATTGCCCTGATCGCAGCGTTTATGCTGGCGTATCTCCTGCGCTTTTATACCAACTGGCCGATCTTCAACGAAGGTTCCAGTGAACCCCAATTTTACGCGACCTTGATGCTCGCCCTCGTACCTTCGTGGATTGCCCTCTTTGCGCTCTATGGGCTCTACAAGCCGCACTATCTGGGTGGTGGTACCCAAGAGTATACCAAAGTCTTTAATGCCTGTACCCTCGGGATGTTGCTGGTGATTATTCTCACCTTCCTCGTCCCCAATGTCGTCGTCGCCCGCGCCTGGCTCTTGCTCGCCTGGCTTGCGTCCGTCAGCCTCACGATCCTCTGGCGCTTCAGTGCCCGCCGTGGGATGTACCAGCTGCGGCGCCAGGGCTGGCTCACCGAGCGTGTCGTTGTGCTCGGGGCCAACGCCGAAGGCCGCGCCGTGGCAACGCAACTCAAGGCCGCTCCCATCGCAGGCTCTCACATCGTGGGCTTTGTCGACGATGAACTCGCTGTCGGCACCGAAGTCTTGCCCGATGTCTATGTCCTCGGTAGTAGTACGACATTCCAACAGGTTGTCCTCCAGCATCGCGCCGATGCAGTCATTATCGCTGATACAAATCTGGTGCGCGAACGCATGTCCCTCGTCCAGGGGGCTATCGAAACCCTCAGTCAACTGAATGTGCATCTCTCACCGGGGCTTTTCGATCTCCTTACCATCGGGGTTCAGGTGCGCGAGCAGGCGAACGTGCCCCTGCTTACCCTCAACAAGACCCGCATTACGGGCCTGCACGCCTTCAGCAAGGCGATCCTCGATCGCGGTGGGGCGTTGGCCGCCCTGATCATCTTTAGTCCGCTGCTGCTGCTCATTGCCCTACTTGTTCGGCTCGATAGTCCAGGTGCGATTATTCATCGCCGCCGCGTGATGGGCGTCGGCAATCGTACCTTCGCTGCCTTCAAGTTCCGCAGCATGTATGTCGATGGCAATGCCCGCCTCACCCCTGAACAGCAGCAGGAACTGGCAACCAGTGGCAAGCTCAAAGAAGATCCACGGGTCACGCGCCTTGGTCATTTTTTGCGCCGCACCAGCCTCGATGAATTACCCCAACTCGTCAATGTCTTGCTTGGTCAGATGAGCCTGGTTGGTCCCCGCATGATCACCCAGGACGAACTGCACCACTTCGGACGCTGGCAGCACAATCTTTTGATGGTGCGCCCCGGGCTCACCGGTCTCTGGCAGATCAGTGGCCGCAGCAACCTTGGCTACGAAGACCGCGTTCGTCTTGATATGCACTATATCCGCAATTACTCGATCTGGCTCGATCTCTACATTATTTTTCGTACAATCCCGATTGTCCTCAACGGACACGGTGCTTACTAAAGGAGGGTGGGATGACGAGACGACTTCGCGCTGGGGTGATCGGGGTGGGGAGTATGGGGCGCAATCATGCCCGCGCCTACGCAGGCATGGAAGAGGTTGACCTCGTCGCCGTGTGTGATGCTAGCACCGAGATCGTGAGCAAGATTGCCCACACCTATCGCTGTGCCGCCTATACCGATTTCCGGTTGATGCTTGCACAGATGGATCTCGACCTCGTTTCAATTGTTGTCCCGACCAAGCACCATTATCGTGTTGCCGCTGAGGTGATTGATTATGGTGTGTCCGTCTTGATCGAAAAACCGATCGCCGCCACTGTCGAAGAGGGCTATGCCCTTGTTGACGCCGCCCGCCGCCGCGGGGTGACCCTCACCGTCGGTCATATCGAGCGCTTCAATCCTGCGATCATTTCCCTCAAACAACAAATTGATGACCACGAAATTGGCAATGTGTTCCAGATCTCGGCTCGTCGGGTCGGCCCCTTTCCTGCCCGCATTGAAGATGTTGGCGTCGTGATTGACCTGGCTACCCACGAGGTCGATATCCTCAACTATCTCATCGGATCACCCATTGTGCGTATGCACGTCGAACTCCATCGCCATGTCCATCAGACCCACGAGGATATGCTGTCCGCCGTGCTGCGTTTTGAAAATGGGGTGGTCGGGATGCTCGATATTAACTGGTTGACCCCGACCAAAATCCGTGAATTGAGTGTGGTGGGTGAACGGGGGATGTTTGTCGCGAATTATCTGACCCAGGATCTCACCTTCTACGAGAATGACGCCTGTCAGGGCAAGGCCTGGCCCGAATTGGCGCTGATCGGCGTCAGCGAAGGCCGGAGCATTCGCCAGAAGGTGCAGCGCCGCGAGCCGCTCGTTGAAGAACTCCGCAGCTTCTGCGAAGCCGTACGCACCGGTAATCCCCCTGTCGTCAGCGGTGAAGCCGGCATTGCCGCCCTCGCCATCGCCAACCAGATCATCGCCGCAGGCAATGCCGGACGCTCTCAGCTTGGCCTGCTCGAACGTGCCGTAGGAATCTAAAAAACTGGCGCACGCGGCCTACCGCGTGCGCCAGTTTTTTTCGCTCAAAATGTGTTTGTTTTATGGATGATAACTGTACCCAAGATCCCGCACCCGCACAATGTGCTTGGGCTTCACTGGATTTGGCTCGATCTTGCGACGCAATCGCCCGATGTAGACGGGCACAAGATTGCTCTCGGTGATATCTTCCATCCCCCAGATCTTCTGGAGCAACTGGCGTGAACTCAAGACACAACGAGCATTCTGCACAAGATAATAGAGCAGTTGAAATTCTCGCTCGGTCAAAAGCTCTTCGCGATTGTCGCCAATCACGACCCGGCGCTGTACGGGATCAAGGCGCAACTCGCCGACCGAGATCGGCTGGTAGGTTGAAAAGAGCCGGATGCTTTCATCACCATACCGGCGCATCACCGCTTCAATCCGCGCTAATAACTCGTGTGGATTGTATGGCGTGGGCAAGACATCGTCAGCACCCATCTTCAATGCCATCACTCGTTCGGCAACCGGGCAATTTTCAGCTGTGTAAATGATCGGGATGTGATACTGTGAACGCAATTTCTGGCAAAGACTCACACCACCAATGTCGGGACAATGCTCATCAAGCAGGATCAAATCAATGTTGCCACGATCAAGAATGTGTTCAGCTTGATATGCAGTTGCCGCATGCTCAACACTATAACCCACTTCTTCGAGCAGGAAGCGAGTCATTTTTGACTGCATCAACTCGCCGCTGGTAATTAAAATTCGCACGGTTGTCCCCCTGAATCTGCCTCTACATAAAAATACTCGACAGCTCTCGGTGAACTTGCGTCAGATCAGGTTGCTCGCTATGAGGACAGCAAGGCTGAGCACTGGATACCGCTTTTGCTCAACGGTACGCTCCGTGGCCCCTGTGCTTGAATGAACATCTCTCGACTTGAATAACGATCCTTCGATGAATATAGTAGCCCTCTGCACCAGACATGTCAACGTTTTGAAAAAGTTAATATCCTTACATTGAGGTGAAAAGGTGGGTTAAGATAAACACCTTTTCACCTAAGGTTAAATAATTTTTACGTTTTGCACTATACTGCCGATGCGACATCAGCCACCATTTTCCCCCATCAGAACGCCATAAAACGGCATTTCCTCAAACAATACTCTCAGGCTATGATAAAAATAGCGTTGAGATCTTCGCTCAGAAGAGAGCCCCAGCCAAGCCTGAAACAACCCGAACGAATGATCTTTCTGTCAAGATAACAATTTACTCATAACGCCAGTTTGCCTCTTGCTTTTGCTCAACCCAAGCTAGCGGTTTAGGGCTGCGACCCATGCGCAAGCAAGGCAAGCGCACGCTAACATCGCTCTAATATCCCACCGATGCTCATCTAACACTCGTAGCCTATAGTAAGCACAACAAAATTATCTATCGTCCTTGCCCAACTGAAGAAGCGAACAAACAAAAGATAGCAATGCAATGATAAGGAGGTTACCTATGGCTACGTTGACCCGGTGGGATCCTGTGCAAGAGGCGGTGACCCTGCGTGAGGCGATGAATCGTCTGTTTGAAGAGAGTGTTGTGCCTGGGGTGGTTGCACGCACCGGCAATGGCGGCACCTTCGCGATGCACCTGGATCTGAGTGAGACTGCCGATGCCTATTTCATCGAGGCCGCTGTGCCTGGGATGAAGGCTGAGGATCTAGCGATTACCTTCGAGAATGGGGCGTTGACCTTGAGTGGCGAGATCAAGCAGAGCGAAGCGAGCAAAGAGCGCAACTATCATCGCATCGAGCGTCGCTATGGCCGCTTTACCCGCAGCATTACCCTGCCAACAACAGTGCGCGGCGATAACATCACCGCCCACCTCGAAAACGGTGTGCTCCACCTCAACATCCCCAAAGCCGAAGAGGTCAAGCCGCGCCGCATCAGTATCAACGTCAACTAGGCACCAAGCACAAGCCAACGGGTGTAGGGCCGCAAGGATCCTACACCCCAAAGGGTTTCACCTGCTCTGAGCATGGGCCTGATCGGGGCACCCCTCGCGGGTGCCCCGATCAGGCCCGGCGGCACCCGCGAGTAGGGGCCCCCGCGAGTAGGGGCCCCCGCGCGGGGTGCCCCTACTCGCGGGGGCCCCGATCAGGCCCGGCGTACGGGCACCCCGCGCGGGGGCCCCGATCAGCCCGGCGTACGG
The DNA here is from genome assembly GCF_004762035.2 of Candidatus Chloroploca mongolica. Lineage (GTDB taxonomy): Bacteria > Chloroflexota > Chloroflexia > Chloroflexales > Chloroflexaceae > Chloroploca > Chloroploca mongolica. Next base: position 60,607 of record NZ_SIJK02000024.1, on the reverse strand, counting down.
GCACCCCTCGCGGGTGCCCCGATCAGCCCGGCGTACGGGCACCTAAGGGGCGAGCCTTGCTCGCCCCTCTCTTGTGCCATTCCTCTCTACATGCGGTATCATAGGGACAGTCGTGTGTATCATCCGGAGAACCCTATGAATCCACAGCAACAAGAGGCTTTGCTCTATCTACGCCGTTTACTCGAAACACCCGAAAGTGACCCCGCTGAGATCGCTGGCAGCTACGTAACCGTGATTAGTGAACAGTTACTGCTCTTTGCGGCCCAATCCTACAAGCGTGATGGCATCGGGGTCATCGAGATTGACCTCCGTGGCATTGACCTCCGCACCGCCACGGGCACCGCCCCCATCGCCTACTATCCCGCCGATGCCGGCTCAGATGAGTGGCCTCCCAATCTCGAAGCGATCCTCAACGACTACGACCCCGCCCACGAAGCCGTTGTCCTGCTCTTCCAGGATCGTGCCGTCGCTCAGATCTTTGTCCTTGGCTAGGCTTCATTATGCGTAGGCAAACGATGCGTCAGATACATCGCCTGCCTACGCATATACCCCCTCACGTACATCGGCCCCTTCAGGATACGGCGATGCTTCCGCAAACGCCTGAGCGTCATCCAACTCGACCTCAATCCGTTCCAGTACCTCGGCGAGACGTGCATCATCAAGCAAGCCTCGCGCCCGTAGCGTGGCCTCAAAGCGCATAATGGGATCACGCTCGGCCCACGTTTGCAGCAATTCTTTGGGCACATACGCCATGTTGTCGTGAATGGCGTGCCCACGCATCCGCATCGTCTTGCCTTCGATCAACGTCGGCCCGCCACCCGCCCGCGCACGCTCAACCGCCTCATACACGACTGCATAGACTGCCTCGAAATCGTTGCCATCAACAATCTGCCCAGGCATGCCATAACCCGCTGCCCGCTCGGCAATATGCTCGATGCGCATCTGCCGCGCGAGCGGCGTCGAGTAGGCGTACTGGTTGTTCTCACAGATAAAAACCACCGGTACCTGAAAGACCGAGGCCCAGTTGAGCGCCTCATGCGCTACGCCTTGACTCGCACTGCCATCACCAAAAAAGGCCATGGCAACCCGCGGCTCGCTTTTCAGCTTGAAGGCATGGGCGACCCCAACAATGACCGGGGTCGAGGCAGGCAAGTGGCTAATAAAACCGATGAGCCCCAGGCTCAAATCGCCCATCCCATGCAGATTCGCATCACGCCCCCGACTTACCCCAGTCCTCCGCCCAAGAAACTGCGCCACAATCCGTCGTGGCGTCAACCCACGCACCAGGTATGTGCCAAGGTCACGATGCATCGGCGCACAGACATCCTCAGGCCCAAGCGCCATCCCCGCCGCGACACTCAACGCCTCGTGCCCGATCTGCGAGAAGTAGCCCCCGACAATCTTGCTCTGCTTGTGCAAAAAGGTTCCTCGGTCATCCAATGCCCGCGTCAGCCGCATCCAGTAGTGCGCCTCAATCAGCTTGTCAGCCGTCAGTTCCATATGCATCGTCGCTCCCTCGCTCACACGGCCGGGGCGGCCCGGTCCACCTCCCTCTATTGTAGGCCCACTTGACCCTTTCTGCCAACCCGCCAACCCCCGTTACCTTCCCTTTCACCAGGGTAGGGGCGAGGACGTTCCGTCCTCGCCCCTACCCTGGTTGTCAATTCTCCCTCTTTCTTCCAGATCTCTCCACCAGATTCTCCCGACTCTGTACTACAATCAACTTGCAGAATCGTGTGACATATATACAATAGGGTGTACGTAAAAGTGTCTGCCACAAAGGAGCGGAGCGGAGACGATGCAAGATCAATACACAGTAATTCTGGGCTTGCAGGACTACATGACGGTTATCTTTTCGGCCATCGGTCTGATCATTTTGACCCGGATGATGATCCAGATGGATCGTTCAATTGGGCGCATGGCAACCATCGGTGCCATCTTAATCGTCTTCGGCGGGATCCTCAAAGCCACAGGCAAGCTGATCATCGCGGCCACTGGTACCGAGATCAGCTGGATGTACCATGGCCTCTTTCCCTTGATCGCCCCTGGTTTTACTATTTTTGCCTGGTCGCTCTATCAGGTACGCCGCATGCTCCGCGAACAGCCCCCCCTCAAGAGTCCCTGGATGGTGCCCGCCATTGTGATCGGGCTCTTTGTCGTCTTCTCCGCCGTTATCGGTCAGGCTGGCGGCCCGTGGCGCGTGCCCCTGATTTTGCTGGCCTCGATTGGCAATATCGGGATGCTGATCATGCTCATCCTCGCCGCCTGGGGCCGCAAGATGTGGACAACCGGCGCACTCTTCCTGACCACGATGCTTGTGGTGCTGCTGATGTCCCAGATGGCGAATATGACCTTCGATACTATCGCGATCGTCTGGTTCGAGCAGATTAGCCAGACCATCGCTCAGGCCCTCTTCGCCCTCGGCGCATGGCAGTATAGCCAGGCTATCGAGACCAGCTACATTCGTCGTATGGTCGTTAGCCCGGCAGCATTCTAAATCCTTCAGTCATTCTGTGGGCAGCAAAAAAGCCAGCTATGCTGGCTTTTTTGCTGCCTAACAAACGGCTATTTTCCAGACAATTGATCCAGGATCGAGAGCAGGGTCTCAGGTGTCGGCGGCGTAAAGACGACCGAGAGCGGGGCAACCCAACTCCACCGAATGATACCTTCGGGATCAATCACAAAGGTACTCGGCAACGGCACCCCCATTGCCGAACCCATGCCATAGCGATGAAAAACCGACCAATCGCCATCACTCAACACCGGGTACGTGGCATTCAGCGTCTCAGCAACAAAGCTCGTCATCTCAAGCTCGGTACTGCTTACGACCAATAATTCGGCCCCCCGCGCAACGAATTCACTATGAGCTTCCCGCAAAGCATCCAGCTGCGGCGCACAATGCGGTCAGAAGAAACGATCACTCACAATGCGTGACAGGTTCAGTACCACCGGACGACCGCGCAGCGCACTCAACGTGACCGTTCGTCCATACTCAATCTGCAGTTCACCCTCAGGGCCTGTGACCATCTTTGCGTACGGCAGGGTGAAATCAGGTGCCAGTTCACCTACCTGCGGTACTCCTTTAGGCCCACGGGGCTGAATGAATTCCCGGCGCCATTTGCCGGTCATCGGAATAAACGGACGTGCCATCCTAGCCTCCTTGCTCTTCGCAAACCTGCTTGAGCCGTTGCATCTGTACCCGCGCATCCCAGCCCATCAGTGGCCCCACCGTCGCTGGCCAGACGACATCAATCACCGGAATACGCAGCTGATATTCAATGCGATTTTGAATCAATGTATGCTCAGGGTCTTGCTGCGGCATCCAGTGCCACGCATCAAAACCTTCCCAGAACCCATCAAACGCCCACAGGATCAGTCCGGGCCGACGCTCGTGGACAACATACGAAGCCTGCAACAAACGTCCAAGCCCACTCAACGTCAACTGCCACCGTGTCCCCTGGTCAAACGTCCAGATCCCATCGACCGGCTCAAAGCGCACCGCCCCAGACATCCAACGCAACATCGGGTCGCGCTCAGTCATCACCGCTTCAACCCGCTCTATCGGCGCACGCACAACCACAAACTCTTCCAACAAATGCGTTCGCTCTATCATACCACTCCATCGCTATCTTTTTTCTTTTTGCATCCTCTTACACCCAGTATACCCCCAAATCTGTGCATTGTCCACCTTTTGCACAGGCCCGCCCCGTACAGGCACGGCGGCGCCGTGCCCCCGTCGCGCGTCCTTGTCACCCCGAGTACCAAGTGGCCCGCGGGCCAGTGGTGCCGAGAGCAACCAGTGTGTTGCACCGGCCCACCCATGTCACCCCGAACGGAGTGAGGGGTCTTCCATGACGATCAGTGCAGATTCCTCACTGCGCTCCGCTGCGTTCGGAATGACAGAGGACACACTGGAACTGACAACACGGTTTGTTTCTTAGGAGCGCAGCGAGGGGTCTTCTATGCACCGATGCACCGCAGCGAAGATTCCTCACTCCGTTCGGAATGACATGGCTGGCGTTGCCCCGCCCCGCCGCCCTCGCCGCCCCGCCGTACGGACACGGCCCCGCCGTGCCCCCGCCCCGCCGCCCCGCCGCCCCCCGTACGGGCACGCCGCCGCCGTGCCCCCGCCCCGCCGCCCCGTGCCGCCGTTGGGGCGCGGCGACGCCGTTGGGGCGCGGCGACGCCCCGCCCCAACACGGTACCATTAGACTATTGAGCATCTCCTTGCCCTAGAGCTATAATAAGGCTGGGCGAGAAGACCCTGCACGGAGGCCGATCATGGAGCATACGCAGAACAAAGAAGGGCAATCCATCGTCGAGATGGCCTTGATGCTTCCGATCCTCTTGATCGTCATCTTTGGCATCATCGAGTTTGGCTGGCTGATCTTTGCCTATTCGACCATCTCGCAGGCTGCCCGCAATGGTGCCGAAGTGGCCGCCCAGCTGCCTCCGCACGAGGCATGGTTGAACCAGAATCCTGATGGCTTCAATCAAGACCCGGATGTCTGGGCACCGCGCAGCATTCGCTCGGATAACTGTGTCAATGCTGTCTATGTGGCGATTGAGTCACAGCTAACCCTGCTTGGCATGGGGGTCAACGAACAAGACGCTGTCGCCCAGGCTCAGTATGTGACCATTCGTTATCCCAATGGCGGCACTACCCGTAACCTGGCTTCGCGTGGGCCAATTGAGATCTCGATCACCTACCCGGTCAATAGCTTGACCCCTCTCTTTGGCTTGCTCGGCATGAACGATGGGGTGACGATGCGAGTGACCCAGCGTCGCTCGCTCGAAAATCTTGGGCGTGATCCCACGCGTCAGATTGGGGTCGCCTGTGCCGCCGATCAGACCGAGTGGGTGCGGATCAATCCTGATCCTACGCCATAAATAATGTTGTGAGCAAGTGCTATGAAAAAGTTGATCACATCCTTCATGCTGAAGGCAAGGCCACAAGGTGAGACCAGGGTTGCGCCTACTCACCCGACATTGCCCAGACACCACCCAAAGCAATGGGGCCAGGCCGTCGTCGAGTTTGCCCTTGCCTCAACGATGATCTTCTTTCTGCTGGCCGCCGTCGTTGACCTGGGCTTGATCTACTTTACCATGCAAGCCCTGCGCGTCGCCGCCCAGGAGGGTGCCGTCTATGGCAGTTATCCGCACGCGGTCAAAGATGGCAATGGCAATATTACCCAGCTTGTCTTCCCCTATACCGAAATTGCGCGACGCGTCTACGGGGCCGCAGGGGATCAGGGGAACGGCTTTGCTAATCTGCGCGACCTCGATGGCAATGGGGTTGATGATTTGACGCAGAATTTGCATGCCAATGTTGCTACCAACGCAAACGGCTACATTTATGTCGAAAACCTGTCCGGCTTTGACACGAACGATCTGCGGCCTTCCTGTGTGGGCAATGTGCGTGGCCGTGATCTGCAGGCCGGCGGGCGCGGGTGCTGGATCCGCGTCACCGTACGGTACGAATACAGCTTTTTCTTCCCCTTTGCCCCGGTCTTTGGCAATACTGTGCGCTTGCAGGCGTCACACTTGATGCCGATACGCAGCCAGTACTATACAACACCCTAGCCTTGCCCCTGCACCGAAAGCTCTGGCTAAGGCAGTTCAAAGCAAAAATCAAGATGATGGTAGATGGAGGATCAGGATCATGGAAACAAGAATCCAAATGTATCGTAGGCGAACGTTAGGCCAAAGCATCCCGCTGATCGCCCTCATGATCGTGGTGCTTGTAGCCATGGTCGGGCTCTCGGTGGATGTTGGCAATACCTTTTCGCAAGAGCGCCGGGTTGTCGCGGCAGCCAATGCCTCGTCGATCGCAGGCATGAATTTTGTCTTCAATAGTCGCGCCGGTGATACCAGCGCAATGGTCTATAACGAGATCCTTCAGGTGCTGACTGCCAATGGCATTGACGTGGCACCCTATGGGCAAACACCAGACAGCAATCAGGTGCAATTGGCGGCTGTCTATCTCGATAAAGATGGGCGGGCCATTGCCGGGGCTTCGTCGATCACGCCTGATAATGCCAATGCGATCCCGACAAATGATGTTGCCTTTATCCAGGTGCGCCTCGAAGGTCAGGTTGATACCTACTTTGCCCGCGTCGTTGGGCGCAACGATCTGCCTATCGGGGCCAGTGCCTATGCCGGCAAGTGCCCAATAGGCCAGGGCGTCTACCCATTTGCGATTGACCGTATGACCTTGACCGATGACTTGGGCCAGTTCAGGCAAGTGGATGATGTAAACTGGCGCGTCATTCCCAGTGGGCCTTTTGCCACCTATACAGCACGGCGCATCTATCCAAAAGATAATGATAGCCCTGGCAACTTCGGCTTCTTGCGCTGGAAGGAAGCCAATAAGAGCGCCGTCGACGCCGAAAACAGTCTCCGTGGATTTGGCAATCTTAGCAATGGTTTTGAAGAGGCTCCCTTGCCTTCAGGGGTGGTGGATGTCAACTATCCCGCACTCCCTGGTATCCTCAGCCCTGGTGACTGGGTCTGGGGCTCGACCGGGATGATGGTTGGCAAAGCCTGGGACGCAATGCAGGAACATCAGGCCCTTGGCACCAGGATGATCCTGCCACTTTATAATCCTCCGGCCGCTGACAATGGGGCTAATTCCCGCTATAACGTGACCGGCTTCGGGGTCTTTGTGATCCTCGCCTCAGACAACAAAGGTAAGAATAATACCTATTTCGACCTCGTCTACCTTGGGCAGGAAGATGCGTTGCTCGGGGCATGTTCGTTTAGCCCGGTACCACCCAACGAGGAGGATTGCTGTGAGGTATGGGGCGATGTGGCGCTGACGCCGGCCTATCAGAACCGGCCCACCGACTACAATCCGATCCAGTGGGTGATTGTGCTCGACCAGTCTGGCTCGATGAGTGCCAATTTCAATGGGCAGTGCGATATTGGCGGTGGCGGCAATATCTATTCCAACCAGGGGCCACTGACGGTGGATGGCGTGCCCCAACCCTCGGTCTTTACCCAGTGTACCAACGGGCCGGTCTATACCCGCCCTAATGGATCAACCATTGATGGTAATGCTGAGACTGATGGTACCGGCGCATCACGCTACTGGCGAGAATATACCCAACGCCGGATGTTTATTGCCAAACAGGCCATCCAGCAACTCATTAATACGGCCTACTTTGACACGGACGATCCCGCCCGTCCGCCCGATCAGTTTGCCTACGTCTGGTATACAGGCGAGGTTAGTCGCGATGGCAATGCCTTCATCTTCAAGCGTAGTGATGGAACCTATGTTGGCAAGAGTGGCACCCCAAATGGCTCGCAGGCCTACTTCAGCAGCAATAAGAACGTGCTGAAAAAGGAGATTGACGGGCACTCCACCGGTACCATTGACGTACCAGAGCGCGATACGACCCATCCGATCTTTGGCCCTGACAAGATCCTCAAGCGTTATGTCAGCAATGGCGGCACCAACGGCACTGCGGGCCTCTTCCGGGCCTCGCGCGTGCTACGTGCGTCTGATCCAACCGTGACCTGGCAGGGCAAAGAATTCACCTATCTGCGCGTGGTGCTCTTTATCACCGACGGTGTATCGAATCAATTCTTTAATCAAAACGCGAGCAACTATCACGCCTTCAGTTCGCCGGGCACATATGGAGCCGATACATGGGGCCAGGGGCGTCCAGGCGCAGTGGAAGGCAGCCACCGGGCATTCTGCCGGGGTCTCGCGACAAAACAACTCATTGATACGGCGATCTGCCATACGAATAGCGGCGGAGGTACCTACTTTGATGGGACGACACTCCATAATCGTCCGATCAATCAGTCAATCTCGGTCAGCAATGCCGAGCTCAAAGGTACCGTGACCGATACGCGCAATATCCCTGATGATCGCAAAGCACGAACGATTGTCTACGCTGTGGGCATTTCGCCCCTCAACCAGGTGTACGGTGGCTTAAGCAGTGGGCAGATTGCTTCGGATCCGATCAATGGCTTCGAGACTGGCTATGTGGTCTCAACCCTTGAAACCGATCCGGTGACGGGCAAGAACAACCTCGATATCCTCTTCGAGTCAATTGGCCGTCAGGTGCAGGATCTTGCCTGTGTTCCCCGTGAAGGCGATGTGCGTACCGATATGACCCAGGCGAATCTCTCGCCGGATCTGCGCTTTACCCTCTCGGGCGGTCGGGAGTTCGGGTGGCCGACGGTGGGCTTTGTCACGCTCACCCCGACCGAGGGCGGCAGCGGTGGCGCACTGGTGACCGAAATCAAGGTGAACGAGGCCACCAACCAGCTCTACTATCGCTTTACTGATCGCGTGCGTCCCGGTACCTATACCTTGAATGCATGGCTCTTGTATCGCGATCCCAGCGATCAAGATCCCAATCCGTTGCCCCGTCGCTATGATGTGCTCTGGGATGGTGTGACGGCCCAACCAAATACAACCCTGCAAGTCTCGGCGCGCACCCAGGTGGGCAGTTTCAAACCGGCAACCCAGTTTGACCTCCATATGCGCTTCCCATCCACCACCGAGGTCAATGTCTGCCAGGATAATAACCCACGTTCGTGGCAGCCATAAATGTGAGCAAGCAAGCCCGGCCTGGTCGGGTGGGTACCTGCGATGTTGATGGGGAGGGTTATTCCTCCCCTCCCCCCTTCTCCTCACAGACAACTCTCACGTATCTCCCGCTTAATCCGTAGTCCATAGGAGTCCCCTCATGCCTCACCGATCCCGTGTCCGGCCTGGCCCTTCACTCGCATGGATCACTCTCTTGCTCACTGTCTTGCTGATCGTGCTGATTCCTGGCGGCCAGGCCGGAGCCGCTGTCACAATCTTTACCGAAATGCTTGACAATAGTCAGGGCGATTTCGCCCGAGGCACCGTTCAGCGTACCTCGATCAGCGCCGATGTGCAGTCACCTCCTGGCACCGATAAAGAAGGGGCCGTCTTGCTGACGCCCATTGGGTTGCTCAATAAGTGGAGCCGCGACTCGCAAACGCTGCCCACCCCGGGTGTCCAGGGCCACGGCGTGGCAGCCCTCGGCAACCGGATCTATACGCTTGCTGGCAGCCAGGGCTCACTCCAGGCCAGTACAACCATCAATTCCGTCTTCTGGGCAACCATCGATCAAGCCAACGGCTTTGTCGTTGCGCACGGCTATACTGACGAGACCCTGCCAGCAGGGGCGACCAGTGCCAACGATTTTTTCCTCGATGACCCTTTGCCCCCGGCCGTGGTGCTCACCGCTGATGAATGTGGTGGGCGAGTGCAGACCCTTGCCCCACGCAGCGATGCTACCGCAGCCGCGCTCGAGGTGCCAGCGGGCAGCAACACCGGGTATCTCTATGCGATTGGCGGCTTTATCCGGGCTACCCAGTGTTCGCAGAGCAATCTGACCACCCCGCTGGTGCAGATTGGCACGGTGACCGCTGATGGCAATGTTACCTGGACCGCCAACGACGCGGGAGTCGGCTTTATGCTGCCGAGTCCACCGATTGTCGACGAAGGCCCGCCCGCCCTTGGCGACCGGCAACTCGGGGTTGCCGATGCCGCCGCAGTGATCGTGCGGACATCGAGTGATAATGCGTTTTTGTATGTCACCGGCGGCTTGATGGTCGCCACCAATCTTCCCGACCTCACCACGGCAGCCGTCTTCTATGCCAAAATTGATCCGACCACGGGCAGGCTCAGGCATCCCGAGACGAACGCCACCGATAACCCATGGGTACGCACCGGCAATATGCCCGTTGTGCCACCAAGTGGCTTTGCCGGCACGCCAGGCCTCTTTGATCATAGCGCGATGACCTCGCGGATCACCGTCGTTGAGGATGGGGTAACGGTGACACGTGATGCCATCTTCATTGCAGGTGGCTATGTCAATCCCGCCCGCACTTTCCGCAATGAGTATGTCTACCGCGCCCTCGTTGATCCCGACACCGGTGCATTGACCTGGAGTCAGCGGCCCAATCTCGCTAATCGCCTGGTCAATACCGAGGGTGTTGCGCGCACAGGGCTTTCGGGCTTTGCCTATAACAACCGCCTCTATGTCGTTGGCGGGACAACCACCAGCGCCACCACTTCAGCTCTCGACTCGATCACCTCGGCGATCCACGATGATCTCTTTGATCTCCAGACGATCACCGAAGAGAGTACCGAGTATTTCATCGGCAATAACAATCCCGCTAATCCGCTGCTCGATCCGCTTGCCAATGCTGGCATTGTGCTTGTGCCCGCCCGCTACCCCGAGGACGTGCAAGCCCCCGCCGGGGCCGGCACGGCTTGGGCCATTTCACTCGGGGGCCGTGATCGCAGTGGCAATACCAGTGGGGTGCTCTGGCGTGGTTCAATCGGGGGGCTCGCTGAAGCAAATGCAACCCGCCGCAGCGTCGAGGGGTCATACTATTCGCGCTTTTTTGATATCCGCATCGATAGTGACGAGTCAACCGCAGCCGATGGTGCCGCCCGCGTGCTCGCCCTCAACTGGACCACTGAGATCGACCGGTCGCGCAACCCCACCGCCGATCTGATCATCGAGTTTCGCCGGGTACGGCGCGCTGATGCACGCTGTGATGAAGGCGCGTTCCCAGCCAATACCCCCTGGGTACAACTCGATAGTGATCGCAGTTCGTCTTTCTTCTCGCAGTCTGGCAACAACCGCGTTGAATTAAAGGAGGTGTTTGGCGAAGAAAAATTCAATGCAACCTGCTTCCAGTATCGCGCCCTCTTGACCCAGAATGGACGCAATGCCGAAGGTGGCTTGATCCCGCCGATTGATATCACTGAAACGCCAAAACTGCTCAATATCAGCGTTGAGAAGACTATCCCCGGTGAACCCGATCTCTGGATCGAGCGCTTTGACGTCACCGTCACCGAACGTGGTCGTTTCGACGGCTTCGACCTCGCGATGAAGAACCTGCATCCTGACGGACGAAGCGAAACCGCGCTCGTCGGGGCCGACCTCTTCCCCGTGGTGCTCTGTGTGGCCTATAGCGAACTTGAACAGCCCGAGCCCGAGCTTGAGGTGCCAACTCTCCCCATTGAAAATGATGACGATAACCGCGTTGATTGCGCACCTGTCTACCGCTGGGTTAACCGACTCCAGACAACACCCGATGTCACGCTGGCCTTGAATACAGGCTGGTACTCAAACTACAATGCCCACCCGCTCTTGCCCGAGCTTGGCCAGGATCAACCACTCGCCGATCTTCGCACCCTCTTCGCGACGCCAGGCCACTATGCCGTGGCCGCCCTGATTGACCCCTTCAATCTGGTTGCCGAAGGCGGCCTCGGCAAGACCAATAATCGCGGCGAAAACCTGACCGAGGGCGACACGACGCCGTTGATCCGTCGGTTCACAATCCTGTCAACCAACAGGCTCTACCTGCCCACAGTGGTAAGGTAATGGTTAAAGGCATATGCTATAATGATAGACAGGCATGCGGTCAGTGCATCTGCGCGACCGCTCCTGAATAGGAAGGATACCCCGCTATGAAGCGTGGTGGCGTGCTCATCTTACTCATTGCCTTGATCTTAATCGTTGGTGGGGCAGCCGCATTTTTCTTTCTGCAACCAGGAGGAAGTAGCCTGCTTGGCGTTGGCCCCGAGGTGCCGACGATCATCGCCGAGCCAACGGCCATCCCCGAAGTTGATGTGGTACGAGCTCGGGTTGATATTCCCGCCAATACGGTCATTAACGATCTGGCCGCCCTCGAGGTCATCGCGATCCCGCAGACCGAATTTGTGGAACGCCAGGATATTTCGACCCCCGGTGAAGTCATCGGCCAACTGACGATGCGGGCGTTTCGCGCTGGCGAGCGCATTCCGCGCAGTGCGCTGACGGAACCAGGGCTCTCCCAACAAATTCCAACCGCCGAACCCGATCGCCCCGCCGATAAAGCCTATCCCTTCCTGGTCAATAACCTCTCGGGGGTCGCTGATCAGATCAAACCCGGCGATTTTGTCGATGTGGTGGCAACGTTCACGATTACCCGCCGTGAACGTGAGCCAGTCCTGATCCCCCCCACAGAACCTGGCGGAGCGCCACAACTGGTCTTCCAGGATAACCAGCAGCAACTCCCGAGCACCAAGACGATTATTCAACGCGCTCAGGTGCTGCGCATTGTCCGTCCTGCACCCCCACCAGCTGATGGTACCCCGGCCCCCGAAGGCGAAACTGATCAAGAGATTGTTGCGGTCGAGGATATCAACAATCCGGTCGTTCCGCCAGAAAGTGCTGCCGCAGGCACGCTTACCCCAGGGTTCTGGACCCTCGTGCTGGCGCTGAATAATCAAGAAGCTGAGTTGATGGAACTGGCGATTTCAACGCAGGCGCGCCTGGTGCTTGTCCTCCGTGGGGCTGGCGATGATGCCGTCGAACAGACGATCGGGGCGACCCTGGATCTGCTAACGGCTGAGTTTGGGGTGCCCTTGCCCGAGTCACTGCCGCCACGCGTCTATAGCCAGGAAGAACTCGAAACGCCCGATCCGACGCGGACGCCAGCACCTGTACGCGTCCCATAAGCTCTGCACCTCCAGTTGAGGAGTGCGCTGTGAACGCCTGATAACCAGTGAGGAGAGACCAATGGCCGAGGGTGAAAAGATCCGCGTGCTGATTGTCGACGATATTGTTGACACACGCGAACAACTCGAGAAGTTGCTCTTCTTCGAAAAAGATATTGAGGTTGTTGGTAAAGCAAGTAGCGGCCGTGAGGCCATTGCGATGGCGGGTCAACTGCACCCCAACGTCATCCTCATGGATATCAATATGCCCGATATGGACGGGATCGCCGCCACTGAAGCGATCATGAATAAAGATCCGGCGATCCAGGTCATCATCATGAGTGTGCAGGGCGAAACAGATTATCTGCGCCGGGCGATGCTCGCCGGGGCACGAGAGTTCCTGACCAAGCCCATCAGTGCCGATGACCTCTATAAGTCCATTCGCCACGTCCATAAACTGGCCGCCACCCGCCCCAAGACAGTCAATCTGGCCGAGAGCGGGGCCGTGAATACGCCCCAGCGTGGGGTCGAACTTGGGCAAATCATCGCGGTCTTTAGCCCCAAAGGCGGCGTGGGCACCTCGGTCGTCGCCGCCAATCTTGCCATTGCGATCCGCCAGCTTACCAGTAAAAAGGTGGCCCTGGTTGATGCCAATGCCATCTTTGGTGATCTGGCAGTCATCCTCAATCTGCGTTCGGATAAAACGATCATCGATCTTGCCCAACGGACGGATGAGCTTGATGAAGAACTGCTCGAAGATGTGCTCGCTACGCATACCTCCCAGATCAAGGTGTTACTTGCCCCACCTGATCCCCAACGCGGTGAACTGGTCAATGCCGAGCATGTGCGTGCGATTCTTGAAGCCCTCCGGCGTTCGTTTGATTTTGTGATCGTTGATACCCCCGCGTCCTTTCAGGATCGATCCCTGGCCTCACTCGATCTGGCGACACGGATTGTGACGCTGATCACCCTCGAAATGCACTGCATCCGCGATCTTACCCTCTTCCTTGAAGTCGCCGATTTGCTGGGGTATCCACAAGAAAAGACGATGCTCGTGCTCAATAAAGCAACGAATCGCACCGGCATCAAGGCCGAAGATATCGAGAAGAGTCTCCAGCGCAAGGTGAGTCATCAAATTGGTGACGCCGGGCATGACGTGACCTTCTGGATCAACCAGGGGGTGCCCCTGATCATTAGCAAGCCCAATCACCAGTTTTCGCGTGATATCCTGAGTCTCGCCCGTGATCTGACTGCCGCCACACGCGCCACTGGTTCAAAAGGTACGCTGCCCAGCAAGGCGCTACCCGAGAAAGCTGGCAAAGCGGCTGAGAAACCCGCTCAGGGTGGGTTCTTTCGGTTTTTTAAGCGCTAGGAGGCGCTAGATGTCACTACTCAAACGACTAGGGGGCGCTCCTCCAACCAGTGAACTCGGGGCTGGCGCAGCCCCACCTGCCGCCCGCCCGGCCCAACCACTCACCAATACCCTTCGCCCGCATCAGGCGACGGTTGATGCTAGTTTTAATGAGTTGAAAACACGGGTGCAAACCCGCTTGATTAGTGAACTCGATCCGCGCATGGATCTGAGCAATAAAGCTCGCGTGCGCAAACAGGTCGAAGAGGCGTTTCAGGCGATCCTCGATGGCGAAAGCATTGTACTGACCAAGTCGGAACGCCAGCGTATGTTTGAGGCTATCGAGGCTGATATTATTGGACTGGGCCCGATTGAACCGTTGCTCGCTGATCCGGCCATCAGTGAAATTATGATCAATGGCCCGAAACAGATTTATGTAGAAAAAGCCGGTAAGCTTATCCATACTGATATTGCGTTTAGTAATGATGCCCACGTGATGCGCATTATTGACCGCATTGTCGCCCCCCTTGGACGCCGCGTGGATGAGTCGTCACCAATGGTCGATGCGCGTTTGCCCGATGGGTCACGCGTCAATGCAATTATTCGCCCCCTCGCCCTCAATGGCCCGACCGTGACGATCCGGAAGTTTCGCAAAGATAATCTGACGATCAGTGACCTCGTCCGCTTTGGCTCGATGAGCCAGGAGATGGGTGAGTTCCTGGCTGCCTGCGTCAAGTCGCGTACCAATATTGTCGTTTCGGGTGGTACTGGCTCAGGCAAGACGACCCTTCTGAATGTGCTCTCGTCGTTTATTCCCAATGATGAGCGCATTATTACCGTCGAAAATGCGGCTGAGTTGCAACTTCGTCAGGATCACGTGATTAGCCTTGAGTCACGCCCACCAAATGTTGAGGGACGCGGCGAGGTGACGATCCGTGACCTCGTGATTAACTGCCTCCGGATGCGGCCTGAACGCATTATTGTCGGTGAGTGTCGCGGCGGCGAGACCCTGGATATGCTGCAGGCGATGAATACCGGTCACGATGGCTCGATGACGACGCTGCACGCCAATACACCCAAAGACTCGATGGCTCGTATCGAGACGATGTGCCTGATGGCCGGGATGGATCTCCCCGCCCGCGCCATCCGTGAACAGATTGTCTCGGCTGTTCAGTTGATTGTCCAGCAATCCCGCCTCCAGGACGGCTCACGTAAGGTCACGCAGATCACCGAACTTTCTGGCATGGAGGGTGATGTGGTCGTGATGCAAGATATTTTTGTCTTTGAACAGACGGGCGTCGATGAAAAAGGCAAGATCGTGGGCATCTTGCGTCCCACCGGGGTACGTCCCAAATTTATTGAGAAGTTTGAGTCGATGAATATCTATCTCTCGCCAACAATCTTTGGCTCGAGTGATCGACTTAGTTTTTAAGGATCGAGAACCCGGTATCTGGCAGATGGGTGCCTCCGGGCAAGACCAGGTGTGTGGTTCTGCTATCCTGAGGAACATGGTATGGAGCGACTACTTTCGCCTGAGATGATGCCAATTACCCTCGGTGGCCTGGGCTTGCTGCTGGTATTGATCGTTGCTGGAGTTGTGGTGATGCTGCGCAGCGGCCAGGGCGATAGCGTCAGTTCACGCCTCGATGAGTTTGCCGGGCGTGGCGATCAATCAACCGATGAGGCAAATCCGCGTCAGGCCCTTGAACGCATTGATAAGGTTGTTGCCAAAAGCAAACAGGGGAGCAATACGGCACGTGACCTCGCCCGTGCTGACGTAAAGTTAACGGTGGCCGAGTTCTATATCACCAAAATCGGTACCGCGCTCCTTGGTGCAGGGATCGGCGCTTTTGTTGGTCGTGCAAACCCGATGGCAATGCTCGCGTCGGGGCTCGTCGGGGCCGTGCTGTTTTCCTTCCTGCCCAATCTCTATCTCGGGATGCGGATGAAGCGACGCCTCAAGGCCTTTAATGATCGCCTCGGTGATACGATCACCATGATGGCAAATGCCCTCCGCGGTGGTTATAGCTTTTTGCAAACCCTTGATATGGTCTCGAAAGAGGCCCCCTATCCCGTGAATGATGAGTTTCATCGGGTTGTCCAGGAGGTCGGGCTCGGACGCTCAACCGAAGAGGCGCTGACCAATCTGCAACGCCGGGTTCCCTCTGAAGACCTCGATTTGTTGATCACGGCGGTGAATATTCAGATGGAAGTGGGCGGTAATCTGGCTCAGATCCTCGATACGATCGGTCATACCATCCGTGAACGGGTACGGATCAAAGGTGAGATTAATACGCTGACAGCCCAGGGCCGCATCTCGGCCTGGGTGATTACCGGGTTGCCCGTTGGTCTGGCGATCTTTATTTCTACGGTCAACCCCGAATATATGGCCCCGATCTTTACCTTTGGCCTTCCGCCCGAAAACTGGTGCTGCTTGCCTGTGACATCAATGGTGATGATTGTGATCGGCTTCTTTGCAATTATGAAGATTATGGATATTGAGGTGTGATGATGAGTCCTATGATACTCTTGTTTGGGGTGCTTATCCTCGGCGGGATCGGGCTCATGGTGTTTGTACTGATAGGTTCCCGCCGCTCAGATGCGATTGAGGCACGCCTCAATCAGTTTACTGAACGGGCGATGACCCTCGAAGAGATGGAGCTCGAGCAACCCTTTAGCCAGCGGGTGATTCTGCCGGCTACCCGCGGTCTCTTGACCACGCTGGGCAAGTATGGGCCAAAACAGAGCATGGATCGGCTCAAGTTGAATTTGCAACTGGCCGGCAATCCAGGCAATATTACCCCGGCGATGTTTATCGGCCTGCGTGTCGCTCTGACGCTCGTGCTCGGCTTGATTATCATGGTCGTCTCATTCAGTACGATGGAGACGGGCCAGGCGATGCTCTATAGTGTCATTGGCTTTGTCCTGGGCTATATGTTGCCAGTGATGTGGCTGGGCCGCAAAATTACTGACCGCAAAAAGGCTATCCAGAAGGCAATGCCCGATGCACTTGATCTGCTCTGTATTAGCGTTGAAGCTGGCCTCGCTTTTGATCTTGCCCTCCAACGCGTTACGCAAAAATGGGACGATGAACTGAGCCGCGAGTTCAAACGGGTGCTGTCCGATGTTCGCCTCGGTCGTACACGCCGCGAGGCGCTGAAGGATCTCGCTGACCGCACCGGTGTCGAAGATGTCCAGACTTTTACCTCGGCGATCATTCAAGCCGATCAACTCGGTGTGTCGATGTCGAAGATTCTGCGCATCCAGGCCGATCAGATGCGCGTGAAACGGCGCCAACGCGCCGAGGCTCTGGCTCAACAGGCTCCGATCAAGATGCTCTTCCCGATGGTCTTTTTGATCTTCCCGGCCCTCTTTGTGGTGATCCTCGGGCCTGCCGTGCCACGCCTGTTGCAGTCCTTTGGTGGGTGAAGCGTGACCGTAGCCGTCTATAATCAAACGCGGGGTCTGCCGCTTGCGTTGGTCTGTACCGAGGCCCGTAGCTTTTTGGCGCGTGGCAAAGGCCTGATTGGGCACCCCGGCCTTGCGCCCGGTGAGGGGTTGCTGATTGTGCCTTGTTCGAGTGTGCATAGCTTTTTTATGCGCTTTCCGATTGATGTCGTCTTTGTCAATCGCCACGACCGTGTAGTGGGTCTGAGCAGTGCGCTGCCCCCTAATCGCCCCTTTGCTGGTGCCTGGAGGTCGCATTATGTGCTTGAACTGCCCGCTGGCATGATCGCTGCTACCGGTACCGCCCTTGGCGATCAGGTGCGCCTTGAACGACAGGATGCCGTGCCTTAATGCGAAGTTTTGCCCTCCTGACGTTCTGTTGTTGCGCGGCACTCTATGTGCTGACCCTCACCAATGTGCATACCTACGATGCGCTCTCGTATATCCTCGATGTCGAACGCAAGCCCTGGCAAGAGTTGTTCCATCCGCATCACCTCGCCTATGGCCCCCTCGGGGCATTGATCCACGCCGTTGCCGGGGGCCTGGGGTGGAGCGGTGGGGCCGAACGTTTGTTACAGTTGACCAATGCGCTGGCAGGGGCAATTGGGGTGACGCTCTTTGGGGTGCTGATAGGTCGCCTCATCGGTCGCGGTCAGTCGCAAACGTGGGCATGGCAACCAGCACTGCTCGGGGCGTTGCTGCTCGCGAGCAGTTTTGCCTATTGGTACTATGCGATTGAGGTCGAAGTCTATACGATTGCGGCGGTCTTCCTGATCGTTGCGCTCGCATTGATGCTCCGCGCAGCCCGTACGCCTGCCTCGCCAACCCTTGCCGCTGGCCTTGGCCTCGTCCAGGGGATGGCGGTGCTCTTTCATCAGACGAATGTGCTGCTGAGTGTGCCCGCTGGTCTTGCTTTAATCTACGGTTATGTCAAGCAAAAACAGGCCGGGCCGCCCAACTGGCGCGGCCTTCTTGTCACCCTGGTCAGTTATGGGCTGCCTCTGGCGCTGGTGGTTGGTGGGGCCTATCTGTGGGTTGGTCTGGGGGTCAGCGGGTTTCGCAACGCAGCCGATCTCTTTACCTGGGCCGCTGGTTATACCACCACCGGCTTCTGGGGGGGGCCCGTCGATCAGACGAAACTCAGCTTGCTGGGGCAGGGTCTGGCCGACACGATTGCCCAGCCAGGCGGGGCGATCCTGGGCCTGCTCCTCCTTGGCCTGCTGATCCTCCACCTGCGCCCGCTGCTCCGCACCGCACCGCCGGGGAGCCTGGTGATCGCCACGAGCTGGTTGCTGGTCTATGGGGCCTTTTTTCTCTGGTGGGAGCCGGACAATATCGAATTCTGGATCGCGAGCTTGCCACCGTTTTATTTGCTGCTCGTGCTGGCAACGCATCCTGCCCGCAACCAGCGAAGCTCGCAGGCTCCAGACGGGCGAGTACAGGTTCGCATGTGGGGGAACAGGCAAGCCTGGGAGCGAGGGCGTCCCGCCCTCGAAAACATTCCGAGGGCGGGACGCCCTCGCTCCCAGGAGAGGGGTCAACCGTTACGCTGGAGGCATCAACTCACCCAACTGCTCCTCCTCGGGATCGGGGTGACGATGCTTGGCCTCAACTGGGCAACCATCCAGCAACGTGGCGATGCGCAGCGTGATCTGCAACGCCTTGCCGCAACCACCCTGGGGAACCTTGCGGCCACGGGCGATCTGCTGGTCGTACCTGATGGCATCGCCGAACTCTATCTTCCCTTTTACGAACAGCACCCCAACGTAATCTCGCTGAATCAGGCGGTTGCGCTGACCAGCAATGACTGGCCTGCCGCGTGTGCGCTGATCCAGGAACGCATTGAGACTGCGCTCGCCAGCGGCTACGCCGTCTTCATTGCCGACGATGCAATTCATCCGCCCCCAGCGCCCCCCGATGAGCCACCGACACCCAGCGAACGGCTCGGGTTGGCCCCCGAAGAGGTAGCAGCCTGTTATGCGCCCTACCGCGAGGCCCTGCGCCCCCTTGAACTTGCCGCACCCCTGCCGAGGTACGGGGTGCTGGATGCAGCCCAGACCCTCGCGGAGGGGCCGGGCTGGGCTTTCTCCCGCCTAGAGTGGGGCTGGCAGGTACACAATGCAACCACAATCGGGCGCGACTCACCGGGCTGGCAGCTTGAGCCAGGTCTTGACCCAGCGCTGATCAGCCCGCCTATGCGCCTCGACACGGCAGCATTTGCAAACATCGAGATCACGATGGCCGCCACAACTGCCGCCCGCGACGCGCAACTCTTCTGGCTTGACGAGAACGGGCAGACCGACGAGGACCGTTCAATGCGCTGGACACTGATCGAGAGCGAAGAGTTCGCCACCTATCGGCTCGATCTTGCCGCTGCGCCTGGATGGCAGGGGATCATTACCGGCCTGCGGCTTGATCCCGTTGGCGTCGGTGACGGCGGGAGCATTGTGCTTGCGTCGATCCAATTGCAGCGCTGAAAAGGAGCAGCCATGCTGGCCGTGGTGATCATTGCCCGCGACGAAGAAGCGTATATCGAGACGTGCCTGAGCAGTGTGAGCGGCCTGGCCGACGAGTTGATCGTGCTGCTCGACGACCGCACCACTGACCGTACAGCGGAACGAGCGCAGCGGCACGGGGCACGGGTCGTCTGCGAAGCCTGGCGTGGCTTTCCAGCGCAACGCAACCGGGGCCTGGAACTCGCCAGTGCCCCCTGGGTGCTCTTCCTTGATGCCGACGAACTGGTCACACCCGCGCTCGCCGACGAACTGGTGGCGACCCTGCAGAACAAGCCAACGGCAGCGGGGTTCCGCCTGCCGCGCTACAATCGCTTCTTCGGTCAGATCCTGCAAGGCGGCGGCTGGTATCCCGACCACCAACTCCGCTTGCTCCGGCGGAGTGCGGCACACTTTGACGAAAGCCGCCTGGTGCATGAAGCGGCGAGCCTGGACGGAGCCATCACTTCAACGCACGAGCATCTCTGGCACGAAAATATCGAGCGCCTCGACGAATTGTGGCACAAACAGAGCCGCTACGCGCTCGCCGAAGCGCAGACCCTCTACCGACAGGGGCGCATCATGCGCTGGCGCAACCTGCTCGGGGCACCGGCACGCGAATTTTGGCGGCGCTATGGACAACTCGGAGGATGGCGTGATGGGCCAGTGGGCTTCTTGCTCTGTGCCACCATGGCATGGCACGAGCTCGTCACTTTTTTGCTATTATGGAGCCTGCACAACGCATGTGGGATCAAGAAGAAAGAGGATCATGTATGTTGAGTGAGCGTGCCCGAGCGACCCTGTACGAGTGGGTCAAGGCGGAGAGCCTGCGCAAACATTGCGAGGCCGTCGCGACGTGTATGGTTCATTTTGCCCACAAGACCGGGGAAGATGCCGATCTCTGGGAAGCGGTGGGCCTGATCCATGACATGGACTTCGAGCAATATCCGAGCATGCCCGAGGCAGGGCCAGCCACGACCGCGCTAGCCGAGGCCATGCTTGCTGGCGAGCCTCTGCCAACGACCCTGCCAGGGCACCCCTTTTACGGGGTCGCGCATCTGCGGGAGACGGGATGGAGTCAGGAAGTCTTGCGGGCCGTCTTGAGTCATGCCGACTACAGCGGCATCGAGCCAGTCTCGCCGCTGGAACGGACACTGTATGCGGTTGACGAATTGAGTGGGTTCGTCACCGCGGTAGCGCTGGTGCGCCCCGACAAAAACATCGCCAGCGTCGAAGTCTCATCGGTCAAGAAAAAGATGAAAGACAAAGCCTTTGCTGCCAAAGTGAGTCGTGACGGCATCCGCCACGGGGCCGACGTAATTGCAATGCCGCTCGACGACCTCATCGCCGAAGTCATTGCCGCACTGCGCAGCAACGCCACGCGCCTCGGCATTGGGGGGGTGTAAGGATGGTGCTGGCCCCGGCCAGCTACGCTGGCCGGTGCCAGCACCAGAAGCTGATGCGACCGAGCGTACGAGGTGCATTGTGAAAACGATCCAAATGACCATTGATGACGAGTTGCTGGCTGAAGTGGATCATCTGACGGCAGCGCTGCAAACCACCCGCTCGGCATTTATTCGCTCAGCCCTCCAACTCGCATTACGCCATCACGCCATCCTTGAAAAAGAGCAGCAGCATGCCAGAGGCTATGCGCAACATCCCGTTGCGCCAGGTGAGTTTGATGTTTGGGACGCTGAGCAAGCGTGGGGTGAGCAATGAATCAGATCGCCAAAGCCAAGCTCGCCGGTTATATTACACATCTTGCACCAGAAAGGCTCCGCGAGTTCCGCGAGGCGATAAGCTTTGCCCTTGGGTTTGATGTGCTGGAGTGAGCGCAAGCTTAGCACCCTCGTCACGTTGCTTGACGCGATCTATCGCCTATGTTATTGTGAAGACCGACCTGGATACCTGTGTCCCCCCCAAGCTCCAGCCAGAGGAGATCAGACATGTCTACCATCATCATGAACGATGTCGCGATGGAAGCGAAGGTCGGCGAGCGGGTTTTGAATGTCGCCCGACGCAATGCGGCGCATATCGGTTTCCTGTGCGATAACGCGGGTACCTGCCAACTCTGCCGCTGCCAGGTGGTGGAAGGGGCCGAGTATTTGAGTCCGCCGAGTGAGGCCGAAAAAGCCTGGATTCCCGAGGCGAAACTCGCCGAAGGCCAGCGGCTCGCGTGTCAACTGATCGTCCGTGAACAGGGCGAAGTCAAGATCCAAAGCTACGCCGAGTATATCCGGCAACTCGTCTTAACCCTGATTGACCCGCCTCCGAGCACGAATACGGTGCAAAATCTTGAGCCCCTGGTTAAGAATCTGCTGACCGACTTTGCCGATCAACTGGCCCTCTTCCCCCGTAACATCCTGAGCCGCCTCAACGAACTCGGGCCAGTGCGCTTTGCCTTCCCGATCCAGGACACCGAACGCTTTGCTGATGATATGAGCCGTCTCGTTGAACGGATGAACTCGGGGGCCGAGCGAATCGAGCGGAAACGGCCTGAGGCGATCAAGCCCTCGGAAGAGACGCCGTCTAGCTAAGACCAATGCCTTAGCGCATAAGACAGATTGTGTGACGCAAAGGCGCAAAGACGCAAAGCTTCGAATGAATCCGCTAGACTAGACCTCACAGGTATTGAAGATCTGTGAGGTCTTGCCATCTTGTGATTGCCCTAGCAAGATAGGGTACAATAAGAGGCGCTTCTCGTGATGCAATACTCTCTGGAGGTGTTCGATGCCGAACGAGCCTGCCCCGATGTTGCTCTGGTCACCTTCTGTTGAACTAAAGCAGCAGAGCAATATGCAGCACTATATGACCTGGCTTGCCGAGACGCGTGGGTTGCATTTCACGACGTATGATGAGCTCTGGCGCTGGTCAGTTGATGAGATCGAGGCGTTCTGGGCGTCGATCTGGGAATATACCGCGATTCTGTCGTCGACACCCTACACGGCGGTGCTGTCGAGCCATACGATGCCTGGGGCACGCTGGTTTGCGGGGGCAAAGCTCAATTATGCCGAGCATATCTTTCGCCGAGCGACGACGAGCCATCCTGCGGCGATCTTTCAAGCTGAGGGCAGGCCACTTACCGAGGTGAGTTGGGCTGAATTGGAGGCCCAGGTAACCGGTGTTGCGGCAACGCTCCGTGAACTTGGGGTGCGTGCCGGTGATCGGGTGGTTGGCTATATCCCGAATATTCCGCAGGCGCTAGTGGCCTTTCTCGCGGCGGCGAGTCTCGGGGCGGTTTGGTCGAGTTGCTCGCCCGATTTTGGCAGCCCAAGTGTGATTGATCGCTTTCAGCAGATCGAGCCCAAGGTGCTAATTGCTGTCGATGGGTATCGGTACGGCGGCAAGGCCCACGAACGCCTCGGGGCGGTGCGCGAGATTCACGCGGCTCTGCCGACGCTTGAAGCGACGATCCTGGTGCCTTATCTTGATCCAGCGGCGACTGGCGACGATCTCGAAGGACGAGTATTGCCCTGGGCAACAGCAAGCGCAGCCCCCGGGACGTTGCAGTTCGAGCACGTCGCATTCGACCATCCCCTCTGGGTGCTCTATTCCTCAGGCACCACCGGTCTCCCCAAGCCCATTGTGCAGAGCCAGGGAGGCATTCTGATCCAGCATCTGAAAGAGTTGACCCTGCACCTGGATCTCAAGCCCGGTGATCGGTTTTTCTGGTTTACGACGACCGGCTGGATGATGTGGAATTTGCTGGTGGGTGGGCTGTTGACGGGCAGTACGATTGCGCTCTACGATGGCAGCCCTGGCTATCCTGATATGGGGGTGCTCTGGAAGTATGTCGAAGAGGCGGGCATAACCTTTTTTGGGACAAGCGCAGGTTACATTACAGCCCTAATGAAATCTGATGTGCATCCAGGTGCCGAGTACGATCTGCATATGCTTGTGGGCATGGGTTCAACCGGGTCGCCGTTGCCACCCGAGGGCTTTGAATGGGTCTATGCCAACGTCAAGGCGGATCTCTGGCTGGCCTCGATCAGCGGAGGCACCGATGTGTGTGGCTGTTTTGTGGGCGGCACGCCTCTGTTGCCGGTGTATAGCGGGGAAATTCAGGGGCGCATGCTGGGCGTCAATGCGCAGGCCTTTGACACCGATGGCAATAGTGTGACGGGGGTGATGGGCGAACTGGTGATTACCGAGCCAATGCCTTCGATGCCGATCTATTTCTGGAATGATCCTGATGGCCGCCGCTACCGCGAAAGCTATTTTGAGGTCTATCCTGGCCTGTGGCGCCACGGCGACTGGATTGTGTTGAATGAGCATGGCGGGGTTGTGATCTACGGACGCTCGGATAGTACGATCAATCGCCAGGGCGTTCGCATGGGTACCAGCGAGATCTACCGGGCCGTCGAGGCGATCCCCGAGGTACTCGATAGCCTGGTGATTGACCTGGAAGGACTAGGTGGGGCATCGTATATGCCGCTCTTTGTGGTGCTGCGCGACGGGGTGAGCCTCGATAAGGCGCTGGAACAGCGCATCAAAACGGCGATCAAGACAGCGCTTTCGCCGCGCCATGTGCCCGATGAGATCTTTGCGATCCCCGATGTACCGCGCACGCTCAGCGGCAAAAAACTTGAAGTGCCGGTCAAGAAGATCCTGATGGGTGCGCCCGTCGAACGTGCCGCGAATCCCGACTCGCTCAAGAATCCTGAGTTGCTGCCCTTCTTTGTCGAGTTGGCCCAGCGGTTGAAAGCACGGTAAGCCACGCCTATGGGACTGGATCTCTCAACCCTCAGCAAGCAGATCCGCGAAATGAGCCATGCGGCGGCTGGTGCTGCCGCTGCGACCGCCTCGCGGGCTGCAGCGCTACGAGCGCACTATCTTGAGGCCGATGGCAACGAGGCGCACTGGGCGCAGGCGGTTGATCTCAGCCGCCCGACCGCCCAGTGGTTGCTGGCCCGCCCGATTGAGCCGCTCGGAACCGTGCGCGATCTTCCCCCTCCCCCAGCCGCGTATGCGCTCGTCGCCACCGACGGATCGCAGATCGACCTTGATCGCCACGGGAGTGTGAGCTGTTATCTGCTCAACATCGGGCAGGTCTTTCTGCGGTATGGGCATCAGCCGACGGCGCGCCTCACCTCGCAGCCAACGCTCTACTATCGTGAAGAGGATCTCTATCTGCGAGAAGGTTCGCGGCGGGTTGCAATTGAAGGGGGCTATCTGAGTGCGCGGCGCGATGTGGAAGAAGGCGTCGCGCTGGCCGAACTGGCCGATGAGTACCTGACCGACGACTTGCCAGCGCTTGCGTTGCAGGATGGAACGCTGATACGCTGGGCGCTGGCCGGGGCCGAGCGGTTTGTGCAGGACTTCTTTCTTGAACCCTATCTTGGGTATCTGGAACAATTGCGACGGCGGGCGATCCCGGTCGCCTCGTATATCAGTCGTCCACGCTCACCCGAGGTCGTTGGCATGATCCGCTTGATGTTGTGTCCTGATGTCGATGTAGCCGCAGGGCAAGGTGCGGTCTGTGCCGAGTGTAGCGACATTGGTGCCGGGCGCGAGGCCTCGTGTATGGTCTGTCAGGGGCTTGTTGATGCCGACATTCTCGGGGCAGGGTTGGCCGAAGGGCAACGCGGGCCAATCTTCTGCTCGATGAGCCGGATCAACCTGGAGCGGTACGGGCACCATCTGATTCATTTCTTCTACCTACGGGTCGCCCGTGAGCTCTGTCGGATCGAGATCCCGCAATGGGTCGCACGCGAACCAGACCTGGTTGACCAGGTGCATACCCTCGTCTATGACCAATCGGTGCGTGGCGACGGCTACCCGGTAGCGCTGGCCCGCGCCCATGAACAGGCCGTCGTGCGCAGCGCTGACCGGCGTGCGTTCCTACGCATCCTCGAAGGAAGCCTCTACCGCGCCGAGGCCCCGGCCAGTTCTTCGGCCAAGCAAGCAAGCAAACAGTTTCCGCGGAGCTAAACGGGCGACCAATATAAATCTTTCTTGGAAAAAAAGCCAGCGACGCTGGCTTTTTTTCCAAGAAAGAAGTGGTATACTGACTGTACCCCCCCCAGGGGGGAGGGGGTGGAGGAGGCAATGAACAGCGAACACAAAGCAGATCTGCTCAAGCGGCTCAAGACGATCGAGGGGCATGTGCGCGGGGTGCAGCGCATGGTCGAAGCAGACACCTATTGTATCAATTTGCTCACCCAGACGCGAGCGATCCGGCAGGCCCTGACGAGTCTTGACCAGCGTATTCTCGATGAACATCTGCGCACCTGTGTCACCACGGCCATCCAGAGTGAGAGCCTTGATGAACGGGAACGGGTCGTGCGCGAGTTGTTGGAGGTCTTTGAAGCGCGTCAGAGCTAAGAGGAAGGAAAAGTAAGAATGAAAACCGAACAATTTCACGTCCCGGGAATTTCGTGTCAGCACTGTGTCCGTGCGGTCACCGACGAAGTTGGCAAACTCACTGGTGTTGCCAGTGTCACGGTCGATTTGCCAGGCAAGGTCGTGACCGTTGCGTCGGAGAACACGCTCGCAGCGGAAACGATTGTGGCCGCGATTCGTGAGGCAGGGTACGAAGAGGTTGCTCCAGTTCTATGAGCATGGCTTGCAGCTAAGCGATGCTCCTAAAGACCTATGGCAGAACAAGAACTTATTGTACCGGTGACCGGAATGACCTGCGCCTCGTGTGTGATGCGAGTCGAAAAGGTGGTCAAGAAACTCCCTGGCGTGGCGAGCGCCAGCGTGAATCTTGCTACCGAGCAGGCGAGCATCCGGTTTGACCCGGCCCAACTTGCGCCCCAGCAGATCCAGGCAGCCGTCGAGCAGGCCGGCTACGGCATTGTGACTGATCGCGTTGAATTACCAGTCACGGGGATGACCTGCGCCTCGTGTTCCAGTCGCGTCGAGAAGGCGTTGCGCAAGGTGCCCGGAGTACTGACTGCCGACGTGAATCTGGCAACCGAGCGCGCAACCGTGGTCTTTTCACCGGCGGCGACTGGTTTCAGCGAACTGAAGGCGGCGGTCGAACAAGCCGGTTACGGGGTGATCGAGACGAGCGAGCAAGAGGGTGAAAGCGAGGATGCCGAGGCCGTCGCCCGCGCCGCAGAACTTGCCCGCAAGCGACGGCAGTTGACCGTGGGCATCATCTTTAGTCTGCCCCTCTTGCTCATCGCGATGGCCCGCGATGTCGGGCTCATCAATCCCTGGTTGATCGGGGCCGGGGCCGAGATGATGCGCCAGGATCACGGGGCTTCGATGGCGGCAATGATGCACCAGATCGCCGCCCGCGACGACCTACTCAACTGGCTCTTTCTGTTGTTGGCGACGCCGGTGCAGTTCTATAGCGGGGCCGACTTTTATCGCCACGCATGGACGGCACTCAAAGCGCGTACGGCCAATATGGACACCCTGATTGTGATGGGGACGACCACGGCCTATCTCTATAGCATTGCCCTGCTCGTTAGCGGGGCACCAGGGCATGTCTATTTTGAGACCGCCGCCGTCATCATCACGCTCGTACTGGTGGGCAAATATCTCGAGTCGCGGGCGAAGAGTCAGACAAGCGCGGCCATCAAGAGTCTGATCGGGTTGCAACCACGCACCGCCCGCGTGCTACGCGGTGGGCAAGAGATCGACATCCCGGTGGGTGATGTACGCGTAGGTGAGGTGGTCATCGTGCGCCCGGGCGAGAAGATCCCAGTTGATGGGGTGGTGCTTGAAGGCGCTTCGAGTGTTGATGAGAGCATGCTGACGGGTGAAAGCCTGCCGGTTGAGAAACATGTTGGCGACCCGGTCGTTGGCGCGACGATCAACCGAAGTGGCAGTTTCCAGATGCGGGCCACCCGCGTGGGCAAGGCAACCGCTCTGGCGCAGATCATCCGGCTAGTTCAGGAGGCCCAGGGGAGTCGGGCGCCGGTGCAACGCCTCGTCGACCAGGTCGCCTCGGTCTTTGTCCCGGTTGTCATCACCATCGCCCTCGCAACCTTTGGCGTCTGGTATTTCATCGGGGATGTCGGCTTTACCCGCAGCATGATCTTTGCGGTCTCGGTGCTTGTCATTGCGTGCCCGTGTGCGCTAGGGCTTGCGACGCCAACCGCAATCATGGTGGGCACAGGCGTCGGGGCGCGGCGGGGCATTCTGATCAAGAATGCCGAAAGCCTCGAACGTGCTGCCAAGATTCAGACCGTCGTGCTCGACAAAACGGGCACGATCACCGCAGGCAAACCTTCGGTGACGGATATCATCGTCCTCGCACAGGGCGTGCAGCCTGTCCTGCCTACCTCAGTTGCGGCAGCCGCAGCAGGCGAGAAAGACCCGGGGGATGGGGTTGGCAAGGCGACCCTTCAGGCGGAACATGGCGTTACCGTGAACGGAAGCGCAGAGGAGGCCGAACGGCACCTCTTGCAACTAGCGGCTAGCGCCGAGAGTCGGAGCGAGCACCCCCTTGGCGAAGCAATTGTCCAGGCGGCCCACGAGCGTGGCCTGACGCTGACGCGCCCAACGCGCTTTACCGCCATCGTCGGAGCCGGGGTCGAGGCTGAGATCGAGGGCGCAACCGTCTTGATCGGGACAACACGGCTGATGGACGAGCGCGGTATTGGGACAGAGCAACTCGAAAGCGCCATTAGCGCAATGCAGAGCAAAGGCAAGACCGCGATGATCGTCGCAGCAGACGACGTCCCGTTGGGGGTCATTGGGGTCGCCGACACGGTGCGGCCAACCTCAGCGGCGGCGATTGCAATGCTGCGCAGCCGCGGCATCGAAGTCGCAATGCTGACCGGCGACAACCAGCGTACCGCCGCCGCCATTGCCCACGACGTTGGCGTTGACCGCGTGCTCGCCGAGGTGCGGCCCGAAGATAAGGCCAATGAAGTCAAACGCATCCAGAGCGAAGGCCGGGTCGTGGCAATGGTCGGCGATGGCATCAATGATGCGCCGGCGCTTGCGCAGGCCGACGTTGGCATTGCCATTGGCACGGGCACCGATGTCGCGATAGAAGCCGCAGCGATCACGCTGATGCGCGGTGATCTCGCTGGGGTCAGCCAGGCAATTACGCTCAGCCGGGCGACGATGCGCACGATTCGCTGGAACCTCTTCTGGGCCTTTATCTACAACGTCATGCTGATCCCGGTCGCCGCCGGCATTCTCTACCCGTTCACGGAGGTGCAACTCAACCCGATGCTTGCCGCAGTGGCGATGGCGTTTAGTTCGGTCTTTGTGGTAACAAATTCGCTGCGTTTGCGTCGAGTGCAACTGAGTTGAAGTAGGCTTCTAAACAGCCATTAAAATAGACATGCACCACCTGGTTGAAGGTAATGCGGCTGACGGCGTCCCAAACTTCATTATCGTCGGGGCTATGGACAACAAGCATGCCATATTCGGGGTGATACTCATCTTCACCAGGGGGAATGACAAAGGCCAACCACTCGTTGGGATAGCGCGGCTCGACGAGCGCAATGGGCTCAACAAGACCGCGCTCGTGCATGCCCGTATAGGGGCAGCCACACGAGCAGTTGGGGCCACAACTACTATGATCGCCCGTCCCGCAGGAAGGCTGGGTGCCGCCGTGCTCGGCGGTGGTCAGGTTCATCATGATTGGCATAGGAGATATTGTAGCATATAGAAGGTGGCGCTGCGATGCGCAGCGCCACCTTCTATATGCGTATATCCACAACAGCTACCCCCTATCTCCATAGGTTCTCCATAAAGACTTGCTATAGTAGAAACATCGAGAGAACGTGATCACTGGAATGGCCAGACAATCTTCGATCAACAATATGGAGAACCATCATGAAACGCATCTTTTCACTTTTTGCAACTGGCATTGGCCTCGCGCTTCTTGCCCTTGTGGCCTTGAGCTTTGCGCCTGCAGCCTCAGCCCAGGGCGGGCCTCCCACTAGTGCGGCACAGCAGGGAGCGAGTAGTCGTGACCGCAGTCAGGGCAGCAACGGACGCATGGGCCGGGCGGATCAATCGCTTGTGGCCCAGGCCGCCAATGCGCTTGGCCTCACTCGTGCCGAATTGGTTGCACAACTGGGGACAGACGGCACCATCGCTGCCGCGCTCCAGTCTGGGGGCGTCGATCCGTCCGCGTTCGTGCAGACAATGATCGCCTCGCGTACCGAACGTCTTGAGGCTGCGGTCGCAGCAGGCCATATGACCCAGGCCGAAGCCGACGCCCGTCTGGCAACAATCGAGGCGCAGCTCACCGAGCGGATCAATCAGCCGTTGAGCATGCTTGGCAAGGGCAACCAGGGCAACCAGGGCAACCAGGGCAACCGGGATCGGGCCAATCAGGGGACGCGTCAGCAGAGCAATGATGGCACCTGCGATGGTACGGGAACGTGTGACCAGAGTGGCGGGCAACAGCGTCGTGGAGGCAATCGATAGCTCCGTTTGCGCTGTGGGCAAACAAGCACCTTGCTTTGCCCACAGCGCAGCGAAGGAAGGCTGAAGGCTGAGGAAGAACGTCTATGCCAGAAACAGTCCTTGTCGTTGATGATGATCGCGAAATAGTCCGGCTTGTCTGCGCATATCTCGAGCAGGCAGGCTTTCGTGCGTCTGGTGTGTATAATGGGGAAGCAGCCCTGCGTGCAATCCGCACTGAACGGCCTGATCTCATCGTGCTTGATCTCATGCTGCCTGACCGCGATGGCTTCGAGATTGCCCGTGCGGTGCGCAGCGATCCGGCTCATGCACAACTTCCTATTATTATGTTAACTGCACGTGTTGACGATACTGACCGCATTGTCGGGCTTGAACTAGGAGCCGATGATTATGTCAGCAAGCCATTCAATCCGCGTGAACTTGTCGCGCGTGTACGAGCGGTCTTACGTCGTACCACAGGCGCACCTGTAGCCACGCAACGCCTGACTTCTGGGGATCTCGTACTCGATCTTGATGCCCATCGGGTGACGGTGGGGGGGGTTGTGCTCGAACTCACACCGACAGAATTCGAGTTGCTAGCACTCTTGATGCGCAACCCGGGCCACGCTTTTACCCGTACGGAATTAATCGAGCAGGGACTCGGTTATAGCTATGCCGGTTTGGAGCGTACCGTGGATAGCCATATCAAAAATTTACGCAAGAAGATCGAACGTGATGGCGATGCAGGCCCCTTGATCGAGACGGTCTATGGCATCGGGTACCGTTTGCGAAACCTATGAAACGCCTCTGGATCCAACTGACCCTGAGCTTCGGCTTAGTGGCCCTGACGGCCATCGTGACCGTGGCCTTGCTGGCGAATACACGGGCAGCGACAACCTTTCGGGGCTATGTCGTGCGTAGTCAGGTCACCGACTCGGGGCTGATCGGGCGCCTTGAGCGTTTTTACAGCGAGCAAGGTTCGTGGGAGGGGGTTGAGACAATCCTGGCGGCCCAGTATGGCCCTGGACAGGGGCGAGGTGCGCAAGGGTCGGGGGCACCCCGGAGTAGTGTCGCGCTAGCCGATGCCCAGGGGCAACTGATCGCCGATCCCAACGAAATCGCGACGGGCAACAGCCTGGACGTCCGTGAGCGTAACAACGCCCTTCCGATCACTGTCGCCAACGAGACCGTGGGCTATCTGCTGGTCAGCGAACCACGTGGCGGCAGCCTGCCCGGGGCAGCCGAGCGTTTTTTGGAGGATCTGAACGATATTTTCTGGTGGTCGGCGCTCCTTGCCGCCAGCATCGGGCTCGTCCTCGGCTTGCTGCTGGCGCGGAGCCTGACGGCACCACTCAATCGATTAGCGCATGGGGCGCGGCGCATTGCGCAAGGCAAGCTTGACGAGCGGGTACCGCCTGGCGGACCCATCGAAGTAAGCCAGGTTGCCGAGGCCTTCAACGCAATGGCCGCCAGTTTGCAAGCCGGCGAGACCGAGCGTCGTCATATGGTCGCCGACATTGCCCACGAACTACGCACCCCCCTCACCGTCGTGCAGGGGAATTTGCGCGCCATGCTCGACGATGTCTACCCGCTCAGCAAAAGCGAAGTAGCGACCATTTACGATACCACGCTGAGCTTGCGACGGCTCGTGGACGACCTGCGGGAACTCTCGCTTGCCGAGGCCGGTCAGCTCGAACTGCACCTCAGCCCCACAGCAATTGGCCCCCTCCTTGAGCGCACTGTCACCCTCTTTGAGGAGCTTGCGGCGAGTCAGGAGATCACGCTATCCGCGACATATGCACCCGAACTGCCGATGGTGACAGGTGATGCTGAACGTCTGACGCAAGTGTTACGCAACCTGGTGAGCAATGCCCTGCACCACACGCCGGCAGGCGGCACGATCACCTTGCGGGCAACAGCAGAAGGATCGCTGGTACAAATCGTCGTTGAAGACAATGGCACAGGGATTGCAGCAGACGATCTGCCACACATCTTTGAGCGTTTTTACCGGGCCGATCGGTCACGCAGCCGTGATCGAGGGGGAAGCGGGCTCGGACTTGCCATTACGCAACAACTGATCAAGTTGCACAATGGTATGATTGGGGTACGCAGCGAACCAGGGCAAGGAGCGTGTTTCTGGTTTACCCTGCCGGTCGCGTAGGGGCACGGCGGCGCCGTGCCCCTACCGCGCCGTGCCCCGACCGCCGTGCCCCGTACGGGCACGGCGGTGCCGTGCCCCGACCACCGCCGTGCCCCGACCACCGCCGCATTGAAAAAAGGCAGGGTTTGCCCACAACAAAACGGGCAACGAGTATCTACGTAACTCGTTGCCCGCGTGTAACACAGAGCCTGGGAGACACCCTAGACGAGATTGATCAACTCATTGGCGGTGCGGCGCATATCGAGGAAGACCAGGCCAAGCTTGGCACGACTCTGCGCCAGGGCAGTCAGAACTGCCTCATCGCCGATAGCCATCAAGATCACATATCCTTCTTCACCCCGGACGAAGACTTGATCGAGTTGACCACGCCGCAACTCATTGGCAATGCGCTCACCAAGCGAAAGCATTGCTGCGCTCATCGCCGAGACCCGATCCTCCTCAACATCAGCGGGCAGCGCCGAAGCCATGATGAGACCATCAACACTGACGACAGCCGATGCCTCGATGTCAGGCGTATTCATTGACAGGGCCTTCAGATGCCGCACCATCTCTTCGGTTCTGCTTGCCATTTATATCCTCCTTGGGCCATCAACCAGTTGTGGGGTAAAAGCGAGAATGTGCCAGTTGCTACCGGCAAAGCACACGGGCCATAGCGCGATGACCATCCTGGCCTATTCTACTACATCTTGAGACTACCGGCAACTCATTTGCTTCGTGCCAATGGGATAAAACGTGTGCATCTACGGGTGCAGGTGTAATGACTAGCGCTTGTCGTAATTATACCATTATCAGGGCCTTGTTTCGAGACGGCTACGCAACATTCCGTCGGCCTGTTCAACCGCCTGATCAGGCGTAAGAAGGCGGCGCAACACACTACTATGCATGTCGAGCAAAATATTCCAGACGACCTCGTTGGCAATCCGGCTATTGGGCATCGGCAAGCCGACCTGAGCCTGAGCGCGAAAAGCAATGGCCGCATCACGCAACGCTGGATCAAGTTCGGTATCTTCAGCGGCAAGATCGAGGCTCATCAAGACCGGTTGGCGGCCAGCGCGCAACAATTCACGCTGGGCGACCTCGTCCACCAGATAGGTGGCAAGGGCCCTCGCCGCCGTCCGCTCGGCTTGTTCGCCGAGGCGGGCATTGAAGACCAGCACATCACTCTGCACCAGGGGTTGCGGCTGTTGATTGCTGCCCGACAGATGCGGCAAAGGCATCACCCCCAGATTACCGGGCCAGATCGTCTGATAGACCGGCAAGGCATGCGCCCAATCAATCGTCATCACGGCCTGCTGTGCCATCACCGCATTGTCTACGCGCACCCCATCGAGGCGGGCGAGCAACCGCGGATCTTCGCGGAGTTGTAGCAGCCAATTGAGCCAGGCTTCGGTGCCTTCACGCCCATCGAGGCCAAGGACGATCGCGCCCTCGTCATCAAAGACCCGCCCACCAAAGGCATAGAGATAGCCAATCGTACGGTCGAGGTTGAGATTATAGGCAAGCCCCCAGATCGGCGGATTGCTACTGGTGACGGTCAGGCCACGCGCCGTCGCGAGCAGCGGATCGAGATCAGAGGGCGGCGCTCCCGTGAAATTCGCTCGATTATAGTAGAGTGCCAGCGTATCAAAGGTTAGCGGCACACCATAGAGGACGGGGCCATCAGCGGTTGCGGTGCGTGCCGCGCCAACCGCAACCGGCAAGAGTTGGGCCACCGTTCGTGCGGGGATCAGATCCTCAGCGGGGAGCAAGACCGCCTCGTCACGCAACCCACCGAGCGTATGACTCGGCACAATTGCTATATGGGGGCCACCGCCTTCGGCGACGGCAAGCGCGAGATCGCTGCGCAGCGTCGCGGCAGGGCGGGTCTGCAAGACGATTTGCACCCCTGGGGTCGTACGATTAAAGCGCTCGATCAGCACCGCAAGCACCTGGGCCTCAGCACGAGGCCAGGCATGCCAGAGGATCAAGACGGTACGCTCGCTCGGGGCAACCGCAGGAGGCGTCGGTGGCGGCGACGTGCTGCTCGTTGAACAGGCAACGAGCAGCACCGCCATCAGCCAGGCAAGCAGAAGAGATCTAAGTTGCGCGAGCATCTGCACCACTGCTCCTTTTGGGCTACACAATGAGCAAGTATAGCATGCATGGTGCTACGAGCGTTGGAATTGGCTCATCCGGTCGGGCAGAGCCGTAAAAATGCGCCGGACAAGGGCCCGATGCAAGGCCTTGCGCGCTTCATCAGACGGGAGATCAACGCGTGCCCCACGGAAGAGTTGCCCGGTAGCCTGGGCTGGCCCACCGTACTGTTCACGGGCATACGCCCTGGCAATCTGCACGATCGTCGCTTGATGTTCGGGCAGGGCGGCGGCCAGCAGCGCCCCGTATTCCGCCGGAGTCACTTGTTCAGCCTGGCCGAGACCACTCCACCGGGCGAGCAGCGCCATCCCGGCATAAGCTGCCCCGACCTGACTCAGCCCATGCAACTCGTACCGCCAGCGGGCATACAAAGCGAGCGCCAGTAGGCCAAGTGATGCCAGGATCATCCCAAAGGGACCAAGCGACCAGACGTTCCCGAAGGTTCCAGACGTTTCACCGGTCTGCAGGACACCAGGAACGGGAATCTGATCGAGGCCCTCATCGAGCTCATCAAAACGGCCAGGATCGGGGTTGAGCGGGGCAAGCGGGCCACCGGCATCACTGCCATCCGAGCCGAGGTTGGCGGTAAGGCGGCGCGACGGCACAACCGTATAGCTCGCCGCCGTTGGCTCAAAACGCTCCCAGCCAAAACCAGGGAAATAGACCTCGGGCCAGCTATGGGCAACATTTTCACGGACAACATAGACACCGCGCTCGGTATCAAACTCGCCGCCGGCGTACCCGCGTACCCAGCGTGCGGGAATGCCCTGTGAACGGAGCATCACGACCATCGCCGAAGCGAAATAATCACAGTAGCCGGTTCGCTCTTCAAAGATGAACCAATCAACCAGATCGGCATCCGGTGGAGGCGTCGCAATCGACTCGCTATACGGAATAGTGCGGAGGTAATCCTGGATTACGAGCGCCTGGTCATATGGGGTCAACGCCCCATTTTCGGCGATGAGGCGGGCTGCGAGTTCATAGGTACGCGGTGTGACCGTCTCGGGAAGCGCAAGATAACGCTCGCGCACCCATTGCGGATAATCGTTACCCGAGGCGCGCAGGCTGGCGACATCGGCAAACGACATCAGCGCCGTCACGGTATAGACCTGCTCGGCCCGGAGGCGTTCCTGCGCCACGACAAGCGCGAGTTCATCAAAATTGGGCACGCTTACGCCGCCACTCAGAGCGTAGTTGTGTTCAACCAGGGTAGGCAGGCTGATCTGATACGGCGTACCGCCCACCATCACCAGATCATCAAGCCGATCCGACTTCATTGTAAACGTCTGCACAACTTCACGACGGCCCTGCCCAGGCGAGACCGGGATCGGTTCATCGGCGTCGCGGGGGGTACGCGCCTGCTCGGGGGCACCGACACCGAGCGCAGCGCGGGCCTGTTCACCAACGGTATTTTGCCAACCCTGGCCGGTATACTTATCAAACGCGACCGCCCGCCAGTAATCATACTCAAGCGAGCGCACCTCCATCACCGCATCAGCCGTCAACTGACGGGAGCCACCAAGGGCTGCGCCACGTGACGTAAAGGCCCCGCTACCGGCACCGGGAGGAGCAGTAATCGTACTGAACATATCCTCCCACTGCTCACGGGCGGCCTTAAACGGGCTGCTGAGCATCGTCCAGGTACGGGTGGCCCGATCAATCGAGACCTCACCGGGCAGAAAGGCTGTCAGGATGATCAACAGGCCGCAGACAAACGTCGCCGACCAGAGAAAGCGCAGCGGGAGCAGATCAGGATACTCGATCTGGCGGGCATCCCAGAGCGTCTGGCGCTGGATAACATTTTGATAGACAAGCAGGAGCAGCGCCGCACAGAGAAAGACAAAAAAAGGCATGGTCGGCTTGGGCAAAACATAGGTATAGTTGATCAACGCCACAAGCGCATTGAGCAAAATGGGCCGCCAGGTCCAGCCACGGCGCAAAACCATCCATGCCGTACTATAGGCAAGCAACCAGACCAGCAGGCAGAGGACAAAGACAAAGAGCAGGATATCCTCACCGCGCCCACCGGCCCCGATCACCCGGGCCCAGATCAGGCCGCGGATCAAGAGATCAGTCGCCTGATCACGCCATGTGATCAGGCGTGCATCCATCACATCGCCGAGCAGATGGATCGCCCAGGTAAACCCGAGCATCCCGCTGAGCAGATGAGCCAAGCCGGGATTAAGCCAGGGCAAACGCGCAAAGATCGCCCCAAGCACCAGACCGAGCAGGGCCATCGGGCGCAGCACCTCGAGGCCCACTGCCCAGTTGGAGACCGAAAGTGACCAGACGACCGCGCCGGTCATCAACAGGATCAGCAGAAACCCGGGTAAAACCTCAGCCAGTTCACGGCTCCACTCACGGGGAGCAGGCCGGTTGGCCGATGTGGTCAGTGTTGTCATAACTTTATATCGATCAGCGCATCCGTGGAAAGATACGCCGGGCATTTGCGTATACGGTTGTCGCCACCTCGGCGAGCGGTTGCTCACGCAGGGCGGCAAGTTGTTCGGTCACGAGCCGCACGCGGGCGGGCTCGTTGCGTTTGCCCCGGTAGGGATGCGGGCTAAGATAGGGGCTATCAGTCTCGGTAAGTAGCATCGTCAGGGGCGCACGACGTGCCACCTCGTGCAGGATCGTTGCTTTGGGAAAGGTAAGCGGCCCCGAAAACGAGAGCAAGAAGTTCAATTCAAGGCAGATCTGGGCATACGCCCAGTCACCCGAAAAAGAATGCATCACCCCTGACACACCCCTGGCAGCCTCGGCAAGCACCTGCGCCGTATCGTCGTGGGCATCGCGGCTATGGATCACCACCGGAAGATCGAGGCTCCGTGCGAGATCGAGTTGCTGGCGAAAGACGAGCGCCTGAGCCTCAGGTGAGGCCCGCATCCAATGGTAGTCAAGGCCAATCTCGCCAACGGCAACCACCTTGGGGTGACGAGCGAGATCGCGCACCTGGTCGAGCCAATCAGGGGGCAGATCGGCGACATGATTAGGTTGCACACCGACGACCGCAAAGATCTGCGGGTACGCCTCAGCGAGGGCCAGAGCATCACGCGAAGAGGGCAGATCGTAGCCAATCTCGATGATCCGCGTCACGCCATCAGCGGCAGCGCGGGTGAGCACCGGCTCACGGTCGGCATCAAATTGCGCAAGCGCAACATGCGCGTGGGTGTCAATAAAGGTAATAGAACCGTCACTCATATAGGCATTGTAGCATAGCTGCGGTACAATATGAGTTATTGTTGGCAGAGGTGCCAGCTACGCTGGCACCTCTGCCAACGTGACACCATATGTTAAGGATAGACTATGGCACGCGCAAGTCGGCAAGAAGAATTTGCTGTGATTGGGCTAGGGCGCTTTGGCAGTTCTGTCGCTTTGAATTTGATCGAGCGGGGCTATACGGTACTTGGCGTTGACCGTAGCCCCGAGATTGTGCAGACGCTCTCGGATCGTATTTCGCAGATAGTGGCCCTTGACTCAACGAATGAAGATGCCCTACGCGCCGTTGATATTACGTCGTTTGATACGGTAGTGGTCGCGATTGGAACCCATTTCGAGAATAATCTGATGACCACCGTCACCCTGAAGGGCCTGGGGGTACGTCGTGTCGTCTGCAAGGCGATCAGTGAACGCCAGCAACAGATCCTCTTGCGGATCGGGGCTGATCAGGTGGTGCTACCTGAACACGAAGCCGGGGCGCGCCTCGCCTGGCGGCTGGCCGAACCACGGGTGCTGGAACATCTTGATCTTGGTTCGGGTTTCAGTGTTGCTGAAATCCATGTCCCCGAGTGGCTCGTAGGGCAATCGCTGATGATGAGCGGGCTCCGCAAACGCTACAATATCAACCTACTTGCCATTAAACGGGACGGCCAGATGCTTGTCACCCCGCCAGCAGATATGCTCTTTGCGCGTGGTGATATGATGCTTATTATCGGGGCCGATAATTCGATCAGCAGCTTCTGTCATCAGACACAATAGCATGACCATTTCGACACAACGGCGCCCCCTCCCGCCGCCTGTCCGCC
Organism: Candidatus Chloroploca mongolica; assembly: GCF_004762035.2. Lineage (GTDB taxonomy): Bacteria > Chloroflexota > Chloroflexia > Chloroflexales > Chloroflexaceae > Chloroploca > Chloroploca mongolica. Next base: position 22,188 of record NZ_SIJK02000024.1, on the reverse strand, counting down.
TGGCGGGTGGGCTCATCGGCTTTATGTTCCTTGGGGCCTTCCTGCTACGCATGCCCTTCTCGGGACGTGATGGCAGCCTCACCTGGAATGAGGCGCTCTTTACCGCAACCTCGGCACTGACGGTGACCGGATTGACCATTATCACCCCAACCAGTGATCTGTCGATCATTGGCATGCTGATCTTGCTGACCCTGATCCAGATCGGTGGCGTCGGCTTTATGGTGATTGCGGTCGTCATTCTGCGTTTGCTCGGGCGACGCATTAGCCTGGCCGACCGACTCACCCTGAGCAATTCACTTGGTTTGCTCTCACCGGCGGCAATTGTTACGCTGACCCGCAATGTGCTGGCAACAGTGCTCTTGATTGAAGCGGTCGGAGCGCTCCTGCTCTATTTTCACTGGCGCGGCGATCCACGGCTGAGCGAGGGCCAAGTGATCCTCTATGCTATTTTTCACGCGGTCTCGGCGTTTTGCAATGCCGGCTTCGAACTCTTCAGCGGTACCCCGGGGTATCCTGACGGCATTCCCCGCGATACGCTGAGCCTGACGATCATGGGGTGGCTCATTTTCCTCGGGGGGCTAGGCATTCCGGTGATCGGCGATCTTTTGCTCTACTGGCGGCAGCGTCGGTTTTCACTGCATACCCGCATCACCTTTACGGTGGTTGCCTTCCTGGTCTTCGTGGGCATGGTGGGGGTTTTTATTGCGGAAGGGCGCGCAGGTGGCACACTTGCCGAAGAACCAGTCTATCGCCGCCTCGTGATGAGTCTCTTCCAATCGGTCTCGGCACGTGCGGGTGGGTTGGCAGGGATTCCCGATTTTGGTGAGATTAGCATTGCAACCCGTTTATTGCTGATCATGCTGATGTTCATTGGCTGCGCACCAGCCTCGATGGGGGGTGGCATTACCACCGGGACATTTGCCGTGCTGACGATTTCCGTCTGGAGTTATGCACGAGGGCTGACTGAAGCCCAGTTTGGAGGGCGCACGCTCGCCGTCGGTACGGTGCGCAAAGCAGCCGCCGTCCTGACAGTCTCGCTCCTGGTTGTGTTCACGAGCATCTGGTTACTTGTGCTGACCCACGATGTCGCGCTCGACGTCGCTGCCTTTGAGGTCGTCTCAGCCTTTGCGACCTGCGGGCTCTCGCTCGGGATGACAGGCGATCTCAATCTCTTTGGTGAACTGGTGATTGTTTTTATGATGTTCTGGGGCCGTCTCGGGGCATTGACGTTGATCGTCGCGATCACACGCCAGCAGAATAACCTGCAGATGGTACGCTTTCCTGAAGAACAGATTCTCATCGGATAAGTTTTATGCCATTGGCAAACCAATTGCGGCCTCTACCACCACCACTAAGGCTGGTATTGGGGCTGGTTGCCCTGATGTTCATCGGGGCTTTTCTCCTCTGGCTGCCTATTTCAGGGCAGGACGGCGGGCTAACATGGAACGAGGCGCTCTTTACGGCAACCTCGGCGCTCACCGTGACCGGTCTTTCGACGATTACCCCCATCACCGACCTATCGCTCTTTGGGGTGTGGACGCTCTTGATCCTCATTCAGAGTGGCGGGGTCGGTTTTATGGTGATTGCCGTGGTGGTCATGCGCCTGATTGGGCGGCGGATCAGCTTGACTGATCGGATCGCCCTGCAAGACTCGCTGGGGCTGCTTTCCCCAAGGGCGATTGTCACCCTGACCCGCAATGTGCTCGCGATGGTCTTGCTGATCGAAACACTTGGGGCGATCTTGCTCTACCTGCACTGGCGCACCGATCCGCGGCTCAGCGAAGGACAGGCCCTGCTCTATGCAGTTTTTCACGCAGTCTCGGCGTTTTGCAATGCGGGCTTTGACCTGTTTACCGGAACCCCCGGCTACCCCGAGGGCATTCCGCGTGACAATTTCAGCCTGGCGATTATGGGCTGGCTTATCTTCATTGGCGGCCTCGGCATTCCCGTCATGGGCGATCTCCTGCTCTTCTGGCGCCAGCGTCGCTTTACCCTGCATACCCGCATCACGCTCACGGTGGTCAGCTTTCTCGTGGTCGTTGGAACCCTCGGTTTCTTCTTTGCCGAAGGCCAGCCTGGGGGAACCCTGGTTGATGAACCTCCCCTGCGCCGCCTCCTGATCTGCTTCTTTCAGTCGGTCTCGGCACGGACGGCAGGCTTTGCCGGCATACCCGACATTGCTCATATTACCGATGCGAGCGAGCTGCTCTTGATTGTGCTGATGTTCATCGGATGTGCGCCGGCCTCAATGGGGGGTGGCATTACGACCGGAACGTTTGCCGCGCTGATGATTTCCCTCTGGAGCTATGCCCGTGGGCTGAGTGAGGCGCAATTTGGCGGGCGGACACTTGCCCTGGGCACGATGCGGAAAGCAGGAGCGGTGCTAACAGTCTCGTTGCTCGTCGTCATCACGGCCATCTGGCTGATTCTGATCACCCATGATGTCTCGTTAGATCGCGCCTCCTTTGAAGTTGTCTCGGCGTTTGCCACCTGTGGTCTTTCGCTGGGACTCACCACCGAATTGAATCTCTTTGGGCAATTTGTCATCATGGTCGTCATGTTCTGGGGAAGACTCGGCGCCCTGACCATCGTCATCGCCATTGCCCGCCGGCAGAGTCAGGCGCAGATGATCCGGTATCCAGAAGAGCAGATTTTAATTGGGTAAACGTCGTTGGCAAGCATTGTCATTTCGAGCGCAGCGAGAAATCTTCCATGGTGATGCGTCGGAAGACCCCTCGCTGCACTCGGGGTGACAATGCGGCATGGCTTCGATGCATTGGGAGCGGAGCCTGGCAACAACGTTTACCGGTCGCGCTGTCACTGAACGAGTGCCGCAGTGATCGCGTCCCAATAGGCAGGAAAGGTTGCTAGATTATTGTGCCGACCGCCAGCGATAGGATAAAAGCGAAGTGGGGCAGTTACCCTGTCGGACAGACGTTCACCATCAGCAAAAGGTACGATTTCGTCTTCTGTGCCGTGGATGATGACCACCGGGCAACTCACCTGACCAAGCGAGGCCGAGACATTCAGCGGATACTTGAGCAAGAATGGGGGCAACCAGGGAAACTGACGGCGGGCAAGAGCCTCCAGGCTATAAAAAGGGGTCTCGAGGATCAGCATACGGGGTTGATGCTCAGCCGCTAGGCGCGTGGCCGGGGCACTCCCGAGGGAGCGGCCATACAGCACCACCTGATCCTCGCGATAGCGTTCAAGGATCCAGGCATAGGCAGCTTCAGCATCGGCATACACATCCGCTTCACGGCGGATCTGACCGCTACTCTGACCATATCCGCGATAATCAATGATGAGCAGATCATACTGATACGCCACGAGCTCTGGCGCGACCGCCCCCCATGTCCGCAGACTCCCGGCGTTCCCATGGAGATAGAGAATAACCCCCTGCGGGTCTGGGACACGAAACCAGAGGGCATGGAGTTGAGCGCCTTCGGCGTTCAACCAGACCTCCTCAGCAGGATGGCCAAAGACATACCGGGTTCCCGGCTGATTACGCTCAGGAAAGAAGATCAACTGCTCTTGCCAGAGAAAGATGACGACGCAGACGAGCAGATAGAGCAACAGGCAGAGAACAAGCAGACGAAGAAGCATAGGCACCTTCCTGCTACGCACGATGCCAGGCCGGTGCGAGGTGTTTCAACTCAATGGGAAGCCCGGCAATGACCAGGTAGACTTCATCGGCAGCGGCGCTGATCCGTTGGTTGACAAGCCCAAGCAGGTTGTGATAGGCACAATCTTCGGATCTATCGGTGACAAGCCCCATCCCAAGCTCTTTGGTGACGATGATCAGGGTCAGGTTCCGCTCACTGGTCATCGCAAGAATGGCATCCAGTTCCCCGGCAAGGATTGCGGAAGCCAGGGCATGATCGTCTCGATGAGCTTCCAGCAGGTTGTGAGCCAGGAGTGAGAAGCAATCGAGCAAAACAACCGTGCCAGGTGGGGCATGTTCCATCGCCATCACCAGGTTCGTCGGCTGCTCAAAGGTTGTCCAAGAGAGAGGACGACGGATCTGGTGATCCATGATCCGAATGGTCAGTTCCATATCATCATCATCAAGTTCGGCAGTTGCGATGTAGAGTACCGGGAGTTCGAATTGGGCCGCATAACGTTCGGCGCAAAGGCTTTTGCCACTGCGGGTGCCACCAATAAAAAGGGTAATTGCGCTCATAGCAGATAAAAACCTCGACCCTGAGATGAGGGCAGGATAGATAGCCGTCTTCCAGTCAGGGCGCGGCGTGCCGCGCCCCCCCCGGTCAGAGGCGGCACACCGCGCCCCAACGGATCAGATCAGGCTTCAATAGCAAAGACGGGAACAGTACTCCCGCCACCAGCGGTGACGTTGAGCAGCGTGACGGTTGACAAGCGACAGAGGCTCCCCTCGACGTGCGAGCCAAAGAGGAAGGGGTCGGTATCGACGAGACGCTGACTAATTTCGACCTTGCCCTCAACAAGCGTCGGGTAGGGTTCGTAGGCAATCTGGACACGCTCTTGCACGACAAATGGTTCACGTAGCGCCGCCGTGAGGGCGGCTTCCCACTCATCGCGACTGGCTTCCCAACCAATCGTAATGCCCTTGCCCCCGTATTCGTCATTGGGCTTGAGCAACAGACGATCGCGGTTGGTGCGAATAAAGGGGAGCAGCTCGATGTGCTCATCTTGATAAGTTGTTGCACCTGGGCGAACAACGCGGGTCCAGGGAATATGGGCGGCGAGCGCGGCTTGCTGCGGTTGACTGAGCGTGCTGGTAAACTGCGCATCCGAGAGCAGGGCAAAGAGCGATTTTTTGTGGAGCAGTTTGGCCTGGAAGGAGTTGACGATGACACACGCCCCGGCGGCATAGGCTTGCACCAGCGGATGATCAAGCGCCGCATCACCGTAGTGTACCAAAAACTCCGTCGTGAGCACGCGCTTGAAGACGATGGTAACAGGCGTCGTCTTGCCCGCGACCTCGGCGAGGAGTTGCCCATCGCGGAACTGCAACTCATCAGGTGAACAGATCACCGCTGTGAGGCCATGGGCGGCAAAAAAGGCGGCAAAGAGGGCAAATTCGGTTGCGGTGGGCAAGCCGTACCAATCAACAATCGCGACCGTCGGCTCGCCCCCGGGCGAACCGGCCTCGCGCCATGAGGCAAGCAACGTCTCGAGCAAACGGTGGCGGGCGGGCAACGCACGGAGTGCATAGTGACGCATAAACTCTTGCATCACCGGCGTCGCCAGAAAGACCTCGCTCAACAGGTCTTCATACGCAATCGCCGCAGGACTCTCAGCGTTATACTCGACAAACTGCAGCGACGTGCCATCAACGGTCAGAAAGGTATCCATGCGTGAATGGGCGCTCGGCTCAAGGTAGCCGGGATGCATCGCAATGAGTGCCTCTTCCTGGGGCGTCAACAGAAGGATGTCGCGCACCGCCTGACCAGCGACCCCGCCCTCACGAGCGGGGGCCACCACCCGACGGGAAGCCTCGGCAACGAGGTTGACGCCCTGTTGCAACCAGGCATACTGCGTTTCGCTGATGAGGCGCGGGCGCAGCACGGTCGTCAACGGACGGTCGCCGAAATAGAGCTGGCGCTCACGCATGGCACTGGTGAGATGCGCCCACGAAGCGGTTGCCAGCTCGGGGGTAAGCAGGCTATGGTATGCGTCAATTGCAGCCGCGAGACTCATAGTACCTCACTCACCCTGGGGCGATGCCAGCGGGGTGGCCGGGGTTGCCGCTGCGATGAGTCGGCCCCAGGCATAGTCGCTCGGCATAGCACGACCCTTGAGCGCCAGATCAATCGTAAAGTCAGCCATCTTCTTGACGACCCAGTCAAAATAGTGCGGGGTCAACGAGTTGACATCAAAATCAGGGGCCGGGTTTGTAAAATCGATCGCATAAGGCACGCCGTCTTTCAACGCAAACTCGACAGTATTCATATCATACCCGAGCGCCTCGTTGATCTTGAGCGCATTCGCCGTCACGATCTGGCCCTCTTCAGAGGTCAGGTACTGGTCATCGCGGAAATAGCGATGCGGCCATGGAGCATTGGCATCAAACTTGATCGTCATGATCTCTGTGCGGCCAATCACGATACAGCGAACGTACTTCTCCCAGGCGATATACTCCTGGAGCATCATACACTCGGTTGTCGTCTCGTTATAGGCACGCCAGAGATCCTCAAAATTATTGACCCGGTAGACCTGCTTGAAGCCGCCGCCCCAGGCGGGCTTGAGAATAACGGGGAAGCCGCCGACATACTCGACATGGTCGCTCCAGGGAATGGGATATTTCAGATTGCGCAGCGACTCATCGACCACACCCTCAACATACGAGTGGGAAGGCAGCGCGACCGTTCGTGGATGCGGAATGCCAAGCCGCGTACAGATACTTGCGCCAAAAAACTTATCATCGGCGCTCCACCAGAAGGGATTGTTGATAACATGGGTTCCCGAGAGCACCGCATTTTTGAGATACGTTCGGTAATACGGAATTTCATGGCTAATCCGATCGATGATCACGTCGTATTCGCATGGTTCAGCCATGATCGTACCCCCGAGTTTCACAAACTCAGCGGTCACACCCTGATCGCGGCGATTAACTTCTTCGATAAAGGCGGGGGGCCATGACCATTCGCGGCCCACAATGACGCCAATTTTTTTGGTGCTCACATCTACTCCTGCTATACCGGCGTGCCAAGCGCTTTGAATTGTACCACACAGTGCTATCTGTGGTATCGTATGCAAGGATTTCTTGCGTGGCGCGAAGCCAAGCTAAGCTGGCTTCGCGCCACGCCAAGGTAGCAGCATTTAGGCTACCTTATGGCCCCAGGCATTGCGCCAGCGCACGCATGGGTTTGGAGTGTGACAACCCGAAGCTTAGGAGAAAGGGGTGAAACGATGCTTGATCGCGTACGGGCGCATCCCGTGGTGCGGCTGGGACAGGTTACGTTGGCAAAATACCAGAAAGATCTGGTGAATAATCTGGCGGCTGCGATTGCCTATTTTGCGGTCTTTTCTTTTTTTCCCATGATTCTCGTCGTCGTCAGTCTGGTCGGCTTTTTGATTGATGTTGATAGTGTCGAGGTGCAAGAGCAACTGCTGGTGCTGGTTGGCTCGGACGAAATACGGGCATTGATTACCCAAACGCTCGCGAATTTTCGCGATAATCGGCTCAATGCCGGCTTGCTCGGTTTTGCGACGCTCTTTATGACCGCTTCGGGCATCTTTGCCGCGCTCAGTCGCTCTTTCGATGTGATCTGGGAGAACCGACCGGGGATGAACGGCAAAAAAACCGGGTTGGTAGCGGCAGCAGTCGCAATGCTCTTGAATCGCCTAGCAGCCTTTAGTATGCTGCTGATCAGTGCAGCCGTGATCCTGCTGGCGATGATGGCGAATGTGGCGATGAGCGTTGTGAGTAGCTATACCGACTGGTTGCCGGGGCAAGATCTCTTTTATCTGCTTGGTCAAGTTGGGGTGACGCTCGTGCTCTTGACGCTCGTCTTTGCGGCGATGTTTAAGCTGCTGCCGAGCCAGCGGATCTACTGGCGCGATGTCTTTCCGGCTGCCTTTATCGCCTCAATTGGCTTTGCGCTGCTGCAATCGGTGGCAAGCCTGATCTTTGCCAACATCAATTATGCTTCCTATGGGGCGGTTGGTGGCATGATGACGCTGTTGCTCTGGATCTTTTTGTCGGCCCAGGTAATCTTGATCGGCGGCGAGATCTCGTTTGCCTGGACCTATATCTTTGGGACGCGCAAAGGTCAGCCGATCGCGGTCTTGCAAAAAACTGAGTAGATGTGCATGGATTCAAGTCAGATACCCCTCCCCTCCAAGGCTACATCGGATGCCAAGAGCTCGTATCGTGAAACGGTTCTGATTCCGGTGTTGCTGCTCGTCGCCTTTGGTCTGGCCCTCTTTGCGCAGATGCGCTGGCTGAGCCAGCGCGCTTTTGATGGCTGGGCGCTAGCGGCTGCCTTACTATCGGTGCCAATGCTGATGCTGGCCCTCAGAGGGGTGAGTCGCGAGATGCTGTTGCGGCCCGCGCCAATCGAGACGCAGCCATCGGTGACAGCAGTGACGTTGACAGGCGAGCGCTGGCGGATCGGGTTGCTGATGGCCGCAGTCGTTGCAACGCTCATCTTGCTGGCGGGTCTGGCGCTGCCAGCTCCGGCGAGTGGGTACAACTGGTATGCCCTCTTGTGGATCATCGCCATCGGGTGCAGCCTAGCAGCCTTTGCGCCAGCGCCGAGCACGTGGCCTCGTCTGCGCTGGCCCACCCTTGCCGAAGCACGGCCCTGGATGCCACTGGCGGGGTTGACGCTGGTAGCGCTGGTGTTGCGGGTCTGGCAACTCGACGCAATGCCGGCAACCCTCGGCGGCGACGAGGGGTCACAGGGTCTCGAAGCAATGAAAGTCTTGCGGGGCGAGATCAACAATCCCTTTAGTACAGGGTGGCTTGGCGTCCCGACGATGAGTTTCTACTTCAACGCGCCGACCATCGCGCTCTTTGGGCATACCTTTGTCGGGTTGCGACTGCCCTGGGCGCTGATTGGCACGCTGACGATCCCGGTCACCTATCTGTTGGTGGCCCGCCTGACCAGCCCCGGTCTTGCGCTGGGCACGGCGATCTTGCTGACCGGGTTTCACTACCATCTGCACTTCTCGCGGCTCGGCTCGAATCAGATTGCCGACGGCCTGTTTGTGGCCCTGATGCTGCTGTTGCTCTATCGGGGATACGATCGGCGCGAGCCGCTGGCGTGGGGGTTGAGCGGCATGGTGATCGGGCTGGCGCACTACTTTTACGCCGGCGCGCGCCTGACAGTTGTCCTGATGATCGCGGTGCTGCTCCTCCTGCTGATCCGTGACGGGAAGAGGCTGTGGCGTGAGCAGCAGAGCGGGATCGTCGCCCTGTTCAGCGTGGGCCTGGTGACAGCGGCACCAATGATCCAGTACGCCTTCCGGTTTCCTGACGATTTCAACGCCCGCGTCAATGCCGTTGGCGTCTTTCAGAGCGGGTGGCTCGAGCGCGAGCAGGTCATTCTGGGTCAAAGTGCGTTGGAGATCATGACCACCCAGTTCTGGAAGGCCATCCTGCTCTATAATGCAATCTCTGATCCAACGTTCTGGTACGGTGCGCCTGATCCGCTCTTTGGGTTGGTCGAAGGGGCCTTTTTCATTCTCGGCCTGGGCTATGCGATCCTGCATCTGGGGAACCGGCGGCTCTTTCCACTCGTCGCCTGGTGGGGCGGGGCGGTCATCATTGGTGGCGTCTTGACCGAAAATCCACCCTCATTGCAGCGTTTGATCACCACGGCGCAACCGGCAGTCTTCTTTGTCATCCTTGGCCTTGCACTCTTTCTGCGGGGGATCTGGGCAGCGATGGCGGTGCCAGTCGCACGCAGTTTCTGGCTCATCATTGGCACAATCGCGCTTGTTTTAAGCCTGCTCAGCGTGCGCTATTATGTCGTTGATTACACACCGAGGCGGATCTATGGGCACACCAATAGCCTCGTCGCGACGAGCATGGCCGATTATGTGCTTGAACGGGTTGACCCGGAAGCGCTCGTTGTCTTTCTTGGAGCGCCACGGATGTATTACGGGTTCGGGACGATTCTGTATCTGACGGGCGAGAGCCGAGGGCTAGACGTGACCGAGCCACTGACGGCCCCCATCGAAGGCGAACTTGCCAATCTCGCGAAACCCCTGGTCTTTATCTTGCTACCAGAGCGCCGCGATGAGCTTGCGTTCATCACGCCCCGGTTCCCTGATGGTACCCTTGAAGTTGTGCCATCGCCAATGAACGGTGAGCCGCTCTTTTTTGTCTATCGCCCAGATATGTAGATGAGGATCATACGTGGCACGAAATCTTCGTTCACGCAAAAGCACCGTCATTGTCGCGGCTGATGAGCCCGAGCCAGTTGAAGAGATGGTTCGGCTTGCCGAGCTGCTCTCGGAAGGCGATCAGGCGCGCATCATCGTCTTAACCGTTTCGCTTGGTTCGGTGGAAGATGAAGCCGAGAATGTCGGTGCCATCGAGCAGGTCGTGAAGCGGCTGAACGAGCAAGGCACGCCAGTCAAGACGCTGAGCGTCAATGCCTCGAGTGTGGCACGGGGCGTGCTTGATGTTGCGCGTGAATATGGGAGCAACCTGATTCTGCTTGGCCTCAGTCGCGATCCTGCCCAGCGTTCGGGCATCGGTTCGATCGCCGAGAATATCGCGGCGACTTCGCCGTGCCCGGTGGTCATCTATCGTCCAGGCCCTGCCGATATCAGGCAGATTACGGTAGCCTGCGATGTAACTGATCTGTCGAAGGAAGCCTTACGGGTTGGTAGCCAGCTGTCCGAACACCTGGGGCGTCCAATGCAGATGGTGACGGTAGGCGAAGCCCAGACCGGAGGTGCAACGCGGCGTTATCTGCGGCGGAGGCTCGAGGAACTGGGACTTGATCCGAATCTCGCGCGCACCCATATCAACGATGATGATCCGATACGGGGCATCTTCAAACGTACCGATGAGCAGACAATGCTTGTGACGGGCTATGACTACGCCCATGCCGATGAAGAGGACTGGTTCTACAACCGGGTAGCCAAAGCGTTATTGCGTGGCGCTGAAGGGCCTGTCGTGCTGGTGATTCGCGAGCGAGGCGCGACCCAGGCAAGCCCAAACCCCTCTTTGTTCACCTGGATCAAACGCTGGCTGCGCCCAACCGTGACCCCAGTCGAGCAACGTGAATTGATGAGTCGTGCCGACCAGATGAGCCGCACGAGTCTCGATTACAACGTACTGGTCGTGATTGCCGCCATCCTCGCCTCATTGGGTCTCTTATCGAACAGCAATGCGGTGATCATCGGGGCCATGCTCGTGGCCCCCTTGATGTCGCCCTTGATCGCCTTTGCGTCCGGCATCGCCGGGGGGCGCACCAGCATCATCCGGCAAGCCGTGTTGACGCTCGTTGAAGGCTTTCTGGTCGCTTTTGGGGTGGCATGGATGATTGGCTTGCTGAGCCCGGGGTTGATCGTGACGAGCGAAATGGCGGCGCGGGGTAATCCAAGCCTAGTTGATCTCGGCGTCGCGCTGGCCGCTGGCGTCATTGCCGCCTACGCGCAGGCCCGCAAAGATATCCCGGCCGCCCTGGCTGGCGTCGCGATCGCCGCCGCTTTGATGCCGCCTATTTGTACGGTCGGCATTGCAGTCGCGATCGGCGACAGCCCACTCTACCAGGGTAGTCTCCTCCTCTTTCTCACCAACATCAGCGCCATCATGTTTGCCGCCGCGACCACGTTTGTCTACCTTGGCCTGCGCCCACCCCCCGCCGAAGCCGCCCGCGTCCGGCGCATCGGCTCACTGATCAGTATTGCGATGTTTGGTCTCATCCTCAGCCTGATCGTCGGCTTTGCCGTCAATCCCCTGTCGAACGCACGGATCGAGCGTGAACTACGGGCAGCTTTTCCCAATGCGGAACTAGTTGGCGTCGAACTACGCCGAAGTGACCCACTGAGCATTATTGCGACGATGCGGCAGACAAGCGACGCACCGTTGACCGCAGAGCAGGTCGCGCAGGGGCGTCAGGATATAGAGCAGCAACTCGGGCGGGCCGTCAGCCTCGATATTGTCGTGCAAGAAGTCTTGCGGAGTAAATAAGCATGGTTCTGCTGGCGCACGATGCCAACAAAGCTGGCATCGTGCGCCAGCAGAACCAGTGTCTTGGGAACGGCAGGCTTACAGCTCTGCTTCATCGGGACTACCCTGCCAGGTATGTACGACCACCGTCCCGATCAGGATATCATGCCAGGCACGGCGGCGTTCATCAAGCAGAATGTTGAAGAAGCCCGCATAGATGACGAGCGATGAGACCGTATAGGCGAGGGTGCGCAACGCAGCACGAGCCAACGAGAGTGGTTGTCCATTGCGACGAATAACGCGCAGCCCCATCAGGTATTTGCCAATGGTGGCCCCACCAAAGCCGTAAAAGAAGGTAAAGTAGATCTGGGCGACCAGCAAGAGTGCCGAGACTTCGAGGGCGATGCTGACAATGCTGCGGTAGGGCGTAATCCAGAGAAAGAAGTTGCCCACCAGATTCAGTAACTCGTTGATCCCCGAGGTGCGTCCCAGGAAACTGAAGGTGAGGCCCCAGAAGATCCAGATGATGGCAACGATCAAGAGATCGATCATCATGGCAAGCAAGCGCGAGGCAAAACCAGCATACCGGGCAAAGTACGGCCCTTCGTACAGGTAATAGCCCGGCGCGACGGGCACCGGTGCGGCATCTGGTTTAACGTCCATCAGCGCCTCCTTTCCACCGTGAGCGGAGCCGTCGCGCAGAGAGAGCCTCGCTATCGACGAGCAACCCTTGCGCGGCATCGGGCAGCTCTGCCCGCGGGCGACGGCGCAACAGACGGCGCAGCAAGCCTTCGAGTCCATCGTCAGTCTTGATCGCGTGCGAACGCACCTGCCCAAGCACCTCGTTGGCAAGCGATGAACCCTGGGTAGTAACAAGGGAGACCAAGGCAGGCGATTGGGCCAGGGTGTCAATTGCTTCATTCATGGCCTGCGTACTAACCAGATGTTTGACGGCATCCTCCATCGCCGGGGTGCGCACAATGTGGCTGACGGCCTCTTCGATGACCGGGCTATGCACAATGCGGCTGACTGCTTGCTCAAGTGCGGGACGCTGCGCAATCTGATCGATCACCTGATCAAGCGCAGGACTGCTGGCAACCTGCAGCATCACCGCATCCAGGGCCGGACTCTGCGCCACCTGCGTGATCACCTGATCAAGTGCCGGGCTGCTCGCAACCTGCAGCATCACCGCATCCAGCGCCGGACTCTGCGCCACCTGCGTGATCACCTGATCAAGTGCCGGGCTGTTGGCAACCTGCAGCATCACCGCATCCAGCGCCGGACTCTGTGCCACCTGCGTGATCACCTGATCGAGTGCCGGACTCTGGCCGACCCGGACAATCACATCATCGAGGGCCGGGCTGGCGATGACCCGCTTGATCGCCTCATCAACAACCGGGCCGGCGACAAGGTGGCGAGCCGCATCGTCCATCGCCGGTGAGCGCACAATTTCGCCAAGCGCCTGAGCGACCGCAGGGCGACGGGCGAGATAGATGATGGCCTGATTGACCCCATCTTCCAGGGCGACTGCGGCGAGGCGGCGACTCTGTACTTCCTCGTCACGGCCACGACTGATCCAGCGGCGGGTCTCTTCATCAGTTGGCTCGGCGAGGGGCTGTTTGGTGCGACGAAAACCGGGGCGAGGCAAGGGCAACAACTCGATCAGCACCGCAAACAGCGTCCCAAACAGATACGTGATCACCGAACGCAACCAGGCAACTGGACTGCCCTGTGGACGCAGCCGCTGCTCGCTCTCAAAGATCCAGCCGATCAGCGCCTGGCGGAAACGAGCCGAACCCGGCTCACCAGCGGCAGGCACAGGTGGGGAAGCATCGCGAACAAGGCCAGCCTCGTTTTCCCATGCCACCGAGCGTGCTGCGAGGGCATCGAGGCCAAGCAGTACGATGCCAACGACGAGACGCGTGAGCATCTCGGTGAGCGGAATCCTCGCCCGATCGGCCTCGGAAGGCTCGTCGGGAAGGGACTGCAAGGCTTCATCAAGCTTGCGCAGAGCCGAGTGAAACTGCGAGTCGTCAGGCATAGGATGCTTCGCCCTTCTAGGTTCAGAACCACTGCAACGCATAGGTATAGAGGGCAAAGCCCTCCATACCTATGCCTTACTCATTTTTTTGCTGCGTGGCTCTGGCGAATGATCTCTTTGATCTGGTCGAGGTGACTCACGGCATGGCCGATGCCAATGAGGTAGCGACCACGGGCATCAACCACCGGGCCGCCGGGCCAGGCTTCGCCAGTGAGGTCAAGATCGGGCTGATCAGGCCACATGTCAAGTGAGCCAAGGCACATGCGCCGGCTCTCTTCGAGGCGATCGCGGAGTTGCGCCACGGTCGTCATTGTTTCCCAAGGAACCTCGTAGCGCGAACGTCCGTGGAAAGGCACGCCACGAGCCTGTTCGGCGGCGAGCGCGGCCATCTCTTCGTTACCTGCGGTCAGGTGAACAATGACATGGCCGAGGGTCCAGGCGATGCCGACCTCTTCGGCAGAACTGGCGACGGGGTCATTGGCCTCGGGGTCAACGGGCTGAAAGGTGACATCGTCATCGTCACAGTCGGCAAGCAAGGCCAGGATGTGCGTGGTCAGTTCGTTGGTTTCGTTGCGAAGATCCGCGATCGTCATTGGGGCAACAAGATCGGCCATCGTTTGCTGGCCGGTGAAGACAGGGAGGAGGTTGATCATCTTTCATTCCTTTTGAGGGCTCGCGCCCTCAAAACCTATGCTTATGCTGGCACAAACGGCCATCTTCGCTGGCCGTTTGCGCCACCAGAAGCGAAAAAGTTAGCGACCGAGGCGTTCGAGCGTCATGCAGTAAGCGGTCTGGCCGCGGCGGAAGCTGGCGAGGCGGAAGAATTCGTCGGGTGAGTGCTGGCGTTCATCGTCGAGGCCAAAGCCGAGACTGGCGCTGTAGACGCCGAGATGCTGCTGGAAGAGGCTACATACCGGGATCGAGCCGCCACTGCGTACATAGTAGGGTTCGCGTCCATACAGCTCAACAAGCACCTCGCGGACAACCTGGTTGCCATGGTCATTGCCTTCGGTCAGATAGGGGGACGCCCGGAAGGGAAGTGGCGTGACGGTCGCGGTGACGCCGGGCGGCGTATGGTGGGCGACATGCGCCTGGAGCAACTGGACGATCCGTTCGGGGTCCTGGTCGGCGACGAGGCGACAGGTAATTTTGGCGTGAGCCATGCTTGGCAGCACGGTCTTGATGCCTGGATCCTGGAAGCCCCCCCAGGCCCCGTTGACTTCAAGGGTCGGTCGGGCCCAGGCACGCTCTTGCGGCGTATAACCAGCTTCACCAAAGAGATCAGGCACATCGAGATCGGCCATGATCGCTTCGGGATCAAAGGGCACGGCGGCAATCCGATCGCGGTCAAGGTCAGTGAGTGGACGAATCTGGTCGTAAAAGCCTTCGATGGTGATCTGTCCATCACGCGAGCGCATCGAGTCGAGGATCATCACCAGCGCATGGATGGGATTCATCACGACGCCACCATAGAGGCCGCTGTGCAGATCCATCTTGGCCGCTTTGACATCGATCTGCACCCCGCAGCCACCCCGTAGCGCCACGAGGATCGCGGGTTCGGTCTCGCTATACTGGCCGCCATCGGCGTTGAGCACAAGATCGCAGGCAAAGCGGTCTTTGTGTTGCGGCAAGAACGCCCCGATCTGCGGGCTGCCGATCTCCTCCTGGCCTTCAAAAAAGACCTTGACGTTCACCGGCAAGTGCCCTATGCTCTGAAGAAGCGCCTCGAGCGCAAGGATTGGCACCAGCATATTGCCTTTATCATCGCTGGCCCCACGGGCGTAGACTTTGCCATCAATAATGTGCGGCTCAAAGGGGGGATGCGTCCAGAGATCAACTGGATCCACCGGCTGAACGTCAAAGTGACCATAGATTAGCACGGTTGGCTTGCCCGGGGCATGCAGCCAGTCGGCATAGACCACCGGATGCCCGCCCGTCGGCAAAATTTCGACATGCTCAAGTCCGGCGGCAGCGACCCGTGCGGCGACCCACTCGGCGGCGCGTTGCACGTCGGCGGCATGGGACGGAATAGCCGAAATGCTTGGAATGCGTAAGAAGGAGAGCAGTTCGTCAACAAAACGAGGCTGGTGGGCCTCAAGATAGGACTCCCAGGAAGACATGGTGGCTCCTCGTACCTTGGACAGGTCTAACATTGTGGATAGAAACAGTATACTCGGAGGAGAGACTCATGACAAATGCTGCGACTGCTGGTGCGCAACCAACGTACGTTCATCTGACGCGCCAGGGGGCGGTCTTGGCTGCGCTCGCCGGGACATTAACGGTGAATGTGCTAGCGAATACGCTTCCAATTAACGGACAAACCACGGGTGAAATTTCGGACAAGTTTCCTATTTTAATCACCCCACCTGGCTATGTTTTTGGCATCTGGGGGGTGATCTACACAGGCCTGTTAAGCTACGCGGTCTACCAGGCGTTGCCATCGAACCGCGACAATGAACGGCTCAAGCGGATCGCGTGGCCGTTCATTCTTAGCTGCGCTGCCAATGCAAGTTGGATTGTGCTCTGGCACTACAACCAGTTGGGGATCAGCCTGGGGGTCATCATTGGATTGTTGCTGGCGCTGATCACGATTGATCGCCGCCTCGGCAAGGCCACCGAGATGCCGCTGGCAGACCGGCTACTAGCCCGGTTGCCCTTCAGCATCTATCTCGGCTGGGCCAGCGTCGCCACGATTGTCAATGCCGCCGTCGTGCTCTATGATGCCGAATGGGACGGCATGGGCTTGAGTCCCGAGGTCTGGACGACGGGGATGCTGGGGGTTGGCGCAGGTGTAGGCGCAGCAATGGGAGTACGCGAGCAGGATGTTGCGTTTCCGCTGGTGCTGGCCTGGGCTTTTTCCGGGATCGCGAGGAAACAGGCCGAAACGCCGCTGGTCGGCCCGGCGGCATGGGTCGCAACTGCGGTTGCGCTGCTCAGTGCTGGGGCGGCCCTCTGGTTGCGCCGGCGAGGGTAAGACAGCTCTGCCGCACGCAAAACTGCCAGCTTTGCTGGCAGTTTTGCGTGCGGCAAACGCTCATCAAACGGAAGGCAGCAACTCCTCACTCCTGGGGGCGGCGAGGATCGCCCCAAGGGTGGCACGTTCATCGGGACGCAACGCGACGCTGAGCACCTCGTCAAGCGTATCCACCGGGATAAAGGTCATTTCAGCACGGATCTCGTCGGGCATTTCATCGAGTTCGGCCATGTTGCGACGGGGTAGGATGATCGTACGAATGCCTGCGCGGTGCGCTCCAAGCGCCTTCTCTTTGATGCCACCGATGGGCAGAACTCGTCCACGCAAGGCGATCTCGCCGGTCATCGCGATATCCTCGCGCACCAGGTGGCCGGTCGCCGCCGAAGCGAGCGCGGTGGCAATCGTGATGCCTGCCGAGGGGCCATCTTTAGGGACGGCGCCGGCAGGGACGTGGATATGGATCGCGTGGGTCTCAAAGAAGCGTGGATCGATGCCCAGCGTCTGGGCCCGCGAACGCACATAGGTCAGCGCAGCTTCGGCACTTTCGCGCATCACATCACCGAGCTGACCGGTAATCTTCAATTCACGATTGCCTTCGACAGCGACAGCCTCGACAAAAATGATATCGCCGCCCACGGGTGTCCAGACCAGACCAGTCGCGACACCTGGCTGATCAATGCGCTCTTGCGCCTCGTTATAGAAACGCTGGCGACCAAGCGAACGCCGGACGAAGGCTCCGTCGACGATCACCGGGGGCGGGGCAACGTGGTTGGTGTCGGTGATCTGACGCACGACTTTGCGCAAGACTCCGCCGATGTTGCGTTCGAGGTTACGCACGCCCGCCTCACGGGTGTAGCCATTGATGATGGCGCGGAGGGCTTGCTCCTCCACCAGAACCTCTTCGTTTCGCAGGCCATTGGCCTGGATCTGCCGGGGCACCAGGTGGGTTTCGGCAATGCGCAACTTCTCGCTCTCGACATAGCCGGCAAGTTCAATCACCTCCATGCGGTCGCGGAGGGCGGGTGGCACGGTATCCCAATTATTAGCCGTTGCCAAAAACAGCACCTTGGAAAGATCAAAAGGCAGATTGAGATAGTGATCGGTAAAAGTGTAATTCTGCTCAGGGTCAAGCACCTCAAGCAGCGCAGCAGCAGGATCGCCGCGATAATCGCTGCCGATCTTATCGATCTCATCGAGCAGGATCACCGGATCAGCCGTGCCAGCGCGGCGCAGTTCCTGGATAATGCGGCCGGGCTGTGAACCGATGTAAGTACGGCGGAAACCGCGCAACTCGGCCTCGTCGCGCACGCCACCGAGGCTCATCCTGACAAACGTACGGCCAAGGGCACGCGCAATGCTCTGCCCGAGGCTCGTCTTGCCGACGCCGGGCGGGCCAACAAACGCGAGGATCGGCTCGCGTCCGGCGCGCCCAGTATCCTCACCGAGCGCAGCGCGGCGTTGCTTGACCGCCAGATACTCGAGCAGACGCTCCTTGACGCGCTCAAGGCCATAGTGATCGGCATCGAGCACCTCGCGGGCAAAGGCCATATCAATCGGTTTGCCGGTATAGACCCCCCAGGGCAACTCGGCGAGCCATTCAAGGTAGGTACGCACCATCTGATACTCAGGCGAACTGCCATTAATCCGGCTCAGGCGACTCAGTTCGCGGTCGGCCTCTTTGCGCGTTGCCTCGGGCAACTGCGCAGCGGCGAGTTTCTCACGGAGATCGTCAAGCTCGGTGGCCTCGGCATCGTCCTCACCAAGCTCCTTCTGGATCGCCCGCAACTGCTGGCGGAGATAGAACTCGCGCTGCTGACGGGTCGAACTATCCTGCACCTCCTGGCGGAGACGATGCTGCACTTCGAGCAGGGCAAGTTGCTGGCGATAGGCCTCGCGCACCTTGATCAGGCGCGCAGTGACATCAAAGGTTGCGAGCAGCTCGAGGCGTTCTTCGAGCGTATAATCAGGGGAATAGCCGGTATTATCAGCGAGATGGCCCGGATCTTCAATGGAGCGCACAAAATTACGAATCTCCTGGGTCATGCCAGGGCGCAAGGCAAGCACCGCATCAATGACCGCACGCACTTCAACCATCAACTGATCGAGGGCGGGGGTCAGTTCAACCACATCAGGGCGGCGGACAAAGCGAAAAGAAGGTGCCGGCTCGCTCGCAACCTGATCCTGCAACTCGGCCCGGACGAGACCGCGCACAATGATGCCGCTGGCACCACCGGGCAACACACCCGACTGTTCAATCCGCCCGATCACCGCAATCGGAAAGAGTTGTGCGGCGAGCTCGGCTGACGCATCGGCATCGGGGCGTTTGACAGCCAGCAAAATGTGGCGATCGCCCTTGAGCGCCGCCTCGGCGGCGTGCAGATTACCATCATCCAGCGTAATGCTAATGACCGTATGGGGAAAGACAACGGCCCCTTCAAGGACAAGCAGGGGCAATACATTTTCTATCGAAAGCTGGGCAGCGTCGGTGTACTCACTCATGGATATCTCCTCACTGAACCAGAAACGTCATTTTTTCTTGTTATAACTATTATGGAACTGGTTCAGATCGGAGTCAATGCTATGATAGCATGTTCTAGCGAAACGCTTACACTTGCCTTGAGGGCGCGATAGGGCTACGCTGAAAATGGGGGAACCAAGTTCCCCATTTTCAGCGTAGCCCTGGAGGGTGTGACCCAGCGCAAAGAAACTCACGCGAAGCCGCGAAGGGTTGCGCACCTCCACGAAAACCTTTGCGCCTTGGCGTCTTTGCGTCAAACCAACCGCCTTATTGGTTCTAGGCATCGTTTAGCGGCTTGAGTTTTGCCACAATGGCTTCGCGCTGCGGTTCCAGGAAGGGCGCGAGCACAATCTTCTCGCCCAGGGTCGCCTCGTCTTCGTCCACGGCAAAACCAGGGCCATCCGAGGCAATCTCGAACAAGATGCCCCCTGGGATATGGAAATAGAGGCTGCGGAACCAGTAGCGGTCGACTTTGCCACTGTTGGGAATGCGGAGCGCTCGTAGCCGCTGCGCCCAGGCGTCGTAGGCATCATCAGGGGTACGCAGGGCAAGATGATGCACCCCGCCAGCACCCTGGTGCGCAGGAGGAAGATGAGGTTGCACGGCGAGATGCAACTCGGCTGCGGGGCCTCCGTCACCCATTGCATAGACGTGTACCGTCGAACGGGCATCATCGGGATGGGCATAGTCACGCACGAGGCGCATATTGAGCGCATTGGTGAGCACGGCATCGGTCGGAGCGAGGTCGGGGACGCTGAGCATGACCGGCCCCAGGCCGCGGATCTGATAGGCCGCTGGCACAGGGCTACGTTCCCATGGATAGGCCGAACCGACTTCGCCATCGTCAACGAGAGCCAAGCGCTGGCCTTCGCCATCCTCAAAAGCGAGGGTCAGGCGGCTATCGCTTTCGGCGGGTTCGCCAACCTTGACGCCCAAATGACGCAGATGTTGCCACCACCAGGTGATCGCCTCGGCACCGGCGACACGCAACGAGGTACGCGTAATCGAACGGCCACCACGCTGCTCGGGTGGTACCGGCCAATCAAAAAAGGTCAGGTCAGTGCCTGGCGACCCCTTCGCATCGGCATAAAAGAGGTGATAGGCACTCACATCGTCCTGATTCACACTACGCTTGACCAGACGCATCCCGAGCGTCTGGGTATAAAACTGATAATTGGCCTGAATGCGGGCCGAAATGGCCGTCACATGGTGAAGACCGGTGAATTGCATCTATTCCTCTCAATCGGGCCAATAGCTGATCAGATAGCCTTCGGCATCATAGAGTGCCCCGGGATCAGAAGAGCTATTGCTCCAAATATTGGCGTCTGGACCAGGGAAAACCCGCGTCGTCCCTGATTCGAGCATACCACTGATTGGATGATCCTGTCCACCCCGGATGCTGCACATACGCCAGCCATCCAGATTGATCGGAGTCGCACTCACATTTTCGAGGGTCACGGTTTCGGCAATTTTATCAACGGTGACAATGCGCACGGGGCGCTCAGGGGCGACGCCGGGGCCAGGATCGACGTTGCAGCCAGCGAAGACCGGCGGCGGCGGGGCAGGTTCATCATCAACGACGAGCGGGAGCATAGCGCGGTAGGGCTTGCCGTCAGGACAACCCTGGCCTTCGATCAGATCCTGGAGCGTCGGTTCGATGGTAGAGAAAAAATCATAGCCCGTGAGATCTTCGAGGCAACGAATCGTCGTCTGATAATCTTGCCACGAAGCGTTCGCGACACTGTTATCGTTGGGCATCCAGACGGCCAGCACCATCGTGTCGGCGGTCACCCGTGCGGCGTCGTCGCCTTCGGCTTCAGGCAGGAAGAGCAAGACCTTCCAGACATGTTCGGGGATGGTCAGCCGCCCCTGCGCCAGGGTGCCCAAACTTCCGGCACTACCGGCGATGATATAGGCCTCGTTGCCCTCACGCACCACGGCACGGGCATACTCTTCGAGTTGTGCCCAGACGCCACGGTTATTGTCGGGGGCCTGGGGCAAAATATTGGTCAGGATGAACGTGGCGATATTATCTTCTTCCGTCGCCGTCCGATCAGCCGAAGGCGTCATATGGCCGCGGTCATACCCCGAACTCGTATAGTCAGCGTGGGTCACCTGATACCAACCCTCCGGCAGACTCTGATCGGTAATGAAGGAACCGCTATAGCGTTCAGCAGGACCGAAATCGCTCATTTGCAGGTGCCAACTGACCCAGTTGGGGATACCACGATCCCGATGGTAGCCAACCACATACTGATTGCGCAGCAACAGATAATTGGTAGGCTGCCTGACATCAACCACCGCCCCACTCGGATTGCCCAGGGCAAGGTGGCGACTCGCATCGGTGACCTGCGCTGATCCTGAAACACAGCCAGCGAGCAGGGTGAGCAGCAACAGGAAAATGGTGAGACGAGGCAGAGCAAGCACAAAGACGTTCATAGGGACGAGACTCCTACGTTTCAACCACCGTCGTATGCAACCCAACGAGCGCGCCGGACGCATCACGCCCAACAATCACCACCTGAATCTCGATCGTGCCAAGTCGATAGACGACTGGGTCGGTCAAGGTCGCCAGCAACGTCGCGTGGAGGTGGGCGAAACGCTCGACCAGTGCATGGTCAGCCAGGCTATGCCAGGAGCGCGTACGGGTTAACGGGCCAAAGAACGCCTCAAGCTCACGCTGCTCCACCGGGGTCTCAGGGGCAAGCCCCAACAACGCAGCGAGCGATGCCGGTGTCAGGGGTTCGTCACCAGGCCAGTGAAACGGAAGCAAAGGCGCGTCCTGCTCACTGGGAACCATCAGATCATCTGCAGCCGTCATGATCGTCGCGAGAGACGGAAGAGGTGGCGAGAGTTCATCGCTCATGGTGATCCTCCTGATCGGGATTTATACCAATTACCTTTGACATATTATGATGCATACGCCCACCCTGTCGGCGTCAACGCCTCGGCGACGGCATGCGAAGCATCCACCCCGCCAGGGCACCCGCAAGGGGTGCCCCTACACCGGGCCCGGTGTAGGGGCACCCCTTGCGGGT
>NZ_SIJK02000023.1:5409-93323 GCF_004762035.2 Candidatus Chloroploca mongolica | reverse complement strand
CCCTGTAGGGGCACCCGCAAGGGGTGCCCCTACAGGGCCGGGGGCCGCCGTGTGCGCCGCTGGTTGCATGCCCATGCTGCCACAGAGAGCGTCTTTTTTATCCGGTTTCGTATGATGCAATCGCCCTAGCGGGGCAGGGCAGGCGGCTTGCACGCACCGTGTGACTATGCTACAATCGTTGCGGCGATGGCGACGTAGCAAAGTGGTAATGCAGCGGTCTGCAAAACCGCGATTCGCGGGTTCAAATCCCGCCGTCGCCTCCACACAGCAGTGCCCCACCATTTCTGGTGGGGCACTGTCGTTGTATCCACTAAGGAAGCAGCGGAATCAGCCAATTTCAGGTCTGTAGACCTGACGTTGAATGGTATAATGCTTTTTAGGGAGGTTTTCATGGCTGAGACAATAATTACCAGCGAGATTGAAACCCTGGTGAGTGAGGGTAACACCGCTTTGATTGCTGGCGATGCCTACACGGCCCGTCAGCGTTTTCGACGTGTGCTTGAACTTGACCCGGAACGGGTCGAGGCGTGGATCGGTCTAGCAGGAAGTGTGCGCCCATACCGCGAAAAGCGTGAACATTTGCGGCGGGCACTCGAGATTGATCCGTCTCATGCGACGGCCCGTTCCATTCTGGAGCAGGTTGAAGCACGCCTTGCGGCTGGTCAAGTGCTGGCCCCCGGTGGGGTTCAGGTACGCGAATCAGAACCGACGTTGCTGAGCATAGCGCGTACCGAAGAGGCTGCGGCATTCGAAACAACGCTGGCTGAGTCAGAAGCATCCAGTGATGAGGTAGAAACCCTCTTCTGCTACAACCATTCGGATCGCGAAACTGGCCTCCGTTGTACCAACTGCAATCAGCCAATCTGTAGCGAGTGTGCAACCCCGGCGATTGTCGGCCAGCTTTGTCCGACCTGCTTGAAGATCCGGCGTCCCGTCAATTACCAGGTGAGCGAAGTCAACCTGCTTGTGGCTGGAGCGACGGCTTTGATCTATAGCCTGGCCATCTCATTTGTGGCAGTACAACTGCTCGGCATGGTCGGTTTCTTTGGCTTCCTGCTGGCCTTTTTTCTCGGGCCACTGGCAGGCAACCTGCTCGTCCGTCTCTCTGATCGTTTCACGAAAGGCAAGCGCGGCAGATTGATGCAAATTGCCCTGGGTATCTGTTATACACTGGGTGCGCTGCCATGGCTCGGGCTCACACTGATCTTCGGTGTCTTGCCGCTGGGTCTGATTATCTTTACGGTGATGGCAGTCACGACGGTTGTAGCCCAGATGCGCTAGACGACCCTTCGTTTTAATCGTAAATATTTGGTAATATGGTCGTTCTATCAAGCAGAGGCAGGATGCAAAGAGCGCAAAGTGACAGCACAAGAAGCATGAGGAATATATGAGTGAACAGATCTATGGAATGACCCGGGCGCTCAGAGGCAATCAGAATCCGCTCGATGCGGTAGAGCAACGTTTGCGCGATCAGATTTTTGGTCAGGAACGGGCTATCGAAAGCCTTGTGCGCGTACTCAATCGTGCTCGTTTTGGTTTTTCAGCGGGCAATCCGCGGCGTCCCCGTGCAACGCTGCTCTTCCTTGGCCCAACTGGGGTTGGCAAGACGGCGACGGCCCGCGCTCTTGCCGAAATGCTGCGCCCCGATGGCGAAGCTTTTTTGAAGGTCGATTGCTCGCTCTTCAGCCAGGGCCACGAGGTGAGTGCACTCGTTGGCGCACCTCCGAGCTATGTGGGACGTGATCAGAAGCCCTTGCTCAATCCTGAGATTATCGAACAAGAAAATAGTGTTGTGCTTTTTGATGAAATTGAGAAAGGTCAGCCTGAACTTTGGAATCTGTTGTTGCAGGTGATGGAAGATGGTGAAATCCTGCTGCTAAACGGGGGGCGACGCGTCTCTTTCCAACGAAGCATTGTCATTTTCACCACCAATGTTGGGGCCAAAGAGATGGTTGATTTCCTTGATCGACGCACGATTGGGTTCCGTACGCCGCATCAGGATGTCGAGGCAATGGGTCAGCAGATCTATCAGATTGGCTTCGAGTCGCTGCAGAAGGTCTTCCAGCCCGAGTGGATCAATCGCCTTGATGAGATTATTGCGTTTCGCCCGCTTTCGAGCGATGTGTTGCGCCAGGTGCTCGATTATATGGTGTTGGAGAGCAATGAGCAATACCTGCGCCACGGGATCAAGGTTGAGTTGACCGCCGAAGCACGTGAGTATCTGCTGAACAAAGGGTTTGACTCGCGTTTTGGGGCACGGCCTTTGCGTCAGCAATTGCTCAAGCATATTGATGCTCCGCTGGCCGATTTGCTTGCTTCGGGCGGTATTCCAGCGGGCAGCAAGGTGCTGGTGACGTATACCGGGGTCGACCGGCACGGCGAGGCGCTTGAGTTCTTTTACCAGGCGGCCCCTGAATTGTTGCGTCAGGCCGAAGAATTGCGTGCCCGTGAGATTGGTCGCATTGCCATCAAAGAGAGCGAAGGTCCACAGCCACCCAGCATTAGCCTTACCAATGAACGCAGCAATGCCGCAGAAGGTGGTATGGGTGGCCTGGGTATCCGCGGCCCCCGGATTACCCCGCGCCGCAACGAAGGCCGGTAAGCTTCAGCATGGGCGGCAGATAAACGGCCAGTTTTGCTGGCCGTTTGTGTGTTATGGGGTTACGATCCTTTTTCCAGGGGGGCGATGCTCGCCAGCAGTTTGACAAAACCTCGGCTGCGAAACTCGACGGTGATGTGCCATTCGACAGTCCGCCGCGTGCGTCGTTGATCAATCGCCACGACCGTGCCGGGGCCAAAATGGGGGTGGCGTACCGCTTCGCCAATGCGGTAATCGGGTGGATCAGAAGGTGAGCGCACGCGTTCATCTGGTGGCGCCGGTGAAGGCTCAGGGAAGAGACGCTCGAAGTCGGGAAAGGGAGCCAGGTCAGGCGCGAGCTTGTCATCCGCCAGGGTTCGCCAGAAGGCTTCGTCGGCGGGTGTGATGTTGTGCCGTTCGGTGAGTTGCTGGTCGTGGAGCAGCGCAAATAAGCCGAGAACCCGGGCAAGGTATCGGATACGCTGGGGCGGCTCGATCTTCCACCAGTGGGTAAAAAACCGTTCTTGCCCGTACTGACGAGGAAAGGTGAGCATCCGCACGGTTGCGACTGCTGTCCAGGTAGCCGGATCGCTCGCGAGCAACGCGCCAATGACGGTGCCAGACTCTAGCACCGTATCTACGTCAGCGGCCAGCAAGAAGGGCGAGAGTTGCGCATCACCCCCATTGACCGCATAGAGGTACAGGTCGCGCCGTGCCCGCGTGATAGCAACATAGAGCAAGCGTCGTTCTTCATCAATGTCATCGGAACCACCGCAGGGGATATAGCCAGCATTGCAATTGGGCAGTAACACCACTGGCCATTCGAGCCCCTTGGAGCGATGGATGGTGCGAATGTCCACCCCGTCAGACGGAGCATCGCGCTGAGCAAGCAGTCGTTCGGCCGCCAGTTCTTCCAGATGCTGGAGCAACTGATCCAGGGAGCCTTTGCCTGCTGCATACTGCAGAAAAGCCGCCACATTCCCTGCGCGTCCCGCCCCTGTTTCGGCGCTACCACTCTGCTCACGCAAGAAAGACTGGTAGGCCAGGCGCCGATCCAACTCAAGCAGGAGTTGATCGGCAGGAAGGGTCGCCCGCATATCACCAAGCCAGACCAGCAGATCGGCGAGTTCCTGCAGCTTCACGGCGAGCCGGTCATGCACCCGGGGCATCAGTTCGACCAGGGCATCACTGAGCGGTACATGACGACTGGTCGCCAGCGCCAGCACTTCATTGGCAAGCTGGCGTGAGAGATAGCGCCGCGGTCGGTTGTAGAGCGCACGCCAGCAGGCCGCAACACGCTCGGCTTCTTCACCCACAAGGGGCTGACCACGGCGCAACTGGGCATCACCGGCGGCAAGTTCGGCATACTTCAACAGATCGGCCACCTCACGCCGGGCAAAAAAAGGCTCGTCACCGGCAATGCGATACGGAATACCCGCCTCGATCAGCGCCTGTTCGACTGCTGGCGTCTGCGCGGTAAGCCGCACCAAGATCGCAACCTGTGGATAGGTATACCCCTGACGTAGAGCTGCGGCGATATCGGCAACCACCTGCTGACCCATGGCCTGGACATCAAGGGCCCGACGTAGCAGGGTAGCGCCGGCAAAACCCTGGGTTATCACCAACTGCTTGGGGTAACGATCACGATTTTGGGTAATGACACTGTTGGCCAGCAGAATCTGCGAGGCCTGGCAGCGAAAATTCTCGGTGATCGTATAGACAACCGCCCCATAGCGCTGCTCAAACTCGCGAAAAAAGCTCATACTGGCCCCGCGAAAGCCGTAGATCGTCTGATCGTCGTCCCCGATCGCCATATAGTTGCGATGCACCTTCGTCAAGCGATCAAGGATCTCGGCCTGGGCCAGATTGACATCCTGGAACTCATCAACAATGACGGCATCAAAACGCTGTTGCCAGCGCGTGCAAAGCGCGGGACTGCGCATCAGGGCTTCCCAACTCAACATCAGCATATCATCGAAGGTCAGCCAGCCACGTTCACGGCGCACCTCCTCGTGCAACCGATAGAGGTCACGGTACCAGGGCATACCAGGTGGAGCGATGGCCTGACTCGCGACCGTCATAGCCTCTTCGGGCAAACCACTGGTCGCGAGATCAGGGTAACAGAGATTGCCCTTGCAGGCACCGAGGTAATCAAGAAAATCTTGCTCATCAAGGGCATCGAGCGCATCGGCGGGAATAACCTGGGTCGTACGCGCACGATCACGGGCTGTCCAGAGGATCTGGCGTTCCTCGCCATTCATTTTGAGGGCATTTTGCGCAAGGGGCGGCAAGACCCCACCTTCAGCCGCATCAGTGACGATCTTCAGACCAAGCCCATGGAGCGTACGACGGATTACCCGGCGACAGTGAGGCCAGGCGGCCAGCGCCTCGCCGAGGTCATCAACAGCGGCCTTGCTAAACGAACTGACCAGGATCCGGTCAGGGGCAAAAATTCGCTCACGCACCAGACGCTCGACGCGATGCACCATTGCCGTCGTCTTGCCGGCCCCTGCCACAGCAAAAACCATGGCCGGGCCATGGTTATGGGCAACGATCTGTTGTTGTTGCTCGGTGAGTTGCATGCTTCGGCGTCGCTCTGGAGGCCTGCGGCCTCAAGCCCCAGGTATGCTAGTCATTTTTGAGGGCCTACGGATGATGGGGCCATAGGCCCCATCATCTAATCATCTACGGCGTCGTCTCTGTGACTGGCTCACCGACCTGCTCAGCCGGAGCGTCAGACTGTTGTTGAACTGGATTCGAAACAATGTCATCGGCAGGAATACTGATCAGGGGCATAAACCCATTGTCGCCACTACCCATAAAGCGGGGCAAAATGCCATCCCAGCGCTCGATCATGCGCAACTGCAACAACTCGGGCGAGATGACTTCACGCTGGAGGCGCAGCGCCTCGGCTTCGGCGCGGGCAACCTCAAGCCGAGCTTTGGCCTCAGCCTCGGCACGGGCAACCTGCTGCTGGGCCTCGATCCGAGCACGCTCAAGCTCACGCGTGGCGCGGAGGGCATCTTGTTCAGCGACCTGCTTGGCCTCGATTGCCCGTGCAAACTCGGGGCTGAAATTGAAATCGGTAATCGACACGCTTTCGACAATCACCCCACGCGGCGTCAATTGTTCGACGAGCACATCGCGCATCTGCGATGAAACCTCGGGGCGGCGGGTAATCAATTCTTCGGCAGTAAAGCGTGCCGTCACCGCTTTAAGCGCCTCTTGAATGGCCGGGTCAACCACACGGCGCTCGTAATCGACACCGATCTCACGCACGAGGCGATCAACGTTGCTCGCATCGGGCCGATAGTTGATCACGAGTTGCGTCGTCACAGTCTGAAGGTCACGTGAGGCTGCAGTTGACTGCGACTCATAGCGTTGTGTTCGAACCTCAACCACGGTGACCGACGTAATAAAAGGCATACGGAAGTGCAAGCCTTCATCATAAACATTAGTAATTTCACCAAACGTCTTGACCACACCTCGCGTACCAGCTTGAATCTGGGTTACCGAATTGGTGAGCAAGATCGCGCCAACGGCCAGCAGAATCACCACCCCGGTGAGGAGTGGAACAAGTGCCCGGGGTGAAGAAGGGCCGGGCGTAGGTATTCTGGAAGGTCCTTGAGACATAAGTTTTCCTTTTCTCTTTCGATACAGCGTGATGCTCTTACCACTTGTGTTGAACACGCCGTTAGCGTGTATACCTCAGTATACCGCATTCTAGCCTTGCTTGCTGCAATGCTACGATGCGTTGCCTTGGCCCCCGTTACTGCGCTAGCTTTTGCCAGTGCAGCAACAACAGGTTTCTCAGCAAACTCTCAGCAAAGCGTAACGCTCCGGCAAGCCAGGCATTATCGCCCTGGACAGCACATCGATGTATGATAGATTCAGATGGAAATCTATCCGAAAGGGGGCTCATCATGCAGACCCAATCCAGTTTAAGCATTCACACTTATACTTATGGCTTACGACGTCGTATCTTTTCTGTGCGTACACTTAGCTTGCTCGTGCTTTTGTTCTCTGTGGCCTTTTTGACGCTTGGAGCCGCAAGACCAGCCGGGGCGGCGAGTTCAGCGAGGACACGTTGTTTTCCCGAAACCGGTTATTGCATGACCGGGCCAATTCTGAACTATTGGGAAAAGCGTGGTGGCTTGTCAGTTTTTGGGTATCCTATTACCGAACAGCGCCTCGAAACCGTTGAGGATCGGACGATTCAGGTGCAATGGTTTGAGCGTGATCGCCTCGAGATCCAGGCCGACGGTACGATCACTGCTGGGCGACTCGGTGCGCGTGCGCTTGAGCTCCAGGGTCGGCGCTGGGAAAACCAGCCGCGGCAAGATCCATTGGCACCCGATACCGGGGGATGCCACTATTTTGAGGCGACAGGTCAGGTACTCTGCGAGCCGTGGCTTGGCTACTGGGTGAATAATGGAGGCTTGGAGCGTTTCGGTTACCCAATTTCGAGCTTGCGCCTCGAGATGATCGAAGGCAAGCCGTATACAGTACAATATTTCGAGCGCCGCCGGATCGAACATCATCCGGAGTATGCCGGTACGCCCTACGAGTATCTCTACGGTCTGTTGGGCCGTGAGGTGCTGACCGTGCAGAATCTGCCGGTCTGCCAGGGGCCGCCCCGCGATGTCCAGTTTGGCCTTGAGGATCGCATCGGCTATGTCGAGTTCCGTTCAGCCCTGCAATGCCCCAGCAGCAGTTATGCTAATGTACCGGCGGCATTTCAGCAATTCAGTGGTGGCGTCATGATCTGGCTCGACCTGGGTGAAGCTGGCCGCAAGATCTACGTGTTGCGGTACCCACGCCAGGGAATGGATAGCTACACGTATGCGGTGTATGATGATACCTATCAAGAAGGCGATCCGCCCATTGACGAAAAGCCACCCGAGGTGCCGCCACGTTCGCCGATCCAGCCGAGTGTGCCGCAACGTGGCTTTGGCAAGGTCTGGGCCGCTGGTGAACGAGAATACCTGGGCTATGCGATTTTCCGTGAACAACCCGAACAAGCCAATATCCAATTCTTTGGCGTCGGCGGCATGGCTTTGCGCTTGCTCTTCTCTGGTCAAATTGGGATCTTTGGGCCTGAATATAATCAGGCGCAATTCTGGCCTTCATAACGTGAAAGCTTGCCGCATATGATGGCAGTCCTTAACTGAATGTGGATGAGCCGCAGGCCTCTCCAGCTTCCGCGCAGCGTCATCACGTTTCTCGGAAGCAACTAGCTTCCGAGAAACGTGATGACGCTGCTCATTATTACACCCAATCCAGCGCTTGACCGCACAATGACCTTTGCCAACTTGCACTTCGGGATGGTTCAGCGCACCGATCAGGTGGTGGTGGCTGCAGGTGGCAAGGGATTGAATGTCGCACGTGCGGCACATACACTCGGCCAGCAGGCTCTGGTCTGTGCGCCCCTTGGTGGATATACCGGCAGGTACGTGGCAGCCCTGGCCGAGGCCGAGGGCCTTGTTGGCTCTTGGTACTATCACAACGCGGGCGAAACACGTACGTGTGTCTTGCTGGTTGACCCTGAGGCCGATGATGCGACCGCCCTCAATGAGGCGGGGCCAAGCTTTGGTGCCGCTGACTGGGCAGGCTTTGCCGCCAGTGCAAGCAAGGCTGCCCTTGAAGCACAGCTTTGCATCGTCTCAGGGAGTCTGCCCCGCGGCATTGATCCTGCGTCGCTCGGTGCCCTGATTGCCCAGATCCAGATCCAGGGCCAGGGCCTGCCGCTGATCATTG
Source organism: Candidatus Chloroploca mongolica (assembly GCF_004762035.2). GTDB lineage: Bacteria > Chloroflexota > Chloroflexia > Chloroflexales > Chloroflexaceae > Chloroploca > Chloroploca mongolica. Next base: position 84,988 of record NZ_SIJK02000023.1, on the reverse strand, counting down.
ATACGAGCGGTGCGGCACTCGTTGCTGCTCTCGCCGCACAACCCTGGGGCATCAAGGTCAATGGCGCTGAACTCGGGGCCGCCCTGGGGCAATCAATTACGAGTGTTGGCGACGCAGTTCCTGCCCTGAGTAAGCTACGCGGCCAGGGGATTGCGCTAGCGGCGGTTTCCCTTGGGGCGCTTGGCTGTGTTGCCAGCAACAACGAAGGCACCTGGCATGCCCAACCACCGCCCATCACGCTTGTGAGCAGCATTGGCAGCGGCGACTCACTGCTCGCCGGGTTGGCAACGGGCCTGCTGCGCGGCATGGAACTGCCTGATGCATTGCGCCTCGCGGTTGCCTGCGGTACCGCCGATGCCCTCACCGTTGGCGGTGGCCGCATTGACCCGGCGCAGGTCGCCGAACTCGCGGCAGCAACAATGCTCACCAAGTTGTGACGTTCGTTGACATACATTGCCGTAGACTGAAGAGAGTGACGGTAGCAAAAATGAGCGCGTGAGCGCAACCCAATGTGCTCAAGCAGGGCGCTCCTCTCGCCCGTACACGGTGCGGGCTTCTGCGTCTAAAGGAAAACACTTATGATGATTACATATGGCCTTGCCGAGTCATCACTTGGTTTGGTGATAGTCGCAACGAGTGAACGAGGTCTGTGTACCGTAGAATTTGGTAATGATGAAGCGATGCTGCTGGCCCAACTGCATGCCAGTTTCCCTCAAGCTGAGACGAAGAGAGCAGGCCCTGAAGCCGACTTCATCGTGCGGCAGGTGGTTGCCCTTGTCGAGCAGCCTGAACGCACCCTCGATTTGCCGCTCGATCTTCAGGGGACAGCCTTTCAAGAGCGTGTGTGGCAGGTGTTGCGCACCTTGCCCGCCGGGTCAACCATCAGCTACAGCGAGCTTGCCGAGCGTATCGACAACCCAAAGGCTGTCCGGGCCGTTGCCAGTGCCTGTGCCGCCAATCGACTCGCCGTGGTCATTCCATGTCATCGGGTGGTGCGCAGCGACGGTGCGCTCAGTGGCTATCGCTGGGGTATCGAGCGCAAGCGCGCCTTGTTGCAACGCGAACGGAAAGATACTTGATCCAATATGCGCTCGTCCTGGTTCCAGCCGAAGGGCCAGCGATGCTGGCCCTTCGGCTGGAACCATTCAATAATTCTACACCTTGCGACCCTCTTATGCTACGCCTTCAGACTGATGGCGCTTGCAACAAGAGCACGTACAATGAGCAAAGCTTGAAGCCTCGCACGTGGAGTGTAGAACGATAAAGAAAGGCATATATGCTTGCGGTAAAAACAGTAGCGCAACAGGAACCGGTCGCACCTGCCCACCTGATCATCCGGGATATGGACTATAGCGATGCTGATTATGTCGCTCTGGTTGAAGTTAGCAATGCCTGTTATCCTGAATATCCTGGCACCATTGATGAGTGGAAGCATGAAGATGCGCATCGCCCGGCCCATCTCAAGTATCGGCGCTGGCTGGCCGAAGTTGATGGTACCGTTGTCGCCTATGGCAACTATGATCAATTTGAAGCAATGTACAATCCGCGCCTCTTCCATATCTCGGTCGGGGTAGATCCCGCCTGGCAGCAACGCGGCATTGGTGCAGCATTTTATACGACTATCGTCGAGGCACTAAACGAATTTGATCCATTGCGCATCCGCGCACGTGCCCGCGAAGATTATCAGGCTTCGCTGCGCTTTCTTCAGCAACGCGGGTTTGTCGAGGATGTGCGCGAGTGGGAGTCCCGGCTCGAAGTAGCGGCATTTGACCCGACACCCTATCAGGGTCACGAGGCCAGGGTCGTTGCCAGTGGCATCCGCATTGCCACGCTGGCCGAGTTGATCGCCACTGATCCCGATCATCGCCAGAAACTCTACGAACTTGATGCCGATCTGACCAACGATGTACCCCATCCCGAGCCGACAACGGGGTTTAGTTACGAGACCTTCGAGCATTTCTATTTCAAAGGGCCAAATCTTATGCCCGAAGGCGTCTTTGTGGCCCTCGATGGTGAGCGCTACGCTGGCCTCAGTGCGCTCTGGAAGAGCCAGGGCGACCCACGTGAACTGTATACCGGGCTCACCGGTGTACGTCGTGAATATCGGCGGCGTGGCATTGCCTTGGCCCTCAAGTTACGGGCGATTGAGTTTGCCCGACAGCTTGATGTTGCGGTCATCAAGACCTGGAACGAGTCAAATAATCGGCCCATGCTGAGCATCAACGAAGCCCTTGGCTTTGTGAAGCAGCCGGCCTGGGTAAGTTTTGTCAAAACGCTTAAGGATATATGAAAATAACCATCCGCCCTTTTCGCTATGATGAAGCAGATTACGAGGCGTTTGTCACGATCCGCAATGCTGTCTATCCCGACTATCCCCATTCTATTGCCGAGTGGCGTCGGTGGGACGACAAACGGGAAGAGCGGATGAACTTTCGCCGGTTTATTGCCGAGATCGACGGGCAACCGGTCGCAAGCGCGTTCTTCGAGCATGTCCCGTGGATGTACCATCCGCAGAAGTTTTTTATCAATCTGTTTGTGCATCCAATGCACCGTGGGCAAACGGTCGGCACACGGCTCTACAATCATCTGCTCGACGCGCTTGCGCCATACAAGCCGGTAACGTTGCGGCATACACTGCGCGAAGATCAAGCCGAGGGCATGCGGTTTGCCCAGTGCTATGGGTTTGTGGAAGAGATGCGCGCCTGGGAATCGCGGCTTGATGTGGCGAGCTTTGATCCTACCCGCTTCGCCGGGGCCGAAGAGCGCGTCCTCAGCCAGGGTTTGACGATCACAACAGCCGAAGATCTGCTCGCCCGCGACCCCCAGTTCTGGCAAAAGCTCTATGCGTTTGATTGCGAGGCGTCGGTTGATGTGCCCATGCCCGAGCCATACACGGCCCCGCCGTTTGAGGTCTGGATCAAGTATTTTGAGGATAATCCGAGCTTCATTCCTGAAGCCTATTTTGTTGCAGTTGATGGCGATACCTATGCTGGGTCGAGTGCCCTCTGGCGCCGTGACCAGAGTGTAGACCTCGAAACCGGCTTTACCGGCGTATTGCGTGCGTACCGACGTCGCGGGATCGCCCTGGCGCTCAAGTTGCGGGCGGTAGCCTATGCAAAACAGGTCGACGCACCAGTCATCCGTACTGACAATGAATCAAGCAATCGTCCGATGCTGAGCATCAACGAAGCCATGGGTTTTGTGAAACAGCCAGCATGGGTTACACTATGTAAGCAGATGCAAAGCGCGTAAGGTGCGTTGAGGAGAAGAGTAATGACGCTGCCCCTGGTGCGGCTGGCAGGAACACCCTATGAGCAGGGCTTTGTACATGGCGAGACGCTCTATGAGCAGATCGAAAATAATCTTGGTGTCTATTTTGCCCGTTTCGAGCGTGAACTGAAACTTACCCGGGTGGAAACACTGCGGCGTGCCGATCAGTATGCCGAGGAAATCGCCGAACAGTGCCCCGCCTACCACGAAGGGATGCGGGGCATTGCTGATGGTTCAGGGGTGAGTCTCGCGGCCATTGCCGCCCTGAATGTGCGCTACGAACTCTTTTATGATGAGTTTGCCGAAAAGCCAATGCCTGATGGGTGTACGGCCTTTGCCCTCTTGCCCGAAGCAACCTCAACGGGTCACCTGCTGATCGGCGAAAATTGGGATTGGATTGCTGGCGTGCGCGGGGCCATTATTCATACCGAAGAGACTGATGGCCTGCGGACGCTGGCGTTTACCGAAGCAGGCATTTTTGGCGGCAAAATTGGCATGAATAGCGCGGGCCTGGGCCTGCTGATCAATGGGTTGACTAGTCGCGACGATGATTGGTCGCGGTTGCGTCGCCCCTTTCACGCCCGCTGCTACGAGATTCTGCGCTCGCGTACGCTGGAAGAGGCGGTACGGGTTGTCCTTGAGGAAGATCGCTCATGCTCGGCCAATTTTGTTCTTGCGCAAACGCCTGATCAGGTGCTTGATCTTGAAACATCGCCCGACCGAGCCGGGCAGTTGCAGTGCCAGGCTGGGTGTCTTGTGCATTCGAATCACTTTGTCAACCCGACCGCGCTCGGCATTGTGGAACGCAATGTCGAGACGAATCCGCACTCGCAGCGACGCCATGCCCGCCTCGAACGCCTCTTGCAAGCCCAGCGTCCCGTGAGTCTCGCGGATGTGCAGGCCGCACTGCGTGATCACGAGGGCTATCCCTATTCGGTCTGCTTTCATATTGACCCGAACGAGCCGCCTGAAGAGTTTTATGAAAGTGTGACCTCGCTGGTGATGGATCTGCAGGCCGGTACGCTGTATGCGACCGATGGGCCACCGTGTGGTACCGACTACGTACTGTATCATTTATAGGCAACGACCATGTGGCTTCTCGTTGGCCTGGGCAATCCGGGCGCTCAATATGTACGCACCCGTCACAATATCGGCTTTGACGTGGTGGAGACCCTGGCCGCCCGGTATGCTCTGGAATTTCGTGGTAAGCGGGCGAACAGTTTGATCGCCGAAGGCAAGGTCGGAGGGCAACGCGTAGCGCTTGTCAAGCCTCAGACCTTCATGAACCTGAGCGGTCAGGCGGTCGCGGCCCTGCGTACGTGGTACAAGGTCGATGCTGCCCGTGAGATCTTGATTATCTATGATGATCTTGATCTGCCCTTTGCACGCCTCCGGTTTCGTGAACGCGGCAGCGCCGGAACACACAATGGTATGCGCTCGATTGTCCAACAACTTGGCAGTAGTGACTTCGCCCGCCTTCGTATCGGGATTGGCCAGCCGCCAGGAAAAATGGATGTGGCCGCGTATGTCTTGAGTCGGTTTAGCAAAGAAGAGGCTGAACAGGTGCCCGACGTGATCACGACCGCCGCCGATGCGGTTGATCTGGTCGTTCGCGAAGGATTAGTAGTTGCGATGAACCGTTATAATTGATATAGTAGAGAGAAGCACGGTAGCTTTGACCGTGTTACGTACTTCACACGTACGTAATCCCCCATTCCCCTCTGGGAGGTAGGATGGCTAGCGACAAGCCAGAGCGTCTCGTTGCCCATACTGCTGAGTTGGAGCAACTCCATGAGCGTCTGGATAATCTACGGCGTGGTGCCGTGCCGCTCAGATGCCTGGTAAATCTCTGTGGGGTCTATGGCATTGGCAAACGAACGCTCCTTGCACATCTTGATCAGCGTACATTGTTACCTGATGACGTGGTCAAGTTGCGTCTGGCGTTGCCGATCTTGCCCCCTTCAGCACGTTTCGTGCCTCTTGCGCTCAAGCAGGCGCTGCTCGATCAGATTGCCGCTTGCCATCCCGCCCTCACGATCTCGCCTGCGCCCATCAATGATCTGAATGCCGATGCTGCCCTGACCGGTCTGGCCGGGCAGTTGATTGAACAGAGCACGTGCTGCCTCCTTTTGTTGGATGCAACTGTACGAGGGACGCCAATTGCCTTCAACTGGCTCGAACGCGGATTGCTGCTCCCTCTGGTACGCACTGATCACATGATTGCAACGATCATCAGTCGCTCACCCCTCCGCTGGCGTGAATTTGACACACGACGGCGGGCCGAGATTATGGTGCTTGCCCCGCTGAGCCTTGAAGAGACGGCCCTGCATCTACAACTGAGCATTCCTGAGGCCGAGATCATCTATGGCCTGACCAGTGGCTTGCCCCTGGCGAACGAACTTGCGCTTCAGATGCAGGCCTATTTGCCTGTGCCATCCGAGTGGGAAACGGGCGATAAAGCGGATCTGATGGGCCAGATCCTTGATGCACTCTATCAACTGGTTGGGCCAGATCTCTCTCCCGTGCTCCAGTGTGCGCTTGAAGTTCTGTCAGTCGTGCGCGAGTTCTCGGTGCCCTTGATGCAGCGTCTGATCCAGCATGCATGCGGCACGACAAGTGAAACAACGCGCCAGACCTTCCTGTTGCTGATGGTCAAACAACTGCAAGAGCTTGATCTGGTGATCTGGGATCAGGCAAGCCTTTCGTATCGCGTGGCCCCGACGTTACGGCGTATTATTGGAACATATGTACGTTATAATAATCCGGAACGGTACGAGGCGCTCCGTCAACTTATCACTGACTACTATCGTCAAATGTTGGACGAAGTTCTGGTTTCCCGTCACATCCATCTTGTCGAATTTTTGTGGCATCTCCTTGACACACCAGCGCCCGGCGAGCACCGTCCGGCGAATTTGCTGCGTGGTCTGGTGACACGCTATCTGGTCAGCCCTGATGGACGACAGATTGATGACGAGGAGATGAGTCAATTGCAGATGTACCTGGTGACTGATCCCGATCTGCCCGCAGTGCTGCGGCGCTACGGAACACACAGCCAGGAATTGGTTGCCATGCTAGAGGCCCAACTTTCCAACGACGTTGCTGCCTGAATGAAGCAAGAACGCTATGATCACAACCCTCGAAGCATATTTTCGCAGTGCCCGTCACCTGGTAGGCCGCAAGCGCGAACTCAATCTCGTTGAACGGGCCTTGACGCACGTTAAGGCCGAGACTTCGGTGTTCTTGATCGAAGGACAGGGAGGGATCGGCAAAACACGTCTGCTGGCGGAGATTCGGCAACGCTGTCGCGAGACCAGTGAGGTGCTCTGCACCGAGGTGATTGATCTCTATCTGGGGCGCTATCTTCAACCTGCCCGCATGCTTTATGCGCTTGCAACGCAACTCGAAGCTGATGCCGTGCGTTGGGGGCGGTCGCAACCCGATTTCACCCGCTTTTATGAAGCTCACGAGCAATTCTATGCGACGCTTGGCCATGACGCTGAAGCGCAACGGACCCAACTCGAGCAGATCTTTCTTGAATGCTATGCCAAACTGGCCGCGGCGCATCGCCTGGTGGTGTTGATTGACACCTTTGAGAAGTTACACCCGGCGCTCGTGGATGCCCAAGAGTTTGATTTTCGCGAGCTCGGGAGGCTCGAACAGTGGCTGGCGCATCTGCTGAAACGCTTGCCCAATACGATCGTGATCCTCGCTGGGCGCCCGCGGGCCGGTCAACGCAGGATGCTTGCCGAGATTCTTGGACCGATCCTGACCCCATTGACGATTGAGCCTTTTACGCTTACCGAAACGACTGAGTATATCGCCACTGAATTTGCCAACCTCGCACCCCTTGAACCTAAACAGATTCAGTTGCTCCATGCGATTAGTGCAGGACGACCGGTCGTGCTTGCCGTTGCACTGGCCTGTGCCCAGCAAGGCATTATTGATATTACGGCGTTGCCGCCCGAGTTTGTCTACCCGGCGAATCAAGCCCACCTCAGTGATGCGTTGGTGCAGTTGATTGTCGGCGATCTCTATCGGCAACGACCAGATCTGGCCCAGTTGCTTGCCCGTGCAGTCTATTTGCGCAAAGGTGTGCGTCGCGAGATGCTCGCCTTCCTCTTTGCTGAAGAAGGTGAGGTCGTTGAACCATTTGAACTCGATCAGCAACTCGATGAATTGACCGCTTTTGTGTTTGTCAAGCGGGTTGATGAGGATGAGCTGATCCTGCATGACGAGATGTACGAGTTGCTGTTGGGTAAACTGGCGGATCAACAAGCTCTGGCGTGGTGGCGCCTGGCAGTGCGGTTTCTTGATCAGCAGATTGCGACGGTCTATACACAACTGCAATCGACAGCTGCTGCGCTGCCAGCACCCTCAAGCTTTGCCAGCCTGCAGCAACAACTCCAGAATCTGCAAATTGAACGTATGTTTTATCATATGTCAATCAATTTGCGCCAGGGCTATCAAATCTATCGCGAGTTGAGCACCAATGCGATTGAGGCCCGCGATGATGATTTTGATGCGCAATTACAGGAAGAATTAGCGCGTTTCTTTGATCGTGATATGGCATGGGGACGCCTCTATCGCCAACGCTTGTTGACGAGTGGCCTGACCTGGGAGCGCATCATCTATGATGAAGGCATTCGCTGGGTCTATCGGCGCATGCTCACCCCGATGCCCGACAGCAATGCGTATAGTGACGCTGTGGCGCTGGCGGAAGATGTGCGGGAACGCTATCGTGCGATCTATGATCGCTCGCCTCTGGCGCGCTGCGATCTTGATGCCGCACAGTTGCAAGCCGAGGTCTATATCGCTGGGCGAACCTCGCGTGGAGCACAGATTACCCACAACTATCAGGTGCTGGTCGCTGAGCTTGAGGCAATCATTCGCCAGCTTGATCCTGCTGATCCAGATGCGACCTATGCACAATTTATCCTGGCTAATGCGTATAACTATTGGGGCTATTTTGAACGCGTGCAAGAGCACTTGCAAAGTGCGATTACGAAATACAAAGAAGCGCTCCGTCTGTATCGACAACTCGGCCCCGAGGTAAATAGTCTACACGCCGTGACCCTCAACAATCTGGGCTACGCGATGGGCCGCCAGGGTGATTCGGAACGTGGCCTGCGCTGTCTTGAACAGTCGCTTGCTCTGGTTGAACACGCCGGGGTCGCCTACCGCATCGCGACAACGCGCAATACCCAGGCCCATCTCTATGCCGATCTTGGCCGGATGGATCAGGCGCTTCGTTGCGTCCAAGAGGCTCGACGGCTCTTTGCCCGCTTTGAGAGCGTCAGGGCCACCGCCCTCAATGCAAATGCCGAAGGCCGTATCCGTAGTCGCATTGCCGAGGCAATCGCCGATCCTGGGCAACGCAATGCCGAGTATGCCCGGGCAGTGGCGGCCTATCGTCAAGCCATCAAAGGCTTTGATCAAGAGGGTGAGCTTGTGCGCCAGATCGAGGTACGCAGTGCCTTGGCCAAAGCGTTGCGCAACTGGGCGACCAACATGTCCCCCGGACCAGCGGTGACGACCAGGCGCAACGAGGCTTTTGCGTTGCTGACCGAGGCCAATACCCTGACGAATGAGACCACGTCGCGGTTGATCCGCTGTAGCATTCTTGAGGCGATGGCCGCGATCTGTGTGGACGAAAAGCGCTATGATGAAGCGATCACCCTGCTTGAAGAAGCCCGCTTGCTCTTGCCAGCAAGTTTGCAGGATCCTATGCGCTACGGTGAGTCTTCGGAAACCGTGGAATTGCGGCTCTACTGGTTGCGTTTTGCCCAGATCCAATGGCAGTATGCGGCGGTAGCCTTTGGTCGGGCTCAGTATCACGATGCGTGTCAGCATCTGGTGCATACCTTTACCGGCCTGCTTGCCTTCTCGCCAGATGCCGCCCCCATCGAACGGTTCCGCCATCTGGCGCGCCGTACGCTCACAGCACCGGGTGATCCGGCGCTAATTGAAGCGATGCGCGAACCAATGCACCAGGCCGCTGCTCAGAGCAGCGCCTCTGTTTCAGCCCTTTCGCTCGTTGATCGCTTGCTCACTCAGGCAATTGAAGATATTGATCTCTTTGGAGCGTGATGGAATTGCAATTTCTCACGTTTAATTGAGGTAGAACAAGGAAAATCTTCAGTGGTGTGAGCATGCATGCATTCCAAAGCACACATTTTGGTGCCAGAACGAACCTCGGTAGCGCTCAATGACTGCCGCTTGCCGTTGCCAGTCTATGCACAAGCGCCAACGAGAACCAAGGATGACCTGGCAATCCATCGCCTGCGTCCACATCCTTTGCTAACCACGCTGGATCTGGATGATGGGGAACATGTCGTCGCATTTGTCCCATCCTTGAGCCAGGTAGCGGTGTTGAATCAAGCAGCCCTGGCGCTGATTCAGCGCTTGCCGCTCGCTGAGGCCGCCGAGGCCGCCGAGGTGTATGGGGCGCTGGTGCGGCTCGTCGAGATGGGGTTGCTGGTTACGACCGATAGCCCAGCTTTGCCGTGCCCCGTTGAGCCAACGACGCTGGTGGTATGGCTGCATCTCACCAATGCATGCAACCTGCGTTGTACCTATTGTTATATCGAAAAGAACGATGAGGCGATGAGCCTTGCAACGGCATATCAGGCCGTTGAGGCAAGCATTGCCGCCGCTCGACGCCACGGCTATCGTGAGCTTGCCCTGAAGTATGCGGGTGGTGAGCCATTGCTAGCGTTTGACACCCTGGTTGCAACCCATCAGTATGCACAGGAGCAGTGTGCCGCCGCAGGTCTTGGCTTTGCAGCAACCGTGCTGACGAATGGCACTGGTTTGACAGCGCCACGCGTGGCACGTTTGCGTGCATTGGGCCTGGACGTGACCGTTTCACTTGATGGTGCGGCTACCAGCAATGACCAGCAGCGTCCAATGTGCAACGGCACTGGCTCAACTGCGGCCATTATGGCTGGGCTTGAACGCGCACGTGCGGGAGGAATCCACCCCACTGTCGCGCTGACCATCACGAGTACCAGTCTGGCAGGCGTGCCCGCCCTGGTGCAGTGGCTGCTCGAACGTGACTTGCCCTTTACGCTGAGCTTTGCCCGTGATCACACCTGCGGCCGCAGTCATCGTGACCTACTGGCCGATGAAGCGACCCTGATAGAAGGTATGCGGACAATCTATGCCACGGTTGCGGCCAACCCGCCTTCGTGGAGTCTGCTTGGGGCGTTGTTGGATCGTACCGATCTCTCGCACGCACATGGGCAGGCCTGTGCCGCCGGATCACACTATCTGGTCATTGATCATCACGGTCGTATCGCCGCATGCCAGATGGTGCAACACATGCCCGTTGCTGATATCTACCACGAAGATCCCCTTGGTGCAATTCGCCATGACGAGCGTTTGCCGCTAGGTCGCCACGTCGACACCAAAGAGGGCTGTCGCACCTGTGTGTGGCGCTACTGGTGTGGTGGAGGGTGCCCGCTCGCGACCCTGCGTGCAACCGGGCGCACCGATATCCAATCCCCAGATTGCAACATCTACCAAGCCCTCTACCCCGACCTGTTACGCCTCGAAGGATTACGCCTCCTGCACCAGCGCTGAAGATGAGGACAGACACCAAAAAAGCCAGCAATGCTGGCTTTTTTGGTGTCCGTGGTGATACCGTATAACCCGTACGTCTTGACAAATAAAAGGTATTAGTATAATCTAACTTTTAAGTTTATGTGATACTTACCAAAGGCATTGAAGGAGTGAAGGCTATGCCCAGTTTGCTCAAGCGTCGGTTCATGTTGACCCTGTTCGCCATGGTTGCGCTGTTGCTCACCGCTTGCACCCAGACGGCAACCCCGCCCGCGCCGCCCGCCGAGATTGTCCGCGAGACTGTTGTGGTTGAGGTTCAGGTGACAGCCGAACCTCAGGTGGTCGAGACGGTCATCACGCAGCCTGCCACCCCTGGGAGCCTGGTGGTCTATTCAGGACGGAGTGAGGCCCTTGTCGGCCCATTGATCAACCAGTTTGCGGCGGCGAGTGGTGTAGATGTGCAGATACGCTATGGTTCAACCTCTGAAATGGCGGCAACCCTGCTCGAAGAGGGAAGCAATTCGCCTGCCGACATCTTCTTTGCCCAGGATCCCGGCGGTCTCGGAGCGGTAGCAAAGGCTGGCCTGTTTGCCCCACTTCCCGCAGAACTGGTGAGTCAGGTGCCGACACGCTTCCGTTCACCAGAGGATCTGTGGATTGGCATTTCGGGACGGGCAAGGGTAGTGACATACAATACCGATGCGATCAACCCGGAAGAGTTGCCGGCCGACATCTTTGATTTTACTGACCCGGTCTGGTCAGGACGGATCGGCTGGGCACCGACCAATGGCTCGTTGCATGCGATGATCACCGCAATGCGCCAGGTCTGGGGCGACGAAAAGACCCGGGAATGGCTCGAGGGCATTCAGGCCAACAATCCTGTTGTGTATGACCGCAACACCACGATTGTGACCGGCGTGGCAGCAGGCGAAGTTGACATAGGCTTCACAAACCATTACTATCTCTACCGTTTTCTGGCCGAGCAGGGCGAGGGCTTCAAGGCACGCAACCATTTCTTGACCGGCAGTGGCCCCGGGTCACTGATTATGGTCGCTGGAGCAGGCCGTCTTGCCAGTAGCCCCAACGAAGCGAATGCGCTACGGTTTATCGAGTTTATGCTCTCACCCGTTGCCCAGCAGTACTTTGCCAGTCAAACGGCTGAATATCCAGTTGTCGAAGGGGTCGTTGGTCCGCCAGGCTTGCCCCCGCTCGAAGAACTCGAATCGGCCGCTCTGGACATTGACATGGCTGATCTCGATGATCTTCAGGGGACGATCCAGTTGATGCAGGATGTAGGGGTACTCCCGTAAGGAATGGTGTCCTTCGTGGGCACCGGCAGCAAGCATAGCTTGCTGCCGGTGCCCGCGAAGAAGCCGGGGTTTAGGGCTGCGCCCCCAAGAAACATTTGGAGCTTTCAGGTTGAATCAAGCAAAGCTTTCTCGGCTTACACAGCAGCGCAAGCGTTCTTTCATGCTTCTCCGGCGACTGCCTCACTGGTCAACCATCCTACTCTGGGGAGGTGCGTTGCTCGTCGTGGCGGGTTTGTTGTTACCTACGGCCTATCTGCTCATCCGTGCATTTGAGACAAGCGAAGCGGCACTTCAAACCTTCATGCGCCCGCGTACGTGGGTCATCATCGGCAACACCACTGGCCTTGCGCTTGCCGTAACAACCGTTTCAGGGCTGATTGCCGTGCCAATCGCATGGCTGACGGTACGCAGTGATCTGCCGTGGCGCCGCTTCTGGGCCGTGGTGACACCATTGCCACTGGTGATCCCCAGTTATGTCGGGGCTTACCTCTATATTTCGGCGCTGGGGCCACGCGGTGCATTGCAGCAGTTGCTCGAGGGGCCATTTGGCATTACACGACTGCCATCAATCTACGGTTTTACCGGGGCACTCTTTGCCTTGACGTTGATGTGTTATCCGTATATGCTGCTCAGTGTCCGTGCAGCGCTGATGCGGATGGATCCGTCGCTCGAAGAGGCGTCGCGCAGTCTGGGACATAACGCAACAACGACCTTCTGGCGGGTTGTCTTGCCTGCCCTACGCCCGGCGCTGGGGGCAGGTGGGTTGCTCGTCGCCCTCTATACCTTGCGCGATTTTGGTGCCGTGGCAATTATGCGCTTTGATACATTCACCCGGGTGATCTACCTGCAATACAGTTCGTTTGATCGCTCACAGGCGGCGTTTTTTGCGCTCCTGTTGATTGGTTTGACGCTTGTGCTGGTTGCATTCGAGGCTCAGACGCGTGGGGTGGCACGCTATGATCAAGCAAGCGGTGCCGTGGCGCGCCCACCGACGATCATTGCGCTGGGCCGCTGGCGCTGGCCTGCCTTTGCTTTCTGTACGCTCATTGTGAGCCTGAGCCTTGTATTGCCGCTGACCATCCTGTTCTACTGGCTGGTGCGCGGCTTGCTGGCGGGTGAGCAGATGGGGAATCTGGGGTCAGCCGTCTGGAATTCCTTGCTTGCCTCAGGTGGAGGGGCGTTTGTGACAGTCCTGGCTGCTTTGCCTCTGGCAGTGCTGGTGGTGCGTCGGCCTGGTCGCCTAACGGCCCTGCTCGAACGAATGGCCTATTCAGCTTTTGCCCTACCTGGCATCGCCGTTGCGCTCGCCCTCGTCTTCTTTGGCATCAGTTATGCCCGTGGTCTCTACCAGACCTTTGCGATGCTGCTGTTTGCGTATGCCATTCTCTTTCTCCCGCAGGCGTTTGGGGCGCTGCGTACGTCACTCTTGCAGATCCATCCTAGTCTCGAAGAGAGTGCACGGAGTCTGGGATATCGTCCGCCGCAAGTCTTTTTACGGGTGACCGCGCCCCTGATGCGCCCTGGCCTGATTGCCGGGGCCAGCCTTGTCTTTCTCACCGCGATGAAGGAATTGCCCGCAACCCTCTTGCTTGCACCACTTGGTTTTCGCAGTCTCGCCACCGAGATCTGGTCAGCGGTGTCTGAAGCCTTCTTTGCCCGTGCCGCCGCGCCGGCCCTCTTGATTGTGCTCCTATCGTCAGTACCAATGGCCCTTCTGTCGATGCGCGAGCGTCGAGGTATGTCATGAGTCAGGTTTCGTGCGAAGGATTGAGCAAAGCATTCGGCCCGACCTATGCCGTTGAACAGGTAAGCATGACGATCCAGCCTGGCGAGATCCTGGCGTTGCTGGGGCCAAGTGGCTGTGGCAAGACAACCGTGTTGCGCATGCTGGCAGGTTTTGAGGCACCCGATCAAGGCACCATTGCGCTGGATCAGCGCCTTGTCGCCAGACCGGGTCTTCATGTGCCACCTGAAGAGCGTCACGTCGGCATGGTCTTTCAGCAGCATGCGCTCTTTCCACATCTGAATGTCGGGCAAAACGTCGGCTTCGGGCTGCGTGGCAAGGCGCGTGAACGTCAGGCCCAGGTGCAGGCCATGCTCAAGCTGGTCGAGCTCGATGGCTACGAACGACGGATGCCCCACCAGCTTTCGGGGGGGCAACAACAACGGGTAGCGCTGGCACGGGCGCTGGCCCCGAATCCAGCCGTCTTGCTCCTTGACGAACCATTTAGCAACCTGGACGCTGATTTGCGTACGACCTTGCGGGCGCAAGTACGGACGATCCTCAAGCAACTGGGCACCACGGCACTCTTTGTCACGCACGACCAGGAAGAGGCCCTCTTTATGGGCGATCGCATTGCGGTCATGCACGCAGGCCGACTCGAACAACTCGCCAGGCCGCAGGAACTCTTTCTTGCGCCAGCGACGCGGTTCATTGCCGAATTCATTGGCATTGCAGCCTTCATTCCTGCCACAGTCACCCCAGCGGGGCTTGCAACCGAACTCGGCACCGTGATCCAGGCGATTGACGCACCAGTGGGAACCTCGGTTGACATGCTGGTACGCCCCGACGACCTCGAGCTAAGCGCTGACCCTCAGGGTAACGCACGGATTCTTTGCTGTACCTTTCGGGGGGGCGACTTTCTGTACGATGTCGCCCTTGCCTCGCAACGCACGCTGCGTTGCGTCTGCAACCATGTCCACGAATTTGCCCCCGACACCAGAGTGCAAGTCACCCTTGCCCCCGGACATCCCCTGGCCTGGTTTCACCCCATACCGCAGAGTATGGTCAATCTGCCCAAATAACACACCATAAATACTAGACACAGTATCCATAGCATCATGCCCGCAACGAGGGGTAGACTCGCGGTGTGCAGCGTGGCCACCGTGGGCCGCGCTTTGTTGTGCGCAGAAGGATTGCGCTAAAGGCAGGATGTTGTGGGCGAAATCATCTGGCTAGGCGTTTTATTAGGGGTCGGGGCAGCACTGTCGGTAGGGCCAATCTTTGTCACGATTGTCCAGGAAGCGGCAACACGGGGGTTTCAGGCGAGCTTCCGCGTTATTCTCGGTTCGGCCACGGCTGACCTGGTTCTGTTGTTACCCGCCCTTGCCTTTAGCTGGATCATTGCTCAGGTAGCCGCTGCCTCCCTGTGGGTTGGACTCTTTGGTGCCCTGTGCCTCTCCTATTTTGCCATCGAAGCGCTCCGCGATGCGCGGCGGCTCTGGCATGCTGAAATGGCAGCGGCGACACCGCTCAGTTGGTCGTTCTGGAAGGGGGTTGTGGGCAACCTAGCCAACCCGTTAACCTGGACCTTCTGGCTGGCGACAGGAACGCCGACCATGCTCCGCACATACGAACTCGGTGGAGCGATGGGGTTGATCCTCTTTACGGTGATCTGGTTTGTGGTTGCTTCAGGGCTCGAGGCGCTCATTGCGCTGGCTATTTCACGGTCGGGCAATGTCATTGGTCCTCGCGGGCAAGCAGTGTTTACGAGTGTGTCGAGTATCATGTTTTTTGCCCTGGCAGGCATGCTGGTGATGCAGAGTGTGATATTGTAGGGCGCTAGCCCTGTAACCCGCCGGGGTGTTGGGTCCTGCGGCCCCAAGAATCTTGCGTATGCTGGCTGTTTTCGCCAGCATACGCAAGGTTTTTTAGAGCAACCGCCCTAACGTTCATGCGTATGGGGCCAGCGGCCTTCACCCCCTATTAGATCGGGTAGGTAGGATACCGCCCGACTCACCCTTGACGAAAGTGGGCATCCTCGGTACCCTAGTGTATAGTCCCTTTGTACGTCATATCACAATCTGTTACACGTGCCTTGCATATCCCCGGAGGATAAGTAATGTTCGAGGCTCCGTCCCTCGCCCCACCGCGCGCTCCGCGCAGCAATCCGATCCTTAGCCGTGTTGACTGGGAGGCTCAACGTAATGCCGTTCTCGATGATCCCGGTGTCTTTCATGCTGCTATCGCCCGCAGTGCTATTCACTGGTACGATGCTGAACTGAACGCCTGGATCACCTGGGACGAGGCCGCAGCCCGCTGGATAGGCCTCGATGCACGTAACGGCGCAGTTGTTGAGGTGCCCTATGGGGCTGATCATCAGCCCTGGGCGCGTACCTTTAATGATGATAATCCCCCACACTACCGCTGGTTCGAAGGTGGTCTGACCAACGCCTGTTTCAATGAGGTTGACCGCCATGTCCTCAACGGTTTTGGGGATGAAATCGCCTACTATTTCGAGGGCGATCGCTGGGATAGCTCACTCAATGGTGGGCGCGGCGGCCCGGTGGTGCATACCAGCATTACCCGCAAGCAGATGATGCTTGAAGTCGTCAAGGCAGCCCTGGTGCTTCAGGGGTTGGGGTTGAAGCAGGGCGATCGCATTGCCCTCAATATGCCCAATATTCTTGACCAGATCTACTACACCGAGGCCGCCAAGCGCCTAGGCATTGTCTATACGCCCGTTTTCGGTGGTTTTTCTGATAAGACCCTCTCGGATCGCATCCATAATGCGGGTGCCGAGGTGGTCATCACCTCAGATGGTGCCTACCGCAATGCGCAGATCGTGCCCTATAAAGAGGTCTACACCGACCAGGCGCTCGATAAGTTTATCCCGGTCGAGATGGCAATTTCTATTGTTGAGCAGACCTTGAAGGGGCTTGGCCTTGCAGCCCCGCAGGCCGAGATGATGCTCGGAGTGGTCAAGGAGACGATTGCCGAGGATATTACGGTCGAGCGCTCGGATGTGATGCGTGGCGTCGGTAAGGCGCTGCACGATATGAGCGATCTCGATGTCGCCGAGCAGTCGCAGATCCGTACCGCCGTCGCGATGGCGCTGGTGGCTTCGCCGGCTCGTGTCAAGGCCGTCGTTGTGGTGCGCCATACGGGCCAGGATATCCTCTGGCGCCCCGAACGTGATGTATGGAGCCACGATTTGATGGAGAAGGCAACGGCAAAGTTGTTTGAACTCGCCGCCGCTGCCGGTGTGACCGTCAAGAGCGAGAAAGAGTTGCTCGATCTGCCGACCGAACAATTCGTGCAGGCACTCTATGCCGCTGTGCCCTGTACCCCGGTTGATGCCGAGTATCCGATGTTTATCATCTATACCTCCGGCTCGACGGGCAAACCCAAGGGTGTAGTGCATGTCCACGGTGGCTATGTCGCTGGCCTCGCGCATACGATGAAGGTGAGCTTTGACGCCGAGCCAGGTGATGTGATCTTTGTGATCGCTGATCCAGGCTGGATTACCGGTCAGAGCTATATGATCAGTGCGACGCTGAGCTCGCGCTGTATCGGCGTGCTCGTCGAAGGCTCCCCGGTCTTCCCCAGTGCTGGCCGTTATTCGAGCATCATCGAGCGCCACAAGGTGCAGATCTTCAAGGCTGGTGTGACCTTCCTCAAGAGCGTGATGACCAACCAGCAGAATGTCGCCGACGTACAGCAGTACGATATGAGCACCCTGCGTGTCTGTACCTTCTGTGCCGAGCCTGTTTCACCAGCGGTGCAGCAGTTTGGTATGGAAATTATGTCGCCTCAGTATATCAATTCGTACTGGGCAACTGAGCATGGTGGCATTGTCTGGACTCACTTCTATGGCAACGAGGATTATCCGCTGCGCCCCGATGCGCACACCTACCCGCTGCCCTGGGTGCTTGGTGATGTCTGGCTCAGTGAGTTGCAGGCCGATGGCACTACGGCAACGTACCGCCAGGCCGAGACCGAGGAAAAGGGTGAGATTGTTATTACCATGCCCTATCCTTATCTCACGCGGACGATCTGGGGTGATGTGGCTGGCTTCGAGAAAGTAGTCACGGGCGAACAGCCGCTGACCGCATGGATTGGCGATGGCGACCGCTATGCCAAGACCTACTGGCGCCGCGGGCCTGATGGTCAGTGGGCCTATGTCCAGGGCGACTTCGCGATGAAGTATGCCGATAGTAGCTTTACCCTACATGGCCGCTCGGACGATGTGATCAATGTGTCGGGGCACCGGATGGGGACCGAAGAGATCGAGGGCGCGATCCTGCGTGATAAGCAGACGACCCCCGATTCGCCGGTTGGCAACTGTATTGTGGTCGGCGCACCCCACCGCGAAAAGGGTCTGACCCCGCTCGCCTTTGTGTTGACGGCACCCGGCCACCGCCTCACCAGCAATGATCGCCGCCGCCTCGATGACTTGGTACGCAACGAAAAGGGTATCGTAGCCGTACCCGAGGATTATATCGAAGTCACGGCCTTCCCCGAGACGCGGAGCGGCAAGTATGTGCGTCGTTTCTTGCGCAATCTGATGCTCGATGAATCGCTTGGCGATACGAGTACGTTGCGGAATCCTGAGATACTCGACGAACTGACCGAGAAGATCGATGCCTGGAAGCGCAAACAGCAACTTGCCGATGAGCAGCAGATTTTCGAGCGCTATCGCTACTTCCGCATCGAGTACCACGCCCTCAAGGGCAGTGGGGTCGCGCAGAAGAGCACGGCCCTGCGACGCCTGGCGATTGTGACGATCACCAACCCGCCGGTCAATGCGCTGAACGAGCGTGCGCTTGACGAGTTGAATACGATTGTTGACCACCTGGCTCGCCGCGAGGATGTTGCCGCCGTGATCTTCACTGGTCAAGGCACCAAGAGCTTTGTGGCTGGTGCGGATATCCGTCAGTTACTCGAAGATATGCACACCTTCGAGGATGCCATTGCGCTACCGAATAACGCCCACCTCGCCTTCCGCAAGATCGAGCGGATGGAGAAGCCGTGTATCGCAGCCATCAATGGTGTCGCGCTTGGTGGTGGTCTCGAATTTGCGCTCGCGTGTCACTATCGCGTTGCCGATGAGCACGCCGAGTTTGGTCAACCCGAGATTAACCTGCGCATGTTGCCCGGCTACGGTGGTACGCAGCGCCTTCCCCGCTTGCTCTACAAGCGCTCGAATGGCACCGGAACCCTGCGTGCGCTCGAGATGATCCTTGGTGGGCGCAGCATTACCTCGGAAGAGGCGCTTGAAATTGGCTTGATCGATCACCTGGCAACCCAAACCGAGGATGCAGTCAATTTCGCTGGTGCCCTGGTACGTGAGTATGCCACGGGCACGGGCGTGCTGAAAGCTGCCTTCGAGCGCCGCAAGGCGGCTCTGGTCAACTGGGAACAGCCGCAGTCCCACTTCGTGCAGGATGAACTGAACGCGATCATCCAGAACCCCCGAGTACAGCGCATTCTGAAGCAGTCAGAAGGTGCCGGTCGTGCCAAGGCAGTGCAGCGGGCACTCGAGGCCATCACCGTTGGCTTCGAAAAGGGCTTCGAGCATGGCCTGGCCCACGAGGCAAAACTCTTTGCCGAGGCGGTGGTTGATCCTGAAGGCGGAAAGAAGGGTATCCAGGACTTTATGGATAAGCGCAGCGCACCGCTGCCCACCCGCCGCACCCTGGTCACCCCCGAGCAAGAGAAACTCTACCTGGAGACCGAGCAATTGCTGCCGATTGGCTCGCCGTTCTTCCCAGGGGTGACGCCACTGCCCACGTGGCAATATGCGCAGGGTGTCATCCGTGACCCCGAAAGCGGCGAAGATCTGGTCGGTGACCCGATTGATGCCGAGCGCGAGGTGATCATTCCAGTCGAGAAGCCGCGCCCAAATCAGGCGTTGCTCTATATCCTGGCGAGCGAAGTCAACTTCAATGACATCTGGGCAATTACGGGTATTCCCGTCTCGCTCTTTGATGAGCACGACCGCGACTGGCACATTACCGGTTCGGGCGGTGTTGCCATCGTGGCGACCCTTGGCGAAGAACTGCGCCGCGAGGGACGCCTCAAAGTCGGAGATCTGGTCGCCGTCTACTCCGGCCAGAGCAATGTGCTCTCGCCGATGATGGGCCTCGACCCGATGGCGGCTGATTTTGTTATCCAGGGCTACAATACGCCTGATGGATCGCATCAGCAGTTTATGTTGGCCCAGGCACCGCAGTGTCTGCCGCTGGCCCCGGATATGTCGCTTGAGGCGGCAGGGAGCTTTATGCTCAATCTGGGTACGGCCTACCGTGCGCTCTTTACGACACTGCAGATCAAGGCCGGCAAGAGTGTCTTCATCGAGGGTGCCGCCACCGGTACTGGTCTTGACGCAGCCCGCTCGGCAGCGCGCAACGGCCTGCGGGTAATTGGTATGGTCTCGAGCGAAGAACGCGCCAGGACGTTGATGGAGGCAGGCGGCAAAGGTACGATCAACCGCAAGCATCCGTCGATTGCCAATATCTTCACGCGCATCCCGTCCGATCCTTCCCAGTGGGCGGCGTGGGAGAAGGCTGGCGAGCCGTTGCTCGATCTCTATCGCCAGCAGAACAACCATCATCTGGCCGACTATGCCATCTCGCACGCTGGTGAGCAGGCGTTTGGCCGCAGCTTCCAGTTGCTCGGTGAGCCGCGTGATGGGCATATTCCGGTGCTGACCTTCTACGGGGCCAGCTCGGGCTACCACTTCACCTTCCTTGGCAAACCGGGCCATTCGAGCCCCGAGGAGATGATGCGCCGGGCGGGTCTGCGCGGCGGTCAAGCGGTGATGATCTACTACGGTGTCGACGGCAAATCACTCGTTGACGAGCCGGGTCTTGAGGCAATCGAGGCAGCTCGTGCGCTCGGGGCACGCATTGTGGTTGTGACCTATACCGATGCCCAGCGCGAGTTTGTCTTCAGTCTCGGCTTTGGTGCAGCGTTGCGTGGCGTGGTTAGTATCGAAGAGTTGCATCGCCGCTATGGTGAGGACTTTGACTGGCCCGACACGATGCCCGACCTGCCCGACTCCAAGACGGATCCGGATGGCCTGAAGGAAGCGATCCGGCGCTTCAATGACCTGACCTTCAAGCCGCTGGGTAGTGCCATTGGTGGCTTCCTGACGAGTGCAGATAACCCACGTGGCTATCCCGACATGATCATCGAGCGGGCGGGTCACGATACGCTGAACGTCAGTGCCATGCTGGTCAAACCGTTCATCGGACGGATCGTCTACTTTGAAGAGATGGGCGGGCGGCGCTACTCCTTCTTTGCCCCGCAGATCTGGATGCGTCAGCGCCGGGTCTACATGCCAACCGTCAACCTCTGGGGCACGCACCTCTCGAATGCCTACGAGATCCTGCGGCTCAGCGACGAGATCAGCGCCGGTCTGCTCTCGATCACCGAACCGCTGGTGGTGGATTGGCCGGAACTAAAGGAGGCGCACCAGGCGATGTGGGAGAACCGCCACGTCGGGTCGACCTACGTGGTCAACCACGCCCTGCCGCGCATCGGCCTGAAGAACAAGGACGAGCTGTACGAAGCCTGGGCTGAGAGCATGCGCTCGTAAGCCTGGAGAAACGGAAGATATAAAAGCGGAGTAGCGCTGATGCGCTACTCCGCTTTTGTATCTTGTCAGGGTACGAACCTGGTTGGAGCCTCGGGCTTAGGCCACTACAGCATTGTGGCTAATTCATCATAGCGGGCAGCGATGATCGCTTCAAGCTCATCACGGAGGCCCGAACCTTTGACCTTACGGTGAACAATTTTGCGCATCTGCCGACTGAGCTCGGCATCGTGCAAGCTATCGGTGAGCCAGTAAGCAAAATCGTTGCGGTAGAGATGATATTCCAGGGTTGCAATTGGCACACGCCCGATAAGGATGCGGAACTCGGCGAGATTAGCGGCGGTTCCGTGCATGGCGCCCGTATGGTCACGAAAGACAAACCATTTATTGCGTGGCAAGGGGACGGTGACATACTTATGCAGGTGTCGAATGTGAGGCATGCGGCGGAGACCGGTGCGAAAGATGATATTATGCTCAGAGGCAGCACCGTGCATTGGCGTCGGCCCCAGATCGGCCAGATACGCATGGCCCCGCGGCAAAGCGGGAATCTGCATACGGGTGTGTGCCCAATTGGGAGTGGTGCCAAGCAATTCATCGAAGAGCGCCAGATCTTCGGGGGTCGTGGTATTCGTAATCGCCCAGACTTGCACAGCCTCAAGGAGTGGCCGGGCAATCAGACTGGGCCGATAGCTTACCATCGCCACCCCGCCACCTGCCATCAGCGCCTGAACCGTGCCAGTATAGGGCGACTTCCATGCCGGATAGCTCTGCTGAATTTCATCGATCAAGATCCAGTGTGGGCGACTGCGACGGACGCGGAGATCGAGCAATTCGCGGAGCAGCCGTTCAAGGTAATCATTACGAGCTTCCTGCTCCATTGAAGAGAGGTCAACGATCAGGTTGGCATTGCCATACTCACAGAGGGTGATGGCATCGCCGACGCGTTGCTGATGCGAATTCTGACTACCAACCAGCATCGTATGCGGTAGCGCCGCGAGGCTGCGATAATCACCCTCGGGATCAATGACGACAACCTGATAACCCTGAGCGATTAATTCCTCGGCAAGCAAACCAGCAAGCCAGGATTTGCCGCTCCCACTTGCACCACCAATCGACCAAACCCGATCGACCAGGTGCCAGGGATCCAGGTGAAATGGCTGCTGACCAAGCTGATACCCCAGGGCAAGCTGACGCTCTGGACGCATGGGGCGGGCAGGCAGCGTACCATCGATCAACTGCCCAAGCAACTGGCGCATCCCAGCACCATCTGGCTGATCGAGCACCAGATCAGCGGTAGCCTTTAATTCAGGGGTTGCATTCGCAACAGCAACAGCCAACTCACTAGCCTGCAAGAGACTCAGGTCATTTTCCGCATCGCCACATGCAACCACATTATGCAGCGAAAGGCCGAGTTCGCGTAGCACAAACGCCAGCCCGGTTCCTTTGGTCGCCCCCTGGGGCAAAACCATAACCGATCCGAGATTGTACTCGATGTTGGCACCGCCACCACATTCACGCAGCACGTCAATAATAGGCTGATCATGAGGAACGTGCGTTGCAACCAGGGCCATGCCGTGTTCAAGAGGGATTGGCAAAGCGAGCAAGCGTTCGAGCAACACCTGTTGCAAACGCCCAAAAGGCAAGATGACACTATCCTGGCGCGGCAAATAGATAACCGCGCCATTTTCGGCCACAATCGCGTCAAAAACCTCGGCAAACGGGCCATCAGGGGCAAACGTCGCCAGCGAGCGCCCAGTCACAAGGATCAGGGTCTTCTGCGCCTGCTTCGCCTTGCGCAGAGCCTGCCAGGTTGCGGAGGCAACGTGACCATGCTCAGCCAGGGTGCCATCCAGATCGGAAGCCAGAATTGACAGATGCACAAGCGCACCTCGCTTTCGTCATCGAAAGACAGGTGAAGGTGTTGGATGCTTGCGCACGGCACAGCCGTGCGCAAGCATCCAACCGCTTTTACAAACCCGTTAGGGTTGCTATATCTTCTCCTGAAAATACTATAGCAGGTATGATAGGCGGAATCAATGAGATGCGTAGCTGCTGGCTGAACCGCAAGGCAGGGCTAGATTGTCTCGCAGGCGACGCTGTTGGCGTGGCCCGTAACCTTGTGTGTTTTTCAACCCGTCGCCGCGTGCCGCCAGCCGTGCGCCTACCGAAGCCGCATACGGCGCGCCTGACGCCCACGTTCGGGTTGCTTGTACCAGCAGTCATCGTTATCATGGCAATACATTTCGTGATATATTGGGTAAACTAATGCTATGGAATAGTCACATGGCGATCTTCATGGTTTTAGCCCGCTTAGAAGCGCTTGTCTTCGAGATGAATGATACGCGTGTTGCTTGATGAAGGTCTGCCGCGCAAGCTGAAATAGGGCCTCAGACGTATGAATGCCAACTCCTTTCGTCATTTCTATAACTATCACTTCGCTGAAAACCGCAAGCTATGGGATGACTGCATCACATCGCTTCCTTATGAGCAGTTCACCCAGGCGCTACACTACTCGCATGGATCTGTGCGGGCGCACATTCTGCATCTCATCAGCGTAGATGATATCTGGTTCAGCGAACTATGCAACATCGAACCCTGCGAACCGCTACCGCCCGCGCACGGTGATGATCGAACCATCATACGCACGTATTGGGATCAGGTTGAGCAGCGCATGCGCGCATATCTGACCGTCTTGCAGGACGAGATGTTGCTTGAGACACCGATCACCGAACCGGAAGAAGACAAAGACCTTCTGGTGTGGCAAGTGCTGCTCCATGTAGTGAATCATGGCACGGATCATCGCGCCCAGATGCTCAGGTTACTCAACGATCTAGGCGTGAAGACGACGTCACAAGACTATATTTTCTATGTCTATGATAACCCGTAGTTGCCTAGGGCGATTGCATCTTCCGTGCATGCACCCCACCAGGGCACCCGCAAGGGGTGCCCGTACACCGGGCCCGGCCCCCGGCCCTGTAGGGGCACCCGCAAGGGGTGCCCCTACAGGGCCGGGGGCCGCCGTTTGCGCCGCTGGTTGCGTGCACATGCTGCCACATAGCGCGTATGGTTGTCTCCGGTTTCGTATGATGCAATCGTCCTTACTATTACCCCCCCGCACCCGTATCAAAATTGGTCTGGCAGCGGTATAACTCTGGAGACGATGGTTTTTCTGTTTGCTTGAGAAGACCGATGCTATGCCAAATACGCGCTATTATCTTGGTTTCAATCTTGTGCCGGGTATTGGCCCGATCCGTCTGGCGCGCCTGGTTGAGCAGTGTGGCTCACTGGAGGCGGCCTGGCATGCCGATGCGTTTGCGCTGGCTGCCGCTGGGATCGAGGGCAAGACGAGTGCGTCGCTGATGGCGGTGCGCACGCGGCTTGACCTCGATGCCGAGTTGGAACGGACGGCGCGGGCCGGGGTGACGTTGCTGACGATTGATGATGCGGCCTATCCTCACTTGCTGCGCAATATCCCCGCTGCCCCACCGCTGCTTTATGTGCGCGGCGCGTTGACGCCTGCCGATGATTGGTCGATTGCGCTGGTTGGAACCCGTGCGCCGACAACCTATGGACGTGAGGCGACGATGCGCCTGACTGATGGTCTGGCCCGTGCGGGTGTCTCTATTATAAGCGGCTTGGCGCTTGGTGTGGATACGTTGGCCCACGAGGCGGCGCTGGAGGCGGGTGGGCGCACGCTTGCCGTGTTGGGCAGTGGGGTTGATCAGCCCTACCCCGAACGCAACCAGCGCCTAGCGCAGCGTATCATCGAACAGGGCGCGTTGATCAGTGACTACCCGCTGGGGACGATGCCGGTAGCGGCGAATTTCCCGCCGCGCAACCGCATCATCAGCGGGTTAAGCCGGGCAACGCTGGTGATCGAAGCGGGCGAAAAGAGTGGGGCCTTGATTACCGTGGGCTTTGCGCTCGATCAGGGGCGCGAGGTTTTTGCGTTGCCGGGGCCGATCTTCTCCCGCCAGAGTGCCGGCTGTCATCGGCTGATCCGCGACGGCGCAACGCTTGTCCGTTCGGCTGACGATCTGCTCGCCGACCTCGATCTCACCAGCGCGAGCGTGCAGCGCGAAGCACGCAGCGAATTGCCGATTGATCCGATCGAAACGGCACTGCTTGGCCTGCTCAGCTACACGCCGTGCCATATTGATGAACTGAGCCGCGAAGCAAACCTGACGGCTCAGGCGACGGCGGGGGCCCTGACCCTGCTTGAACTGAAGGGATTAGTGCGGCAGGCTGCGCCAATGCAGTATGTATTGAGGTGATCGAGCGGGCCGTGCTACAATGCGAGCGAAGATGCTGCGATCGGACCATGCTCAACGAGAGGAAGAGCCATGCTGAGTGCCTACATTGCGGCGGCAATGCGCCGCGCCACCTACCAGCTATTGGTTGATGACGAAGGCTTTGTTGGTGAAATCCCTGGCTTGCAAGGCGTGATTGGCCACGCTGAGAGCCTCGAAGCGTGTCGCGAGGATCTTCAATCTGCGCTGGAAGATTGGATCTGGCTTGGTTTGCGTTTGGGACACGCTATCCCACCACTTGATGGGATCGACTTGAGCCAGCCTATCCGCACGCAGGAGGCCGCCTGATGCCACCCTTTGGGCCCATCAGCCGAGTGCGTCTGATTCGTGGGTTGCGGGCCTTGGGCTTTCAAGGACCTTATCCCGCTGGTCGCCATGCCTTTATGGTGCGCGAGGAGAAGCGCATCACTATTCCCAATCCGCATCGCGGAGATATTGGCGTTGGTTTGCTCGCCACCATACTTCGTCAGGCCGACGTGAGCCGTGAGGAGTGGGAACAGGTCTAAGCCCCAAATTAGCTACACACCGTGCCATATTGATGAACTGAGCCGCGAAGCGAATCTGACGGCGCAGGCGACGGCGGGGGCCCTGACCCTGCTTGAACTGAAGGGATTAGTGCGGCAGGCTGCGCCAATGCAGTACGTGTTGAGGTAAGCTAGCTCAATGCGACGCAGGCCAGAGGCCACGCTGCATCTGCTGGCGCACCAGGGTGACGGCTGCGTCGCGGCTCGGCATATGCATCTTTTTAATGGCTTTGCCCGTCTGGTACTTGATCGCTCGCTCGCTGTAGTCCAGCAGTTGGGCGATTGCCCGGTAGGTATGGCCCTGGGCCAAGAGGGTCAGCACCTTTAGTTCTTGTTGCGTGAGAGCTGAGGAGAGATCTTCGCTAGAGAGCGACTCATGAGATGGCTGTGTTGCTGGATTGCGCAAAATCCGGAGGGCCAGATGGTGAGAGATTGCCAACTCTCGACGCAGAACCCCAAGGAGTTGATTGCAAAGTTCGTCACTATCTATGCTCTTCAGGAGATAACCGGCAGCACCTACCTTGAGCGCCTCAAGCAGGTCTTGTTCGTTTTCGACGGCTGTCAGCAGTACTATTTGCATCTCGGGCATTTTTTTCAGGATCGGGTGCATCGCTTCGAGACCGCTCATACCGGGCATCGCGAGATCCATCAGAATAATGTCGGGTCGCAATGTAGGTGCGGCGTCCAGCGCAGACGGGCCATCGGTCACCACCCCGACGATGGCAAAGCCATCGGCATGGAGCGACTGCTGGAGCGTATGCAGATCGAACAGATTGCTGCCGACGAGCAGGATGCCTGGCCGATGATGAAGGTAACCCGACAGGCGTTCGAGAGGAACCTCTAGCCGCACGATGAGGCCCGAACCCGGCATTGCGATCATCGCAAGGGTGCCGCCGATCACTTCTGCTTGCTCGTGGAGATTCTGGAACTCAAAGGCCTTTAGGATGCGTATAGGCTCTCCTGTATCGGCGAGATCAAACTCTAGTCCCATGTTGCTCAGTTCCACAACTAGCTGTACATCCACCAATTCAAGCATCAGGCTGACATGCTGTGAACTGGTGGATGTACGCACATTTGCCATGGCTTGCTGGATCGTCCGCAGCAACTGCACCTCAACATCGGGCGCGATTGAGAGCGTAGCGACGCCCTGGCCGATGTGGAGATCGATATGAAACCCATAGACCTCAGCGACCCATTGGCGATGCTGCTCGATGATCGCGATCATCCGTGTCTTCCGTGGCATCAACGATCCAGGATGCTGCTCCAGATGGGTTCCAGTGAACGGTGCGGATGGGACAGGCGTGGTTTGCGCCAGGTGCCTGATTGGGATGCTCTCGCGGATAGTCTGGGCCTCGAGTTTCATGTGTGTGAGAAGCTTGCCGAGCGAATCGTGCAGCGCAAGCACCTGCTGCTCGTGCTTGCGGAGGGTCTCTTCGATCCACGCTGTTTGCTGCGCGACCGTTGCTTCACACGTAACGAGCTGTGCTTCAAGGTGCGCGACACGCGCACGGAGCATTGCCAGTTCTGTTGTTGCTTCAGGGCAGCTGACACTCTTCGGTTCAGCCATGGTGGAGTCCTAGCTTGAGCAAAGCCTTCAGGAACTTGTGCTTTACGATGGCCCGCTCTTTTCCCTTGATTTGCCCTAAATTGTACCAGACAGGGCAATAGATTGCACATATAAAAATGAGATCATCTGCCTATAATGATGAGATAAGTCTTTGATCATCGACGAGGGTGGTTCCCACCCTCGTCGATGATCAAAGGAAGCCACCGACAGGAGTCGGCTGGGTGGCGGCCCTACGCGTGATGTGCATAAGGCTGCGCCCTACGATGGTCGCTAACGGAGGTGCGTATGTGGTTCCCACCCTCGTCGATGATCGCAGGAAGTCACCGACGGGAGTCGGCTGGGTGTCGGCCCTACACGTGATACGCATAAGGCTGTGCCCTACAATGGTTGCTAGCGGAGGTGCGTATGATGTCATCTTTTTGGCCAGCATCTACCAGGCAGACAATTCTCATCGTTGACGATGCCCCGGAGAATCTCACCATTCTGGGCGAATTGCTTATGCCGTTCTACCAGGTGCGGGTTGCGCGCTCGGGGATACGGGCGTTGCAGGTGGCTGCATCAGCGCCGCAACCCGATCTGCTCTTGCTGGATGTGATGATGCCCGAGATGGATGGCTACGCTGTGCTCACCCGCCTACGCGATAATTCAGCGACACGCTCTATCCCGGTGATCTTCGTCACAGCCATGGACTCAACCGAGGATGAGTCACACGGATTTGAGCTTGGTGCCGTTGATTATATTACCAAACCGATCCGCCCGGCGATCGTGCTGGCGCGTGTCCGCACTCATCTTGAGCTCAAGCAAGCGCGTGACTGGCTCACCAACCAGAACGCCTGCCTTGAGGCAGAAGTAGCACGGCGTATGCGCGAGAACCAACTGATTGAAGATGTGAGCATCAGAGCGATGGCCGCGCTGGCAGAGGTACGCGATCCCGATACCGGCAATCACCTGCGGCGTACCCAGATCTATGTGAAAGTACTGTCCAATGCGCTCGCCAACCATCCCCGCTTTGCCGATGCGCTGAGCCAGTCGTGCCGTGATCTGCTGGTCAAATCAGCCCCGTTGCACGATATTGGCAAGGTGGGCATCCCCGACCACATTCTGCTCAAACCTGGCAGACTCACGCCTGAAGAGCGAGAGATTATGAAGCGGCACTGTCGCATTGGCAGCAACGCGATCGAGATGGCAATGAATAACACGCTCGTCAGCGAAGAGGCTCACCTGCTCGATATGCCTAGTCATGGCTGCGCCAATAAGCTTGATCGCGCACACAACTGGCCCCGGCATGCTCCGCTGGAATTTCTCCACGTAGCCCGTGAGATTGCACTCTCGCATCATGAGCATTGGGATGGCACGGGCTACCCCGAGGGTCTCGCGCAAGAGGACATCCCCATCTCGGCGCGACTGATGGCCCTCGCCGACACCTTTGATGCGTTGATTTCTCGTCGCATCTACAAGCCGCCCTTGCCAATGTCAGAGGTGATTGAGATTATCCGCGAGGAGCGTGGGCATCAGTTTGACCCCGACATCGTTGATGCCTTTCTCGCCCTGTCTGCCGAATTTCAGGCCATTGCTGAGCACTATGCCGATAGCGAGGCGGACATTTGCGCCAAATTGGTCAGCATCCAGGGGCAATCGGTGGGCCGTATGCCGTCTGTGGCCTGAACTTGAGAGGCTACCATGCTCTCGATCGACTATCTCAGTATGCTCCTTCAGACTATCCCTGACCTGGTCTGGCTCAAGGATCCGCACGGGGTGTATTTGATGTGCAACCCTGCCCTCGAGCGTTTTGTGGCGTTGCCCCAGTCGGAAGTTATCGGCAAGACCGATGCAGCGCTCTTCAGTGCTGAGCAAGCCGCTTTCTTTCGCGAGAAAGATGTGGAGGCTATTGCAGCCGGTCGTTCGAGCATTAATGAAGCGTGGGCGACCTGTGCGGCTGATGGGAGAGACTACCTCTTTCAGACGATCAAAACACCGATGTATGATAGTGCTGGCGAATTGATCGGCGTGCATGGCATTGCGCGTGACATCACCGCCCTCCACGAAGCCCAGGCGGCATTGCGTGAGAGCGAACGGCGCTATCGCACCCTCTTCGAGACCCTGGTGCAGGGCGTCGTGTACCAGAATGTGCAAGGAGAGATCATTGCGGCCAATCCGACGGCCGAGCGCATTCTGGGGGTTCATCTAGCGGAATTGAAGAGTCGGACAAGCCGCACCCCTACCTGGGAGTCGCTTCGCGAGGATGGTTCACCGTTTCCTGGCGAAGAGCACCCGGCGATCGTCGCGCTGCGCACTGGGCACCCAGTACGAGATGTGGTGATGGGGGTCTACAACCCTCAGGTAGGGCATCATGTCTGGATCAGCATCAACGCGGTGCCTCAATTTCGCACCGGCGAAGCGACTCCGTTTGAGGTGCATACGACGTTTGAGGACATCACGGCACGCAAGCTGCAAGAGGAGGAATTGCGACGTGCGAATGCCGAACGTGACCGGGCGCTGAACTTTCGCCAATCGCTGCTTGCCGCGATCCCCGTCCCTATCTTCTCAAAAGACTGCGAAGGCCGCTACCTTGATTGCAACCGGGCTTTTGCCGAAATGGTGGGCAAAACGCCCGAGGAGTTGCAGGGCAAGACCGTGAAAGAGCTCTGGCCTTCGTCGCTAAGCGCGGTCTACGAGACTCACGATCTCGCGCTGATCGAGCAGAGTGGTGCCCAGATGTACGAGTCGCAGGTTATTGATGAGCACGGACAGCGGCGTGATGTTCTTTTTGTCAAGGATGTTTTCCGTGACGAGGCGGGCAACCGCGCTGGTATTATTGGTGCATTCATTGATATCACCGAGCGCAAGCAAGCCGAGGCTGAGTTGGAACGCTACCGGCAGCATCTCCAGGATCTGGTTGAAGAACGCACCCAGGAACTGCAAGAAGCGTATCGACTCCTGGAGGAAAGTGCGCGTCGTCTTGCGCTTGCGACCGGCTCGGCTGGCATCGGGGTCTGGGAACGTGATCGCGAGCGCGAACTTCTGATCTGGGATGCCCAGATGTGTACCCTCTATGGCATTGACCCTCAGGAGTTTGACGGTAGAGCCGAAACCTGGCTCAACCGACTGCACCCTGACGACGTTGCTCAGGCGATTACCGCGACCGAGCAAGCTATGCGCAACCAACAAGAGTATATCACCGAGTTTCGCATTGTCTTGCCCGATGGCCGCATCCGCCATATTGCGGCCCATGCCCAGATCGAGCGTGATGCGGCAGGCACACCGTGCCGGGTGCTTGGCGTCAATTGGGACATCACGGCGCGTAAACAGGCAGAGATAGCGGTCCACGAGACGGCCGCCCTGCTGCGGGCCACGCTGGAGTCAATTCCCGATGGCATCATGGTGATGGGAATGGATGGCGACTGCATCATCTTCAACCAGGCCTTTCTCGATCTCTTCCGCTTTCCACCAGACTTTGCCGTCTTTACGCGCATAGGCTTCATCGGGCATATCAAGCAGATGATTAGGGAACCGGAAGATTTCCGAGCGAAGATCGAGCGACGCTTTCGCGCTCCTGATGAGCGCGGCATCGATATGATCGAGTTCCTTGATGAAAGGATCATCGAACGGCACAACGCGCCCTACCGTGTCCACGATGAGACTCGCGGCATTGTCTCGTACTACCAGGACGTTACTGCACGTCGGCAGATCGAGCGTGATCTCGAGCGTGCCCGCGCCGCCGCTGAGGCTGCGAGTCGTGCCAAGAGCACGTTTCTGGCGAATATGAGCCACGAAATCCGCACTCCGATGAATGCAATTGTTGGCCTGACCCACCTGCTGCTACGCAATGTCGCTGATGCCCGCCAGCGTGATCAACTCAGCCGGATCATTGACGCAGCCCAGCACCTCCTGGCGATTATCAACAACATCCTCGATATCTCGAAGATCGAGGCCGGCAAACTGGTTCTCGAAGCTACCGACTTTGGTCTTGATCAAGTGATTCAGAATGTAAGCGACCTGGTGATCGAAAAGGCCCATGCGAAGGGCATCGAGGTTCTTTATGCCCTGGATGTGCGGTTGCCGCCATTGCTGCATGGTGACTCGCTGCGACTGGGTCAGATCTTGCTGAACTTCACCAGCAATGCGATCAAGTTCACCGATCAGGGTACGATTGTGCTGCGCGTTCGCATCATCAAGGAGAATGAACAAAACTTGCTCGTGCGCTTTGAAGTCGAAGATACCGGAATCGGGATCGCGCCCGACGTGCAAGTGCGACTCTTCGAGGTCTTCGAGCAAGCCGACAGTTCGACCGAGCGCAAATATGGCGGCACCGGGTTGGGTCTGGCGATCAGCAAACGCCTGGTGCATCTCATGAACGGGCGCTTGGGGGTAGACAGTGTGGTCGGCCAGGGCAGTTGCTTCTGGTTCGAGGTTCCACTCGGCAAAAGCGCGAGTCGCTTGCAGCCCCGTCGTCTCAGTCCCAACTTGCAAGGGTTGCGCGTGCTGATCGTGGATGATCTAGAGGCTGCGCGTGATGTGCTTGGCGAAATGCTGAGCGCAATGGGTCTCATCGTTGATCTGGTTGCATCCGGGTTCACAGCCCTGGTTGCGGTGCAACATGCTGATCAAGAGGGAAAGCCCTACGCAATTGTGCTTATCGACTGGCACATGCCTGGTCTGGACGGCCTCGAAACGGCCCGCCGCATGCGGCTGCT
This sequence comes from Candidatus Chloroploca mongolica, assembly GCF_004762035.2. Lineage (GTDB taxonomy): Bacteria > Chloroflexota > Chloroflexia > Chloroflexales > Chloroflexaceae > Chloroploca > Chloroploca mongolica. Next base: position 52,433 of record NZ_SIJK02000023.1, on the reverse strand, counting down.
TCCGCTCATGCTCGCACCAACCTGCTTGATGATCACGGCCTTTGGGCAGCGTGTGCCCAAAGAAGATCTGGAGCGTGCCGGCTTTGCGGCCTTTCTGCTCAAGCCAGTAACGCCCTCGATCCTCTTCGATACCCTGGTTGAGGTACTCGAGGGACGCCAGTTGAACGAGGTCGAGTCGCGTCCGCCTTCGGCTGAACTTGCACTGATGATGCGTCGCAATGCCCGCATCCTGCTTGTCGAGGACAATCTGATCAATCAGGAAGTAGCCCTGGATCTGCTGCGCGAAATTGGCTTTATGGCTGATCTGGCGAAGAATGGGCAGATCGCAGTCGATCACGTGCGGGAGACCGAGATTCCCTATGATCTGATCCTCATGGACATCCAGATGCCGGTGCTTGACGGCCTCGCCGCGACTCGTATGATCCGTATGATGCCTGGGTATGAGCAGACGCCTATTCTCGCGCTTACAGCCGGTGCTTTCGAGGAAGATCGTCAGCGGTGTCTGCTGGCTGGGATGAACGGTTTTGTTGCCAAGCCAGTTATTCCCGAAGATCTCTACGCAACCTTGGCAAGATGGCTGCCAGCCGAATCTGCGGCTACGGAGACGACCGAGTCGCTCGATGCTCTCGTGTCACTGCGTGAGGCTCTGGCGGCTATTCCCGGCCTTGATCCAATTCAGGGGCTCAGGAATGTCCATGGCAAGCCAAAGACCTACGCACGGCTGCTGCGCAAGTACGCCGAGACGCATCGTGAGGATATGGATCAGTTACGCGCTTGCCTGAGCGTTGATGAGCGTGTGGCGGCGCGGCGCATTGCCCATTCGCTGAAAAGCTCTGCTGCGACCCTCGGCATCAACCGGGTTCACGAGTTGGCTGCCGAGCTTGAGGCGCTGATCCGGGCTGAACACGGCGATGAGGCAATCCAGGCGTTGACCCTTGTGATCGAGGAGGCGCAGCACCGCATTGCCGACGCTATCGTGTCTGCCCTCCCTGCGCCATCTGCCCCGCGGGTGGACAACGTCAACGCTGTGCATTTGCGCACAGTGATCGATGAATTGATGGCCCTGTTAGCCCAGGACGATCTAGAAGCCCACGAGGTTTATCGTCGCCATGAGCCGTTGTTGCGCAGTGCCCTGGGTGGGTATGCCACCATCCTTGCTCGACAGATGGATGCTTTTGCAATGGACGAGGCCGTGATCACGCTGCGTACGGCGCTCGCCGCGCTTGCCCCAACTGCCTCTGAGGGGGCATAGGAGTGTCGACTGAAACGCTTGGTGTGAGTTCTCGTACACGGTTTTGCATCAGGATGCGGTACACGCGTAGCCTCCGCATCGCAATCGGGCGAAATATGCATTTTTCGGCGGCGTCCCAGTGCGGCAAAAACGATCTCACACCAAGCGTTGAAGTCGGCTGAGCCTTTTGGGATACTGCTGGCAAACCCCTCCTCAGCCGGCACCTGCGTTTTTCGGGTCGTCTTGCATCGAAAAATTGCGCTTGGTGCGCCCTGGGCCAGCAGGCGAGGTCGTCACAGCCCTTCTCCGCCGAAAACCACAATCGTCCGGTAGAGGGTAAGGGCTGTTTGAGAGGATGGCGCGTATGCAGAGTTCGCCAGCAGTATCTTTTGGGGGTAGATTTTTTATTCACGGGCCGAGGGAGCGTCATGGCGTTGGATTGGTTCGCCTTAGGTTGGCGGTGTCGTTGGCCAGGGTTCGGGAGACAAGCGTTGCGGCATGGGGATGGGGTGCTGGTTCAGGGCCCGCACCAAGGGGTGCCAACGCCAGCCATGTCATTCCGAACGAAGTGAGGAATCTTCACTGCGACCCATGAATCTTCCCTGCTGTGCATGGAAGACCCCTCGCTGCGCTCGGGGTGACAATGCTGGCGCGGCGGGTGACACGGCGGGTGCGGCGGGTGACACGGCGGGCGCAGCGGGGTGACACGGCGGGTGTGGCGGGTGACATGGCTGGCGCAGCGGGGGTGCCAACGCCAGCCATGTCATTCCGAACGTCGTGAGGAATCTTCACTGCGGCGCATGGAAGACCCCTCGCTGCGCTCGGGGTGACAATGCTGGCGCGGCGGGTGACACGGCGGGTGCGGCGGGTGACACGGCGGGCGCAGCGGGGTGACACGGCGGGTGTGGCGGGTGACATGGCTGGCGCAGCGGGGGTGCCAACGCCAGCCATGTCATTCCGAACGGAGTGAGGAATCTTCGCTGCGGCGCATGGAAGACCCCTCGCTGCGCTCGGGGTGACATTGCTGGCGCAGCGGGTGACACGGCGGGTGCAGCGGGGGGCCAGGGCGGAGGCCTTGGGGTGGTTCAATGCCCGCACCAGGAGGGCGATCCACCCCTTTGAGCCTGAGACCACGGTCACGCAGCGCGAGCATCAGACCCTTCTTTTCGATCTCGCGCAGCGCAGCCGCCGACAGGCGCAGCCGCACAAAGCGTTGCTCTTCGGGCACCCAGATCCGGTGATAGTGCAGATTTGGCTCCCAGCGACAGTTGGTACGCCGTTTCGAAAACGAGACATTATGGCCGTAGGATGGTTTGCGGCCAGTCAGATCACACCGTTTTGCCATTGCTTACGCTCCTTTCGTACGTGTCGTCATCGTCATCGTCGTCATACGCATCGAGAAACTCCCATGACCCGAAGGGATCCTCGAAGTGGGCCCACCCGTCAGGGCCGAGAGCCATTTCGCGCTCGGTCAGCAGACAAGCATCGAGTTCAGCGCGCAAGGCGGCCTCATCGAGATGCTGCCCAATCAGGACAAGCTCCTGGCGTCGGTCGCCCCAGGTCGGATCCCAGCGATTGACGAGGAACAACTCGTGCTCAGGATCATCGGGCACAGCCTCTTCGGGCAGCGCGGCCCACCAGCGGCCACCTGGCTCAACGCGGCAGGCACCGCCGGCCTGTGACCATACGCCGTTCAACTCCATGCGGGTAGCTAACCAGAAGAGCCCCTTGGAGCGCAGCACACCGGGCCAGGGTTGGTTGATCAGATCCCAGAAGCGCTGAGGATGAAACGGACGCCGGGCGCGGTAGACAAAACTAGCGATGCCGTACTCCTCGGTCTCGGGCACATGCTCACCGCGCAGTTCCTTGAGCCAGCCGGGAGATTGGGCGGCGTGTTCGAAGTCGAAGCGACCGGTATTGAGCAGCGCGTTGAGCGGCACCTGACCAAAGCTGGAGCGAATGATCTGGGCCTCGGGATTGAGTTTATGCAGCAGCGCCTCGAGCTGATCAAGCTCATCGGGCTCCACCAGATCGGTCTTGTTGAGCACAAGAAGATCGGCGAACTCGATCTGATCGATCAGCAGATCGACCACCGTTCGCTCATCGCCTTCACCGGCATCGAGGTTGCGGTCGCGCAACTCATCGAGCGACGCAAAATCCTGGGTAAAGTTAAAGGCATCGATTACCGTCACCATCGTATCGAGACGAGCGAGATCACCGAGATTGACGCCATCAGGCCCGGGAAAGGTAAAGGTCTCGGCGACCGGCAGCGGCTCGGCGATCCCGGTCGACTCGATCAGCAAATAATCGAAACGACCTTCGCGGGCGAGGCGCGCCACCTCAACGAGCAGATCCTCGCGCAGGGTACAGCAAATACAGCCATTAGACATCTCGACGAGGCGCTCTTCGGTACGGCTGAGCGCGGCCCCGCCACCGCGCACGAGTTGCACATCAATATTGACCTCGCTCATATCGTTGACGATCACCGCGACACGCAAGCCCTCACGATTCGCGAGCACATGGTTGAGCAGCGTCGTCTTGCCCGAGCCAAGAAACCCCGAGAGCACCGTCACGGGCAGGCGGTGCAGAGGTACGGGAGTTGCTGTCATAAGTGATACATTCTATCAATAATACAAGGCGAAAAAGAACGACTCACGGCGAGTCGATTATGCTGGTAATGATAAAATATATCATTGTGCTTGTCAAGGAGCGAGCGTCAAACAAGTAGGGCGCTTGCGGGATGCATACACAGAAGATGCAATCGCCCTGGTCAAACAAGGTATGTCCGTGGTATCGGGCGGCCAGGCCGCCCGATACCACGGACATACCTATGGTATAATCTACACGGAAACGTATAAACACCCCTCGGCTAGGGAGGTCTGGCATGGTACGACTGGGTTTTGTCGTGCGGGCAATTGGGCGCCCGGGCTTAGCAAGTGGTGGCAAGCGCGAGCGAGGGGCACATTTGAGCCTTGATCTCGCACGGCTCGGGGATATGGTGGGCTATCTGGGGCAGATCCAGGTACGCTACTACCGCGCAGCGCTGGTGCTCACGGCACGCGACGGATTTGGGCAACTGGCGGCGTGTGCCGATCAACTCGATCTGCTGGCCGAGCGAGTTGCAGAGGCGGGCCTCCGCATCACGCTGCACCTTGAGCATGGGTTAACGCTAGCGAGCGCTGATGCCGAGCTTGCGCAGCGCAGTGCGGCGACAATCGAGGCAGCGGCGGCGCTGCTCGCGGCACTCGATGGGCAGCGCCGTTCAGCGCAAATCGAGGGCATCGTCGTCGCGCATCTGGGAGCGGCGGCGGATGATCCACTGAGTTACCGTCGCTTTGCGCTGCGTTACCGGGCACTCTCGCCGCGGGCGCGGGCGCGTCTGGCGCTGGAGCATGAAGCCAACGGGCCGAGTCTTGGGCAATTGCTAATGTTGCACGAGCAGTGCGGGATCCCGCTTGTCTTTGACACGTTGCACTGGGAACTGCACAACCCAGAGGGCTTCAGCCTGCCTCTTGCGCTCGGGCTGGCGCTGGCGACCTGGCCGCCGGGGACGCGGCCCGAGGTTCACCTGAGCACGCAGCGCACTGAGGCGCACCTCTTGTCGGGGCGGGCCGGGACACCGATGCGCATTGTTGCGCCGCGGGTAGGGCAACATGCCGACTTCATTGCCCCAGGCGACCTGATCAGGTTACTGGTTGCAGCGCGTGGCTTGCCATCATTTGACATCATGCTCGAAGCGAAAGGGGGTGATCTGGCGCTCGCGCGCTTGCGGAACGACCTTGCGCGTTCAGCACCAGAGCTTGCCGCGAGGCTTGGCTGAGGTAGCGGGCAGGTAAGGCGAGAAGCAATACCTTTTGACGCAAAGGCGCGAAGGCGCAAAGCTGTGGATGCAGATCCATCAAACCTTCGCGCCTCTGCGCCTTTGCGTCAAATATCCCGCCTTATTGGCAGGGCAAAGCATCAAGGCAACCAGGGGTTGCCAACGGGGAGGACAGCGCGGCCAAAGAGATCCTGGAAGAAATCAGGTGGGTGCAACGTTACGCACAAGCAACTTGGTCAACTCGGCGCAACTAAAGAGCACAATGGCATTGATGTAGGTCCAGAGTTGCAGTGCAAAGATCGTGCCGATCGCACCATAAATGCTCATGCCACTAAAAAAACGGATATAGAGTCCGAGGCCATAGGTCGTGATCAACACCGCAACGGCGCAGACAAAGCCGGGCACGACAATATCGCGCAGGCGCAACAGGACAGGGGGCATCACCCAGAGCAAAAGGATGAAGATCAGGCTATAGATAAAGAGCAAGATCAACGGAGCGAGCAGTGAACTGAGGGTACTGCCGATCATGGGCAGATCGTTGAGCAACGCACGGGCAAGACTGAGCAGGAGATAGATAATCAAGCCAACGGTTGCGATCAACGGGGCGACAAAGACGATGCCAAACGCGATCAAGGCATCAACGATACGCCCTGGCAGGGTTGCGCGGAGACGTCCGAGCGAAGAAGGCGTGGGAGGGACGAGCTGCTCGTTACGCCAGATCCAGCGAAAGGCATACCGGAGAAAGCGAAAGCCCGAAGAGGCGCTAAAGAGCAGCATCCCAATGCTCACCCCGGCCACGAGCAGCGACTGATTCTGCACCCGTTCGAGGAACGTCGTCAAGATATCGGCGAAGGTCGGGCCAACGAGATCCGTAATCTGACGAACAAAACGTTCAGCAGCGACCGGATCAACCATGCGGAGCAGGAGACCGGGCAGCGAAATAATCAAAATGAGGAGCGGCACGATAGAGAGCGTACTATAGTAGACCAGCGCCGCACTGAGGGCACGGCCGCCATCGTCTTTGAAGGCAGCGTAGGTGCCCCGCAGCAGAACCAGCAGGCGGGCGACGTCATGGCGGATTTTCTCACCTACTGAACCGAGCATCGACGAGGAACGGTGCTCAGGTTGTAGCGACATTGGCATTCCAGTTTGCAAGAAACGCATCAGCCTGAGCCTCGCCATCGGCGATCAGATTCAGCAGAAAAGCGCGATCACGGTTCAGCTTCGAGATATAACTGAGGCGTGCATTCAATTCCGGGCTCATCCCAATCGAGTGAATATCCACTGCTTTCAGCCCGAGATCCTTGAGTTGCCCCTGGCGCACCCATTTTGAAACCTTGTTAATCACATCGAGTTCGTGGTTGAGCGAGAGATTGCCAGCAAGTGCATTGCGCCGATCCTCGATCTCCTCAATGCTCGTTGGTTCCTGGCTAATGCGCTGCGAATTAATGCGCACCACCCAGATCTCATCTGGTTTGAGCGCCGGATCAATGCCCACAACAAGCTGGCGCACCGGCGGATTCTGCGAAAAGAGCCCGTCCCAATAGACTTCATCATCGATCTTGATCGCCTGAAAGAGCGTCGGCAGGGTCGTTGACGCCAGCACCGCATCAACGCTAATCTCGGCCTTCATCGAATCGAAGGCCTTAAACGTACCAGCCAGAACCGCAATCGCGCCAAGCAACAAACGGGGCTGATTGACCGGCTGTTGTATTTCATCGACATGAAAATACTTTTCCAGCAACATCCGCAGATCGAGGAATTCTGGGCGAGGCGCGAACTGCTTGAGCAGGTCATTTGCCAGCACCATCTGCGGCGTATACGGACTCGACTTCAGGGCTGGCAGCTTGCCGCGCACCTGCATATTCAACAACGTCATCGTCCAATCATTCCAGAAGCGTTCCCATGGCAACTGAGGCGCATTATCGAGCCAGAAATCTTGGAGGGTCGCGCTAATCTGCTCACGCTGCCATTCGCCACGTTCCACCTTGATCAAGCCATACCAGGCGAGGGCGGCGCAGATCGCGCCACCGGAGGTACCAGTCAACGCACAGATCTGATAGCGGCCATGGGCCTCATCACGCAGCAACGACTTCAGCACCCCGGCCGTAAAGGCCGTATGGCTGCCCCCGCCCTGGCAAGCAATTGCGACCCGACGTGGACTTGTTTGGCTAGACATAACAGTTCCCTCAATTCTGTACGCGCAAAAGGTTGACCCGTGTTGACGCAAAGACGCAAAGACGCAAAGACGCAAAGCTATGGATGGAGCTAGATCAGACCTTCGCGCCTCTGCGCCTTTGCGTCAAACTCCTCGAGCCGTCACGGAAACGGATGGAGAAAGCGTTGGATTTCGACGCGATAGCCATCGGGATCGCGGGCAAAGAAATGATAAATCTGATAGCGCGGATTTTCGCGGGGCGGAGCATCGACGGAAACCCCGCCAGTGGCGAGGCGCTCATACCAATGATCAACCTCGGGGGTCACGAGGGTCACAATCAACCGATCATCAGCAGCGAGCGGCCCCTGCTCGTGCTGACAGAGACCAACAAACGCACCGGGCGCAACCTGATAGATCTGAATACCGCCCTGATCGAGCACCAGCTTTAATCCTAGAATCTGGCTGTAAAACTGATAACTACGCGCAAGATCAGTGACAGGAAAGAAGAGGATGTGGCTGTCAAACATCGCGTGTGTCCTTGGGGTTAAGGCAAGGAAATAGGAAATAGGAAATAGGAAATAGCTGAACGCAGGGTTGTGTCCTAGCGTCTTTGCGTCAACCGTTGGCTTGAGCGGATTGTCCTGGGGTATTATATAGCAACCTGAACGGGTTTGTAAAAGGGTGTCGTGCTGGTACGTGTTCACGTTTGGGGCAACAGGCAAGCCTGGGAGCGAGGGCGTCCCGCCCTCGAAGGCATCCCGAGGGCGGGACGCCCTCGCTCCCAGGAGAAGTGTGAACACTTGATCGTGCTGCGGCAGCGCCTGGGCAGGGTTTTGGGGCGTAACCCCAGTTCACTGAAGACCAATGACGTGCAAGGAAGAACGAAATGGCATGGATTGTCCTCATCATCGCGGGCCTAATGGAAATGGCGTGGGCCTTGCTCTTAAAACAGACGCAAGGGTTCACGCAAGTGGGACCAACGATCGGCTTCATCATCACCTTAAGCCTGAGCATGGGACTGCTCGGCTACGCCTTGCGCACGCTACCGGTGGGCACCGCGTACGCCGTCTGGACAGGCATCGGCGCAGCGGGCACCGCCATTGTCGGCATGATCTGGCTTGGCGAACCACGGGACGCGTTAAAGCTCATCTCGTTAGCCATGCTGATCGGCGGCATCATCGGCTTACGGATCAGCGCCGGGGAGTAGATTTTGGTCAACAACCGGTTCAGCAAAGCTGAACCGGTTGTTGACCAGGGGGTGATGGCAGCGCGGCGGCAACGGAAGCGAGCGCAGGGCTGATCGCATGGTATAATCAGGGGAACGTCAGCCGGAGTGGCGAAAAGGCAAACGCTGCGGTCTTAAAAACCGCTGGGGGCAACCCCTTACGGGTTCGAGTCCCGTCTCCGGCACCAGCATTGGGATGCTCTGGAACGCGCCCCTCCTTGAGGGGCGCGCCGTCGTCTTGAGGGCTGGTGTGAGTGATGGTGTGAGTGATGCCTGCATCGGACTGCTCCAACTTCTGTGATAACCCCGCAATAGCGCTTGCTTTCGCATCATCCAGGGCATGGGCATAGATGACTGCCGTTATCGCTGGGGAACTGTGCCCCAGAATTTTCGCGACCGTTACCAACGGCACCCCATCAGTTAGCATTAGGGTTGCAGCGGTGTGGCGGAGATCGTGAAAGCGTTTACTTGGTAACCCAGACCGTTTTAGCATGCGCTTGAAATGTTGGACAAGGTCTGAGCCATGAATGGGTGCCCCCGTTTCGGTGACAAAGAGCAGCTGGTGGCGATCTTTCCAGGCCGTGCCCATCAGGGCCCGTTCTTCGTCCAAAACACGTACATGCTCGCGCAGGATTTTCACCAGAGCCTGATCCAGCGTAAGGGTTCGTTCCCCCGCGCGCGTTTTGGTCGTTTGCAAGACAAAGACGCGCTTGCCCTCGGTGTTGGTGATGCGTTGCAGTTGACGGCAAATCCGTAGCGTTCCCGCCTCAAGATCCAGCGCGTCCCGGGTCAACCCAAGCAACTCACCTTGGCGTAAACCCAGGTTGACGGCCAGGCGATAGAGTGCGTACCAGCGATGACCCTCAACGGCTTTGAGCAAAGTCTGGGCCTGTTCAAGGTCAAATGGCAGAATGGGTGGTGTACGCACTGATGGAAGTTCGATGTTCTCGGCGACGTTACGTATAATATACCGCTGACGTACCGCGACGGCAAGTGCTTTGTGCAAACGGGCATGGGCATTGCGTACGGTCTGGGCTGCGATCTGGGTACACAACTGGTTGACCCAGACCTGTACGTCGATGGGCGTGAGCTTGTTGAGCCGCTTCTTGCCCAGTGGCGCATCCTCAATGTAGCGCCGAATGACGCCCTGATAGTCCTCGCGAATGTTGGGTTTCAAATTGATGGCGAAGGTGTTGAGCCAGATCGCACACCATTCGGCAACCGTTGGCTGGGTCATCGCCAGATCGACCCCTTGAAGGTGTTGATCCTGGAGTTCCCGCAGTTTGGCGCGCGCCTCGCGGAGACTCCCGGCGCGTCGTCGAATGGCACGTCCATTTTCGAGGTAGATCTGGGCGATCCACTTGCCCGACCCTTTTGGGTATTCGTAGGTTGAGCCTTCGCCGTTGGAACGGCCTTTGCGCTTGCCCATGTTAACACCGATTCCGAACCTGATACGCTCGCAGATCAGCCATAGCGATGCGGCGTAATTTGCCTCGCCCAATGGCGGTGAGTTCGCCCTGGGTGATGAGGCGGCGGATCGTCCGTGGGTCGTAACTGAGTAGTGCGGCTGCTTCGCGAATCGTGACCTGAAGGGGTTCTCGCGGTACCTGCACTGGCGAAGACTCTCTGGCGTTCGATGAGCGCTCAAACTCGGGTTTGGTCATTTCCATCACTGGTTCCTCTCTCTGCATAGGACAGGTGTAGAAGCACGGGGAGAACCCATTGAACCCGGGTTGCCCTGCTGGCCGGTGCGATGTGAGGATGATGATGGGGCCGATTCTACTACGTCCTGCCTACAACGTCAATGCTGTTATACGTCCTTCGTCAATTCCTGGCGATCGGGGGTGCGTGGCTTGCTGGTACGTGCAGGTATGGAGACCGAGGTTACCGCAGAAGTGACGGCACCTGTGACCTCCTCGTTGGGCGCGTCTGCGTCGGTGAATGTGGCTTGTGTTGCCTCCTCGGTGGGCGCTGGCGTGTCAGCGAGCCTGGCTTCCGCTGGGCCGTGGCTGGGCGTGGTGGTGAGGGTGTCCTGGGCGGCCTGATCCGCGAGCGTCGAGGCCGCTGGTGTGCCATCCTGGGCGGCCTGGTCAGTGGGGGCCGCGATCACGTCATCGGTCGGATCCTCTGGCCCGGCCTGCGCCGCGACGATCCGGCGCGGGCGCTGCCGGGCGCGGCGGTCGTCCTGGCGGGCGCGTTGCTGGGCGCTGCGCAAGGCCTGCGCTTCGGCCACGCTCGCCGGGCTGCCTGCGGTCAGCGCCACGTAGCCCGCGATCACCCGCGTCCGCGTCGTCTCCTGCAAGCGCCGCCGCTGGCGGGCGTAGCGCCGCTCGGCGTCGCGCAGGGCCTGCGGGCTGCGGGCGGCGGCCTGCTCGTCCGGCCAACTCGCATCCAGCGCCGCGACCGCCCGGTCAACCTCCACCCCGCGCAGCGGTACCAGGTAGCGTTCCAGCATGCCTTCAATGCAGACCTCGTTGCCCGCCCGCATTAGGTTCGGCGCGTCTGGGTGGTCAAGCGGGATGGCAACCGCGACGTTGGCCGGTTCGCTCAGCCGGGCGCGGCTGTGACGGCGCGTGCGTTCGACGACGACCCGCACCGTGGTCACGGCGATGCGCACCGGGCGGTCAGGGTGGCGCAGGATGCGCGTCGTGGTCAGCACGGTGCCAGTGAGCCAGACATCGCAGCCGGGTTCGTCGTCGGCGGTGGCGAGGGCCAGGCTGCGGGCGCGGAAGTGCAGTTCACTGGCCCGCCGCCCGCGCTCGGTCAGGTCGAGGGCGTAGCGGGGGTCGGTGGTCTGCACCCATTCCAATTCGCCCTCGGCAGCCAGCAGGGTGCCAGGGGCGGCGTCGGTGAGCAGCTCGCTGCCGGCGACGTTGCCTTCGAGGTGGAGGGTGATCTGAAAGGGTTTGCCAAAGGGCGAGGGGACTTGCAGCACGGCGCGTTGTTCGGTGCCTTGGACATCGTTGACGCGCTGGACGAGCGTGGCGCGGGGGCGTTCGCCGGGGCTGCTGGCGACCACCTCGGGGCGGTTGGCGGCCTCGCGGCGCGAGATGGTCTGGGTATCGAGTGTCCCGACAAGGCGGACGTGGTTGAGCGTGCGCTCCGTTGCTTGACTGGTCATGGAAGTTTCTCCTTTTATTAGGTGTAGACGGGACGAATTGTCCCCGGGGGGCCAAGCGATTCAGGTGTCGTTGTTAGCGCTTTATCCGTAACATACGCTGTAGGCGTTCCTCCTCTTCCGGACTCAGGGTGGGGCGAAGGCGTGGTGGAGCGGAGAACAGACTGCGCTCGCTGACCAACCCCCGGTCACATTCAAGCCAATAATCATCGCGCAGCCAGGCATCCGTGGTCATAATCCATTTGCCCACGGGCCAGGCGTCGCGCCAGAGATTCAAGATGTGTTCGAGCCGCCGGGTCGATGGGGTAAGCCAGATCGGCAAGGGAAAGCGGCCGTAGCGTTGTTCCCAGGCGGGGGTACCGGCGTGCTGATAATGGACTGCTTTGCCCGCAATCACGGTCGCGGGTTCGGTGTCGCGGTCGTTTTCAAGGGCGTAGCGCACGCGGCGTTCGCCGGGCAAGGTTGGGTCGCGTGACCAGGGCACGAGGTTGGGATGGTCGAACGTGCCACCAAGCGTAATGATGATCAGGGCATCCATCAGTGGACGACTCCTGGCGGGATCGAGGCGGACTTCGCGTTCGATATAGAGCCCGCTGAGGCCTCGTTGATTGCCATAGTTGTAGGCACGGCCAAGTTCAATCATGCGCACAATCGCCTCGCTAGTCGTTGAGTCGTGCAGGGCCATCTTGCGTGAACGGGGCTCTTTATACTCGGGTGGATACTGGTCGTGTGCTCGGATCAGGTCACGTCCCTTGCGGGTCACTGACCAGAGCGCTGCCTGTCGCACCGGCGTTGAGCAATGCGGTAACCAGCGTGCCCATTGTCGCCGCGCAATGATGCCTTCGTCTTGCAGCCCACGCAGCAGATACTGGGTGGCTCGCAGGGTGTGCGTACCCATCCACAGGCGGTGGATGTGGCTGGTGCTGAGTTCGCCGAGCCAGGCGAGGGAGATCAGCACGTTGTGAACATCAATGGTGTCGTCCATGGTCGGAGAAAAAAGCGGAAAAACCCGTCTTTCAATCGCCCCTGCCGGAGCGTCGATCTGGCCCTTCTGCATCAGGACGCGGAAAAACAGGGCAAACGAAGCGTCAGCGACCCGCAAACGAAGCGGCAACGAAGCCCAGACGAACCGCAAACGAAGCGGGCATGAAGCCCCTTGTGCGGCCCTTTTTCCGGGAAAACGTTTCCCAGGCCCGGCGTTGCAGGGCAGATCACGGGTAAAGGCCCCCCGATCTGCCCGGTGGGAAACAGGGAAAAACGTTCCCACCTGAAGCCTGTCCCGGTGCGTTGGGCACCGGTTACGATGACGTCTGGGCGACGGCAGAAGTCGCATACGGGCACGTCTGGTTGGTGCTAGCACCAGTGCCAGCACTGGTGCTAGCACGTGCCTGCGATATGCGCACTGCCCTTGGGTACCCCAATTCATGGGCAGTTCCTCTTCTTGTGCATGGAGCGCAAGAGGCGCATCCTGGCGATCATGAGACATGGGGTTCCTCCATTTCGTACGGGTGCTTAACATCATCAGGTTCGGCGCGGATCAGGCGAGGTGGTTGACGTTGCTCGAGTTCTTGATGATGGGGTTGTTGGGTGGCACGGGACTCGCGACCTTCATCGTTGTGCCGTAGGCTATGACTCTGCGCTCTGCTGCCAGGATAGCGGGGTACCGATAGGCTGCCAGCTTGAGCGGGATCACCAGTCAAGGCGTGTCGAATGCGCGCATACTCAGCCATTGCCAGGAGACGGGGGCGTGCGGCGATGAGCCGGGAAAGCCATTGCTGGCGCGTGGGTGTATCGGGAATGCAACCGGGATGGGCGCGAATGTAGGCCCAATGGGTGGTGCGAATGGCATCCCAGCGTGCAAGTAGCATATGCCAGCGTTCGTCATCACAGGCGGCTAACTGAGCAACGATGGCCTCGCGATGGAGCTGATGATCACCATACATCAGGTCACACACGACGCGGTCAAACAGAGGCGTAGGCGAGGCTGTTGGCGGCACGGTCTGCCATGGAGGGCCATCATAGGGTGGCACGTCGAGCGTCAATGGTTGACGCCAGGGCAGTGGGCGCATTGAGAAGAGGCGGGTCAGGCGTCCATGAACGCCAATCCATGCATATTGATGGTCACGCGGGTCTTGCCCAGCAATATCCGATGCCGTGATCCCACTCTCGGCATAGTGTCGCGCATACATGGTTGCGTCGGGTTCCTGGGTGCGCAGGAGAATGCGGTTGGAAATGGCGGTCAGGGCATAATCGGCAAGATCGCCCAATTGGCGGTGAACCTGATTCGCAATAATGGTCACGATGCCGAAGGCCCGAACCTGGGTCAAGGCATCGCGTATATCTTTGGTATCACAGTGTTCGACGAGCACCTGGAACTCGTCGCCGATGAAGCCATACTCGGGGCGGGTGAGGTCGGTGCCAGGACGACTGAAGGCGGCGCGCATCAAGGCTTGAAACAGCAGCATGCCAACAGGCCCGGCCAGTGCTCCGAGGGCGCGATGGGGCAAGGGGACGAGCACGATCTGACGTTCGGCGATCACGGTGCGAAACGAAAGGGCTGGGGTCATCTGGTTGAAGAGATAGCGGGTGAGTTCGGAGTCGAGCAGCATATCGAAGCGGCTGATCAAGGCATCACGACTCACTTTTTGCTGCTCGCCAATCTGCGGAAACTCGATGTGCCAGAAGTCGCGCACCTCGACATTGTGACAATGGGGCAGCAGTTGCTCGCGGTAGCGCGCATCGAGCAGGGCTTGCTTGATGTGGGCAATGGTGGGATGCGCTTCCCCAGCCAGAACAAGCAAGGTGGCCTTGCGGAGATAGTTCTTCATGCGGGGCGCACGCGCCCAGGTTTCGGGGTCGAGGCGGGCGAAGATGGCTTCCATCTGGCCGAGTACCTGATCAAGTGCAGCTGGATCAGTAGGGTCAACTTCAGCGAGCGGGTTCAGGCCGACGGGCCAGTCATCGAGGACATCGAGCACGATGAGGCGGCCTTCGTCGGCGAGCGGGATGCGGGTGCGCATGACGGTGGCGAGGTTGCCCGCATCATCGCCTTTGCCGTCGATGAGCGTATAGCCACAGGGCCGCAACTGGTCGGCCAGGTTCGAGGCGAGTTGGGTTTTGCCGATCCCCGGCGGGGCGGTGAAGGCCAGGCCTTGCCGGGCATCGCGCAGCGGCAGGCCGATGGGGGCGTCCTGGTCGTCGCGGTGGCGTCCGATGCCGAGCACCAGCCGGGCGGGGGGCGTGGTGGCGTGCGGATCGGGCGGGTCACAGAAGGCCTCGGGCGGGGGCGGCAGATAGCGGGCGGGCAACCAGGCCACGAGGGAACCCAGGCTGGCGGTGGGCAGATGCCAGAGCCCGGCGAGTTCGTCGAGGCTGAGAATGCACGGGCCGCGCCAGGCGCTGGGGCCGAGCCAGGCCGGGGGGGGCGTGGCTCGCATGGGGCGGGCGAGCAGGGTGGCGAGGCGCTGCCGGGTGTGGTGCCCGCTGCGTCGTTGCAGGAGGGCGAGCGTTGCCAGGCCCAGGGCGGCGGCGAGCAGGCCCGTCAGGACGGGGGCGGGGACGCTGGTCGGCGGCAGGGGGAGGGCATGCAGGCCGTACCCGGCGAGCAGGCTGACGCCGAGGCTGCGGGCGAGCATGCCGAGCCGTGCCCCCCAGCCGGGCGGGTCAGGGCAGAACGTCGGCGGGAGCGGGAGGGTCTGGGGCTGGCCGCCGACCCAGCGCTGGACACGACTGCCACTGCGGGCGGCGTACTGGCCCAAGACGGCGTGGAGTTCGGCGAGTTCGGCGTGGGCCTGGGCGACGGTCGCGGGGCTGGTGGCGAGGGCGACGGCCTGCAAGGTGACATCGTAGGTGGGGCTGCCGAGTTTGCTTTCGAGGGCGCGGCCATCGGGACTGAGGGCGTAGTCCTGTTTGCTGCTGAGGCGGAGCATGCGGCGGAGGGCGCTGGCCCGCCAGCCTCGGGCGAGGTGACTATCATCCGGGCGCGGGCGGATGGTCAGGGCGGCGGCGGTGAGGGCCACGCCCTGCCGGGGCTGCATGGCGGCCATGAGCGGCCCGACGAGACTGGTGCCGGGGTCGTGGTCAGCGGCGTTGCGCAAGGGGTACCAGGGCGGCAGGGCTAGGTGCCAGGTGGCGTGGCAGAGCGTGCGGCCGGGGGTGGCGGCGGCGGCGAGTGGGTCGGGCCAGCGCTCGATCACGGCGTCGGGGGCCAGGCCGAGCAGGGTCTTGCGCAGCGCGGCGGCCCAGCGGTCGCGCTGGGGGCCGGTGCCGCCCGTGAGCACGACGCCCAGCGTGACGGGTTCGTCCGGGTGGGCGGTCATGGTGAGGCTGACGGTGGGACTGCGGCCCAACCAGGGCGAACTGACCGGAAGTTGGCGGTGGAGGGCGCGGAAGAGGTCGGCCCCGGTGGGGGTGGCACGGCTGGCACTGGGCATGGGCACGCGCACGCGCAGGGTCAACCGCCCGTGGGTGGGCCGGAGGCTGGTCTGCAGAACGAGCACCCCGGCGGCGAGGATGAGTTCGAGGGCGAGCAGGCTGAGGCCGAGCACGACGAGGGCTTCAAGGATGCGCCGTCCGGGGCCACGCAGGATGGCCTGGATGAGGGCCGCGCCCAGGCTGGGGAGGGCTGCCAGGCCCGCGGGCGGGTCAGCCTCGTCCCGGCGGGGTGGGCTATCGGGGCTGGGCAGGGTGTCGGCGGCCCCCTGGGGCGTCAGGCCGGGGAAGGCCGGGGCAGGCAGCCTCAGCCGGGTCACGGGCTGGGCGTCGGCCCAGCGCAGGAGCGGGGCCTGGGCCATGAGCAGGCTGAGGCTGAGCAACAGGAGCGCCCATGCGCCGAGCTTGGCCCAGGGCGGGGCGGGGGGCCGTTGCCCGAGCGGGGGCTGGGGGCGGTTCCCACGGCCCGGGGCGCGGGCCGTGCTGCGTGGGGTGCGGGGCGAGGCCGGTGGGTTCATGACGGGTCACCTCCAAAGGCAGCCAGCGCATCGTCGGCGGTGGGCAGGGGGGTGGCCTGCAACGCGGCGGCGAGCGCGGTCAGGTCAGTGACGGCCAAGGGGCGGGGCGTGCGCCAGGGCAGGCTGGGGCTGTCGGGCGGGGCGAGCACCCCGGCGCGGTCAAACCAGACGAGCAGGATGCGGGCGATGCTGTCGTTGAGGCTGGGATGGGCGAGCCGGACGAGGCGCTTTTTGGACAACCCGGATTGGCCTTTGCGGGAGGATTGAAAGCTGGGTTCCTGGACGAGTTGGGCGACGACGGTGCCGAGGGCAGCGGGGTCAGCCAGGCTGCCGGGGCCAGCGGGCCACGGGGATGTTTGCCCCAAACTGGACTGCGCCTCAGGTGGAGCCAAAGGCTCCGCTGGTTGGCTCAGGATTGCAGTGAGCCAGGTGGTCAACGTCGCATCAAGGCGATCAGGTGCCCCATGCACGTCAGAGGTTGTTGGCTGCTCAAGCTGCTGCGCGGGTTCAGGGGTGGCCGGGAACTCAGGTGAGTCTGGGTCGGTGGGGTTCGAGGCGTGCTCAAGCTGCTGCGCGGGTTCAGGGGTGGCCGGGAGCTCAGGTGAGTCTGGGTCGGTGGGGTTCGAGGCGTGCTCAAGCTGCTGTGCGGGAGCCGGGCTACTTGGCCGGTTGGTTGACTCGATAGCGAAGCCATTGTCTTCTGGAAGCAAGAGCACAGGCTGCTGTCGCCACCGACCACTGATGGGCAACCCTGAGGGAAGCGGTGGCGTCATCCACCGTTGCGCCAGTAGTCCTGGGAGTGGAAGAACGTGCCAGCCCGCCTGGCGCAGTACGGTGATGGGATCCGGCCCATCGTCGCCGACGGCCAGGATGAGATTGACGTGCAGGTCGGGGCTTGAGCGGCGGGTATGCCACTGCACCTGCCAGCGAGCCTCGTGCCACGGTGCGCGTAGAATGGCCTGGAGATCGCTCGTGCGTGATGGGAGAGCGCCAACCACACGAGTATATGGTCGCACGGCCAAGCCGTTGGCGATCAGGTGGAGCCGCAGATCGGGCCAATGTTCAGCAAGCATGCGGCGCAGAAATTCGCCACGGCAGCCAAGCTCACAGGCGTCACGTACACAGCCGCGACATCCCTCACTGACAACATACCAGCGCTCAGTTGAGCCAATGCGTACACGCACGCTCGTCAGGGGCGCGTGGCTCAAGTGACGGCGTAGACTCGCGCACCAGGCGGCATCATTCGCTGGCACCATCGGTCGTGATTCAGGAATGGTGATGCGCCAGAGATGACCGGAACCCATGTTAGGGATATGACCCATAAGATCTCCTTTCGGCTGGGTTGCGGAATAGACCTGCTTGCTCATGAGTTTCCCAGAGTCATTGCTTCGTGGGCATTTGGTTGCACATACATGCAATAGACATCGTTATCTACGACAACCACGGCATGGCCTGGCTCGGCATGCGCCAGATAATCCAGATGCATCGGGCGTAATTCAGGGATCGCCTCGTGGATGCGAGCCTGGGCCGGGGCATCCATGCGAAAGAGCACCCGGGCGCGGGCGTTGTCGAAGATGTCTTTGCCTTCGGGGCTTTCGAGGAAGATCTGCGGACTCTGATCGACGGCCACCAGGCCGAGGCTGTATTTGCGGGCGACTTTGCTGATCTCTGCCGCGACGCGGGCAAAGGCTTCAATCCGCGCCAGATAGCCGAACTCGTCGATGAGCAGCAGGGTCGGGCGACTGAGGTCGCGCTGAGGATCACGCATAAAGTGCAAGACGCCGTCGAGGAAGAGCAGACTGGCGAGCACGCGACTGGTTGGGGGAATAGCCGAAAGATCATAATAGGAAATATCGGCATCAAAGCGCCAGTCCACGGTGGTATGACCGTTGAACCGTTGGCCGCGACTCGTCTCGGTGATCAGCAGGCGCAGACTACGGGCCAGGGCAGCGCTTTCAGGTTCGCCCATACCGGCAAGGATCGTCACCAGATCGCTGAGCAAGGGCATTTCGGTGCGTGGCAGATCGGGATGCAGAGGACGATAGAGTTGGGTGAGTGCATGATCGAGCAAGCTCGCCTCATCTTCGCTGAAGATGCGGGGGAGAAACTGGCTGGTCTGACCTTGGGCCGAACTGATCGTGCGTCCGAGAATCAGCGCGAGCATGCGCTGCGCCTGGGCAACCTGATTCGGCAGCCAATGCTCATCGGTGAACAGAATATCGAGCGGGTTATAGGTGTCTTCCAGACTGAGGGCATAACAACGGGTACCGCCACCGGTGGCTGCTGCAATGCGTTGGGCATTGTGAAAGGCATCAATGCCAATCACCCGATAGCCTTCCAGCGCACTCCGCATCGTAAGAATGTTGAGAAAGAAGCTCTTGCCAAACCCTGATTTGCCCATCACGACGGTGTGGGCGGCTTGCCGGTTGCGGAAGAGATCAAAGAAGAGCGGGCCACCCCCAGGATAGGCAATGCCCCAGAAGATGCCGTCGGTGCGGGAGGGACGATGGGAGCCCAAAATACCGAGACAGCACCCAACCCCTTGCGAGAGCATGGTGTGCGGTTTGACGGGCAGGGTAATGCGCTGACGTGGCGTGCCACTCCAGAGCTTGAGTAACTCGCGTTGCCCATTCGGTGGGCGCAGAAACCGTATCTGGCTGCCCAGACGTGTCGCGATGGATGCCAGGTTCGTATCGAGCTGTTCAACGGTCGTCCCACTCACGAGAACCGCAAGTTGGACGGCATGGAGACTCTGGTCAACCAGATGCTGAAGAATCTGGGTTGCTGCATCCATAACCCGATGGGCACGGAGGTCAAGAACCTGATGGTCGCGAGCCACAACACGGGCGGCATTGTAGGCAAGTTCTGCAATGCGGGTAGCTGTATGGCGGGGGTAGGTATGAATGTCAATCGCGAGTGCCACATCGCAGGAGTCATCCAGCAGATCATGCAAGGTGGTTGCGTCCCAACGCCCACGTACTTCATAAGCGAGCAACCCGGCAAGATAAGGATGGCCTGGCTCATCGGGCATGAGGCGATGGGCCTGCTCTTGATAGCTCCCCGGAAGCACCGAGGGCAAGTGGTCAAGTTGCGTCACGCGGCGACCGAGCGCAGCTTGCAAGGCGGTCGCAATCGTCTGGGGACTCATGGTTGGAGGTTCCCAGGCATGCATCACAAAGGTAACGGTGCGCAATTGGCGTTGTTGGAGTTGGCGATAAAAGTGGGTCATCGCATGCGCCAGCGGGATGCGCCAGGTCAATGCTTGCAGGATGGTGCCCAGGGCCTCATTGAGTGCAGCCCAGAGCACGGGCGCATCGGCGTGGGTGGTGTGATCGGCTGTGAGCAAGACCTGCTGCATCGGCGGATCGTGGGCCAGCAGATCAAGCAGCGTTGCACTGATATCAGCCGGGAGGGCACGAAGTGCGATCCCTGGATCCGTCGAGGTTGTCCCTGCAAGCCTGGCTTGTAGCGCGGCGCGCACTGGCGTGACCATGAGGGCCAGTCGTTCGAGGGTGTGTTGGCGTTGTATGGTACGGGTGATCGGTGGGGTCATATCAAAGGCACGCGAGAACACCAGCAGGCGCATCGGTACCGGGACACTGGACACCGCCATGCCCAGGCGAGCCTCAAGCGCGTGCAGGTCGGGAATCTGTTCAATCGGAAAGCTGCCGAGTTGAAAACTACTCATGATGCTCCCTCATGGGCGTGATGATCGTGGCTGATGATCAGCTCGGAATGCTCACTGGCCTGCGCCAGATGCTCGGTCGCAACGCGTGGTGTGGAGCCGATGCGCGTGGGCTGTATGCTGCGGCTCGGTGCGACAACGGGCGTTGGCATCCGGCGACGGCGAATGGGGCCACCGCGTGGTAGCGGGCGATCCGGGGGCGCACTGCTTGCGGTGCCAGGCAGATGGGTTGGCGTAATCCGAGCCCCATTCAGGTGACGTTCGAGCCAGCCGCGCCCCGCCCAGAGCAGCCGGGTATAGGGCGGAAGGCCATTGATATCGATGGTCAACCCAATGCCTAACAGCGCTGCCAAGAGCACGATGCTGATCCGCAACACCCCAGGGAGCCCATAACTGAGCAGATAGACGGGCACGGCGATCAGGATCAGGCCGACCGCGTTTTCCAGGGTCAGGAACATCGCGATCTTCTCACTCCGACGATTTTGAATCTCTTCAAGTTGGTCATATGGCATAGCGGCACTCCTTTGCTGGCCGGTGCGATTTTCGCCCCTTGGGTATCAACCCGAGGGCTGGATCGCTTGCCCTGGTCGTCCTCAGGGCTGGTTTCTTGTCGTAGGGAGCACCCACCTGTCCTTGGCCGGTGCTCCCCAATGGTTAGGCGGCTGAAGGTGATCTAGCCGCCGCCAAGTCCGTAGAGCGCCGTGACGAAGGTCAGCGCAAAGCCGAGAAAGGCAATGGTGAGCATCGCACGTTGGAAGTAGCCCCGCATGGTTTGCCCCCAATCGGGGATGATCGGCGTCAAGAGTAACGCCAGGCCCCAGAGCACGAACCCAACAACGCCAATGGGAATAACCAGGGTCAAGAGGTTCGTTTGCAGGCTGGTAAAGATGGTGTTAATTTCACCCATGATGATCTCTCCTCCATACCAGAGTAGGCAGGGTTTCAAAAGCCCCGCAAGATACGGTCATAGACGGCGTCTGAGGCTCTGTGGTCAGGGCCCCTCGCGCAGTGAGGCGTTCGTTGTCCCCGGGTTCAACTGAAACCGCGCTGCTCCTAGGGTTATGATGAGCAGATCAGTTCGTTCGTCGCGCCGAGGGGTGGTCACGGTGATGGTGTGCGGGACGTTGGGTGCGAGTGGCAAGGCTAGATCTTCTGTCTCAAGCAGGCTCACGGGAAGCCGCTCGCCACTTCTACGGTACGTCACATGCATATCGTCCAGGGTGAGCAACAGTGGGCGTTCATGTTGGGATTGCACGGTGAGTTGGATCTGGATGTGGCTCTGGGTGAGATGCGCTGTGACATCGCTCACGATCAGCGCCCGATGCAGCAGCGTGGCACGGTCGGGTGGCCCTGCGAGGGTGATGCGCCACCCGACCGGTTGGCGTTGCCCTGGTGGCGTGAGCGTCCAGCGAGCTGGCAGTGGATAGGTGGGCAGGGGCACGAGATAATGCAGGACAGTTGATGGCCCCGATGACTGGGGCGGCTCGATGGGCATCCGGATCTGCCCATCGGCCAGGTGCAGCGTCGGGGCCGCAGACGTCCAATCCGTCAGGTTGGCCTGCACGGTTACCCGTACGCGGGCTTGGCCCGACGGTAGGGTGCGGTCTTCACCCGGGCCAATGACGGCGTAGTCGACAAGCGTTACTGCTGGATCGGTTGCGGGATGCGCCAGGCCAGCTACGATATCGGGTGGTACCACCGTATGTTTGAGCAAAGCGGGACGCGGCGCGGCGTTCCCGTGACAGGGCTCTAGAATCAGATCGACAGGTGGAGCTTGCCCGGATGTGGGGGTGCCCGCGCCTGAGGCGAGCAGGTGATAGACCCGATCTGGGGCATCATCCCCGCTCTGGAGCGTAACCAGGGTCGCTTCCCCCAGCACGTCTGCGGGCAGACAGAGCCGGAGCGGAACAAGGTGCATGGGGTTCCAGAATGCATGCTGCTGCTCTGGGCCTGGCGAGGGCGTTGTGGTAGTAACCTGCTGCACAGACAGGGTGAGCGGGTCAGCATTGGGACGCTCCACCACCACGCCGACGAGTGGCCAGGGGGTGAGCGCGAGCCCATTGGCCATCGCGGGCAAGTGGGTCGCCGTGAGCGCATCACCAGCGGTGCGCGGCCAGAAAAACCAGATGAGAACAAACAAGATTCCGGCGACGGCCAGCAAGCCCGCGAGGAGCGTGCGCGTCCGGAGCCCCATGCCATCAGGTTCGGCCAGCGCGTAGGTCTCATCATCGGGTGCTGCCCGCAAGGTGGGCACATGAACTTCATACCATGCATGGGTCTCTCCTGTTTGAACTGGGACAACACCCCAGCCGTGACTGTCGGCATCACCTAGCGCTTCACGGAGCAAGGCGGTGAGGGCTTCACGTTCGTGCCGTTCAGCCGCCGGCAAGATAGCGGGGGTGTCGGGATCGGGATGCTCAATGGCTTGAGGTAGGGACGCCAGGGCTTGCCGTCGCTCGTCGACCATCTGGGCAAAGAAGCGGCGCTGATCTGGGCGCAAACTCTGCAAAATGGCCTGCGCTTCCTGCGCTTCGGGCGCGAGGATGTCATCGCGTTCAAAGCCAGCCTGGTCACGTTCGGCTAACCGGGCATCAAGGAGCGTGAGGCGCGCCTGCAAGGTGCGACTCCAGGCCCGCCATTCACGATGAACGGTCTCTTGGAGCAGGGCCGTTGCTCGATGGACAGCGGAACGGGTCATGGCTGTACCTCCGTGGGCAAGACCAGCCGGAGGCTGGTGGTGGTTGGGTCAAGCGGAAAGCGCAGGCCCGCCGCTGGAATCTGGACAAGCACAGCCATTGCTGGCAGGACTTCGGTTGTCAGGGTGACTTGCCCTGATGCCGGGGTTACAGCTTCGGCCAGGATGTCACCAAAGACCGTGACGAGTTGGACGCGAAGGCCCGCGAATGCGCTATGGCCTGGTGAAGGTGTTCGGTCTGAGTCCGGGCTGCGTTCGACCTGGAGCGTGAGCGAGCGAGAGATCCGCTGGACTGGTGCAGGTGGCGGCGGTGGTGGCAGTGGCTCGAGGCGCTCGACGAGACTGACGGTTGCTCCCGTTGTCGAAAGCCCTGGCAATGAGGTCGGGGCCGGATCGCGTGGCGGCGTGCCCTCACCGGCAATGGTCGTTGTCGTCGGGTCGGGTGGACTGCGCACGGGTTCAGTGGTCGTCAGCATGCCGGAGGCGCGAAGCGGGGTTTCGTCAGGGAGCTTGCTTAGATCCATCCCTGCCACCCAGCCGGGGAGCACGAGATCATCGGGCTGAACGCGCACCCAACGGCCCTGAGTTTGACCAAGCAAGGTAAGCCGGGTGCCTTCGGGAAGCATAGTCAGCAGGGTCTGCGTGGCCCCGGGGCCATCACGCAGCGCCGTTGAGGTACGCACCATGGCCCGCCCCTGGGGGGCATCTTGCGTGAGTACGGGGGCAGGCACCGCCGTTGGCGCGGCAACAGGCTGGTTGCCCCCGGTCTGCGCTGAGCCAACCGATGGTGCGCCAACAGCCGAGGGTATGCTTGTCGGTATGCGCGGCGGGGTCGGAGTTGGAACACCGGCCTCTTGCCTGATCCGGTCGTCGAGTTGATGGGCAAGCGCACTTCCGTCCAAGGCGATCACAAACCGGTATGTTCCTGCCTCGGGTTCAGCCACGTGCGGAGTGTCGCCCCCGGTGCGCGGAGCCACGCGGATGAGCAACTCACCATCGTCTGGCGCTTCCCAACGGATGGTGCTGAGAAAGTGCCGTCCTGGGAAGGCATCATCATTGCTCATCACGGGAAATTCCGGATCGCCCCAAAAGAGATCCAGTACCGTATCAACCCCTGGCCCCAGATCAAAGGTCGTGATGAGGTACGGCGTGCCACCTTTGACCGTCACACGCAGGTAGTCATGATCGCCTCCGGGACAACCGTTGGGTACCGGACAAACAAAATTCAGGTCGTAGATGACGCCAACGGCAATAGGCGCGGCTGACTCGGGATGCCAGTTATTCTCCAGAGGATCTGGATGCAGTTCGGGATCGATGTGCTGTGCGCATATGCTTGAGCGTGTCTGATGCGGTTCGCAGGTATGGGGCTGTTCAAGCGCCGCTGTCCCTGGCGTTGACGTTGGGGCGCGTCGGGCTCCCGTTTCTTCAGACGATGGCATGGGCATCGGTGCCGATGGCGTCGCCGGCGCGGTCATGACCGGTGTGGCGATTGTTGGTGCGCCCAGGATCGGCGTTTCTGCTTGGGCGATCTGGGCCGCCAGGTGCGCTGGCTGGATCGTTAGGAGGCCCAGAAGCAAGAGGAAGCCAACGGCGCGCAGCAATGCAGGGAGCATACGGATCATTCTTCGAAGGTGCGTTGTCATGCGTTTTCTCCTTCGCTACTCGTTGCTGCCGGTGGCTGAGCCCTTCCCTGACGAGGCGCCGTTGGTGGCGTGGGCAACCCCTGGCGGAGCCGCTGTCGTTCAGCCCGGAGCTCGTCCAGGTTGCCCAGCATGGCCCCGGCTTCGACGAGGTGAATGTGTTGATCAAGGCTCGTCAGCGCAGGCGGATGGGGTTGTGCTGGCGGATTGGGTTGCCAGATCGTGATGGTCTGATCGTCTTCGTGCTGGACGTGGTAGCCCAGCGTGAGCAAACGAGGGATCCGGGCCTGATGGCGCGGAAGGCTCAGCCGTTGGGGAGGCAGATCGTCTGGCGCGACGGGTGGCGACCAGACGATGGTGCGCTGATTGGGATCAAGGTGCATCGCCACAGAGGCGGTTGCTGGCTCACCTGAGGTTGCTGAACTTCCTGCATGGGGAAGGTGAACCTGGCTGCTCAGGCGGTTCCAGGCGTCGCCTAGGTAGCCATACCGTGGAGCACGGTTCTCTGCAGGCAAGGCTGCACGCTGCCGCATTGCAGCCACCAGTGCATCATCATCAGGCAAGGGTGGAGGTGAGGTAGTGCCAAGATCAGGAGGATGGGCCAGCATTTGGGCAACACGCCGTTCGGTCACATAGTCACCCGGCGTCCGCCCGCTGGCATCTCGACGGCGTGCATCAGCGCCCGTGAGCGCCGCAAGGCTACGGAGCCCTCCGCGCTGACTACGCCCTCCGGTCACCAGACCACTGGTTACCTCATCTGTTGCGCCAAAGGCCTGCGCAATCTCGCCCACCTGCGCAAGGGGTGTGGCCCGCCCAAGCATCGCGCCGGCTGCATAGCGGCCACTGCCGGTCTGCCGTGCCGCAATCGCGCCAGTCAAGGCGACCCCCGCGCCCCCGGTCAGGGCTGCCATCCCGATTCCGGCTGTTGCCGTTGCGAGACCACGTGCATGAGCGAGACCCTCCGCTGGGTTCAGGCCGGTGGCGACCGCAAGCGCATCATTGATGGTCCGGAGACACGTGCTCAATGTGCTGACTGCGACCATCAGGATAAAACTGGTCACAAGCAGACCGCCGATGGCAAAGCCCGTATAGGCGGCCGCATTGCGCAATTCGGCGGCAGCAAGCAAACAGGCAAAGAGCAGGCCCAACACCACGCTGCTCGACCAACTGACTTGCAAAACACTGAGTACGCGCCGGAAGAGACCGGTGACAGGCTGGTTTGTCTGGGTAAAAAAGACCACCAGCAAGCCCAGGGGGAGGCCGATCCAGAGCACAAGCAGACACAGGGCAAAGACAAACTGCACCAGCGCATCAATGACCGCCAGGCTGCTCGGCAACAGACCGAGTGCCGTGCGCACGGCACCGCGCTGGATCGCATCAACGGCACTCGCACGTTCTGCCGGTTGATCCATCGTGCCCACAGCCTGACCGGTCGCATAGCCGGGGCCTTCGGGGACGGCCAGGTAGAAGCTATCGGGGATGTCAATACTCGGCCCGGCATACTCAGGGCAATGAATATCCTGGGCATTGGCCCAGAGCAGGGCCGCCGCGAGATCATCCATACGGAGCGTGGCGACCCCGCTGCGACGAGTCAGCGATGTTCCACATGGATTGGACGGATAGAGCGGCGTGACTTCGGCCATGTCCGAGCCCGTGACCCCAAAGATTGCGCCAGGAGCCAGACTGCTCACCCCATTGAAGAGCGCAGCCCCAAGATCCTCGCGCAGGGCTTCGGTCTGGACGATCAGAGGGCCGCTGATCGTCAAGAGCACCGGGGCCAGCACAACCCAGGCGAGGGCATGGCGAAGTTTGACCACCTCTAGACGGCCAAAGATTGGGAAGAGCAAGAGCGCAAGGCCACCAATGATGATCGCGATTGACGCTACCGGGACAAGCAAGGGATCAATGACATCAATGAGTACCTGATAGGCACTGGTGAAGGCAATTTCAACCAGCCACCAGCGAAAGGTGTCAAGTTGATAGGCAAGCATCAACAGGGTGCGATTGATCGACCAACCCAGAGCGGTGAGGCCAAACCAGAAGCTGTACTGCGCCGCATCGACGCATGCCCCAAGATCGAGCGGGCCACATCCAGCCGCCCAACTGGTCGCTGGAAGACTGATACTCAGTCCGCCAAAGAGTAGGATCAGCAGGCCCCCAAACAGCCGCCGCCTGTTGCGAGGTTGGCTCATCATAGGAACCTCCGGCTCTGGTGATGCACGAGCAAGGTCACCCCCAGCCCCAGTCCCAGGCACCCCAGCAGCAAGACGCCTCCCCAGATTGGTAGGGCCGCGAGCGATGGTTCTGTAACCGGATCATCCACGAGGAGCGGTGGAGCGGTGCTCGACGACATTGCCACGTCAGATGGCAGCACCAACGACTCGGCAGGCAGCGTGCGATCGCGCTGGTCAGCAGGAGCGACAAGCGTGATGGGCGGCGCAGGGGCCAGGGCGGTTTGTTCATCGGCCGCTGGTTGTGGGGTCGTGGTGAGGATAGGGCCGAGTTCGAGCGCCAGTGCCGTTTCGGGATCGGGCAAGATCAGCCCGGACGCAGCGCTTCGGAGCGGCAAGACTACGGTGGGACGGCCCAGGAATACCAGGACGCCCAGGGCATCCTGGCCTGGCTGCCACAAAGTGGTTCCATCGGCCAGCGTGCCGCTGACCTGGACGCGCACGTGCGCCACAGGGACGGGGCCGAATGCAACATGGCCTGTCGTATCGGTGATACCCTCAGCCAGCATGGTGCTTCCACGTGCATCGGTCAGGCGGATGGTTGCCCCACGCAGCGGCTGGGCATCCTCCCCGTGCAAGGAGACCACCAGAGTCGGCACCGGCTCGTGCGCAACGACTCGGCTCACCGTAACCAGCACCCCTCCGAAGATCAGCAGGCCCGTCACAATCATCCAATGGTGCTTCCGCATAGGGGCATCCTTTCAGCGGGCGGTGCGCATCCCACGGATGCGCGGAGCGTAATAAGGCGACTCAAAAATGTCGTAATCTACCCGTACTCCCAACCCAGGGCTGGCGGCATGCACCATATCCCAGCGGCCATTGCCATTGAGGTCGCCGACGAGCATGCCAACGTGGTCAATGCGTCCGCCAGCAATTGCAAAAAAGACGAGGTCACCGGGCTGCAAGGCCGCGTGGTCGACGGGTTGCATCCCCGGCCACTGGCCTGCCGTGCCATGCGGGATCCTGAGCCCGATCTGGGCATAGACCCAGGTCATTAAGCCGGAGCAATCAAAGGCCTCCGGGCCTTTGGCCCCCCAGATGTATGGTTTGCCAACCTGCGCGAGCGCCAATTGCACCACACGGCTGGCCCCCGGCGGGGCTGGCATGATCAGGTCTGTCGCGGCTGCTGCGTTGGCGCGGCCATCGTCCCAATCGGTCAGGGCTCCAGGATCAAGACACGGCTCAGCCCCAGGCGGCACCCAGCGGGCATTGCTCCACTGTACCGTCACCGTCTCGCGCCCCGGGGCGTGCAATCCGGTATTGAGCGGCCGTGGGGTAGGCGTCAGCGTTGGTTGCGGCGTCGATGTCGGCAACCCGGGTAGGGTGGTTGTGGTAGGGAGAAGAAAGATCCCCACGGGTGCCGTCGCGACTTCGAGCTCGACCGTATGGGGTGTCCCAACTGGTCCAAGGATGGGAATCTGGACACTGCTTTCACCCGGAGGAATGGTCGTAGGGAGCACAGGCAACGCACTCACGCTCAACGCCTCGGCGGTCACACCCCAATAGGCCTGGCTAAGCAATTGTCCCGTGGGGGTAGTAAGCGCCCGGAGGCGCACCTGCTGGGCATAGTTGATCGGCACGGCCTCGACGGTATGATTGACCCAGGTGATCGTCACGTGATAGAGCTGAACCGCATTGGCGGCAGCGCTGGCCCGGGTGATCTCGGGCCCAGCGCTGGCGGTCACCAGCACATGGAAAGGCCAGATTTCGACCCGTTGCCCAAAGACATAGGCGCGACCCGTTTTGGCGTAGGGCGTCGGTGAAGGGAAGGGCCGACCAGCCGCCTCGGGATACTCTTGCTCCCACAGTTCATAGAAGATCTGCTCGTCCCAATCTCCACCCTCGGTCACCGGGCGAGTATGGCGAATGACCTCTTTGACCGGCCCGGTCTCGCCATAAGGCAACGGTGTCGGGCTTGGACACGCCCAGCGGGGGGCCTGTGTAATCGCAAGCCCTGAGGTACAGGCCAGAATGGTTGGCATGGTCAGGAGCAAGGCCAGCAGACCAAGCCAGGTCCCCCGTCGTGAGCACGGCCAGCGCGGTGATCGGCGCGATGCTGGCCGTGCTGAGGATGCGAGATTGAACCATGTGCGCATCGGTTGCCCCCTCACCAGATCTGTGCTCGGCTGGTGGACAGCCCGGTTCCGGTTGGTAGGCCAGGCAGTAGGCGCGTAACCGGTACCGCCCGTACTTCAACCTGACTCATACCCTCGATCCAGGCCACCCAGACCCGCGTGCTCTGCCAGGCCTGCGCCCCAACCGTCAACCCCACCGCACGTGAGCCAAGGATGAGTGGGATCGGCGCAGGGTCGCCCAGCGGCACCCAGGGGCCTTGCCCAGCAGGTTGCCAACTGGCATAGTGGGTGGTCGGAGCTCTCCGTAAGATGCCGCCAGCACAACAATCCCAAACCACCACCAGGCGGTCAGTCATCGGTTCATAGGCGGGAAGGGCCGCAATGATTGCCCCAGTTGCTTCAAAGGGAGCCGCAAGCGCTTCGGGTGCCCCCCAGGTGTCACCGCCATCATGCGAGGTGAGCGCATAGGCATAGCCAGCATCGGCATCTGTCCAGGTGAAGGTCAGCAAGACCCCGCCTGGACGCACCGCCATCAGGCTGTTGACGTTCCACATGCGTGGGCTCATCGGAGCTGACCAGGGATTTGTCAGCACGATCCCCTCGATCTGCCACGGTTCGGTTCCATGCAGCGTGCGGCGTAGCAGATACCCGCGGGCCTGACCGCCCACGTCGGTCATCGCCAACCCAACGATCATCGGGGCCACCGTGTCTGGCACCAGAACAAGGCTCCCCTCGCTGTAAAAGCGCACCGGTGCCGCGAGATATTCGACGGGCAGCCAGGTGCCACTCGCGGTGCGGGTTACCATTGCCAGTGTTGACTCGGCTCCGTCATCACAGACCAGTTGGGCGACCAAGGTGCCGTCGAGGCCCGCGACGACGGCATTGACCCGTCGGCAGCCTTCGGCAATCCGCACCGGCGCGGCCCACGTTGTCCCGAAATCAGGACTACTGCTCGCCCAGAGGCTGACCGGCGCCCCGGTGGTCGGATCGGGATCACTCATGCCCCAGAGTGCATGCACCTGCTGATCACCCGTGATCGCGACGGCCACGGTGCGGCTATAGCGGCCAATGCGGGCCGGGCCAAGATCCACCTGGCGGGCGAGGCTCCAGCGGCGGGTCGTTGGATGCAACACCGTCAGCATGACCCGCTCGGGATCGTCGTTGCCCGACCAGACGACCGCTGCCACTGCGGCCCAGTCTTCGGTAGGATGCACCGCCAGATCGAGACTGAGAATGGCATGTGGAAGGTGGAGGGTCGTTCCCTGATCTTGGGCAACCTGCCACGGGGCCGGGGCCAGCGTGGGATAGGGCGGTGGGGCTGGGACGGGCGTCGGCCAGGGGACGGCGGTGGCCCCGGCCACCGGGGGGCAGGGTGGGAAGGGCGTGGTGGTGGGCAGCGACGGGGCCGGGGCCGCGTCCGGCGGGGGCAGGGCGGGGTCGGGGGTCACGGTCACCAGGGGCGGGGTAGGCAGCGTTGGCGGCCAGCATCCGCCCGCCAACGCGGTGGCCTGGGCATCGCGGTAGGTCAGGGGGGCCTGACCACAGCCGGTGAGCAGCACGACGGGCACGCATACCGTGACCAGCCAGATCCAGCAGGGAAACCGGGCGATTGTCTGAGGGGTGGGAACACCTTGAACACAACAGGTCATCAGGGTTCTCGTCTCTTCCATTCATCGATCACGGTGGTGGCGGCAGCCCGCATGTCCGACGTGAGCGTATGCTTGAACTGAAGAGAGTGTACCGGGTGGCCTGTTCGGGGGAATACCCCCAAAAACAAGACATTTGTTATGGCGAAGGCCCCTGAGCAGCGTGCTCATCATGACGAAAACGGCCAACTTCGTTGGCCGTTTTCGTCATGATGAGCGCGGGTTTTGTGGACGCAGCCCTGCCTATCCGTGGACGTTCAGTGCTCGTCATCGTCCCGATCAAGCTCTTGAAACCACTGCGGAGGAATGGCCTGGGCCCAGGCAACCAGACTTGCGCGATGGGGCGGCAGATCAAGCAGGCGATAGAGGTTGCTGATGCGCTGGCGAAGGCGGGCCTCGGTAATGCCCAGGTTTGCCGCTAGTTGCGCCATCTCAACGCCATGCTGAATCCTCCCTAGGATTTGCCGGTCGCGGGGCAGGAGCGAGATCATCAGATCCAGCCACCGTGGGGCATACGTAGCGCCACTCAGTACCATCTGGAAGGCATCGGCCCATGCCTCATTCGAAGCCGGGTCAAGAATGACACTATGCTTGGCTCTGAGCACCTGTTTGGCCTGACGGATCGAGGTGTAGACCAGCAATGGGATATGATAGGCCTGACTCAACCCTTCGATCTCTTTGTAATCATGCGCATCGCAGAGCAAAATATCGAGGCGGCGCTGTTGCAGGGCCGTCTGCAGAGCACGTACCTGATCGGTACAGATCGCCACATCAACCGCCAGCGTTGTGCTGACGCCACTTAACATCTGGGGCAAGCCGACGCGCGTCAGCGCACGTTGAGCCAAAATCCCAACCTGAATTGATCGCCCCCCCTGCCGCCGCTGGTGCAACGTGACAAATTGTTGCGCCAGATCGGCTTGCACAGCCTGGATCGTTGGATCACCGGGTGGCGGCGTTGTGGTCAACGCCATTGCCATGCGCTCGGTCAGTCCTTCAAGGGAGACCGGCTTTAAGACGGGTTCAAGCATACCGCTTCGCCGCAAGAGATCAAGCGTCGTAGGATGATGATCACTGGTACATGGCAGAATCTGGACATGCGGAAAGGTGGTGCGAATCCAGGGCCCAAGCAGACGACCATCCACCCCGGTAGGCATGCGAATATCCAGCACCACCAGGACAGACTGATCTGCTGGTTCGTCCCGCAGGATCGTTTCCAGATCCAAGCCTGACGCTGAGAGATAGGTGGTCACAGGCCGTCCGAGGTGTTGACTGAGCAGGCTTGCGGCACGTGCAATGCCCTCGCGAAATCCGCGGTGGTCGTCCACCCCGATGACCGTGATAGGCTGCGGCATCGTGCCGCTTGAGGGAAATGTTGACGCAGATTGCATCCACTTGCTCCTTTATTTCACGGTGATGGCTCCCGGGCGGCTCGTTTTTCCATCAAGCCAAGACCCAGCAGCATGACCCATTTCGTTGTCGTATTAGGAGGCCCCGGGTATCGTCGCCTCGTCTGAGGGAGATTCCGCAGGGAGATCGATGATCGCTGTCGTTCCGATGCCCGCTGCGCTCACTATCCGCAGATGCCCATCAGGATGTCCACTGACGACCCGATGAATGAATTTCAGGCCCAGACTACCTTCTTCCGTTGCAGCCGAACCTGCGGTCAGACCACGCGAGGCCCATTGGCGCAACGCGACCCGCTGCGCGATAGGCATCCCTGGCCCGTTATCTTCAACCTGCAACTGGAACCGACCAGCCTCCTGCCAGATTCGCACCTCGACCACACCGGTACCATCGCTCCGAAACGCACCGGTGGCCTGGATCGCATTGCGCACGAGATTTGCCAGTGCCCGCGCAAGCAGAACATGATCGCCCCAGACCATACATGGCGCAGGGATCGCTGAAGCATTCAAGCTGACGCCGATTTCGCGAGCACGGGTTTGCTGCAGGGCAACAACGTGCATGATCCATTGATGCGCATCATGCCAGGTGGGGATCGGCTGGAGAAGCCCCTTCTCTAGCTGTCGCGTTGTCGCCAAGGTGTGTATCAGTAACTCGGCATCATGAAGCAGGGCGTTTGCCTGTTCAAGGTGCGGCGTGAGGCGGTCGTACCCATCCTCTGGCGTCGCCAAAATATGCTCAGTGGAGCGTAATTCGACCTGGAGATCATAGAGAAGTGCATAGAGATCGTGCGTTACCTCGGCCATATGTTGGTGCTGGTTCGTAAGTTGATCGATCTGCTGATGTTGACGCACCTGCTCGAGGCGGCTTAGTTGGACGATCGCCGTGTCATAGGCTTCTTCAACTTCGGCCTGTTGACGGCGGAGATTGATGATGCGGAGCCAGCCGCGCATCAGAAGACCACTGATCAGGGTTACCGTAAGGATGAGCAGATCCACCATACTGCTCAGGACGGTCAGCACCCCCATCCCGATGTCAGTGAGTAAGCCGCGCAGACCTGCGCGTGGGTTGTCATCGATCACGACTGGTGAGGCCACGACCTTCGATACGCGAAGGAGGGGGAGTTGCTCAATCAGGGCAAACGTCCAAAGAACCTGCTGGAGCATCCAGCAGGGTAAAGCCATGCCGAAGAGCCAGGGCGACAGCCCTTGATCCATCCGCAACGCGCCGAAGAGCAGCGCCAGGCTCGTACCACAGAAACAGACCATGCCTATCGTCCAGAGGCGCCAGATCGGGGCAGCAGGTTGGGCATACCGATACGCCACCATGCCATACCAACCGAACAAAGCGAGACTCACGCCAAGGTAGGTGAGCGCAACAAACTGGGCCGCTGTCCACGTCCAGTCAGGGAACAACAGCGGAAGCAAGAAACCCACTGCAAGGGGAGGCAACACGAGCACATGCCAGATTGTGGTGACAAAATGCAGGACATGCAAGCGATGCCATTTCCATGCGGGCACAATGGCGCACAGGCTTCCTGCAGAGCACCACAACGTCAGCAGCGTCAATCCAATCCCCGGATGGCTCAGCGGCACAGCCGAGCTATAGGCCTGAGACCAGAATACTGATGTCCCAATGGTGCCCAGTTGGGCCACAAAAAGCAACGTACCCGCAACCAGCACCCGCAGCGGGAGAGGGCGTGTCTGGATGACATGCCACAGAATGAGCAGCAACAGACCGAGATGACCGAGCAGAAAAAGCAAAAGAATACTGATCGAAAAAGGAAGGCTTTGCTCAAGAAACAGGCTAATCGGATAGCCTAGCGCGGTCATGGAACCGAGCAGAAATAAGAGCAGCGCCAGGGGGTGCATCAGGCGCACTGGCCAAGGCAGGGCGGCGTGTGGCGAAACCCCTTCAGGGGAACGTGGTGAAAGTGACATTGGTTGTCAGGCCGGGCCATGCAGAGCCCAACGGTGTCACCACCGTCGGTTCAGCATGACACCGACAGAGTGACGCGAGCGGTCAGCCGCACAGGGGAAGGAAGGGGGCACAACGCATGTCTGAACAGGTGGAGGCGCAGATAGCTTGACTCATCTCGGTCGATACGGATACACAAACGTTTCAGGAGACAGCGTGGTCTCACCCAGGGGTTGAACGAACGGGTTAGAGCGCATAGATGTTTTTTTATCGTACCATATTTTGCCGCCACCGAAAGATGAGACGTAGATGAGAAAAGCGTTGCGCGCAAGAACTCGCTCAGCAGCCTCTGGGTTCTCTTCTGCGCGGAAATGACGATGGGGTGGCGGCCGTTAATATACCCAGTCCTCATATTGAATTCGGGGCGCTGATTAGAGAGATTCTGGCGAATACCATCGCTAATACTGACCCGACTATTCTTCAATTCCAGCACCGCGACCGCAATCCCATTCACATAGAGCACAATATCGGGGCGACGCTCGTGATTGCCCTTGAGCGTCACTTCTTCGGCGATCCAGAAGTCGTTGCGCTGAGGATGCTGCCAATCGATCAGGTGTACCGTCTCGGTCAGTTGCCTGGCCTCGATCTTCACCGGAACGCCGTAGCGCAGCAGGGCGTACACCGCCTGGTTGTACTGGGAGAGGCTACGGTTGGGGTTATCGGCCTCGTTCCGGAGGTGGTAGAGGGCGGTGCTCCCTTGGTTTGGCGTGTAGCCCCGCCCAATCAGATACGAGGTCAGGTACTGCTCCTAGATATTGCTATTCCCGTCGCGCTCACTCCAATTTCCCAGGTAGCGATAGCCTAACTCGTCGTAGAAGAGCTTGATTACGCGATCCTGGGTGGCGCGCTCGGGTGGGTTTGCCGATGGTGGTCATACGTCTACCGCCTCTGGCTGTAACGCGATCTCGTCATCATCGTCCTCGTCGACGTCTGCCAGCAGCGGCTCGACCTCGGCTCCCTCGGTCTTCCATCGCTCGTTGATCCAGGCGACAATTGTGGCGCGGCGTTGCTGGAACTCCTGCGGTGTCCAGTCTTTGTAGAAGCCTAGATCCCGCTCTTGCCGGATGTCAGAGTCGCTGTAGCTTGGTCTCACCCCAATCGCCCCCCTCTTGCGGTCGAATTCAAAGTTGCTGTAGCTAGAGTTGTCATGTGTCAGTACGAGATTACCAATGTCGTGGACACATTGCTCGATCTCCTTGGCGCTCCAGACCTTCCTCCAATGGGAGCGGGCAGCCGGGGATTGCGGCAGAATATGCTCAATGGTGGCGTCGCTTAGCTGAGACCAAGTGATCTTTGGAGCCATGCCGTGGCCATCCTTCTTGAGCAGATGCAGTTCGTACTCGAACAGCGTGTACTTCAGGAGGTGACGCGTCCGATACCAGTAGTCAGGCTCGGCGTTGCCAGCGAGGAAGGCTTTTTCGGGCGCATAGTGGCGAGTTAGCCCGTGGATTTGCCGGGTAAGGCTGTCGATAGATTGCTTGCCGTTGAACAGATCGTGTCCCCAGCGGAAGAAGATCGTCCGACCGGCATTGCTGCGGCGCGTGGCGTGGAGGAAAACCCGGTAGGCGTAGCACTCCAGGGCTTTGAGAAGCGCGATGTAGTCACCCTCGGAAATGCTCTGCTCCACGTGGCACTTGTGGGCTGCCACCAATAGCGGTAGGAAGTTGGCGATGTTGCCGGTGTGATGAATCTTGGTAAGCCAACGCAGTTCTTCGCCCGAAACGTTGTTGCTCGTCCGAGGGCTGATAATGGCGGCGTAATGGTTGGAAAGCTCGGCGAGACCTTCGGTGAAGCGGATGATAAAGTCGCGGGTCGACTCCTTCGAGCGCTTGGTAAAGGAGCGCAAGGGAATGTACTGGTCGTCCTTGAAGCCGTCGTAGCCAGTCCACTGCTTCGGATTAGCACTACAGTAGAGCGTCCAGGCGATGCGGAGGAACTGATCCTCATTGCCGGCGCTGCGGCCAAGATTGGTGTAGGCGGCCTTCCAGCTGGTGTTGATGATTTTCGTGAGCGTATCCCGGTGCGCCTGCTCGCTCTCGTTGCGGGAGACCCAATGCATGAGGTAGTTCTTGAGCAACTCCAGGGTTGAGAGGCTCTTGCCCCGCGAGTTCATCAGCTCAAAGGTCATGCCTATCTCTGAGACCTCATCGATTTCATAGAAGGTGAAGTTGAGCTTCTGGGTGATCGCGCGGTACAGATCTCTGAGGTAGGCGACCCCCTCAGCCCCTCGCGCTGCCAACTGTCGGTCGATGTGCCCCTGAAATCGAGCGCAGGCGGTCACGAGGCGCCGCTGATGCGGAGATTGCGGTGGGATGTTTGACTGCCCCGTTTTCAAAAGGTCATAGAAGATATGGTCGGTATCATTATTGAGAGTGAGCTTGCACGTTGCGCCCGAGTAGAGGAATTCGGAGATGGCGTCCTTATACGCTGAATCGCCGCTGTCCACGAGTGCACGGATGATCACTGCGAGGTAGAGACAGACGGTGGTCAGGCGCTGCTGACCGTCCACCACATCGACGACCCTCAGATGTTTGATCCCGTAGGGTTGAAATGTGGCATTGCGAGCGGCGTAGACCACCACCGTGCCAGTGTAGTGACCTCGCACCTCTTCATCGACGAGGGCGTCAATATCCTGGATGAAGTCCTTCCACTGCTTCTCCTCCCAGGCGTAGCCGCGCTGGTAGTCGGGGATTTGATAGAGCGACTCGGCGAACAGACTAGTCAGGGTCTTCTTGTTCATCCAGAACCTCCTTGATGACATTGATGTTGACGTTGAGGGCTTTAGACCTTGTACAGATCCCGGTACCACTGCGCCCACGCGTTCAGCTCCGGGTCGTCGAGCCGCTCCGCTGCCACCACCACCTCGCGCGAGGTGAGGGTCGAGAAGCTCGGGTGGCCGCCGATCAGCTCCTGGAACGTCTTGAGCGACCCGTCAAGGGCGTGGTTGTCCGGGTGGCGCACCACCGAGAAGAAGACGTGCTTGTAGTCGCCCTGCGCCTCCAGGGCACGAGCGAGGAGCAGATTGCGCCAGAGTTGGTTCATGCCGCCCTTGAAGGGGCAACTGGTGTGTGCGGCGTGGCCGACGAATAGTTCACGGTTCGCCTCTGTAATGTCCCAGTAGGCGTACTTGTTGACGTCGTGGTAGTAGCAGAGGCTCTTGTCCGCCAGGATGTCGCCGAGGCCATGGGCGCAGCTGTGATGCGCGGTGCGCCCTTTGCTCTTCGCGCCACCGCAGGCTGTGAATTCCTGCTCGGTCAGCTTGTGTTCGACCAGCCAGAGGCAGAGCTCTCCGGCGAGGTTGCGGTAGGCGATGGCGATGTCGGCGTCGGTGCCGGTGCGGGCGGTCTTGTCGCGCAGGGGGCTGGCATCTTTGAGTTTGCCGCCGGAGGGAGCGAAGTTGCCACCCCAATACTCGACGCAGTAGCCGTTGTCGAGTGCATCGGTTGCCAGGCTGGCGAAGTCGGGCCGGAGCGCCCGCAAGATGGCTGCGGCGTCACGGTGGATCAGCAGTGGCAGGAACAGGTTGAGGTTGGCCGCCTGAGAGCTGGCCATGTGGTAGAAGTGGTTGTGGATGCGAAACTTGTTGCGGCCCATGTGACGCCGCAGCTGACTTGCGGCAGCGGGGTGGAGGTGCGGCCAGCGCTGCTCGGTCGCAAAATCTTCAGGAAGCATTGCGTCATACAGGTACTCAACGACGACGCCGGCCTTGTTGGTCTTCCTAAACTTGCCTGGCTCCTTGATACCGTGGGCCCATTTCCAGTCAATGAGATGCCGGTACAGCTTGTTTTGAAACGGGCTGAGGCCGCCGGGGAGGAGGTAGGTCGGGGTCGAGCGATGATGTGTGGTCGTAGTCATAGGTGGACTCCCTTTTGCCAGATCTGATTGTTGCTTACCAGTATTTATACCAGACGAGTCTTACCCGTCAGTAACTCCTGCATCATCCCCTACTTCACCTGGCGGGCCTTGACCAGCTTCGCCTCCAACGCGGCGATCGCGGCGTCTATTTCCTCCAAGACATGAATGATTGCTTATTGTTCTTCAATCTGTGGTAAAGGGAAAGTGAACCTTTTCATATCAGCAGCATATAGATGAAATACTGTGGTTCCAGTGACCAGTTGTAACACTTGGTTCTGTGAAAGGCGAATTGAATGACTCAAAAAAGAATCGAAAATTTGCTTTAGAGATGATTAAGTTACTATCTTGCTATCCGTATATCCAAACTGTAGCACGCGCTTATCTGAAATGTCAACACGTGCATAATAAGAACTCTGCTCTGCTATTGATGGCATATCAGTTTGGCATACCGACACGCCAGTTGAAGGGGATGCTATAATCAGGGTGCGGCCCACGATCTGACCGCGCCCGCCCCTGATTGGCTGGGGGGCGGGCGCCAGCGAGCGAGGCGACGATGGACGAATCTGAGCTTGCCAGCGTGATGACAACGCTGCGTACCCTGCATGCGCAGGTGGGCGCGGCGGCGGCGCGGGCGGCACTGGCGGCGATGGACACGCTGACCCCGGCACAAGCGGCGTTCGTCGAGGCCGAGGTGTTTGGCGCGGCGATGCCAGCGGGCGGTGGTGATACGCTGACCACGGGCAATCTCACCCAGAGCACCGTGGCGGTCGGCCAAGGGGCCACGGCCACGACCGAGGGCCAGGTGATGGTGAGTGGCGGGCGCGTCTACGGCCCGACCGTCGGCGTGAACCTGGGCACGATCATCTACGGGCGTGATCCGCGTGACGACGAGCGCCGACGGTTGATCTGGTACCTCGATGCGCTGGCGAATGATCTGCGCGCCCTGCCGCTGCGGGGGCTGGATACGCAATTGGCCGGGGCGCAGGGCTTGGATCTGGCGCGGGTCTATGTGCTGCTGGCGACGACGACGCGCCTGCCATTGGCGACGGGTA
The DNA here is from genome assembly GCF_004762035.2 of Candidatus Chloroploca mongolica. GTDB lineage: Bacteria > Chloroflexota > Chloroflexia > Chloroflexales > Chloroflexaceae > Chloroploca > Chloroploca mongolica. Next base: position 13,675 of record NZ_SIJK02000023.1, on the reverse strand, counting down.
CGCGGGAAGCGCTGCGGCCCTACTTTGCCGATGACGAACTGACCCAGCCTGCCGAAGCCTACGATCCGGAGCTTGTGTTGCCGGTGGCAGCGGTGCTGGCGACCAGGGTGGACGAGGCCGAGGGCAGTGTCCGTGGGCGTGGCCGTGCGGATGACGCGGCACCGCTGACGCTGCTGCGGGCGCAGGCGGCGACCGAGGCCTTGGCTGATCAGCCACGCCTGGTCGTGCTCGGCGATCCGGGCAGCGGCAAGAGTACTTTCGTGCGCCATTTGGCCTGGGCGCTGGCGCGGCGTGGGTTGGATCAGGCTGACCCGGCGACAGCCTTGCCAGGGTGGGACGCGGCCCTACCGCTGCTGCCAGTGCTGCTGCCGCTGCGTCGGCTGGCCGGAGCACTGGCGACGGCAACGGTGGACGCGCAAACGGTGGTGACGCTGCTGCGTGCGACGCTTGCTGAGCACGGGGTGGCGCAGCCCGAGGATCTGCTGACGGATGCGCTGGTGCGCGGCGCGGTGATCCTCCTGCTTGATGGGCTGGATGAAGTGCTGCTGGAGCCGACCGCGCAGGCTGCCGAGCGGGCCACGACGCTGCACGCGGTACAGGCGTTCGCGACGCGCTATCCGCAGGTACGCATGGTGGTCACCTGTCGCACGCGGGCGTTCACCGACGACTTGCAGGCCGTCCTCGGCTGGCCAGTGACGACGTTGGCTCCCTTGACGCTGGGCCAAGTACGGGCGTTTGTCCCGGCCTGGTATGGGGAGTTGGTGGCGCACGGGCATCTGGCCCAGGCCCAGGCAGCGGGCTTGAGCGACGATCTGATCGCGACGATTGCGGCAAGTCCCCGCTTGCGGGCGATGGCGGCCTCGCCGTTGCTCGTGACCTTGATGGCCTTGTTGCTCTTTCGACGCGGTACGTTGCCCCGTGACCGCCCGGCGCTCTACGAGCAAATTCTGGAATTGCTGCTGGGCGAGTGGGACAAAGTGCGGGACGGGCAGAACTTGGCCGATGCGCTGGGCCGCCCGGACTGGACAACCGCCCGCTTGCGCCCGCTGCTCGACCGGCTCTCGTATGACGCGCACGCGGCGGGGTCGTCGGAAGATGGGCGCGGGCGGCTGGGCAAGAGCCAGATCCGCGATGCCTTGATCGAGTTTTTTGAGGCGGCCAAGCTCCCGGAACCCTGGGGAGCCGCCGGGCGCTGTCTCGACTATATGGAACACCGGAGCGGGTTGCTGGCCCCGGATGGGCCGACGAGCTATGTCTTTGCGCACCTGACCTTGCAAGAACACTGCGCCGGGCGGCACATGCTGCTCAGTCGTGATCCGGTCGCGCAGGTGCTTGCGCGGCGGGGCGACGACCGCTGGCGCGAGCCGCTCTTCCTGGGAGTGGGGGTGGTGCAGGCGACGAACCCGTTTCTGGTCGAGAAGGTGCTGCGCGTGCTGGTTGACCGGCGTGAGCAGGGGGCGGCAAAACCCCCTGCACGCTGGTACCGCGATCTGATCCTGGCAGCGGAGGTGGGCGTTGATCGCGACTGGACGTATCTGGCCGAGCAGCAGGTGGATGTCGCTGGCTTGCAGGCTGATCTGCGTGACGGGTTGGTGACGCTGCTGGCCGACCGCGACCAACCCCTGCCGGTGGCGGAGCGGGTGCGGGCCGGGTTCCTGCTGGGCGATTTAGGTGATCCGCGCTTCCCTGTGACGGTCGAGGCCTGGCACGCCGAACTGGCCCAGCGGAGTACGACGTTTGGGCCGCCAGCGGGGTACTGGTGCTTTGTGCCAGCGGGAAGCTATCAGATCGGCGGGTGGGAGGACGATGAACCTGCCGCCACGCTACCCCTCCCCGCCTTTTGGATTGCCCGCGCTCCGATCACGGTGGCCCAGTACGCTGCGTTTGTCGCTGAGGGCTATGGCGACGCAGCGCAACGCTGGTGGACGCCCAAGGGCTGGCGGTGGAAGCAGCAGGAGCAGCACCAGCAGCCGTGGGGGTGGGATGATGCTGATTTCAACGGGGCCAATCAGCCGGTGATCGGGGTCAGTTGGTACGAGGCGACGGCCTTCTGTGCCTGGCTGAGCGAGCGCCTGGCTGACGTGCTGCCGGCAGGCTGGACACTGCGTTTACCGACCGAGGCGGAGTGGGAAGTGGCGACGGCGTATGACGCGCAGAGCCAGCGGCGTCCGTATCCGTGGGGTGACGTAGCACCAACGCCGGATTTGGCGATCTCTGACGGGAGTCGCCTGGATCGCCCCGCCCCGGTGGGCTGTTGTCCGGCAGGGGCGGCGGCGTGCGGGGCGATGGATATGGCGGGCAATGTCGATGAATGGACCAGCAGCAGGTACGCGGGCTATCCAGGCCAGGCAGACCAAGAGGTGAAAGACTTTACACCTGATAAAAGTGATGTGCCGTTGCGCGGTGGGTCGTGGCGGAATGGTAGCACAAGCGTTCGCTGCGGGGCGCGGAACTGGTACCATCCCTACTTCTGGGACGACGACCTGGGTTGTCGGGTGGTGGCGGCCCCCCTTGTTCGCACGGATGTCCTGAATTCTGGTTTCTGAATTCTGTATGCTGCATTGCTGTTTCCTTCTGGGGCGACAACGGTGTCAAGGGTTTGCCCCCGCCACATCCGCGATTTTTTTGTTGGGGCACGGCGCCGCCGTGCCCGTACGGGCGGCGCGGGGCACGGGCAGCGCGGGGCACGGCGCCGCCGTGCCCGTACCGCCGCCGCTGCGCTCTGATGCCGCACAGGGGTGATCCTTGGGATCGCACCATGCTCGTTCGCTCGCGCCCGCCTCCGCTGAGGGCGGGCGTGGGCACGGCTCCCGGCTTGCGTGGCGCTGCGGTGCGGCGATCCGTGCTGCGGCACCGCTGCCTCGGCTTGGCGTGGCGGCGGTGAGCCGGGGACCTCAGTTGGTGATGAACGTTCATAAACGGCGCTGGACGCCCCTGGGAGGTCGCATCGAGATTGCTATGCAGCGTGTCGACGTAGAGGTCTTGATGCTGCTAACCCGCACCTGGGTCGCCAATAACAGACTGTGGCGCTGACTCATTCTTGATACCCGGTACTGATGCATGCACCTGTCCCATACCTATAGTAGTTGTGGCATGGCAACTTCTTGCTCACTCTTCCCCAAAGTAATCAGCATCCACCTTCTTGACCGTGTAGCTCTGTTCCTCAGTGACGCCGACGTTGTAGTCGATCATCAGTTGAGCAAGCTGTTCCCCGTCAATGAGCACAATGCGCTTTTCGATGCGCCCTACGTACTTCTGGGCGTCTTGAGAGAAGCTCGACGTTGTGATGAGCACGCCGCGTCTTGCTTTTTGCTCCTCTAGCGCCCCAGCAAACGCCTGTACGACGGGACGGCCAACCGTCCCTTCCCACCGCTTTGCCTGGAGGTAGATGAAGTCAAGGCCGAGCCGGTCTTCCTTGATCACGCCATCGATCCCGCCGTCACCGCTCCGGCCAATGGCTTGCCCCGCGTCTTTGTGTGAGCCGCCATAACCCATCGCCACCAAGAGGTCAACCACTAACTTCTCGAAGAAGGTTGGTGGCTGGGCTTTGATCCGCTCCAGAAGCTCCTGGGCTATCTCACGGCGTATCAGAAGGTAGCTTGCCTCAAGCACTTCACGCGGGGTCTGGCTGGTTTCCTCCACCGCAGTCAGGCCCGCATGTGCCTCTGTCCCGTTGCTGCAGCCACCTGGCTGTGGGTCACCTCGGAAGTCTGCTAACTCGGGGTACTTTGCCAAATAGCGGAGGTCTATCCGCTCAGGGGTGAGCTTCAGTTCGTTCGTTCCCCGGCTGGTGATGCGGAATTTGCCCCGTCCGGTGCTCTCCAACAGTTTCGTCTTGCGCAGATACGTTGCTGCCCATCCGACGCGGTTGGATAATTTCGACTGCTTCCCGCTGGGGAGCATTTCGCGTCGGTCATCGTCCGACAAGTGGAACTGTTGCGCCAGCGTTTCGATGGCTGCGCTAATGGTGTGCTCCTGTCCATCGCTGGCAATCTGGAGCAGGGGAAGCATCATCAGTTGAAAGTCGGGCACAGGCACAGGTGCTTACTCCTTGTCGTCGGTATGCGTCTCCACGGCGCCAGCCGCTGCATCACCCTGCTTTGCCGCCCGCTCGAGATTCAACGCCAACAGCCGCGCCAAGATCGCCTCGTCGCTCAGATCATGCGGCCAGCCATAGGCATCACAGACAGCCTGGTCGAGTTCCTTGTGCGCCTGGTCAAGCCAGGGCGGGCGCTGGTTGTAGAGCTTGGTGAGCGTGCGCTGCTTGAGCTCGGCCTCGGTCACGTCAGGCGGGTTCAGCCAGGCATCGCGCTGCGCGACGAGCCGCTGTGCAGCCTCGCTGATCGCGGTGATGCGGGGATCATCAAGGGGCTCTTGGCCTGGCGGCCAGGGGAAGGGGAAGGTTTCGAAGCATGTCGCAGAGGAGTAAGATGGGCGATCTTCTAGTGTAGACCCCATACGAAGCGACCATAGCTCATGGGATCGACTGTGGAGTACCCCCAGGAAGTAGTCGTCATCCCGTGAAAATACAAAAAGACGGTGGTCGGGTATCACGTCGGAGGAAATCCAAGCAAAGAGGCGATGCTTGGCCACAATAACTGTCGCAACGCAGCGAGAAAGCCTAGCCATCGCTTTTCGCAAGGCTGGTCGCGGTTCCACATGAATCCACCAGCGCTCTCGATAGGCGACGCGATTGTTCTTCAGACGCTCAGGCTTAACCTCGCGCTCGATATGGGCAAACGGTAGCTCGTAGATAGCAGCTTCGGCCTCGGGCATATTAACGCCAAAATCAACAATAAACATGCCCCGTGGTCGGCGGGTGATATCCAGACCATTCACCCATGGGCGCACCACATCACTGTTCGGTCTGCCATTCGGGTTGAGCGGGGCGCTGAGCAGTTGCTCTGCCTGGTCGGGGGTGAGGTCAAACGAGCCGCCTTTGGTGTCACCCATGAAGATTAGTCCACTATTCTCAGTAAGACGGCGAGCTAGCGTAAAATTGAGATTGCTTGTTAGGTCGGCGTTGATGCTCGCTACAGCAGTACCGTTCAAAACACGATCCGGTTCCTCGCCACCATCAAATCCAACCATCGAGACACGAACTGCAGCTCCATCAAGAACCCAAGGGCGATCGCTCCAAGCCATGAAAATACCACCCTTGGCATTAATGCGCTCAAGGATAAGCCGGTTCTGTTGCTGCCGAATGGAGTTAGTTGCCAGGAGCCCCGCCCGCTTGACGGTGCCTTGAGTAATAACCGCCCGTGATCGCTCAAACCAATAGGTCACCAGATCGGCTTCGCGGGGCACGCGCCCATCGTAGAGCGCAAAGATCTGATCCACGTAGGTATCGCCCATCTCGGTGCGTAGCCGCTTACCACCCAAAAACGGCGGGTTGCCAATGATCACCTCAGCCTCGGGCCATTCTGGTTCTACCGGCTTGCCGGTCTCGTCAAAAGCCAGGATCGCGTCCATACGCTTGATCGTTTCGAGCGGCTGGAGGATCGGCTCTTTCAACTCGGCAAAGCCGTTGTCTTTGTGCCACTGGATATAGCCGATCCAGACGGTCACCTGCGCAAGTTCATGCGCAAGCTCGTTGATCTCGATGCCATAGAGTTGCTCGGGACCAACGCTAGGCAGCATGCGGGTCAGGCCCAGATCAGCCCCCAGGTTGATCACCTGCTTCTCGAGGTCGAGCAGTTGCTTCAAGGCAACGTAGAGGAAGTTGCCCGACCCGCAGGCCGGGTCGAGCACGCGAACACGCGACAGTTCATCCGCAAAGGCCATCAGCAGGCGGATGAGCTCATTCTCAAGCCGATTGCGCTTTGCGCCACTGGCCGCATCACGTTGTGCCGCAAGCTCACGTGCCATCGCCTCAACCTCGGCCCATCTGCGGCGCAAGGGAAGCATCAGCACCGGTTCAACAATGAGCATAATGTCGTCGCGGCTCGTGTAATGCGCCCCAAGCTGCGACCGCTTCGCCGGGTCAAGACTGCGTTCAAACAACGTGCCAAAGATCGACGGCTCGATAGCCGACCAGTCAAGGGCGCTGACCCGCTCAAGAATGTGCAAGCCATCGCTATCAAGCGGCAGCGCCGTATCATCCTCAAACAGCCCACCATTGAAGTTCTTAATCTCGTCGGTGCCAAAGTAGCCGCCGGTTGCCATCGCCCCAAAGAGCGCCTTGATCTGCGCGGTAAAGGCAGGCGCTTTGTGACGGGTCGCATGAATAATCCGGGTGAAGATTCCATCCGGGAGCAAGCCTACGTCCTCGGCAAAGAGGCAAAACAGCAAGCGAATCAAGTAATGGGCAATCGCCTGGGGCTGTTCACCATAACGACGGAGCAAATCAGCAAGCCGGGCAAACTCAGCTGCGGCTGCTTCCGTAACCTGCTGAATCGTCAGCGTTGGCTCAAGCGCATACGGGTGAAAGAAGACCTTGCGGAGCATTTGCAAGCCTTCAAGCGTCTCCAGATCGGCCAACGCGAGCGTCTGCGTCTGCTTAACCGTATTGACAAAATTGGTATGAATAACGATGGTCTGAATATCGGAAACCACCAGCAATGGCGGGTTCTGGAGCGAGTCGCGGTACTGCTGGAGTTGCTGAAACGCCTTGCCCAGGTCAGCACGCGGCCCCTTATACTCCCAGCCAAAGTGGCCTTTCTTCCAAACATCAGCCCACCCTTGACCACCCGCACTCTTCGCCGCGCCCGCTTCAAAAACCAGCGTCCCATCCCTATTCTCGCCCGGCGTCTCGTGGCCGACCAGGCGACAGAGATCAATAAAGTGCTCCTGACTCACACTGCGCTCTTTGCGCGTATCGCCAGACCACTTCGCAACGAACTCGTGTGGGGTAATGCTGGGGGCCATGCGCGTCCTTCTACATTGGGCTACGTCGGCGTAAGTATGCGACACGGGCACGGTGATGTCAAGGGAACCTACACAATAAAACGTCTGCGAGCGGATAAAAGTTACGATCCGAGGAGGATGCTGATTATGCAGCAGGGCTGATGCAACATCCCAGGAGGGTTTGATAGTGTCCGCAGATTACGCAGATTACGCAGATTAGCGCTTCCGCATCTGCGTAATCTGCGTAATCTGCGGACGATCGGAAGGGCAACACGTTCGATTGCAGAAGAGTAAGCATTGCATTTTGCCATCCCCGCAGCCCAACACCCCGTGCAACCACCGCCCGTCATCGACCGACCGCACCCGCTGCCAGCGGTGCGGGCAACCACGCTCGACGAGCGAAGAAGCGGCCTCGCACCAAGACCCTGCAAAGAAGGCGCTTGTTTTGACGCAAAGGCGCACGGTTTTCAACGTTTTTCGCGCACGTGAGCGAACCCTTCGCGCCTTCGCGTGAGCTTCTTTCCAGGATCGTGGCTAGGCGGCAAACGTGCGGCGTCGCACTATGCAAAGAAGGCGCTTGTTTTGACGCAACGGCGCACCGTTTTTCGTGTACGTGAGCGACCCATTCGCGCCTTCGTGCCTTCGCGTGAGCTTCTTTGAACAGTAGTGGGCCTAGCACCGACCAGGATCGTGGCTAGGCGGCGACCGTGCGGCGTCGCACTATACAGAGCAGATTTAGATGGTATAATCGCGGTATAGAACGGGTAAGGCTCATCTAGGCCGCTGAATCGCTGTCTACTTCATGTTGGGCCGCAAGCTACACCGCAAAACGCTCAATAAGTTTAGGACATCACTTTGGTTACAGTATGGTTACATAGATGCTATACAAAATTCAGAGTGAGAAGTTTACTAGTTCACAACAGATTAATGTTGTGAACTGAGATCTATGAGGAATAGTATGCAAGCAAGAACTCGTATCTTCTTAGTTTTTCTAGTTGTTGATCTTATACTGCTTTCGATATTGCTTTATCGGTATCTGTCTCCTTATTCAGAAGTTCTTGGTTATATTGGATTTGTCACGGGAATATTAGGCCTCCTTCCTTTGTTTTACTCCTTTCAACCATTGTCAAAGCTTCCTAATTTTGCTAAATTAATTGAGAATAGCCATGATACACAAATAGCAATTATAGTGACTGGCATGATTTTCTTCATGATACTTATATGGCCTTCAAGCAACTCTCGTGTAGCCGAATCATCAGAGCCAGCCCCCTCTTCTATACAACCTGTGAATGCAACAAATACAATACCGGTTTTAGAAACACCCAGATCCACGATAACGACGGCTCCTACGGAGACACCGACGCTGGCTCCTACGGAGACACCGACGCTGGCTCCTACGGAGACACCGACGCTGGCTCCT
>NZ_SIJK02000023.1:0-5309 GCF_004762035.2 Candidatus Chloroploca mongolica | reverse complement strand
ACAGCGATTCCAGATCCTAAAGTTATAGATGAGTCATTTGATGAAACCTCAACAAAATTTGAAATAACAGGAGATGGATATAGACGTGTTGGTGGTAATTTAATTGTAGACGAAGATGGAGAGATTTTAATTACAATAGGCGACGAAACATGGAAAAACTGCCGAATCCATATTTATGGGTTAAGAGTAAATCAGAATGACGACATGGAGTTAATCGTATCTCTTAGAGAACAGCCAAACGACGGAGGGGCTATGCGTTTCGGCTTGGTATATCGCAATAATTCCCGGCTTAGTCCGTTTGATAATTCTCCCATTCCTGGATTTCTACGATCTTTCAGGGGGATATGGTGGAATAGAATGGACAGTAATGACATTATATTACCAGAAACCGATGACGAATTTCGAACGAGTATAGATTCTTTTGATGAGATCATAGTGGAAGTGAATGGGCAAGAATATCGTTCAGTTGTGGGTGGTCAACGGAAAGGATTTAAGGACGTAAATTTCGAAAGCGGTGCAGTTGCTATTACTATCCGAGGCTATGTATCCATTAGTAGGATTAAAGTTGAAGTACTTCCTTGACTTAAAATGGGCATCTGTTCGCTACACAAGCGGCCCAACAACCGCTTGCACGCTGACGCCGCTGGCGCGGCCTGTGACCTGGGCGCGACTTTGGCAGCTTTCCCGTGCCGCCACTCGTCTCGCTCCACAACGCTGCCAGCGGCGCAGGTGAAGCGGAGCGTTGGGCGGCCAAGTACAGCCGCCACTACTGCAAGGCTGCGGAGCCGCAAAGCCTGCTGTGCGGTTATGGTATACTGTGAACTGGGACAAAGTCAATATTCACAGAAAGAGAATGATTGAGCCATGCAACCGTCTTTAAGCGAAGTTGATCTCCTTTTGCAAATTGACTGGAGAGATTCAAAGTTAGATTCACTGGCCAAAGGCGATTGGATTACAGTGCATTCCATCTCTAACAGCAATCCCGGAACTACAGCCATATGTTCTGCCCTTATTCCGAATGACGAAATAGACGAATTCCTCTCCGAAACCTCGTGGGGTATAACAATTGAGGGATTTCTGCCGAGTTGTACTCGTTACGGCGGTTCAGAGGAAGGCGAGACACGATATTATCGTTATGGAAATGATCAAGGTATTGAACCGCTCGTTTTAATACGTTCTTTTCATGCAGTATTTGAACCTTATCTTGAAGTCTCAGAGGACTTTCGTCTCTTTCATAATTTGTACCAAGCACGTGATAATACATATTTTAAGATTACGAGTGCCGGAAATCGACATGACGTAATCCGAATAGTGAAAGATGTTGTGTCCATCAGAACAAAGGAACTTCGTCAGTTCTTGGCAATAAAGGAAATGCACTTAGCACTACTTATCGAGGTGACTCGCTTTTCTAGTATTTCTATTGATACAATTCCAGAAAACCAAAGATTCGCCGATGTATATGACGGTCTGACTCATTTCACATTTCACGTGTCGAGTAGTGATTGGTCAAGTAACTCAAGTCAAAGAACTTTCTCACGGCTTTTAGGGAAGAGACTGCTTTCCGGCTTTAGCAAAGAGAAAAGTGGCATGTGGCCATATGATCAAGCAGAACCCAAAACATTTGAGAGTTTCACAATTGGTGTAAACGATGATGGAGAAGCGATTCGATATACTTCAAATCCAGATTCACTCGCAAATTATTTTGGAGCCAATCCAGAATCTCCTGACTATTTGACACCTGTGTTTTTTGACCGGGAAGTATTAACAAAATACTATGCGCAGCCAGAAAAATACTCGGTAGAAGATGGATACCTACGATGCGGTGGTCTTTGGGGTCTGCGTCTTGACAATGATCACACAAAGCACATTATTGTCTACTTGGGCGACTTAGGGCGTGATTTACCATCTGAGGAGCAGCTGTATTGGAAGAGCTACAATATACTTCCAGACGGTAATGTTAGCCAAACGAACTTTCGGCGCAGTTTCTTGGCGGAGTTCGCTGATCCAGTAAACGTAGATCTTACATTCAAAACGACATTCAATGACTTCCAAAGTAAATGGGAATCAAAATATCGGTGGTACTTGCTCCTACCTCTCACAGAAGATGATGAGCATCTCCTCAATTCGCTGCGCATTCCTCTGACCAATGATCAATCAGAGTTCGACTATCAAGTATTAGCCTTAACAAAAATCCTTATCGACTCAATAAATGAGGCGGAACTCAGTAAAATCATTGGTGAAGCATCAAAGGAGATGAAAGGAATAGCTAAATTGAGTGAGTTTCTTAAAATACATCAACTTCCACAATATGATATTCATATTAAGTTTCTTCGAGATCTTCAATCACTTCGTTCTTCGAGTGTAGGACACAGAAAAGGCAGCGATTACATAAAAATAGCAAGAAAAATGGGTTTTGAAGAAAAGGATTTAGCTACTATATTCCATGACCTACTTATACAAGGTACAACTCTTCTTGTAGCCCTTCAACAGCATTTCTTAAACCAGCCTAAGGATGAGAATTAGTCATGAGTACCCTCCAACAAACCTTTCAAGAGTTCTCGATTATATGGCTTGTCATCTCCGCTGGTGTTGGCGGTATAATCGGCGCTCTTATTAAGTTCTTATTTGAGGAAATCCTTCAAACGAGATACCGATATTCGGTAAATTCTCGAAAAGTATTAAAAAAATATACCTACCCAATTCTACGCGCAGCAGATACGCTCGATAAGCGGCTTGAAAATCTTATCCGCTTTTCAAATAAAAACTGGTTTGACAAATCAGAACAGGACTACTACAAAATAAGCACTTTATATATATTCGGTTGTTATATTGGGTGGTGTAAAATATTAGAAGATGAAGCATTTATCGAATACGAAATGTCAAATAAAAAGGCAAGGGATTTTAGTATACGATTTAATACTGTTTTCAAAAGCCTTACTAATTTCTCGTACTTTCAAACATCAAACATAGATACGCTAGCAATACAAGAAGCCACACCGCCTCGTTTCACTTTGACAGCTATTGGAGAACTAATGATTAAATGCAATGAGAAAGAAAACAAAAAGGAGATCATTGATTTTATTGAGTTTTCACGACAATACAACACCTCGGACGAATTTAAGAGATGGTTTTTTTTTGTCGAGAGAATGTTTAGTGACCTAACTACATCTATCGATGATGCAAAGTGGAATAGAGTTTTGATTTTTGCCGCGAATATTCGTGCCTTGGTTATATTTCTAGACAAATCTTCAAGGCAAACGGCACCAAGAAAAATAACATTCCTTGAAAATCTTCACCCTTCAGTATCAATAGTGGTTCGAAAAGAATTAACATCTCTTGGGATGAGTAGTAAAATCACGAACGAGCCATTTCTTTTTAACGCTGAAACACCATTTCCTGTTAAACAAAAAACTTAAAAGTACTCTCGAAGCCGCCCAACATCGCCTGCAATTGACGCCGCTGGCGCGGCCTCAAATCTGGCGCGTTTTTCATGCGCGTCGTGTGTCGTCAGCCGTGCCTTCTATCAAACTTGCCAGCGGCGCAATTGAGGCGTGGCGTTGGGCGGCCTCAAGAAAAGCCACTGCTGATGTAAGGCTGCTCAGCCACAGTGCCCGTTGTACCATGTCAACTGCGTCCTGAATTTCAACCATTGAGATCAGAGCACAGAAAAACTGCCGAACTATTGTTTATATTGGCTTTGACATTTCTTGCTTTTCGTGTTAGCTTTGCATAATACATATAGCAGTCCTAGATGGTTCGTAAACCAGGCGGCAGTTGTGTGGTATCATCTCCTGGAAGTACCGTGGCTACCCTGGGAGGATGACCGATGGAGACTGACCTGCACGCATTTCTCCAAACGACCACCGACGTACGCGAGTATCGACGCGCCATCGCGGTGCAGTTGGCGCTCCAAGGCACACCCTATGCGACCATCCGGGAGGTGCTTCCCGTCTCGAAAGCATGTATTAGCAAATGGAAGAAGATCTACCACGCGTTGGGAACCGACGGTTTGCGCATCGGCTACCGTGGCTCGGAAAGCTTTCTGACGGCGACGCAACGGACGGAGGTGCTCATCTGGATTGCCGCGCAGACCCCCTGCGATGTCGCACGGTTGCGGGCGCATCTGCAGGATCAGTATGGCGTCGTCTATCAATCGGATCAAAGCTACGATGCACTCCTGCACGCCGCCGGCCTGAGCTGGAAGAAGGTGCAGGCGAGCAATCCAAAAAAAACGACGCCCAGGTCGCCGCGAAACATGCCGAACTGACCGCGTATGTGACAGCGCATCAGGACGCGATCGAACGGCAGGAGCGGGTGCTGCTCTTTGTGGACGAATGCTTCCTCCATTGGGGGGACGTGTGTGGGTATGCTTGGGCCAAGCGCAACGAGCGGGCAACGCTCGACGTCGTCAACACGCAGGCCCGCCAACCTTTTTATGGAGCCCTCGATGCCTTGACGGGCGAGATGCACCTGATGTCGTATCCCGTGGCCCAGACGGACAATACCACCGATTTCCTGGTCGAATTGCGTCTGCGCTATCCGGACGCCAAACTCACGATCTGCTGGGATAATGCACGCTGGCATAAAGGGAAGGAAATGGAGCGCTTTCTGGCCGAGGTGAACGGTGCGTTGTCGCCCGAGGATTGGCCGATCACCTGTATCAATGTTGCCCCCCATGACCCGACCCAGAACCCCATCGAAGAAGTTTGGCGCCAAGGCAAAGCTGCCATCCAGAAGCTTCGCCTCGTCGCCACGAAGTTTCAGGATGTCATCGACGCGTTTGAGCAGGTCTTGGAACGCCACACCTTTGACTTTCCCAATCGCCAGCGCTATGGCCGTTTACAAATGATCTAGGACTGCTATATCAGATCAGGAGGATATATGGCGAAGCGAGATTATGTTGCTGAAATTCTCACAAAGAGGGCAAGGCTGTATCCAAAAACAAAGAGATGGGATAAAATAGCGCCACATCTTCGTGGCCTCGGTGATGCAGTAGATGTATGGGAGTTGATGAGCGAAGAAGAGGAATTTTTTCTTGATAAAATTCAAGAACGAGATGGATCGCATATAATCATCAACATCCCTGATGGGCTATTTGAATTACAAAGGCACTTTGCTGTTCGCTGTGTTGCCTGCATGGAAGGCTATTTTCGTTTAGTCATCGCAGATCTTGTTGATTTCGGGGAGCCTTTCAGAAGTAATGCCGCGAGTTTTAACCAGATAAGCTTTTCTATTGATACTGCATTATCTCTTCAGTATCCTCCCCAAAACCGCTGGATCAGGCCGCTGGTTGCATCCCGACACCCGCC
>NZ_SIJK02000022.1 GCF_004762035.2 Candidatus Chloroploca mongolica | reverse complement strand
TCTGCGTAATCTGCGGACACTATCGAACCCTCTCGGGACTTTGCATCAGCCCTGTCTTTAGCAGCAGGGCTGCTGCTAAAGACGCCTTCGGCGGTGGGTTGTGGAGCGGCTACGCCGCTCCACAAGATTTTTTGGTTCGTTTTGACGGCTTCGCCGCCAAAACGAACCAAAAACTGGGGGTTGGGGCGCAAGACAAAGCGCCGAGCCGTTTACGGCCACGGCAGAAACTGCCAGCGCCCTCTCTTATTAGCAGCCAAGCAAAGCTTACCGGGACCGCCAACGCAAAGGAGGCAAAAGTGCAGCAAAGAGGGCCGTCGCGACCACGAGTTGGGTCGTGGCAGCGATCGTCTCGGCGGTACGAGGAAGTTGGAAAAAAAACAGCGGAATAAGCCAACTCAACACGAGTGGATACCAAGGCGTCTGGGGGCGCCAGCGCATGACGACGGGGGCCACACCAATAGCAATGTAGATCACCGACATTGGATAGATCAGCGTATTGACGAGCAGAGCGAGACCAAAGGGATCGCCACGACCATACCGATACCAGAGGAATAGAGCCATCAAGCCGAGCAACACCCCGAAGGGAGGAAAAAGGAGTGGACGATCGGGCAAAGCGGCACGATAGGCAGACAAACCATTGAACCAGGCGGCATAGATCTGTGGCCCGGCAACAAACGCAATGCCGCTCCAGAGCACGATAGTGATGAACGCAAAAGTGCCAAGCATATACCAGCGACGATCATAGAGCGCCATAGCGAGCAGGCAGAGTGCAGGCAGCACGACAACCTGCGGCTTGAGGATCGCACAGGCCAGCAAAAGACCGGCAAGGCGATCACGGCCATGTTGATAGAATGTTGCGGCCCACAAGAGCAACACCAAAGCCAGGAGCGTCGTCTGACCAATGAGGAGGCCCTGGACAAAAGGGAGCCAGAGGACAAACCAGAGCAGACTCATCTGCCCAAGCACATAGCGTGACCAATATTCAAAGCCAGCCACAGCAAGCAACTGGAGCAGGATACCACTGAGCAAGGAAGGGACGAAGGCGAGAGGCCAGACCAGTAACAGCACTGGCGGTGGATAGGCAAACCAACCTGCTTCATAGGCCGAGCCATCAGCCATCACAAAGGCACCATAGGGGTCACCACCAGCAAGCCAGTGTTGCACAGCCCCCATCAGTGAATGCCAATCACCCAAGAGATTATTCATACGAGCCTTTGCAATGATGTATAGCAACCCTAAGGGCTTGTAAAAAGCGTTTGTGTGCTTACGTGCCGCTACGCCGCACGTAAGCACACAGCACTTTCATATGTGGTCATAGTTAGCGCCACTGATAGTCACAGGTTTGCGTAGGACTAGCGCACTATAGGCTAGAACTTGTGACTACGAGTATACTAAGAGATGATACTTGTTTGCGCAGAGCAACCCCGGCGCAACAACTTTTACCTGGCCCGATGACCGGTAGAGAAGGCTCACGTTATGCGGTTTTTGCTTGACCAGCGATCATACGAAGAGATGCAGGCACGGCGCTATCACTCGCGAGATTGTTATGTGCGCGGACAGGAATACTTGCACCATCTTTATATTGACGGCGTCAAGTATACCATTGCCCGAGCGGTCTATGCCTGTTACACCGAAGCACAGAATCGCCAGGATCAGGATGCGATCCTGCATCTGGCGATGCACATCAGTGAACTTGAGCAACTGATCAACGAAATTCGCACGCGTGGCGACACAGTAACCTCACTACGCTCGATTGGTGATGCTCCGCCAACTGAGGATGAGGCTCGTCCACAGCTGAACAACTCCTTCTTGCCTCCCGAGCCACAGAGTCTTGAAGAGACCGGCCTCAATCGCACATTTCTGACCGAACACTTTTTGCGCATTCTCTACAACAAAGGCCGGATCACCGGGCGTGATCTTGCTGACAGCATGTGTTTGACCTATCACATTGTGGAAGAGATTATTCTCGATCTGCGCAAAGTAGAACACATTGATATTATCGGGCAACGAGGTTTTGGCGACATCAACTACGAATATATTTTGACCCCACGCGGTCAAGAGGCCGCCATGTCGGCGATGAGCAAGGTGCAATATGTCGGGCCAGCCCCAGTGGTGCTCGCAGACTGGGTTGCCTCGGTCAAAGCCCAGACGGTGCAGAACGTCAAAGTGACCCGCAAAAATATCCGTGATGCGTTTCAAGGGCTCGTCATTGATGAATCGATTCTCAACTCGGTAGGGCCAGCCGTCAATTCAGGCACCTCGGTCATGCTCTTTGGGTATCCAGGGAATGGCAAGACTACCATTGCCGAGCGCATCACCAAATTGATGGGTGACGACATCTTTATCCCACAGACAATCTATTCCGATGGGGCCGTGATCAAGATGTACGATGCCATTGTGCATGAGCCGCCGAAGCATCCCTGGGATGACACCGCAGAATATGATCGGCGCTGGGTGCGCATCAGCCGTCCGGTGGTCATTGTTGGTGGCGAATTAACGCTTGACCAATTGAATCTGATCTACAACGAGACCTCAAAGCTTTACGAAGCGCCGTTTCAGATGAAAGCAAATTGTGGCATCTTTCTGATTGACGACTTTGGACGGCAGCAAGTACGCGTTTTTGACCTGCTCAACCGGTGGATCGTACCCTTGGAAAAACGCTACGACTTTCTCAACACCGTCACCGGGCAGAAAATTCAGATCCCCTTTGACCAGTTGATCATGTTCTCAACCAATCTCGACCCCAAAGATCTTGGTGATGAGGCACTCTTACGGCGCATCAAATACAAATTCGAGATTATAGACCCGACAGAAGATCAGTTTCGTGAAATCTGGAAAATCATGTGCAAAATACGCAAGGTGCCATATGATGATCGGAGCATTGACTATCTGATTGCGAAATGGTACAAACCCGATGAGCGACCATTTCGGATGTGTCAACCACGCGACATTCTTGATCAGATCATTTCGATTGCACGCTACAATATGGAAACGCCAACCTTGAGCGCGGATCTGCTTGATGCGGCATGTCTGACCTACTTCCCCAGCAAAGAGAAGAAGAGCTTTGGAGCGAAGATTCGGCTGGATCTGTAAGTAGGTGTCAATGAGAACCCGAGATACGTCGCTGCGCTGAGCATGACACGTTTCGTTGTCATACCGAGTTCTTGCGGAGAGTTCTTTGTGCCAGAAGATACAAATTTCATATAGCTTCAAGATCCTGGCGTTCTATAAGGGTTTTCTGGCTATCTAATGCCGTGTGATGGCTTTCACAAGGCAGATCTAACTGATCATAAGGTTCGACAAGCGCCGATCTTTCAGTTATAATTTCTACATAGAAGCGTGTCTGATACGCACGTCCCCACTCAATGCTAACGAAATAGTCCAGACGTGGCTGTTATGCAACCAGAAAAAACTGGTTGTGCCGTAGCAGCATAGTCTCTTCAACACCTGTGCAACAGGCTAGAAAGCAATATGGCCTCTGGTGTGCTCCGAAATAGGGAGATGATAGTATATCTGCCGTGTTTGACTGTGCGTTATAACGGAAGGACGGGACGATGACAGGAGTTCTCACGCTCTATCGGACGTCGGTTGGAAAAAAGGTGATCATGGCCCTGACCGGGTTCATTCTGGTTGGCTTTGTGGTTTTCCACATGTATGGCAATACCAAGATGTACCAGGGTCCCGAAGCATTTAATGCCTACGCTGTCGGATTGCGTGAACTGGGCTATCCGGTGTTTGGCTATGAGCATCTCTTGTGGGTTGCCCGTCTCGTACTAATTGGGGCCGTGATTCTCCACATCTGGTCGGCAACAGCCTTGACGATGCAGAGCCACAAGAGCACGGGTGCGAACGCGGTCAGCGGTACACGGCGGTACGGTGAGCAGAAGCGCCAGACAAGTTATGCGGCCTATACGATGCGCTTTGGTGGGATTGTGTTGTTGCTCTTTATCGTCTATCACATTTTGCACCTGACCTTCGGGATGGTTGGCTATGGGCCGAATGAGTTTCAACATCCCAATTATCTGGGGGGCCATCCTGAGTACTTTGTCTACAACAATGTTGTCGTGGGCTTCCAGAAGCCACTGATCTCGGGCTTTTATATGCTCGCAATGGTCTTTCTGGGGATGCACCTCTATCATGGGGTGTGGAGTATGTTCCAGACCCTGGGGCTGAATAGTGTGAAGTATACCGGCGTACTACGTGGGTTGGCGATCCTGGTTGCTGCGGCTGTTGTCATTGGCAATCTCTCGTTTCCGATTGCCGTGATGGCAGGCATTGTGGGGCCGGCAGTCTAAACCTACATACGGTGAGGAGTTTCTTTCGATGAGCGAGACGAAAAACGAGACGACGACGCGTACAGGGGTACGTCAGATCGAGTTTGTGAAGGGTCTTGAGTCTGGGGCATCTGGTGGGCCGATTGAGCAACGCTGGGATACGCATCGCTTCCAGATGAAACTGGTCAATCCGGCGAATCGCCGTCGTTATAGTGTAATTGTCGTTGGTTCAGGTCTCGCGGGTGGTGCAGCCGCCGCGACGCTTGGTGAGCAGGGCTATAATGTCAAGTGCTTCTGCTATCAGGATAGTCCACGGCGCGCCCATAGCATCGCTGCTCAGGGCGGAATCAATGCTGCCAAGAACTACCGGAACGACGGTGATAGCATTTACCGGCTCTTTTATGATACGGTCAAGGGCGGTGACTTTCGTGCCCGTGAGTCGAATGTCTATCGACTGGCCCAGGTGTCGGTAAATATTATTGACCAGTGTGTGGCCCAGGGTGTGCCTTTTGCGCGTGAGTACGGTGGCTACCTCGACAACCGTTCGTTCGGTGGGGCGCAGGTATCGCGTACGTTCTATGCACGAGGGCAGACGGGTCAGCAGTTGTTACTCGGGGCATATCAAGCGCTTGAGCGCCAGATTGCGGCTGGTGCGGTCAAGATGTTCCCGCGCAACGAGATGCTTGATGTTGTGGTGATTGATGGCTATGCCCGTGGCATTATTACCCGTGATATGGTCACCGGCAAGATCGAGCGCCATGTGGCCGATGCGGTGGTGCTCGCAACCGGTGGCTATGGCAATGTCTTTTACCTCAGCACCAACGCCAAAGGCTGCAATACAACGGCGATCTGGCGCGCCCATCGCCGTGGGGCCTTCTTTGGCAATCCGTGTTTTACACAGATCCACCCAACGTGTATCCCGGTGACTGGCGATCATCAGAGCAAGTTGACCCTGATGAGTGAGTCGCTGCGCAATGACGGGCGGATCTGGGTGCCCAAGAAGGTTGGCGAGACCCGCGATCCGCGTCAGATCCCCGAGAATGAGCGCTACTACTACCTCGAAGAGCGCTATCCGAGCTTTGGGAACCTAGTGCCACGTGACGTAGCTTCGCGCAATGCCAAGCAGGTCTGTGATGAAGGTCGCGGCGTTGGCCCTGGTGGGCTCGGAGTCTACCTCGACTTCTCGGATAGCATCAAGCGTCTTGGCAAAGCGAAGATTGTTGAGCGCTATGGCAACCTGTTTGATATGTATGCGCAGATTACCGGTGAAAACCCCTACGAGACACCGATGCGCATCTATCCGGCGATCCACTATACAATGGGTGGCCTCTGGGTTGACTACAACCTGATGAGCACCATTCCCGGTCTCTTTGTGGCTGGCGAAGCAAACTTCTCGGATCACGGGGCCAACCGCCTTGGTGCATCGGCACTGATGCAGGGTCTCGCGGATGGCTACTTTGTGTTGCCCTACACGATTGCCAACTTCCTGGCCGGGATCAAGCCAGGTGGCGTCGACACCAATCACGCCGCTTTTGTCGAGGCTGAGGCTGAGGTGAATGGCCGCGTCAAAAAATTCCTGTCAATCAATGGCAAGCGTACGGTCGACGACTTCCACCGCGAGCTTGGCAAGATGATGTGGGACGAGTGCGGTATGGCGCGCAACGAAGCCGGCCTCAAGAAGGCCCTCCAGCGTATTCCCGAGATTCGCGAGGAGTTCTGGCAAAATGTGCGGGTGCCAGGTGAAAGCAATGATCTCAACCAGGAACTGGAGAAGGCCGGTCGTGTGGCCGACTTCCTCGAACTGGGCGAATTGATGTGCATTGACGCCTTGCAGCGCAGTGAGTCGTGCGGTGGTCACTTCCGTGAAGAGAGCCAGACGGCTGATGGTGAAGCATTGCGCGACGACGAAAACTTCAGCTATGTCTCGGCCTGGGAATATACGGGTACTCTGTCGAAGCCCGAATTGCATAAAGAACCGCTGGCGTTCGAGTATGTGAAGCCGTCCCAGCGCAGCTATAAGTAAGAGGGGATTTCTGATGAAGGTTACGCTCAAGGTCTGGCGTCAGAAGAATGCCAAGACGCCAGGCGAGTTCAAGACATACCCCGCCAACCACGTGAGTCCAGACATGTCGTTTCTTGAGATGCTGGACGTGGTAAATCAGGAGTTAATCCTGAAGGGCGAGGAGCCAATTGCCTTCGACCATGACTGCCGTGAGGGTATCTGCGGCATGTGTTCCTTGATGATCAACGGTATTGCCCATGGCAAGAAAGCCGTGACGACCTGCCAGTTGCATATGCGCAGCTTTAATGATGGCGATACGATCACGATCGAGCCATGGCGGGCCAAGCCGTTCCCAATCCTCAAGGATCTGGTGGTTGATCGTACGAGCTTTGATCGCATTATCCAGGCTGGAGGCTTTATCAGCGCCTCGACTGGCTCGGCTCCTGATGGCAATAGCATTCCTGTTGCCAAGCCAGATGCTGACAAAGCCATGGATGCAGCAGCATGTATTGGTTGTGCTGCTTGTGTCGCCGCTTGTCCGAATGGCTCGGCCATGCTCTTCACAGCAGCAAAGGTGACTCACCTGGGCTTTTTGCCCCAGGGCCAGACCGAGCGCCACCAACGCGCCGTGAACATGATCGCGGTTCACGATGCCGAAGGTTTTGGCAACTGTACGAACATTGGCGAGTGTTCGGCAGTCTGTCCCAAAGAGATCAGCCTCGATACGATCTCACGGCTCAACCGTGATATTGTGGTCGCAGCCCTGAAGGGCATTGAACCAAACGTTGAGACTGCGGCTGCAAAAGCAAGCTAGCTGAACAGCGCATAACACAGCGACGGCGGGGTGTTCCCCGCCGTCGCTGTGTTATGCGCTTGCGACTGCTTCCAGGACAGCAATGGTCTCACGGGCAACCTGACGATACGAGAAACGTGCGGCCTGGGCCAGACCTTGCGCCTGAAGCTCGGCACGCAAACGGTCGTCACCAAGCACACGGGCAAGCGCGGCAACCCAGCCAACCACATCATCGGGGGGCACCCGAATTGCCGCCGGGCCAACGACCTCGGGCAGGCTACTGGCATTGCTGACCACCACAGGGGCACCGCAGGCCATCGCTTCAAGTGGCGGTAGACCAAACCCTTCGTAACGTGAGGGAAACGCAAAGACCGTACAGGCCTGATAGAGCAACGGGCCATCCTCGGTTGGCACATGAATCCGGCGCACTGCCGTCGTCAGTTCGAGTTCGGCGATCAGGCCGTCCAGATCAGGAAAAAGGCGGCGGTCATGGCCGAGCAGACGCCCGGCAATCGCCAGGGTGGCGCGCACACCACGTGCGCGGAGCAACGCAAAAGCTTGCAGCAGCACGGTCAGATTTTTGCGGGCATCCAGCCCCCCTACATAATAGATGAACGGTTCGGTCAACCCATAGCGTCGGGCAACCTCAGCTCGAGCCACTTCTTTATCCCCAGGTTGATACTGATCGCCTGCCGCCAGCAAAACTGGTGTTACCCGTGCAGAGGACATGCGCAAGTGCGTTACAATATCATCGCGGCTGCGCATAGAAAAAGTCAGGACATGCTTGCTCTGGCGCACGGCGCGTTTCACCAGTGACATATAGGCGCGCACATGCAACCCACCCCGATACTCGGGCAAGATCAGCGGAATGATATCACCTACCGTTGTCACAACTGGCACCGGAGCATAGCATGGTGGCGCAAAATAGGGCACAAAGAGCACAGCAGGTTCACGGCGGTTCGTCAGGCGCTGAACGGCCCAGGGAAGAGCTAGTTGCTCGAAGGCAAGTTTCGCCACATTGGCTCCCAGGCGCGTGGTGGGAGGACGGACACGCAACAGCCTTACACCATGTGGGGGTGGAGGTACAGCGGAAGCAGGAGAAGGAGTAAGCAGGATATAACGATGCTGCGGGGCTACCCTGGGGAGCCAGCGCACCAGGCCGTGCAGATACTGACCACTCCCAACATCTGGTTCAGCCCAGAAGCTCCCGTTAATCAACACCTGCACAGACATTGCTCCTAGGGGGGTAGGCGAACCCGTACCACCATAAGCCTGAAGATCTCATCTGGCACAAGGATACCATACTATGCAACAGATGCCCTCATACCAGGCACTGCTCAACCGCATTGACCTCCCCCGTCTCATCACATGGGCGCTGCCATTCTGGGGGTTAGTCGTGATGCTGGCTATTGTCAACTATCCAGCGATGCACCGTGATCTCTGGACTGACGAGGCATTTTCAGCGAGTTACACGTTTCATACGACGGTTCGCGAGGTGTTAGATGACGTACGGAAGAACGAAGAAACCCCGCCGCTCTATTTTCTTCTGCTCTGGGGATGGGCGCAGATGGTTGGGCATGACGAGGCGAGTCTCAGAGCTTTTTCGCTGACGGCTGCAGCGATCGCAACTATGCTCTTTGCTTTGCTCGCGCGGCGTCACCTCACCTTGCCGGCCAGTTTTTTGAGTGTGACCGCCTTTGCGCTCGCCCCGATCTTACAAAACTACGCCCTTGAAGTCCGTGGCTACACGCTGACGATTCTACTCAGTGTGGTCAGCCTCATCACATTCGAAAACCTCTGGCGTCATCCCGAGAGTAGTAGGGCTCAGGCAAACTACATTGCCAGTGCTCTGGCCCTTTTTTTTACCTCTTACTTTAGTCTTCCGCTCTTAGCCGCACAATGGCTCTGCTGGTTCTGGCAATTGCGTACACCTGCCACACGCAAACGTCGGCTCACCGACTGGGTTGTGTTGCATCTCGTCATGGCGCTGGGCATTGCCTGGTGGTTGCCCAGTCTAGCGTATCAACTTTCTGTAGCCGCTGATGTAACTGCCAACTGGAGCAGGGGGCCAGGCGATTATTATCTGCTGCTGCTCAGCCTTGTCGTGGGAAGTCCTCAAGCAGGGAACTGGTTCATCTTGTGGCTGCTCGGTGCAGGTGCCAGTATTGTGCTCATCCTGGCTGTGGTTTTGCATGATGATCAAGCGATCAGAGGCGTAGTTCTGCGGGCAACAGCGCTGCCGACTCTTCTCCTCTTCGGCTTATGCATCACCCTTGAAGTAACAGCCTACCGCTATCTCAGCATCATCTTGCCTGGGGCGATCCTCGCGGTTGGGGCAGGTTTCAGTGCCTTGCGCACCCGTCGCGCACTGCTGGCATGGATTTTGGCGAGCCTTGTCGCGATCGCTCTCCTTTTACCATGGTTGATCCCAACGGGACAGGCAAGCCAACCACCAAAACCCTGGCAAAAACTGAGTAGCATTGTTGAACAGAATCTTGCGCCAACAGGTGATGTTATTCTCTTTCATCCCCCGTGGGATCAGCGCATTTTCACCTACTACGCCGGTGACGTGGATGTACCCCTGCTTGGCGCGTATCACTACGATGAGTTCTATCACATCCAGGGTTATACACTGCGCCAGACCTGGCGAACCGAGCAAGCAGTGCCACTGATCGCGTCACACCGGCGGGTATGGGTTTTCTACAACCAGATGTTTCACACCGTGCCAGCCCTCGATCTCCCCTATCGTGAGGCAAGAAGGTGGCGTGAAGGCAATTTGGAACTCATTCTCTACGTCATTGATGAGCCTTAATTTGGATCTTATACCAATTGCCTCTGGCGGGTGAGTCGGCGGGGCCTTCAAGCGTCCTTGATCTCACACACGAGACAAATCGGTTTGCATGATCCGGTGCTGGCTCGCACGCAAGGTGCCAAGTTCATAGGCAGCATACTCCGTGGCCCGGAGGATGCGATCAAGCCCGGCCCGCACTTCGAGGTCAAGCGCTTCTTCTTGCAAGAGCTGCGTTTCACCCATAATGACGGTCAGATGCTGGCTGATGTGATGTGCCGCCGCACGCATCGCCTCTTGCTGGAGGCGGAGACGCTCACGTTCGCGTTCCGCCTGCAAGAGACAGGCGTAATCATTGGCGCGAACAAGCATCAGGTGTAACAGGTCTGCGTTGATCGGCCTGGAGAGATACGCAAAGGCCCCGGCGCTCAATGCTTCAAGGCCAGACGCATCCCCTTCAGGGGCATCAAGAACCAGCAGAGGCACAGCGGGGCAGCGCTCCTGTTGCAGTGTACGCAACAAAGCAAGGCCACTCCCATCAGGGAGCATCTGGGCAATGAGGATGACGGCGGGAGGCAGCTGTCCCAACTGTTCACGCGCTTCAGCCTGGCTACGAGCAACGAGAAGTGTAAACCCTTCTTCATGTGCGACCGTGCTTCGTGATAGCTCGATAAGGGGATCGTCTCCGACCACGAGCAGTTGTGCCTGCATGATGCTTCCTTTCGCCGTAGGACAAGGTAGACGGAAATCTCGTCTAGCATGTGAGATGCAAATGGATGGCGATTCTGCTTGAGCATACCACAATTCTATTACCAGAACAGCATCCAGCATAAAGAAATTTTTTACGATTCAGGTAATCTCTGGCATACCGGGCAAAAGAAGGTACTGCGCTGAGCAATGACGACGCGTTCGATGGTGGTTCCGCAGCGCTGACAGGGTTGACCAGCGCGATCATAGACAAGAAAATAGTCCTGTTGCTGGCCGCGACGGCCATAGCCATTACGGTAATTACGCAACGAACTGCCCTCGTGTTCAATAGCCTGGGTAAGGATGGCACGAATCGCCTGATGCAAGGCCGCGACACCATTGGCATCAATCGCAACAGCAGGCAGCAAGGGGTGCAGGCGGGCAAGCCAGAGGGCTTCGCTGGCATAGATATTGCCCATGCCAGCAATGAGGCGCTGGTCAAGCAGCAGTGGCTTGATTTTGGTGCGGCGTCCGGCCAGGATATGGGCAAGCGTTGCCGCCGTAAAGGTCTCTTCGAGCGGCTCGGGGCCATGAGCCGCGTCGAGTGCAGCCATGCCATCAGGATCAAGCAGGCGTACCCGGCCAAATTTGCGCTCGTCATCAAAAAAGATCCGCCGGCCGTCATCGAGACAGATGATCAGATGGACATGCGTACGCGCCGGTTCTGCGGGATCATGCACCGTCAGGTTGCCCGACATACGCAGGTGGATCGCCATCGTCAGATCGTTCGCGAGATGAAGCAAGACCCATTTGGCACGTCGAGCGACCTGCGTAATGCATCGTCCACTGATCATTGCCTCAAAAGCTTCGGCAGACAACGGCTCAAGCATGCGCTCCCAATCGAGGCGTTCAAGGCCAACGATGGTACGTCCTGTGACCTGTGAGGCGAGGGAGCGGGCAGCAATTTCTACTTCGGGTAATTCTGGCATAGCCTTCTTCGTAACAACAATTCAATCACGCCACTCGACTTCACCGTCGGCCCAATGTTCTTGTTTCCAGATCGGTGCAATCGCCTTGATCCGATCCATGATATACTCGGCGGCCTCGAACGCTTCGTGGCGATGCGGTGCGGCGACAACCACGAGCACCGCCGTCTCGCCAATGGTGAGTTTGCCTACCCGATGATGCACGGCAATGCGACCAACCTTCCAGCGGCTTCTTGCCTCGTCAGCAATCTGGACAAGCACCGGCACAGCCATTTCGGCATACGCTTCGTAGTAAAGCGAGGCCGTGGGCCGACCGCCAAAATGGTTACGCGCCACACCAGCAAAGGTGACGACGGCACCATCTTCAGGTGTCGTCACATACGCCACCAGTGGGGCAGGATCAAGTGGTTCAGCAGTAATAAGGAACGGCTGCATTGGCATCCTCTGTGCCACCACTGACTGGTGGAATAAAAGCAACTTCATCATCCTGATGGAGTTGCGCAGACGGCTCGACGAAGGTCTGGTTCACCGCAAAGAGCAGGCGACCGGTATAGCCAGCCAGGCGGGGATAGGCCGTCACCAGGGTTTGCCAGAGCTCGGCGACCGTGGCGTGATCAGCGACCTCGTAGGTTTGTTCAGCCTGGCCCACAATATCGCGGTGACCGGCAAAAAAGCGTACACGCACCGTGATCATGACGATTGCTCCGTATATGCTTGGGGGCCAGAACCTGTTGGACGCATAGCCTCGGTCTCCACCCGACGCCAGAAGGCGCTGAAGCGCCGCGGGGCTGCGCCACGCCAGTGTACCAGAGGCTGAGGTTGGTAGACAACAACCTTATAGAGCTCACGCAGCGCTGTATCAAGGCAGACCAACCCGGTCGCAGCCTGTTCGACATCGGCAGGCACCCCCCGCTCACGGCGCAAGGACACTTTAGCCGGCTCAAGATCCTCGTGAACGCCTTCACCTTTCTCGGCATACACGAGTTGCCAGAAGGCACGCCAGGCCAATTCATTGACAAACTTGGCAAGACCGGGGCCGGGCGCAAAACGAGTCACGAGGAAATCACGCACCTCGGCGAGCCCAAGGATACCGTGGCGAAGATAGGGCGAGAGCAAGGAGACGCCACGACGGACGACATCATTGCGAGTACGGGCATAGTCGCGTGGATCAAAGCTACTCAGGCGACGGAGCGCGGCACGACGACCGCCAGGGGTAGCCGCAGGCTCGGCTGGACCTTCATAGAGGCCAGCAAGGGCTTCGGCAAGATAGGCGGCATGCTCGGCGCGTGTTGGGTGATCGGTTTGCAGACGCATCATAGTAGCAGGATACCATAATTCAAGGTTGACGCAGTGCTTGCGTTGCTTTGTCTGCTACGTGCGCCTCAGGGCTTCCGAAATCAGGCCCGGCAAAGAGATGGCGCTGGGTCGCGAGATGTTCAGCGTCAAAGGGGCGCAAGGTCGCAATCAACGCAAGCAACTCGGCACGAGTAAAACCCGTCGCCTCAATCAGCGTAAAGGCTGTTGGATCAATAAAATTGGGCGGTATGGCAGCATTGGTTGCCTCAGCGTTGCTGGCAGAATCAGGGTCACGACGCAGCGCGACGCGATACCGCTGATTGAGTCCGGGTTGCAGCGTAACTTGCCAGGGGCCTACTGTTACCTCTTCACCGGTCAGCGTCTCGTCATAGCCAAAAAGCATCATCAAACGCTGCATTTCGCCGAGATAGATCAGCGCAATGGGCATATCGATAAGATCCGTGCCGGTCAACCATAACAAGAGCGCCCGATCAGCCGCTGGAGGCGAAGTTGGCAACCAGGGCGGCGTTGCGATCGTAAGCATACGGTCAGGATCGCTGACGATCCGTTCTAGAATCAAGGGCAACGCGGGATCGGCACTTGGGAAACGTGGCGCTTCACTAAACTCACCAAGGCCAGTCCATGCTCGTTCAATCGCAAAGGCGGCACGGATCTGCTCGGCATTGAGGATAAAGCCTTCATCGAGGAGTTTCCAGGTCACGCGACTCGTCTGAGTTCCACCCGACGGACCTAGCAACTCGGTCGCACTTCGCAAGAGACCGTGTTGCAGATCAAAAGCCAGCAAAATGACCACCTGATGAGCACTCTCGGCGTCATCGGCAGGCGGCAAACCAAGTGGGCTAGAGCCAGAAAAACTGACAATCTGCACCATCCGCCCGCCATCCTGTTGTCGTCCAAGCAGGCGCAGATCAGGCGCAGTTTGGGCCTGACGTAGGTAATGAAGCGGGATCAACCACGGCCCAGTGAGGAGGCGCTCATCACGGGCACGCACCTGACCCGCCGCATCAACATCCTGATCAAGCAAGATCGGATATTCTTCACTCCATCCTGAAACCAACGACCCATAGAGTGAAGGCACATAGGCTGAGTCAATGGCATAGGAGAGGCGGCGCGCCCCGTCACCAATCTGAAGTTCATATGGTGCCCCGCCGTCGCGGTGGCTCAATTGCAAACGATGACGGGCCGGCAGGCGGGGATCAAGCCACATCTCGGCGCGCATAGGTGCCACGAGGGAGTCGCTGAAATACCAGAGTGTTTCGTAACGCGCATACCAGACCCCATTCTGTTGTTGCGGGGTTGTATACCGTTCGATAGCCTGACTAATGAGGGCCTGAGCATCAACTGGCTCGCTTGCGGTACGCTCAACGACCTGCACTGGTTGACGGAGAAAGCCAGGCAAAACCAGGATCGCAATCAGCACAAAGACACTGACGGGCACCAGCGCCATCCGCGACGTACGCCAGTTGAAGGCATGACGCTCTGCGGGTGGCGTAGCGATCTGCACAAGCTTGTGCGCCAGCGCATCGGGCAGCATCTGGTCACGCAGCGCTTCGCGGAGGGCTGCTTCGAGCGCAGGTAACAGCTTGCCCCAGGTCTGATCAAACGTGCGACAAAACGCACATGTCGCGAGATGCCCACGCACGGCCCCTGTCTGGCGTGAACCAGCCGACGGATCAACCAGCACCACCCGCACCGGCGCACACAACTCACCACTGACCCGGTCAGTCAGCGACATCCCGGCGGCAGGACCGAGCGCCCTTGCCGCAGCGATCAGGGCCTCGCGTGCTGCGGCTGGTTCCATCCCCAGCACCGTTGCCAGACGAGCGCCATCATACCCACGCAACAGATAGAGCGTCAACAGCATCCGTACGTGCAGCGGCTGACCGAGCAGACTCCGATAGAGCGGTGGCAGATCGGCAGGCAAACGGAGGGGGCGCTGCTTTTGTGGTCGGGCCTGCTCGCGGTCGGCCACGATCAACAAGCGCGCAAGCAGCGCAGACTCATCAACTGGCAGATCAGGCGGATCAGCCAGCAGATCCTTGATCAGCGCCTTGAGCAGCCTGGACGCCTGACGCTCATCGCCAGCCGCCACGAGGGCGACCTGATAGAGCGTATGCCCATAGAGCGTCAGCGTCTCTTCGATAAACTCAGCAGCGATAGCCATGATCAACGACTCAAGACTGCACCAGTGCGGTCAAAGCGGCGCCCCGAGCGTGCCCCTGGCACCGGCACCGAAGCCAGGATCTCATCGAGAATCGCCGAGGCAGTCACGCTCCGCACTCGTGCAGACGGACTAACAATCATACGATGGCCGAGGACGGGGCCGACCAGGGCCTTGACATCATCGGGCGAGACAAAATCGTGGCCGCGCATCGCTGCCCTGGCCTGGGCAGTACGATAAAGGGCCAGGGAACCTCGGGCACTCGCCCCGAGATAGATATCATCGTGATGACGGGTCGCCGTCACCACCGCGACAATATACTCCTCGATGAGATCATCAACATAGACCTCTTTCAAAGCTTGTTGCAACGCGATCAACTCATCAATCTGCGCCACAATTGGCAGACTCTCGAGTGGATGCATCTGACGTTGGCGCTTTAAGATGGCAATCTCATCGAGCCGATCAGGATACCCAAGATGGAGGCGTAGCAAAAAGCGATCCAACTGAGCTTCGGGCAACGGAAAAGTGCCTTCATACTCGATCGGATTTTGGGTGGCAAGCACAATAAAGGGCGAAGGCAACGGATGGGTCTCACCATCGACCGTAATCTGGCGCTCCTCCATCGCTTCAAGCAGAGCGCTCTGCGTCTTGGGTGTCGCCCGATTAATCTCATCAGCGAGCACAATCTGGGCGAAGACCGGGCCAGGACGAAACTCAAACTCGCGGCTTTGCTGGTTAAAAATAGACACACCCGTCACATCAGAAGGCAGCAGATCGGGTGTAAATTGGATACGCTTGAATGTCCCGCCAATCGAGCGGGCAATGCTCTTGGCGAGCACTGTTTTACCGGTACCGGGCACATCTTCGAGGAGCACGTGGCCCCGGCAGAGCAGCGCGACAAGTACCAGTTCAAGGGCCTGCTGCTTGCCAATAATGACGCGCTCAACATTCTGAAAGATACGCTCGGCAAACTCCTTAATGATGACCATGTAGCCTCAAAATTTGCGAAACCTCTTCACATAAAATGCACAGGGATCTGCATGCAGTATACCACAGTCAAGTTGCCGCTGCCGGGCATATTGGATGAGAGGGATCTGGCCTTCAACCTGTTCTTGAGTGCTGTACCCCCAACCTCGCTGCTTCGCTCGAAAACAGCCAGCTAAGCTGGCTGTTTTCGAGCGAAGCAAGGATTCCTGAGGGCCGTAGGCTTACCTTGAGACAAGAACGTCCCGCACAAGCGCCTCGGGCACATCATCGCGGATGACGACGTGGCCGATAGCGGTGGGCAAGACCCAGCGCACCCGGCGAGCCTGAACTTTTTTGTCGCGGAGGGTGAGGGCGAGGATCGCCGAAGGATCAAGTTCAGGGGGCATTGTCGTAGCGAGGCCGTATGCACCGAGTACGTGCTGCTGGTGGTGGACGAGATCCGCGCTACAAAGATTCATCGCAAGCGCAATACGGGCAGCAGCGTGCATGCCAAGCGCCACAGCCTCGCCGTGCAGCAAGGTGCCATAGCCAATCAGTGCTTCGACGGCATGACCAATCGTATGTCCATAGTTGAGGGTAATCCGCTCGCCTTGTTCGCGTTCGTCGCGGCTCACCACGCCAACCTTAACCGCCACGGCACGCCGAATGATGGCGGTCAAGCGCATCGTCAGATCATCATCATCAGGCGTCCAGCAGCCTCCAGGTGCCGCCAGACTCCAGCCACGCTCAGCAGCAAGCGCTTCGAGTTCAGCAAAGAGTCCGGCGTCACTGATCACACCATGCTTGATTACTTCAGCCCAACCGGCACGCAACTCGCGGGGGGCAAGCGTTGCGAGGGTTGCTGTATCGGCAAGCACAAGCTGTGGTTGATGGAAGGCCCCGATCAGATTTTTGCCAAGCGGGTGATTGATCCCGGTCTTGCCACCGACGGCGGCGTCAACCATTGCCAACAGCGTCGTCGGTAACTGGATCACAGCAATGCCACGCAGCACACTGGCAGCGGCAAAACCAGCCAGATCGCCAATCACGCCCCCGCCCAAAGCCAGGATTGCATCACGCCGCTCGACACCGCCACCGATCAACCAATCGTAGAGCAAGCCCAACTGCGCACTGCTCTTACTCGCCTCACCCGAAGGAACGGTCGTGAAGTTCACGGTGAAGCCAGCCGCACGCAACATCGCCACCAGTGGCATTGCATATGGTTGCGCCACAGCCTCATCACTGACCAGCCACAGCGTCCCACGCAAACCGAGGTTCTTTAACCGTTCAGGAAGGGTCATCAGAGCCTGGGCTTCGACCACCACCGGATAGCGGGCACGTTCCATCGTCACCATCAACGTCTCGGCAGCATTATCCATAGACTGTTCAACCAGCAACTTTCTCTATCAAAAGGGACGGATGATACGACGCTACTCATTGTACAATGAGTAGCATGACATGGTGCAGGCCCTTGCACATAACCTTCAGCCTGGGTTCCCGCCGACGCAGGAATGACGGGCGGGTGGGGAGGGCATTGGCCCTTTCACGTAGCGAGTTTTTTGGGGCGTCTCGATCCCGGTGGCAAGGGTGTCCCGATCGGTTTGGATGGGTGCGTATCCGTCACGACGACCGGAGGGCCGAAGCACCGCCCCCATCGCCGTGCATGGCACGGCGATGGGGGCGGTGCTTCGGCCTTACGAGGAGCAGGTGAGGCCATCGAGCGGCGCAGCAGCACCAGGGCAGGGAGAGGATGGCGGCCGCGGCGCGGTGCGCCTCCGCAGCCCGGCAGCACGTCTTGACCCACCGAACGCGCTTGCTGACGCCGCTGTACTGCATCAGCAAGCGGTGTCGCAAAAACTCTCTACCTGAGAAAGGGCTTTGGCCTGGGTTCCCGCCGGCGCGGGAACGACGGGGGCGGGGCGAGCATTGACCTGGGTTCCCGCCGGCGCGGGAATGACGGGGGCGGGGCGAGCAAGGTGAAAGGAAACATATGATGAGCACCACCACTGAGGTGATCGAAGTAGCTATCTGCGGCATGGATTGCGCCGATTGTGCGGCGCATGTGCAGCATGCGCTGGCGGCCCTGCCAGGCGTAGAACATGCGACGGTGCTGCTATCGGCAGAGCGGGCGGTTATTCGCGGTGATCCGGCGCTGGTGACATTGCCGGCGCTGCGGGCGGCGATTGAGGCTGCCGGGTATAGCGTGCCTGATCCCGAAGCTGCCGGTGAAATGAGTTCTGTGCGTGCATCTGGGGCAACGCTGACACGCCAGGTCTTCACCGTTTTTGGCCTGATCTTCGGTGCCGTGGTGCTGATCGTAGTGGTTGGTGAATGGCTCGGTCTACTCGAGGCGGCAACCGAAGCCGTACCTTTCTGGCTCGGCGCTAGCCTGGTACTCGTGGCTGGCTGGCCGGTCTTTGCCAATGTGCTTCGTGCGGCCTGGCGGCGCCAGATCATTGCCCATACGCTGATGACCGCCGGGGTTGTCGCGGCACTCGCGGTTGGTCAGTGGGCGACGGCGGCTGTCGTGGTCTTTTTTATGCGGATCGGCGATTATGTCGAACATCTGACCGCCGAGCAAGCCCGTCGAGCGGTGCGCAAACTCAATGAACTGGCCCCACAGATGGCGCTCGTTGAGCGAGAGAACGGAGAATATCAGGTTCCTATGGCCGAGGTGCGTCCAGGTGACATCGTTATCGTCAGACCCGGTGGGCAAATTCCGGTTGATGGCCTTGTTGTCAGCGGGCAAGCGACGATCAATCAGGCCGCGATTACAGGCGAGTCAATGCCAGTCGAGGTAGGCCCTGGCGTGCAGGTCTATGCTGCGACGATTGCGCAACTCGGCAGCCTGCGGGTAAGGGCGGTGCATATCGGGGCCAACAGCACCTTCGGGCAGGTCATTCGGATGGTCGAAGAGGCCGAGGCGAACCGGGCACATGTGCAGCGCCTGGCCGATCGCTTTGCGACCTGGTTTCTCCCGGTGGTGCTTGGCCTCGCCCTCCTGACGTTGCTCGTGCGGCGTGATCCACTGGCAACGGCGGCAGTACTTGTTGTGGCCTGCTCGTGCTCCTTTGCCCTGGCGACCCCGGTAGCAATGCTCGCCTCGATAGGCAATGCAGCACGGCGTGGGTTATTGATCAAAGGTGGTCGTTACATCGAATTGCTCGCCCGCGCCGATGTACTGCTGGTAGATAAGACCGGTACGTTAACCATGGGGCGTCCGACGCTGACCCACATTGTGCCTTGCCACCCCGAGTGGAACGAAAGCGATCTGCTGGCCCTCGCCGCTACAGCCGAGCGGTATTCAGAACATCCGCTGGCCGAAGCGGTACGCGAAGCAGCACGCCAGCGCAACCTACCCCTCGCAGCCCCAGATAATTTTAGCGTTGTGCCAGGGATTGGGATCAAGGCAACGATCAGCGGGCAAGAAGTCATGATCGGCAGTGCCCGTACGCTGGTTGGTGAACAAACTCTGACCCCAGAAGTGGCACGGCGTGAGGCTGAAGGCGGCAGTTTGCTCTATGTGACCCTGGACGGTGAATTCATTGGAGTGCTGGTAGCCACAGATACCGAACGACCCGACGTGACGCTTGCGCTGACAACCTTGCGGCAGATGGGGCTGCACGAGATCGTGATGCTGACCGGCGATCGTGAGGCAACGGCAGCAGCGCTCGCCGAGCATCTTGGCATTGCATACCGAGCCCAGTTATTACCTGACGACAAGCTCGCACTGGTGCGAACGTATCAAGCACAGGGGCATACGGTCATCATGATTGGTGACGGCATCAACGATGCCCCGGCACTGGCGCAGGCCGACATTGGGATCGCGATGGGCGTGACTGGGATTGACATCGCGATTGCAGCCGCCCCGATCACCTTGATGCGTGACGATTGGACGTTGCTTCCCGAGTTGCTCGCCCTTTCACGACGGACGATGGGCATTGTTCGTGGCAACCTCGGGTTTACCGTAGCCTACAATCTGGTTGGCCTGAGCCTGGCGGCCCTGGGCTTCTTGCCGCCAATTGTTGCCGCCGCAGCCCAATCGTTACCTGATCTAGGCATCATGGCGAACTCGGCCCGGCTCCTCCACAAAGACTCAGCACATAGCGTTCATACGGCTGTTCAGGACGAATATCGACCGCACCCAGGGCCACAATCCGCCCATAGATAGCAACAACATACTCGCGGCAGATAGCGATCGCCCGGGCCGTCTGAGCATCAGTCAGGCCGACCGCCAGCGTACAGTGGGGGATCCACGTCTCGGGGGTATAGTGGCTCCCCACTGACATACCAGTGGCAACAACCGCCTGGTAGAGCGTCTGTTGGATTTGCAAAAGGGCAAGGGTGGGTGTGGGGGCAAGAAAGACAATGCCATCACGAGCGAGAAAGGTCGCTGCAGTGGCAAAACTAATCTCGAACGGAGCAGTGGTAGCTGCGATCGCGCTCAGGAGGGGACGTAGCGCATAGGTATGCAACTGAGAACTAGCAAGAACCGTGACATGAGGGCGCATACCATACGCATCAAGCCGGGGCGTACCAAGCAAACGTGACAGCGTTGCCCACAAGTCACGTACCGCAGCCTCGGCGTGGTTATCCAAAAAAAGCTCGATAACACCTGTGTGCATCGCCTTGCATTTCAGTTGGTGGCATAGGGAACTTGCCATTGTACGGATATTATACCCGCCAGCGTCAACATCGGATAGTTGCAAAATGACAGGGATGCGCTACAATACTCACGTGATCAAAAATAAGTCACTCACTTGCTGAATGGGCGACGCAGATGCGTTCGGCCCAATTAGTGTTGATAGCCACTGTTATCCTTCATACGATCCAGACGTAGCAGAACACGATGATCCTGGGCGCAGGATCATGGATCAGAGCGAGCAGAGACAACGAGAGCGCTATGCAGAAATCAGAGCCGTTGATCATCCAGCCGCGGGTACACCTGATTGCGGCGGGTACGAATTATGGACGTTTTGCGATTGAACCACTCGAACGTGGTCATGGGAGTCCTCTGGGCAATGCGTTGCGACGAGTTCTTTTTTCGTCGATCCCAGGGGCTGCCATCACGCGGATCAAACTGGGCGGGGTCATTCACGAATTTTCGACGATACCAGGGGTGATTGAAGATGGCACGCAATTGGTCTTGAATGTCAAGGGCCTCCGTCTGCGCTCATATTCTGAGCGTGCCGTCACGATGCAACTGGTCAAGCGCGGCCCTGGCCCGGTGTTTGCGAGTGATATTGATGCACCGAGCACCGTCGAAATTGTCAATCCTCAGCATTATCTCTGTACGATTGACGATGAGTCGATGCTTGAGATGCAGTTGACCGCTGAGCGTGGGCGTGGTACTAGCCTTGCCGATAATAATAGTGGTCTCAGTATTGGCGAAATTGCGATTGATGCGCTCTTCAATCCTGTCCCTCAGGTCAATTTTCTGGTTGAGCAGGTAGGGGAGAGCTTTGATACCATCTATGAGCGGTTGATTCTTGAGATCTGGACAGATGGAACCATCAAGCCGGGTGATGCGCTGGGGCATGCTGCGCAGGTGTTGACCCAGCATTTTGGGCGCATTGCGATCTTTGATCAACCTGAACCATCGGCTGAAGTGGTCGCCCCCGTGGGCCGTGCGATCCCTGCTGATGTGTATAATCGCACGATTGACGAACTAGGGTTGAGTACGCGTACCTATAATAGTCTGCGTCGTGCTGATATTACGACGATCGGACGCCTGCTTGAACTTGATGACCGCGCCCTCCAGGGTATTCGCAACCTGGGGCCCAAGGGTGTCGAAGAGATTCGGCTGCGTCTCGCCACCTTTGGCTACCTTGAGACTGGCGATCAGTTTGCCCTCGAAGGCAGCGAGCACGAGGGACACGAGTTTTTGTCTGACCAGGCCGAACCATCGCCAACCTCGTGAGTCATCATTCCCGATGCGTTTAGCCAGATTTTCGCGGAGAGGATACCTTCCTCTCCGCCCCTTATGCCCAGCATAACCAGGAAGCACACGACACCGTGTCGCTCCTGTTTCCCTCACCAGTGCGTGCTACTACCTGCTCGTGTATCCACATCGAAGTCTCGTACACTCCATCGTGTGCGTTTTGTCTGGTGTTGTCCAGATGAAAGGAGGAAAGAGCGCCTATGCCAAGAGGATCAAAGAAGGGGATTGTGCCTGACGAAAAGGAGGCGCAACTGCCAACGCCGCCTGCCCAGGCTAGTGAACTAGCTGGCGGGCCAGAGTTAGCGGCAACCACAGGCGGCAGTGGGGTGCTGGACATTGGCCCCGAAGGGTTTGGCTTTTTACGAGGCCCACGGCTGCTGCCCGGTGGCAGCAATGATATCTATGTGGCTCAATCACAGATCCGGCGCTTTGCCTTGCGCACCGGCGATGTCATTGCGGGACGCGTCCGTCCCCCGCGTGAAGGGGAACGCTATCCGTCGTTGCTCTGGGTTGAGCATGTCAATGGTGTCTCGACCGAAGTAGCGCAACAGCGCCCAATCTTCGAACGACTCACCCCGATCCATCCACACGAACAACTGATCCTTGCGACGGAACCTCAGATTCTTTCAACGCGTTTGATCGATCTGATTGCCCCGATCGGGCGCGGTCAGCGCGGTTTGATTGTTGCCCAGCCCAAGGCTGGCAAGACAATGTTGCTCAAAGCTATTGCCAATGGGCTCACGGCCAACCATCCCGATTTGAGCTTGATTGTCCTGCTCGTCGGCGAACGCCCCGAAGAAGTAACTGATATGCGGCGCTCGGTCAACGGCGAGGTCATTGCGGCAACCTTTGATGAGCCGGTTGAGGATCATATTCGGGTCGCCGAGTTGACCCTCGAACGCGCACGTCGCCAGGTTGAGCATAAACGCCACGTGGTCGTTTTGATGGATTCGCTCACCCGTCTTGCCCGAGCCTATAATATCGCGATGCCTTCGAGTGGGCGGACGCTGTCGGGCGGGATTGACCCGGTCGCCCTCTATCCACCCAAACGCTTCTTTGGTTCGGCACGAGCGATCGAAGAGGGTGGCTCGTTGACGATCCTGGCGACCTGTCTGGTTGATACCGGAAGCAAAATGGATGATGTGATCTTTGAGGAGTTCAAAGGCACCGGCAATATGGAACTTAATCTCGACCGGAAGTTGGCCGAGAAACGCATTTTCCCTGCGATTGATATCAATCGTTCGGGCACGCGCCGCGAAGAGTTGCTGCTCGATCTGACCACGCTGCGGCAGACCTACGCACTGCGCCGGATGGTGAGCATGATGGGCGACAATGATGGAACCGAGTTGATGCTCACCCGCATGGCGAAAACGACCTCGAATGCGGATTTTCTTGCCACCCTCGGCAAACGCGATTAACGACGTCTACAATTTCATGTTATGGTGAGAAAATCCTTTCCAGTACGCTCTGGCTTGATCCTGTGTCTCCTGATGAGCCTGATCCTAGGTGCGTGTGGTCTGGTTCCTGCGTCCGGCGCTCTTCCGAGCCCAACGGAACCACCTCGGCACACCGCTGCGGTATTGCCAAAACATAGCCTGCCCGCGCCTGAGCCAGCCGTGCAGGTACCAACGGCGACCAAGCTACCTACGGCAACGCCCGTTCCCACGCGGGTGCCGCCAACGCCAACACCAACGGCGACACCTCAGCCCGACCTGCGTCCTGTCGTTGGTTTGCAAGTTGGGCATTGGAAGATCGAAGATCATCCTGATGAGCAAGCGGCCCTACGCAGGTTTTCTGGGGCCTATTATCGCGGCTACGATGAGTGGGAAGTCAATTTTGTCATCGCCGAGTTGACCCGCGATCGCCTTGAGGCTGAAGGAGTCGTGGTCGAGTTGCTGCCTGCAACCGTACCGATTGGGTATGAGGCTGATGTCTTTGTGAGCATCCACGTTGATGGAGTGACCGGGGCGCAGGCGGCGACCCGGCGGGGCTGGAAGGTGGCGACGCCCTTCCGAGCTTCCCTCGCCTCGCAGCGTCTCGAGGCAGCCATTGCCACAACATATCCTGTTGCTACAGGCTTGCCAGCTGATCCGCTTGGGCCATCGTATGATATGCGGGCCTACTATGCCTTTGCCTATTATCGCTACTGGCACAGC
This sequence comes from Candidatus Chloroploca mongolica, assembly GCF_004762035.2. Lineage (GTDB taxonomy): Bacteria > Chloroflexota > Chloroflexia > Chloroflexales > Chloroflexaceae > Chloroploca > Chloroploca mongolica. The sequence continues at coordinate 70,233 of NZ_SIJK02000022.1, read as the reverse complement.
ATTGCCCCGACAACGCCAGCCGTTTTGTTGGAGGGAGGGTTTATGACCCATCCTGATGACCGGGTGCTGATCTTTCAGCAACCCGAACGGATGGCTACAGGTCTAGCCAATGGCATTCTGGCGTACCTGGAAGCATACCACCCGGCAGATCCAGACGATCGGGCTTCAATTGGGCCAGCCATGTTGCGTCCGATTGCCGCCGACACGCCCATCTTCCCGCGCGCCGACGAACGCCAGACGCCGCTTCTGCGGGTTGGCCCTGCGCAGCCACTCGTCCAAGTTGCCCAAAGCCGCGAAGCTGACTGGTATCTCGTCTTTACTCACGGGGGATCATGGGATCTCGGCTGGATCAGGGCCAGTGCCGTCCGCGACACCGGCGAACCACTTGAACCGCCCCACCCACGTCCGTGAGCCACAGTATGTAAGCTTATATCTTACACATAAAAAACAGCCAGCAAAGCTGGCTGTTTTTTTATGTGGAAAGCAACAATAGCTTACGCACGAGCCGCGTCGTACAACTCGGCAACCTTCGCCCAGTTCACCACATTCCACCAGGCATCAACATAGCCGGCACGCTTGTACTGATACTTCAGGTAATAGGCGTGCTCCCAGACATCCAGACCAAGGATCGCCTTCTTGCCCTCCATCACCGGCGTATCCTGATTGGGCGTGCTCGTAATCGCAACCGTACCATCAGGATTGACAACCAACCAGGCCCAGCCAGAGCCAAAACGACCGATGGCAGCAGCTTTGAACTTCTCTTTGAACTCAGCAAAACTACCAAACGCTGCCGCAATTGCGGTACCGAGCGCACCAGTCGGCTCACCACCAGCATTTGGCCCCATCGTCTCCCAGAAAAGCGTATGGTTCCAGTGGCCGCCGCCATTGTTGCGTACCACCATACGAATAGCCTCGGGCAGCGCATCGAGGTCGCCAATCAACGCTTCCAGACTCTTGTCCTGCAGATCGGGATAATTCGCGAGCGCATTGTTCAAATTGGTGATATACGTATTGTGGTGGTTATCGTGGTGAAAATGCATCGTCGCCTCATCAATATGAGGCTCAAGTGCAGTATAGGCGTATGGCAAGGCGAGCAATTCGAACGGCATAGATTCATTCCTTTTGATATTCAGAAAAGATTACACAGGGATACGATAGCGGCAGCAATGTTCACCGCAGGCAATGGAACTTTCACGGACAAGCGGCGCACCAAGGAGCGCCTCGTAGAGGCGTTCTTCCTGAAGACAGATCTGGCTGTACTTGCGTGCAACACAGTCAATCGGGCAATTGTACTCAGTCAACACAAAGGAGCCATCATCTTCTTCGACCCACTCGCACATATAACCCTGCGCAGCAAGCAGGTTAGCTAACGTTTCGACTTTCTCACGCCGACTCTTATCAGCAAGGTGAGGACTAAACTCTTGCAACATCCTTTCGTGACGTTGTTCGAGCACCTCTTCGAGCACCATCGCGCCACCGATATGTTCGAGATAGTGCAACAGATCAAGCACCAGACGGTCGTACTGTTTGGGAAAGCGAGCTTCGGCTTCGGGTGTCAGCACATAGAGATTAGAAGGCCGCCCGATCTGACGACGCAAGCCCGAGACAGACACAAGCTTGTCGCGCTCGAGAATGGCAAGATGCTGGCGGATGCCAACTGCGCCGATGCGTAGGTGTTCACTCAACTCCAGCGCAGTCATCTCACCATAACGACGCAGCAACTGGAGAATGCTTCGTCGTGTGGAACCTTGCTCTTTACGCTCAGTCGTGATGGTATCCATTGCTCTACGGCTTTCATGCTGATGCACTGTCGCTGAATCATGACTGGCATCGCATACCATGCATTACGAAACCTATAACGAGTATAACATTGTCATTTTGGCACTGTCAAGGTTAAGGCAACTTGCCGCATAAGGATGGGGTTTGTATAATGAACGCGATGGATAACGATCAACCAAACTCCCCTCCCCATGCCTCTCGGCTAGCAGGTTCAATGCCTGTCTGGCTGTCGCGCCTTTTGCTGTTGCTCATTCTCTTGCTGGGGGCCTATTTTCGTACGCTCAGCCTCACCGATTGGGATGCGGGTACGGGGCAGCATCCTGATGAGCGCTTTTTTGCCGATGTTACCTCCAATGTCCGGTTGCCTGCGAATCTCGGTGAACTCTATGATTCGGCGCGGTCGCCGCTGAATCCGCGGAATAATGACCGGTTTCCGTTTTTTGCCTATGGCCCCCTGCCAGTCTGGATGGCCCGCACGGCTGCCGTTGCCCTGACACCCGATATGCGCCCCGATGGGACACCCAATTTTCCGGCGCAGGTGCCGAGTATCAATGGGCCACCTCGTGCTGGCCTTGATCCAACGCGACCGCAAGAACGCCGCACCGATCTCGGCCCCCTCGTGGATAATCCCGAAGCAAGCTTTGTTCGCCTGACCCCGCTGATTGCCGTGCTCAACCCCGAGGGGCGCAATCTGACGATGTATGGCGATATCCAAAAGGTTGGGCGGAGCCTCGCGGTGCTTTTTGATCTCGGGTCGTTGTTCTTGATCTATTTGATCGGGCGGCGCCTCTTTGGGGTGCGCGTGGGGTTGCTCGCGGCTTTGCTTGGCGCGATGGCCGTGATGCCGATCCAGCAGTCCCATTTTTTTGTTGATCCGATCTTTTCGACCTTCTTTGCGCTGTTGAGCATCTACTGGATTGTGCGGATGGCCCAGGGCGGTGGCCTGCTCGTGGCAACGCTCGTTGGTTTCAGCATCGGCGCGGCCATGGCCAACCGGATTACGATGGCGACCCTCGGTGGCCTGGCCATCGTGGCGGCACTGATTGCCGCAGCACGTTTTGTGCAGACCCAACGCAGCCAGGCTGGTCAAGCCACGTACCTGCCGTCACTTGTGTGGCCTCTGCTGGCACGCTTCTGGCGGCGCGACTTTCCGTTGCTAGTGCTCGCCGGGGCAATGACGCTGTTGAGTTTTCGGACGCTCTCGCCCGATTCGTTTACCGGGTCACGCCCCGATTCGCCGGTTGTGGTGAGTGACGGGCACGGCGGCGCGGGGTTGCTGCAGGGCGCCGGGTTCCTTGATGTGCGCCTTGAGCCGCGCTTTCTGTCGGGGCTCAGCAGTGTGAGCGGCCTCGTCAGCGGCGAGGTTGATTTTCCACCGTCGCAACAGTGGGTCGCCCGCACAGCGTACCTCTTTCCCTGGAGCAATATGGTGCTCTGGGGGATGGGGCCAGCGCTGGGCCTGGCGGCCTGGGGTGGCTGGCTCGCCTTTGGGCTTGGCGGGGTGCGCCGGGTGCTCTGGCCGGGCCGTGACGATCCGTTGGTCAGTGCGGCATGGGTGCCATTTGCCTGGGTGACTTTCTATTTTCTCTGGCAGGGTGGGCAGTTTGTCATTACGCTGCGCTACCTCTTGCCGATCTATGGGCCGCTGATCATCTTTGGAGCCTGGGGCCTCGTGCGCCTGTGGTCGTGGCGCCGCACACCAATCACGCTACCCCGACTTCCCGTCGCGCTGCAACGCCAGATGCCACCTGTGCTGCTCTTTTCCGTCATCCTGCTCACGCTGGGTTGGGCCTATGCGTTTACCCGCATCTATGCCCAGCCTCACTCGCGGGTGATGGCGGCCCGTTGGCTCGCCGACAATGCGCCCCCAGGTTCCTACGTGATGTCGGAAACCTGGGATGACGGCCTACCCCTCCAGGTCACGCGGGCCTCGTGGGGCCAGACCTTTCAGGGCATTTCGTCGGCCCCGTATGCTGAAGATGAGTTGCGCAAGTATGTCGGGGGGCTCGGCGGCGATGGGCGCTTCGAGCCGGGTCTGCTTGATCAACTGGATCAAGCCGATTATATTACGCTGACCAGCAATCGTGTTTATGATAGTACGTCGCGCTTGCGGATGCGGTATCCCGCGTTAATGCGCTACTATCAAGCGCTCTTCAATGGCGAACTTGGCTTTCGCCTCGTCGCCGAAGTCACGTCCTACCCACGGATCATGGGAGTCGAAATCCCTGACCAGGCCGCCGAAGAGGCGTTTCATGTCTATGATCATCCGAGGGTGCTGATTTTTGCCAAGACGCCGGCCTATTCACGGCAACGCGCCGAAGCCTTGCTGATCAACGATCTGCTCTGGGGCGAGGTCTACAAGTCGTCAGTACGAGTGGCCGACCGCAATGTGGCGGCGTTGCGCCTGACTGATGCGCAGTGGCCGCTGTATGCCGCCGGTGGTACCTGGGCCGATTTCTTTCAACGACCGGCGTTGCTCGCGGCGCTTGCGCCGCTCTTCTGGGTCATCATCTTGCAATTGATTGGACTGGCAACCTTTGCGCTCGGCTTTCGCTGGCTGCGCTGGCTGCCGGATCGTGGGTATAGTCTGGCAAAGATGGTCGGCTTGCTGCTCGTGGCATATGCAGCCTGGTTGATGGGGAGCCTGGGCAATCGCCCTGGCATCCCCGGGCGTGGTGTCGAGGATGCGCTGGGCTGGGGGCCATTCCCGCTCGCCTTTGCCCCAACGACGCTCTGGCTGGTCACGATGCCGCTGCTGGTCGCCGGAGCGGTGGCTGCCTGGTTGAACCGGGCGAGCCTGGCCGACTTCTGGCGGACGCGCCGGAGCGCCATTCTTGGGGCGGAGTTGGTTTTCCTGAGCTTTTTGCTGCTTGGCCTGCTGCTACGCTGGTTCAACCCTGACCTGTGGCACTACGCCCGCGGTGGCGAAAAGCCAATGGATTTTGCCTACTTCAATGCGGTGCTCAAGAGTGCGGCTTTTCCACCGTATGATCCCTGGCACGCCGGCGGGACGATCAACTACTACTATTTTGGCTTTGTCATCGTTGGTGCCCTGACCCACCTGAGTGGCGTGGTGCCGAGCATTGCCTACAATCTGGCAGTGGCGACAATCTTCGCGCTCACAGCTGTCGGGGCATGGGGGCTTGTCTATAATGTCCTGGCCCAACCCGCCTCGGCGTCGGAGCACGATCTGGCGAAGACCGGGGAGCGACGCGCCATCGTCGCGGCCCTGCTTGCCCCGATCTTGCTGCTCGTCCCAGGGAATCTCGCCCAGGCGCTCTGGTATCTCAATGGTTACGCCGCTGAGCAAGCGACCAGGGGGCGCGGCGAATGGGCCTATTGGGACGCAACGCGCATTGTTGAGGGCACCGTCAACGAGTTTCCCTTTTTCACCTTTCTCTTTGGCGACCTGCATGCCCATATGCTCGTGATGCCGTTGAGTCTGGCGCTGCTCGGGCTTGCGGTGGCGTATCTGCGGATGCTGCCGTATCTGCGGGTGGTCACGAGCACCCCGGTGTGGCGGGAGATGTGGGGCGTGATTGGTCTGGTGGTGCTGATGGGCCTCTTTGCCGGGGTCATCAGGGCGACCAATACCTGGGATTACCCTTCGTTTGTCGGGTTGGCGGGATTGATTATGGCGGGGGCCGGCTGGCGGGCGAGTCGCGCTCAGTTGCGTGGCGAACAGGCGCGGTGGCTCTGGACCCTGATCTGGGTTGCCGTGCCGCCGTTGGTGATGGTACTACTCGGCAATCTTTTGATCATGCCCTTCACCTCGAATTTTGCCACCGAATCTTTCGGGCTCGCCCTATGGCGCGATGATCGTCACGCCAGCCTGCTGCTGCAGGTCGCACTCGCGCAGCGCACAACGCTCGGCGAATTCTTGTTGCTCTATGGGCACTGGCTGGTCGTGACGCTCGTGGCTGGCGCGATGCTAGCGCGGCGGTGGCTCAAGCCTGTGCCGCTTGCCGTGAGCGCAGGGGTGCTTGTCGTGCTCGTTGTTGTGATGGTCAGCCTCGGCTTGCCGGCGATCCTTTTGCTCGGACCACTGGTTGGCGTGGGCATCTGGATGCTCTGGCGGATGCGTCGAGCGCCCTACGATCTCGTATTACCGATGCTCTGGCTGGTTGCCGCGCTCGGGCTTGGCGTGCTCGTCGAGGTCGTGGTGGTCAAGGGCGATGTCGGGCGCATGAATACCGTCTTCAAGTTTGGGTTGCACACCTGGATGCTCTTTGCGCTTGGCGCAGCGGCGCTCTTGCCGCGTCTCTGGGCACCTGGGCGCAATGCGAACCGCGCAACGGCGTTGCTCCGAGGCACCTTCGTGGTGCTCGGCGCAGCGGCACTGGTCTATCCGCTGACGGCGACGCCAGCACGGATCGGCGATCGCTGGAACCCCGAAGCCCCCCGTGGGCTCAATGGCGCAGCGTTTATGCAGTGGATCAACGCCGAGCGCCACGGCAACGCCTTTGCCCTCAACGAAGACGCGGCAGCCATTGCCTGGCTCCAGGCGCATGTCGCCGGAACGCCGGTGATCCTCGAGGCGCATCAACCCTCGTACCAGTGGGCCGGGCGGGTCGCAACCTTCACCGGTCTCCCTACGATCCTCGGCTGGGAATGGCACCAGATCCAGCAACGCAATGCGGTCAATGCGAATGCGGCGATTGCCTTCCGCCAGCAAACGATCGAGACGATCTACACGACCACAGACGTGCCCATAGCGCTAGATCTTCTCCGTGACTACGGCGTGAGCTATGTCTATGTGGGCAGCGTCGAACGCGACCTCTACAGTACCGACGGGTTGGCGAAATTCGCGACGCTGACGGCCTCTGGCGAACTGGAGCGGGTCTTTGCCGAAGGCCAGACAGCAATCTATCGCGTGGTGAATGCTGGAACACCACAGATGCTGACGAGCGACCGTGTGCTGGATCCTCCGGTGATGGATCTCACCCCGCCACTGCTGCTGGACACCCCGGTCAATCAGTTACCTGCGGTTGATGAATTTGCCTGGAACCCCTTTGTCCGCGAGAGTTCGGTGGCCTCGCTGCTACTCTGGCTTGCGGTCTTCTATGGCTTGGCCGTGCTCGGTCTTCCAACGGCGGTGATCATCTTTGGTCGCTGGCGCGACGGCGGTTTTGTCTGGGCACGCGTGCTTGGCTTGCTCTTGCTCGGGTACGCCGTCTGGCTACCGACCAGTCTCGGGCTATGGCGCTACAACTACCAGGGCGTCCTTGGCGGCCTGATCCTTGTCGCCGGCCTCAATCTTGGCTTGCTTGGATGGCTTGGGCGGGGCGCTGAAGCAACGCTGAGCGGTCGCATCAGGGCAGGGCTACGGCAAATGCTGGCGATCCTGCGAACAAAGCGCCGCGGCATCTTCTGGAGCGAAGGGATTTTTCTGGGTGGCCTGCTGGCGCTAGCGCTGGTACGTGCGTTCAACCCCGATCTCTGGCATCCCATCTGGGGCGGTGAGAAACCGATGGAAGCCGGCTTTCTCTATGCGATCTTGCGCAGCCCGGTGATGCCGCCGTTCGATCCGTTTTTCAGTGATGGTTATATCAATTATTACTATTACGGCTTCTACCTGCTCTCGCTGCCCATCAAGCTCACCGGCACAGCCCCGGCGATTGGCTTCAACCTGGCGGTCGCAACGCTCTTTGCGTTGACCGTAGCGGGAGCGTTTGCCATCGTGTCCGAGTTGACAGGACGGGTGCGCTACGGATGGCTGGCCGTCGCGCTGGTCGGCATCCTGGGCAACCTGGCGAGTTTCTTTGCGACAGGCTGGTCGCGGGGCGCAGCGGCGGTGTGGCAGGCCTTCCGTGGTGGCAGCCTGTCTACCTTCGGGGAGCGCCTGGGCGATTGGTACATCGGGCCGAGCCGGGTTATCCCCAATACCATCAACGAATTTCCTGCATTTACCTTTCTCTTCGCCGATCTGCATCCCCATATGATCGCGCTGCCGATTGCGTTGTTGCTGGTGGCGTGTGCCTTTGAGTTAAGCCGGTATCGTCATGGGCACCCTGCGGCAGAACGCTTGCCGCAAGCCCCGCGGCTGGCGTGGTACACGACGCTGGTGGTAAGCGCGTTGAGCCTGGGCACGTTGGCGGTGACAAATGCGTGGGACGTGCCAATCTATGCGCTGCTGCTTGGTCTGGCACTGCTCGGTGGCGCGTGGCGGTCGGTGGGGCGGGGCGAACGCGGCATTCCGTGGGCAGCGCTGGGTCAGGCGATGGTTGTCGCAGTACTGGTTATCGCAGGCGGGTTACTGCTCTATGCACCCTTCTTCGACCACTACTGGGCCCCGGTCGGCGGGGTAGGGGTGGTGGCGTGGGCTGATGGCACGCAGATCCGCGACTACCTGGTCATCTACGGCTTCTTTCTCGCGACCCTGATCCCCGTCTTGCTCGGTGGCTTGCAACGGGTCTGGGGGCAACACCGGGTCGCCGGTGATCGCCCGGTGGTGACAGCCCTTGGCATCAGTCAGCGCCTCTCGCTTGGCATCTCAGCCAGCTCGCTTGTCTATCTGGTGGGCCTGTTGCTGCTTATTACCACACTCGTGCCGCAACTCGGGTTGCGCATGGCGCTGGCGTTGCTCTTGCTCGTTGGTCTCTTCCTACTTGGGCAGCGCAGGCTCGCCAATGCAACCTGGTACGGCTTTGTGCTAGCCTGGGTTGGCCTGGCCGTCTCGCTGGGCATCGAACTGGTCTATATTCGCGATCACCTCGCCGGGGGCGATTGGTATCGCATGAATACGGTCTTTAAATTTGGATTTCAGGTCTGGATCTTGCTTGCGCTCGCAACCGCGATCAGCCTGCCCAACCTGTTGCGGGCGTTACGGCGCACTGGCGGCAGACCAGCGCAGACGGCGGCGCTGACGGTACAGGGGCTCTTGCTGGCAATGATGGCGCTCTACCCGCTGGCTGGCATTCCCTCGCGCATTGCCAACCGGTTTGAAGTGCAGACGGGGCTGACACTCGATGGCAGCGCCTTTTTGGCGCAGGCCGGATTTGGCTATAGTTGCGCTGCCTTTGGCGGCTGCGCCCCTGGCATGAACGAGGCCTTTATTGATCTCCGTGGCGACGCCGAAGCGATTGACTGGCTCAACAAAGAGATCAGTGGCACACCGATCGTCGTGCAATCAAACCTTTCTTTCTACCGGGGCTATGGCATTCGCATCGCCGCCAATACAGGCCTGCCGACCGTCGTCAGTGCCTTGCATGTCAACGAGCAGCGCGATCCACAGGTTGCCGCACGGCGTGATGCCGACGTCGAGCGCTTTTACAAAAGCCCTGATGTCGAAGAGGCGTTACGCTTCCTGGCACGCTACAATGTCGACTATGTCTATGTGGGCGGGGTCGAGCACGCGATCTATCCTGCCGAGGGGCTGAGCAAATTCAAACAGATGCAGGGCATCTACCTCGACCCGGTCTTTGCCACCTCAGCCGTGCAGATCTATGCGGTACGGGGTGTGCCATCAAGCTACGCACGACCCGAGGCCGAAGTTGGCAGCAGTGGTATAACTAATCTCCCTGGTGCGCCAATCACGGCACCTGCGTCTGATCTGGCCGAGCTTGAAGCGGCGAATCGCGCCAATCCAACCGACGGCCCCACGGCTTTTGGCCTGGCCGAGCGCTACCGCAATCTGGGGCGGCTCGACGAAGCCGCCCGCATTCTCGAGGCACCCGCCCTGGCGAATCCTGATGACATTGGCGTGCTGCACCTCTGGGGCGATATTCTGGCGGACGCCGGACGCTACCGCGAGGCCGAAGAGGCGTACCTACGGGCGGCTCGCCGTCAACCAAACGGAGGCAACTGGAATAAGCTTGGCGCGGCCCTGTTGAGCTGGGGCGAGTTTGACAAGGCCGAGATCGCGTTGAGCCAGGCGGTGGCCGCAAATCCAAATGAGCCTGAACCCTATTTTCGCCTCGGCCAACTCTTTCGCGAAATCGGCGACCGCGACCGCGCCCGGGCCATGCTTGAAACCTATCTCCAACTCGCGCCCGATGGCCCCTGGGCCGCCGAAGCGCGCCAGTTATTGCAGGTTGAGTGACCGTGCTAGACGTTTTTATCTGGTGGATCACAATTCAATTGATCGGTCTGGTTGGTCTGCCGATCACCGGAAGTATATTCCGAGCGCTGCCTGATCGTGGCTATGCCTATGCCAAAACCCTCGGTCTGCTGCTGGTCGGCTATGTCGCGTGGCTCTTGGCGATGCTGGGCCTGGCCCAATTTGGCAGGCCCGTGCTGATCGTTGCGGCGCTCGGTGTTGCCATCGCGGGCATCTGGCTCCACGGGGGCGTGCGTGCGGCATTGGAACGAGCCAGATGCTTTTTCGCAACGCGTTGGCAGGCGGTGCTCGCTTCTGAGGCCATCTTTCTTGGCGCGCTGCTGGCGACGGTCTGGATGCGCATGCACGACCCGACGCCCTTTGGCACCGAGCGCCCGATGGATTTTGCCTTCTTTAACGCGATGCTGCGAAGTGGCAGTTTCCCGCCGGTTGATCCGTGGCTGGCCGGGTTTAGCATCAACTACTACTACTTTGGCTATCTGTTGATGGCCGCGATGGCCGCGCTGACGGGCCTCGCGCCCGGGATCGCGTACAATCTGGCACTGGCCCTGATTGTGGCGTTGACGGCCCAGGGCGTGGCGGGAACCATCGCCAACCTGATCATCCTGGCGCATCCAGATGCGCCTCGCCGCACATGGCCGCGCCTGCGAGCGCGCATCGTCTTTCCGCTGCTCGGCGTGATCTTTGTCTTATTGGCAGGCAACCAGGCCGGGGCGGTGCAGGTGCTGCTCGGTGACGAACGCACGGTCGCCCTCGACAATCGACAACTCGTCTCGGCATTTGGTCAGGCCCTCGGCGGCAACGACGAAATCGTGCTCCCCTCGACAGTGACGACCAACGAATTTGGCACCATTGATCGCTGGCAACGCAACGACAAACTCGCTGACTTCAACTGGTGGTGGCCGTCACGAGCGCTCTGGGACGAGTATGGCGACGCGGGAGGCGTACGGCGCTACAATATCACCGAGTTTCCCTTCTTTAGCTTTCGGCTCGGCGATATGCACCCGCATGTCATGGCGCTGCCCTTTGGCGTGCTGGCAACTGCGCTCGCCCTGGCAACCCTGTTGCGCCCCGGTTTACCAGGCAACACTCGTGGTGACCTGGGCCTGCTCGCGCTCAGCGGCCTGATCCTCGGCAGCCTCTACACCATCAATAGCTGGGATCTCCCGGCCTATCTGTTGCTCTACGCTGGCGCGATAACGCTGGTGGCCCGACGGCAACCGGGGCGGCTGCCGTGGCTGGCGCTGGGACGCACCTTGCTCATCGTGAATTTCGGTGCGTACCTGCTCTTTCTGCCGTTTCACCTGACGCTGCAACCCCTGGTTGGCAGTGCGGCACCGCTCATTGATGTGCCCGTGCTTGGCCGCATTACGAGCATCATTGCGCCCTACACCGCCGGGCGCAGCGGGCTCCACGCTTTCATCATCAGCTTCGGGCTCTTTGCCTTGCCGATACTTGTTTTTTTGTATCAGAGTACGTTGGCATTCCAAAAAGAGCAAACGGCTGAAGCAAACCCGCCCCCATTGCCACGGCTGCTCTTCTGGCTACCGCTGATCCTGGTGCCCATCGGTCTCATTACCGGTTTTCCGTTGCTCCCCCTGGGTGGCCTGGCCGTACTGGCGATGTGGGCCGCAATGCAGCAAACCCACCGCCCCGCCGCGAGCTTCGCACTCCTGGTGACAGCCCTCGGTTGTGCAATCATTTTTGGCACCGAACTCATCTTTATCCGCGATGTCTTTGGCAACCGGATGAATACGATCTTCAAGTTCTACTATCAAGTCTGGTTGCTCTGGGGAACGCTAGCCCCGTTTGCGCTCTGGTGGATCATACACGAGGCACGCGGGGCACGCCGCGTTGTCGCCTGGACAACGGCGGGACTCACCGGGATCTTGCTTGCCGGGGCACTGGTCTACCCGGCACTGAGCCTGCGCGACCTGGGGCGCGGCCCACTGATCGGGCTCGAAGGGCGCACCCCACGTGAGCAGAGCGAGGCCGGCTTTGCCTCGATCCGCTGGTTACGCCAGTCCGTGCCGCCGGGCAGTGTTGTCCTCGAAGCAGCGGCGGTCGAAGATCTGGCGACTCAGCGCTGTGGCGGCTCGTACGACGTGCGCAGCGAAGGCTGGGGCGGGGTCGCTTCGACCACCGGGCATCCGACGGTTCTGGGCTGGGTTGGACATCAGCAGCAATGGCGCGGGGGCGATCCGCTTGCGATGGCCGAGTTGGGGCCGCGCTGTGTTGACGTGGACACGATTTTTCGCACCACCGACACCGCCACGGCCCGCGACCTGCTCACCCGCTACCACGTCACCCACGTCTACCTCGGAGCGCTCGAGCGCCGCCTCTACCCTCCCGAGAGCCTGGCCAAATTTGAACTGCTTGGCGAAGCAGTTTTCGTCCAAGACGACGTAAGCATCTACCAGATCCGCTAGAGCGCTTAGACCCAATACTTTGCAAATAAGCTCACGCGAAGGCGCGAAGGGTTCGCTCACGTACGCGAAAAACTTTGCGCCTTTGCGTCAAAACAATCGCCTTATTTGCCAGGTATTGCGCTCACATCTCGCCATACAACTCGAGCAACTCACGCCACTCGCCAGTCAACTCTTCACGTCGGGCGGCATAGTAAAAATGCACCTCGCCCTGTTCATCGACAAAGACGAGATCGACCTGGCTACGCATCGGGCGGAGGTAGCCAAGATTGCCCCACCAGCGGATCTTCTCTTCATCGAGGGGCAGATCCTGCTGATACATTCGTGCGGCATACTCCCGCACCGTCCCGGGTTCAATATCCTGCAGGCGCCAGGGCACCCCACTGACATCGCCAGTGCGCAGATTGCGAAAGACATACTGCCACTCACCATCTTCGCTGCGGGTCGCACTGATGACCTCAATACCAGTGCGCGGGCGAGCAATGCGAATCAGACCGAGCCATGCATCAGTCAGCTTCTCAAGCGACACACCAGGATAACTCTGCTGACCGGTGCCGTCCTTATCCTTCATCATCAGGTCAAAACTCGGCTGCCCATAGGCATCGCGATGAATGCCGGCCAGCCCGCCGCGACCCTTCCAGCGGACACGGCGTTCGGCCCAGATATCGGGCTCAAAGAGTGCGGCGCTATCAGTGAAGAGGAGTTCATCGCCCACCACAAGTTGTTGTGGGACATCATCAGCCGGATCAAACGCCTGCGTCTCTTGCTCTATCGGCTCACCGGTACGTTCCGAAAGCAACGCCATCCAGCCATCACTGAGGCCCCAATCGCTCACCCCAAAGAAGACATGGTCAATCACGCCATTGGCATCGCGATGCACCAGATCATACTTGGTACGGCTGCCCTGACGATACGCCCGCCAGAGCCCAAGCCGCCCCCGCCAGCGCACCTGGCTCTGCAGGTCAACGCGACCATCGCGCAGATCTTCGTGGCGACTGATCGCATAAGCCCAGAGGCCCTGAGCGCGGTCGCGGGTCACCCCGGCAGTGGTGCGCAAATCACGCACCTCATAGAGCCAGACACCGCCACGTTTCTGGCACGTCACAATCTCGACGCCCGAGCGGGGCAGATCGAGATCCTGCCCATTATCGAGGGGGGACGAAGCGCCTTCAGCGAGCGCACGCCGGCAGAGTTGAATAATCTCACTGCGATCGGCAATCGTCGTCTCACCATCACGACGCACATAGATCGTGCCATTGAGCCCGACATAGGGAGGAGGCTCGCTCGCCTTCACCTCGACGCGCATAACATCCTGGCCCTCGTAACTCATCAACTCAAACGAGAGATAAGGCTGTGGTATGACCTGTTCCGCGACGCTCTTGCGAAGCATCTCGCTCACATAATCGGGGCGAGCCACGCCAAGCACCTTGCCTCCAGGCTCGCAGCCAAGCACAAGCACGCCGCCACCGGCATTCGCCAGGGCAGCCACATCAGTCCAGAGCAATGCTACCGTCGAAGGATCATCACCGACAGCCCGCAACACCTGGCGTTCGGTGGAACCACCAAAGCGCACCGCATCAACCGCCCATTGCTTCTGGTCACGCTTGGGCACGCGCACGCGATCAAACTCCTGGCTCGCAAAGAGGTTACGCAGCGCCTCAAAGCTATTGTTGGGCAAGAGCAACTCGATATAGCGGTCGCCAATGCCGTGTTTATGCACCACCTGCCCATCACTCTGGGGCAAACGGCGCAGGCGGTGGGCATCGCTCCCCTGAATGCAAAACATACGCCGGTCGTAGTGTTCTGTTTTGCCATTATAAAAGCCCGGCGACGTGAACTTCTCGTGATCAGTATAAAAATTAACAAACTCGAGAGCATGCAAATGCAGACTCTGCGAGACCGCAATCCGCGACTGCCCACTCGTGCCCATCCGCAGCGTCTCATTCACCACGCCATTGGGCCCATTGATATGTGGGGCAATGACAATCCCGCCTGCCCGCGCAATAATCTCGTAGGCATCGGTCACATGGCGCGTATTCGAAATGCCACAGACGCCACCCTTGAGATGTTCAGCCGGAACACCGAGTTGCAAAAGCGTCGTCTCGATCAGACTAATCGGGCGATTCGGGGGAAAGATGCCCAGCACATGCGCCCCAAAGTGGGACGTAAACTCGAAGCCCGGCAACACGGTGATCTTTTGGAGCAAACGGCGATATTCATCGAGCCGCACTTGCTCCTCGGCGGTCAAGCGACCGGCTGTCTCAAGGGCACCTAAAAAATCAAGCTCACGCTGAAATTGCTCGTACCCATGGACAGTATTGTGATCCGTGAACGCAATAATCTCTAATTCGCGGCGCTCAGCTTCCTGCAGAATATCGAGATACGTAACTTCAGGTTCTACATAATCCTCTGATGCTGGAGTATGAATATGCAAATCCGCACGCATCCAGCGCATACCACTACGAACTTCGGTAGGGAGACTCATAGGTTTTTAACTCCACAATTAATCTCTTGCTTCTCTTCAACTCTTCACCTTCGCCAGCCATCTTGCCGCACGCCCCATCATTTTGTTTCATCAGGTGGGCAACTCGGCTTCTGGTTTAAGGCTCTTTTTGCTTCAGGTTTTACTTTCAGGCCTGTACCGCAAAGGGATAAAGACGGTACGACCAGGAGCCTCCTTTCTGGTGGTTTTGTGACGACAACGGTTGTTTTATGCTTGCAACCATACTTTGCTTCTCACGTATCATACCCGAAAGCTTCACGAACGACAACATGCTATAATTCTTTCTATGATACGGTTCAAGCAGATGGTACAGCCTGACCTGCTCACCCGCGAGTCTGGCACATCGTCACGCCCGAGGGCCTTGACGATGTTGCGCAACGGTCTCTGCTGGTCGGGTGGTGCGGCATGCCTCGCGAGCTTGATCTACTGGCAGGCGATCCTGGCTGAAGGAGCCTATCTCGGGCCGCGTGCGGTTCAACTGGTCTATCGTTTTGGCGCACAACACTATGATCGCGTGCGCGCCTCGTGGCAGCCTGAAGCGGATGCCCGGTTGCAGCCGTGGCTGGCGCGGGCTCTGGCTGGTTGTGACCGCCCTCTGGTGCTTGATGTTGCCACAGGCACCGGGCGGGTGCCCTTCTTGCTTGCGAGCAGTCAGCCCTATGCAGGCTATCTTGCGGCCCTCGATCTGACCCCGCAGATGCTCCGTATCGCCCGCGAGAAGCTTGAACCCTATCTTCACCCGGCCCAGATCCTCTGGCATCAGGGCGAAGCGAGTCGGCTACCCTGGCGCTCGGGAAGCTTTGATCTGGTCACATGTCTCGAGGCCCTCGAGTATTTTCCGCAACCGAGGCGAGCCCTGGCGGAAATGGTACGGGTGCTGCGCCCCGGGGCCTGGATGCTACTCAGCAAGATCCCTGATGCCTGGGCACGCTATTTACCGGGGCGGGCCCTGACCCACCGGCAACTCGTCACCCTCCTGACAGGACTCGGGTGTGTTGAGGTGCATGTGCTGCCCTGGCAACCTGGTCATTATGAATTGGTTATCGTTCGTACAAAGACAGATAATTTCGCATGACAGACGAACCTGCTACACCTTCATCGAACCCTCTGCTCTTTGGGCGTTATCGTGTCCAGACCCAACTGGGCACCACACGCCTGGCCGCAGTCTATGACGCGACCGACGAACGCCTCCAGCGTCGGGTGCTGCTCCATCTCTTGCAAAAGCACCTCGTTGGGCAGGAGCTTCTGCGGACACGGTTTATCACGCAGATCAACCAGATGGCCGCTTGTTCGCAGCCGACCTTGCTCGAAGTTTTTGACCGGGGCGAAGTCGGGGGACGACCCTTTATGGTGACGGAATACTGTACCGGGCGGGCACTCTATGGCCTTGGGGCGCTGGGTGTTGAACAGGCTTTGCGCTTTATGCGCCAAATCAGTGCGGCGATCGTCGTCTGTCAGGCTCAACGCAGCGCGGAAAGGCCCACTGGCCTCTACCATCCGCCCATCAGCAGTCGCAATGTCCTCATTGTTGATGAACAGCGGGTGAAACTCGTCGAGAACTGGCGCGCGCCCCACGAAGAGTTGAAGCGTGACCAGGCGCATTACCGTGCGCCCGAGTTGAGCGAAGGCTTGCCTGATAACCCTTCCACCGCTGTCTATGCGCTCGGAATTCTGCTCTATGAAATGCTGACTGGCGAACGCCCCATCACTGGCTCCGATGCCCATACGATTGCCCTCGCCCACCAGCGTGCCCAACTTCCCCCGCTCAGCCGCCTACGGCCCTCGCTCTATCTGCCGAGTGTTGAGCGTCTGCTGGCTCGCGCAACCGCACGCCTGCCTGAACAGCGCTTTCCTGATGTGCAGAGCTTCGCCCACGAACTCGAGGCCGTTTGGCGTGATCTGAGCGCCGCCACGTACCGAATGAAGCGAACCACCACCCCACCCCCGATGCCGCAGCAACCCGCACCCCTCACGACGCCCACGCCCACGCCCAACCAACCCGTTGCCCGTCCGCCGCGTAGCAAACGTACCCGCCAACCACAAACCGCGCAGGTGCGTCACGTTGATCAAAACCAGTTCCGCCAGCAGAATCGCCGCCGCAACCTAGTTGGCTGGCTCGTGATGATGGCCCTGCTCACGATGGTTGTCCTTGGCTCCTATTTCGGTGTGCGCGCCCTGGCTGATCAGTTCAACGGCTATCCCAATTTCCCTTTCCCCGCTCTTCCCCGGTGGTGGCCCGGAAGTCCAAGCACGCAACAAGAACAGGGCGAGATCTATATCGTCACAATTGAGGCCGGACTCAACTTGCGCCGTACGCCCGATGCAAGTAGCAACACCAATGTGATCGCCGTCATTCCCAAGGGTACCCTCGTACGTAAGCTTGAGGGGCCTCGACAAACCGGGAATGCTACCTGGTTACGCGTTCGCGTCGAACTTGAGGAAGGCCAACGTGAGGGCTGGGTGTCGCTCGCGTATCTGCAACCACAGTGATGAGGGAAGGTGATGAGAGAGGAACGAGGATCGCGCGTCATCCACGGCAAACGGGTCATGCTACGCCCCTGGCAGCGTGGTGATACCCTGGCCCAGGAACTCTGGCCCCGTTATACCGAACCTTTTCATTCGCTCTGGAATATTCCGAGTTCTAACGGCTTTGATCTGCTCAACGGGCGGAGTGTGCAGCGGTATGTGTGGGCCATTGATGACCGTCATCGCCATATGATCGGGCGTATTTCGCTGCGTGACATCGAACCCGCAGGCGCAGGGTCGCGCCTCGGTATCTCGCTCGCCCAACCCTATGTGAGTCAGGGTTTCGGCACCGAGGCGCTCGAACTCTTTCTTGATCACTACTTTGGACCGCTCGGCTTCAAACAACTTTCGCTCGATGTCGCGGCCTTCAACCGTCGCGCCGTACGCTGTTACGACCGCCTCGGCTTTCAGTATATCGACAGTGAATGGCGCAGTGCCGGCAATGACCCGGCCCTCCGCCTGCTCGCCGAGCCACAATACGCCGACTTGACGGTCTTTTTTCGCCGTAACCGCTTTGAGACCCTGGTCGAATTCTACGAGATGCTCCTGACCCGTGAAGACTGGCTTGGCTCGTTGCGGTAATACCCGTGTGCTATCCTAAAGGCAGCGGTACTGCGCAAGAACCCAGGGAGTCTGCTATGTCACTCATTGCCGGGAATCTCGCTGTTGTCCAACGTCTCCTCACAACCAACGGGATGCCGTGGGCTGTCTTTGGCGGTGCAGCGGCCTATCTGTATGGCCCACGGCGGCCTATTCAGGATGTCGATCTGCTGGTCGCCCGTGGCAAGTTGCCCACCGTCGTCGCCTTACTCAAAGCCGACGGCAAAGCCGTGCAATTCGATGGTCAGCGCATCCTCTGGCGTGGCATCAAGCTCGTCGACGATCTGACCGTGCGCCAGGGCGGACAAATCCATCCGCTCCAACTCGATCAGCCGATGCAGCAACATCTGCGGCAAATGCCTCTGCTTGGGGCGCAGGTCGCGGTTGCCAGCCCTGAAGACATTATCGCGCACAAACTGCTGCTCAATCGTGGTGCCGCCGAAGGCAAGTATGATCACGAAGATGTCGTTGGCATCATCCGCCGCCAGACCCTCGATCATGCCTACTTGACCACGCGTATCCGCCTGCTCAACGCCGAAACCCTGCTCCGCGAACGCTTGGCAGCCCTGGAGATTCTGATCTAACCTTCAGACTTGCGTTGGGCACCAAAAAAGCCAGCCTAGCTGGCTTTTTTGATGCCCAACCCAAAAGGTACGCTATGCGCGTGTGTGCTGCGGTGCGGCAGGCAACAGCGCCAGATGGCGCGCCCGCTTGATCGCAACCGACAAACGACGCTGCATCTTGGCCGTCACACCCGTGCGGCGCCGGGGCAGAATTTTGCCCTGAGCTGTAATATACTTCTGCAACCGCTTGATATCTTTGTAATCGGGATCAATGCCAAGCTTGGTAAACTCACACTCGCGGCGACGGCCCCGCACACGCCCCCCCGAAGATCCACGTCCACTCTTGAACGTCATAACGTTCTGACTCCTTCACCTGAACCTACGAGCTTCTGCCCGAAAACGAACACACTGCCTGATAGTATACCATAGTTTACGGTTCGATCGGCAAGCTTTGCTTGCCGATCGAACCGTAAACCCCTACCCTCCGCCCATGGCGGTCAGGCTCCCCCAGACAAGGGGTGAAACGAGGATGGCATCAGGATCATCGCTGGCAATGGTACGGGCACGTTGGATCAGGGTACGCTGACTCGCCGCCAGGGCTGTCGGTGCATCGGTACCCTGGCTGAGGCGGTCGTAGAGCGGCGGTAACATCTCGGGCAAGGCTCGATCATAGAGCTGCCAGAGACTCGCGATGACGTCGCGTGCGCCGCTCGCCAGAAAGGCGCGTCCCAGGTTCAAGACTTCTTCGCCAGGCAAGACTTCGCTCACCATGGTTTCACACGCCGAAAGCACCACCAGCGCTCCATCCAGTTGCAGCCGCATCGCTTCGTCAGCTTGCAAATCGGCGTCCCATAACTTGAGATGCGCTAGCAAGCCTTTGCTCGCATAAACCTGTCCGTGCATGGCAAAGTGGATCAGGCCAAACTGTCGCAACGTACCCTCGGCGGCGGCACGCAACAGGTGTTCGCGGGTAGCCGCCTCATTCTCCCAGCGCTCGGTCGGGCCTTGCCAGCGCTCGGCCACCAGATCGAGCGTCAGCCCCACTCCCGGCAAGGCTTTGGCACGCTCGCCAAACTCACTCACGCCTACCAGCAAGCCAGCACGGTGCGCGGCCTGCCGTCGATAGAGCGTTGACCAGGTGCCAAGAGCTGGCAAGATCTGGATCGTCGCATATTCGACCAGCCAGCGTCCCTCCATGCGCAAGGTGGCCCAGGGGATCGCGTGGAGCATCCCGGCTGGGACGATCAGCAGGCGTTGCGCTGGTTCCAGCACGCTCCAGACCTCGCGAGGAATCAACCGCTCACCCAACGTCTCCAGGGTAGCCCAGCATGTCGCAGGATCGCCAAGACCTCCATACGTCATCATGCGGCGCGCTGGTTGCGTGGCCCGTTGGAGCGCCTGCCGGAGGGTCTGGTCATCAGCAATCGGGTAGAGTGCGAGCCGATCAAGTGTCACAACCACGGCAAGCAGGCCACTTGCAACCTCAAGGTAAAAGAGCGCCATCCATCCTTCCGGATACGCCACCGACCACGCTGCACGTAATTCCTCAAGATCCGGCGTCACTTCGGGTGGTTGGGGCAGGGGAACCTGATGACGTGCCCGCAACAAGAGGTCAACATAGCCATCCAATGCTGCATCAAGCGCGGCTCCGGTCATCTTCTGATGAAGTGCCTCACGAAGCGTGGCACTATTGCTCACCAGTTCACCCTGAAGCTCCTGCGGCACCCATACCTGCGAACTGTTCATCTGGCGACGCAAGGCCAGCGCCCGCTGCGAGTCGGCCAGTTCAAGCACGGCCTGTGGATCATCGAGCTCCTGGGCAAGGCGCAGTGCAGCGTTGAAGAGATCCATTGCCATCTGAAAGATGCCGCTCGATGCGTGCTCGCTCGCCAGACGCCGCCGCAGGTCGGCAATAAGGCGCACGGCGGCGCGATAGTGGCCCAGGGCCGCTGTGCGATCGCCCATTACCTCTACGCAACGCCCAAACCCATACAGCGCCCGCCAGCGATGGTTCAGCCGACCCTCAAGGTGAGGCAAGGCTGCCTCAAAGAGCTCACGGGCGACGGCGGCATCACCGGCGCGCAGCTGTATCCAGCCCTGTTCGATCATACTCTCGGCAGCAGCAGGCAGATTGCCTTCGCGGCGCACGATCGTTTCAGCTTGCCGAAACCGTTCCAGCGCCGCCTCGCCCGCCCCCAGATCATCAAGGGCATAGGCTTGCGCTTGCAACACCTCGCCATACTCAAGCCGATTGCCCAATTGCTGTAATTCCTCGGCCACTGGCTCAAGCAACGCCAGGCTCTCGTGCGGACGTTGCAGCAGCCGCAGGGCCAGGGCCTGATTGCGTCTACTCAAGATCGCGAGGGGCCGCAAACCAAGGTGTTCGAAGCTTGCTTCGGCACGCCGATACGAGGCGAGGGCAAGCTCGAAGAGGCCACTGTAATAGGCACTATTGCCAAGATTCAGGTCGCATTCCGCAACATGCGACGCCCGTCCAAGGGCCTGAAAACGGACGCGCGCCTGACTGAAAGCGGCAATGCCCTCATCATAACGGCCCAGACCATTGGCCGCGATGCCAATCCGCTTTTCGCAATACCCGATATTCTGCTCACTGCCGTAGCGGGCAAAGATTCTGGTCAATGCATACAACTCATCAATGCATCCGGCCATATCTTCACGACGCAACGCAATCATCGTCGCCTCAGCACGCGTAATCGCCACATCAAACCCGTACCCGAACGCCGCAAACCAGGCCCGTGCCCGCGCAAAGGCATCAAGAGCGTCATCGAGCCGACTGATATTTGAGAGAGCGATCCCACACGAGCGCGCAAGACGTGCATGATCAGCCAGGGTGCCTAGGTCCTCCAGGGTAGGCTGGAGCTCCTCAGCGAGGGCCAGGGCCTCTGACTGATGCCCGCGCAGATTCAGCAGCGCAACCTCATCCATGCGCGTGCGGAGCACTTCGTCATGCAGACCAACCGCTGCAAACGCCTGAGCCAGTTCACGCACAGCGGCCAGCGGATCGGCGATCTGCTCAAGCATCCGCAACGCCTGAATCCGTGCGCGCTGGACATAGAGTCCAGCAATAGATAAACCGAGCGTTGCACAGCCTTCTCGGGCGACCTCAAGCATCGCCAACGCCTGGTGGATCTGATCAGAGCGCAACAGCGCAATCCCAAGCGTCATCGCCGCGTGGGCCTGCGCTTCGGGTGTACCACCAGCCGCAGCGTGCCAGGCCCTTTGCGCCAGCGCAAGCCCACGTTGCGGAGCACGCGCACTGATCGTTAAGATGCGGGCACACGCCAGCGGCGTATGGGGGTGATCAAGGGTTAGCTGTAGCATTATTCACCGCTGCAACATCCACGGAGAACCCTGGCGTCGTAGCGCCCTGACAAAGAATACCAGCATGCCAACGAGCGTGATGGGCAAAATTACAAAACCAAGCACCGAGCTAAAGAGAGCCAGAATGTTGTGCTGCATCGCATTCAAAATCAAAAAGCCTGTATAGGCCAGATAATAGCCAAACAGGAGCACCCCTTCACCACGCGAAATAGTATAACCGGTAAAGAGGATGGGCAGACACGCGAATGACACAAGGATCATGACCGGAAGATCAAACCGCAAGGCCTCAACAGGAATATTCACTCCATTGGGGATCAGCAAACCGGTCAAACCCAGAATCGCAAGAATATTGAAGATATTGCTGCCAATCACATTGCCCACCGCGATATCGCGTTGACCCCGCACAGCCGCCACAAGCGAGGCAGCAACTTCGGGCAGCGAGGTACCAACCGCAATGATCGTCAACCCAATAATCAACTCGCTCAAACCGAAAAAGCGCGCAATTGCCACGGCCCCATCGACCAGCCACTGCGCCCCAAGCGCAAGCAACCCCAGACCGGCAACGGCAAAGAAGATATGCAGCACCAGTTGTCGTGGCTTCTCAGGCAGGACGTGGTGTTCAAGTGCCTTACGTTTTTCCTCTGCTTCATGATCGCAGCGACTCTGATAGATCAAAAAGCTGAGATAGGCAACCAGCGCAGTCACCATGATCAATCCATCAATGCGCCCAATATGCCGATCAAACGCCATCACAAACATCACCAGCGATATGCCGATCATCAGTGGAACATCAAGCCGAATCAACTGTCGATCAACTGCCAGCGGCACAATGATCGCCGAAAGGCCGAGAATGAAGAGCACATTGAAAATATTGCTGCCAACTACATTGCCCAGCGCAATGGCCGACTGCCCCTCCATTGATGATCGAAAGCTCACCGCCAGTTCCGGGGCACTCGTGCCAAACGAGACCACGGTCAACCCGATCACCAGGGGCGAAATTCCAAAGACAGCGGCAATATGTGAGGCCCCCCGTACTAACAGTTCTGCACCGGCTAGCAATAAAATAAAGCCTATCGCAAATAAGCTAAGCGTCACTATACTCATAAATCGGTCTGGCTACCCCTTTCGATATACTACTAGACAGCCTAACCGATTCACTGTCCATCGTCAAGGCTCGCGACCAAAGCGTGCCAGGGCGATTGCATCATACGAAACCGGACACAAACATATGCTCTATGTGGCAGCCTGTGCATGCAACCAGAGGCGCAAACGGGGATCCCCGGCCCTGTAGGGGCACCCGCAAGGGGTGCCCCTACAGGGCCGGGAGGGCCGGGGGCCGAATCCGGTGTACGGGCACCCCTTGCGGGTGCCCTTGCGGGTGCATACACGGAAGATGCAACCGCCCTTCCAGAGCAAACCCGCCGCGCTGCGCCGCTGCGTTAAACCCAACACCTTGCACATAAGCTCACGCGAAGGCGCGAAGGGTTCGCTCACCTACACGAAAACCTTTGCGCCTTTGCGCCTTTGCGTCAAAAGAACCGCCTTATTTGCAACGTATTGGCGTTAAACCCGCGCCCTCAGGCGCTCTGCCGCCAACTCGATGACCTCAGGCAAGACGAGCCCCGGAATAAAAACACTCCCGCTGCGGATGCGCTGTAGCCGAATCGTAGGATCCTGGGCCATAGCCCGTGCTTGCTCACTGGTCAACCAGGTGAGCAGGATCGTGAACTGTTCGGGGCGCATGGATTGTTCGAGCCCGGTGAGGACAGTGCGAGCGAGGCCGACCAAATCACCTCCACCCTCGGGGATCAGCGCTGACGGGGGCAGCGCGATAATCATTGCCGTTGGCCCGTCAGGTTGCACAAGCACACGAATGAAATCCTCGCCTGGCCGTGGCCCACTTGCATCAAACCCAACCACACTTCCCGTCGTGACCCCGCTGATCGGGATCTCACGGCTGTCGGTAATCTCGACCCGCGCCCCGATATCAAAGCCAAGCCCTTCGTACCAGACAATCCCTGCCTCATTTGTATGCTCTGCCATACGCTCCGCTCTCCTTACCCAACGCGCTTGCGCCCCGAGACGATCAGCAAGATGGAGGCTATTTCCGGTTCACCAATGTTGACCGGCAAGCCAGGTACCCCGGTTGCCCCTGACGCGGTCTTCAACTGAACAGTGCCAGCATCCACCAGCGGCATCCAGGCAAACTCTACGGCCTGTCCCGCTGCCTCGAGCAGGTAGGCCGCAATCTGCACATCGGCAAAGCCACTCGTTTCCAGTGTACACCGCAGCGTGCCGCCCAGATCGTCGGCCGGGGGCGGTGGGTGCCTGTCTGTCGGCACCGATCCGGCAGGCCAGGTGCGTCGCCGAACCCAGTAGTCGCCAGCCACCGCAAGAACGACCGTTCCTCCAGGTCGCAGCGTGCGCTGGATCTCGTCCAACACACCTGCTCGATCAGCAAAGAGGTGTAACGCCGCGATACACCAGATCAGATCAACCTGCGCCGTGCCAAGCGGAAGACGGTGAGCATCGGCAACGAGATAGGCCACGCCTGAACTCTTGCGACAGGCGATCTGCGTGCGATCATGATCAAGCGCCAGCACCCAAGCACCGGGTTGGCCAATGGCCGCAAGCCACGCCGTTTTATGCCCATCACCAGCAGCAAGATCAAGGGCAACGACGGCCCCCTCAGGGCTGGCCTGGCGCAAAGCCACCCGTAAAAGCTCGGCATATGGCTCGTGCAACACGGCATAGTCGTTCATGCTGGCTCCGATTTTCCAGGAATGCGAAAAAATGATACCATACTGCTATGACTTCACCAATTGAAATCATTCAACTCGTGGCCTACGATGGGCCCAACATTCTTTCGCCCTCACCGGGGGTGATGCTGCTGGTGCGCTCGGATCACCATCGTGGCAACCGCATGCGTACCGCCATCAAAGATGCGGCGCAGTTTATTGGCCTGGTGCTCGCTAATCTCGACGTCATTACCGAAACCAACGCCGAGGGGGTGCTGATGACGGCAACCTTTGATACCGCCATGCCCGGCATCGGTGCCGCGCTCTGCGCCTATGTCGTCACCGGCATGAACCACGAAGCCCTGGGGGATGAGGAATGGGATCGCAACGCCCCCCTCTACACCTTGCAGGCCCGGCGACGGCGCGAAGCACTCCCTGTGGCGATCCTCCAGTTGATGGCCGAAGCGTACCAGCGAGGCTTGCCAACCTTCATGCGCGAGGATGGCTCCCTGCAGATCGGCTATGGCGCAAAAGGTTGGCACATTGATCCCGAACAGTTGGCTGGATCTGGGGGAAATCCGCCCCCGGTACCCTGGGATGACCTTGGTGTCGTGACTGTGATCGCGGTCACCGGCGAAGAGCAACGCGCCGCAACAGTGAGCCACCTGGTCACCGCATATCAGTCCATGGCTCGACATGTGGTGAGCCATGCTGCGGCCACCTTTGACAAGGCCCGTCGCTTGCTGGCCGACCCATCGGCTGAGGTCGTTATCCTTGGGCTAGCAACCAGTGACCTGGTGCGTCGTGGGCTACCCTTTGACCGCTGCGAGCTCGCCTTCATCACTGATCGGGCAGGCCCGCGCCCGCCTGAAGCAGCGAACGACGAAGCATGGGTGCGCGCCCTCGGCTTGCCCATGCTACTCTCGCCCCAACCCGTGCGGCTCAACCTGACTGACCCTGGCTTGCAAGCACTGGTACCCTATGCGCCCAATGGTGTGCTTGCCCTGAGTTAGTGTCTACACCCCGCCGCTACGCAGCAGACTCTTAATGGAAAGATTGCCTTTGGGATCAAGGCGTGTCGCCTGGGCAAGAAAGAGTTGCGCCGTCGTCAGGGCATCATTCAATGCATCGTGCTCACCGTATACCGGCAAGCCCATACTGGTGGCAAGCGCACGCAACTGAATCGTCGGGGCAGGTTGCTCGTGGGCAATTTCGCCGAGAATCTGTGCCCGATCATGGAGGCGCATCGCCAGACGCGCCGTATCAATGATCGGCCCGGCTAGCCGTCCTCCATAGTTAGTGCGCAAGGCTCGATTCAAAAAGCCAACATCAACCTGGGACACATGGACCACCAAGATGCGCCGGGCCAGGTGATCAATCAGGGAGGGCAACACTGCGTCAAATGTCGGAGCCTCGGCCACTTCCGCACGGGTCAGGTTATGAATCCGAATCGAACTAGCATCAACGAGAAAGCCTTCAGGCGGACGAACCAACGTGCGCCAGCACGTATCCAGACGAATACGGCCCCCTTCAATGCCGACCAGACCAATCGCCAACAAGACATCACGTCGCGGATCGAGACCACTCGTCTCAACATCAAGCACCACATAACTCGCATCGCGCCAGTGCGAACGAGGATCAGGCCATGGCCCTGCTTCATACGCCTGTAACACAGCTGGTCGTTCGCGTTTGCGGAAGAGATCCCAGTTCCGTAAAAACACCATGTTACCCCCCCGATTTGATGGCCTCTATGCCCCGCAGTCGTTGCGTACGCAGGGGTGTCCAGGTATCTACGGTCACCCAGGATACCCGTTTACCCCTGCTCAGAGGAGGTGTGGAGGGCAATGCCCGTCCAAAGAAGCAAAAACTCCGTCTGCGGTAATGTCTCAACGCTCCACCAACCACAAACAACCTGTCACGTCTAGCTCTGCCCAAACCTAGCCCAACCGACTCGTCTGATAAGTCATCGCCACGGAACGCTGGATCCGGGCAATAATCTGCAGTGACTCTTTCAATTCACGGCGTTCAAGTGGACTCAACTGAGGAAAGACCACCAGATTTGTTGGTTCTTCACCACGGGTAATCTGTTGATGCTGATGACGCAATCGCAACAGGCTCAACAATTCAAATGCATCAGCAAGCCCTTCGGCAGCCGCCTGGCTCACACTCGCGGTGGGCCACGAGGCCTGAAGCCGGGAAAGCGTACCGGTTTCTGAGCGACCTGCTTCGAGGGCAAAGAGCCGGGCCAAATCGACGACCATGGCCGTACCCCGTGTCTTGAGATCAATGCGCTCGTCGTCAAGGGCGACCGAACGGAAGAAAGTCAACGGTGGCGTCGCACGCAGGGCGGCCCGGGCCAGGCGGGCCAGGAAGATCGTATTGCCCTGAGTCCGTGCGATCACCGAGCGCAACCCCGCCTCGGCATCCAGATCGCCATACAATTGACGGTAATCAAAAAAGATCGAACTGCGCATCAGCGCCTCTTCTTCGGGGACATCGATCCAGCGCCGGAACATCGCCTGCCAAGAAGCAAGCGGTTGACACCACTGCGGATTGGTCGCCATCACATCGCCGGGGCAACGCGGAAAGCCACATGCCACCAACTGCTCGACCATCATATGAGCAAGCGTACGAAAATAGGCTGGTGCCTCGGGAGGTGCATCATCAGCATAGATCAGCGCATTATCCTGATCGGTGCGCAGCGTCTGTTCGAGGCGTCCCTCACTGCCCAGTACGATCCATGCATACGGTACAGGTGGCGGCCCGATCTCCATTTCAATATCGCGCAAGAGACGGCGATGCAAGGCATCATGGGCCACAGCGACCACCCGCCCGATATCAGCAATCCGTGCCCCCGCATCAAGCAACCCACTGACGGTCATTGCCACCTGATCCGTATAGTTGCGCAGTTCATCAAGCCCGGTCGCCCGATCAACCTGGCGGGGCAAAAAGACGGGACTGCGACTCTGGCGGCGCAGGATATCAGTGTTGGTCACCATCCCAACCACAACCCCCTGTTCGCTTATGGGCAAGTGATGGATCCCCCGTTCGAGCATCAACAACAGCCCCTCGAAGGCCAGGCTATCGATTGACAACGAAAGCGCCGGAGCCGTCATCACCTCACGTACCAGCGTATCAGCCGGGAGACCGGCGGCAAGCACGCGATTCCGCAAATCACGGTCGGTAATAATACCCGTATTATGATCAAGCACCCCAACAGGCGGGAGATCAACCAGGAGACAGGAAATACCTTCCTTGCTCATCAATTGGGCTGCTTCGCGCACCGTCGCGTCGGGTGAAATCACCATCAGCGAACGTCGCACAAGATCGCCGAGGCGCGTCTGAAAGAGGGCCGGATCGGCTCGATCCTGGCGCACCTTCAGCGCAAAGCCAAGCCGATCAAAAGCGACGGCAGCAAAAAAGCGATGAAAGGCTGGATTTTCGTCACGGAGGCGATGAAACAGTTCAGAGGGAAGCAGATAGGCCAGGGTCTCGGTATGGGCTCGTACCGTCACCGCCGGAGCTTGATCGCGGATCAACGACGGGTACCCAAAAGCCTCACCAGGACCGAGCGTATCAAAAATCTCAATCTCGCTCCCAGTTTCGCGCAACAGATCAACGCCACCCTTGCGCACAACATATAAGAACTTCGCCGGAGCACCGCCGAATTCAAGAATTGTCTGACCAGTGGCAAAATACTCAATCTGCATCCCACGGGCGGCGCGGGCGACAGCCTGAGGGGGCAATTGATCAAAAGGCGGATAACCGGTCAAAAAAGACGTAATCTCTTCCATAAAAGGCAACAACCTTCACCCGGCTCAACGCAGAGTGTGTATGCAGTGCGGCGCTGACCGTGACACAACACACGCCGGTGTCCCAGGTACAGCTTTAATGGGTTCTGTCCCGAGTCACCGGCGCGTGCAAAACAAGCCCCTACCCCTAGCCGCACAGAAGGCTAACGACGCTCAATAAGCAAACGAATGGCAGTACGTTCTTCATCGTCAATCGCAACGTCAATAAATGAGGGGATACAGATTATATCAATGCCCTCTTCACTCAAATAGCTGCGTGCAATTGCCACGGCCTTGATCGCTTGATTCGTAGCCCCGGCTCCAATCGACTGAACTTCAGCCATGCCGCTCTCGCGGATCACACCGGCAATTGCCCCAGCGACGGCACTTGGGCGTGAACGAGTAGACACCTTTAAGACTTCGGCGGAGCGCTGTACCTCACCCGTAGATGGTGAACTGGCCCCAACAGCGCGCGCAATGGGTAATGACTGAGCATTAGTCATTCTGTCCTCCTGAGGGTCGGTTGTTAATGATTCGATCGGTAGGTCATCAGACGGCATCCCAAGGCTCATAGTGCCCAGTCCTCCTTCTGGTTACGATGCTGTCTACGAACATGCGGTACACAAATTGTACCATGCTACCGTGCATAATCAACTGCACGAGTCTCGCGAATAATCGTCACCTTGATCTGGCCCGGATACTGCAGACTCTCTTCGATCTTTTTGGCGACATCCCGGGCCAGGTGGATGCTGGCAAGATCATCAATCTGGTCGGGCTGAACAAGAACGCGAACTTCACGCCCAGCCTGCACGGCAAAGGCCCGTTGCACCCCCGGAAACGATGTTGCCACTGTTTCCAAGGCTTCCAGGCGCTTGATATAGAGATCAAGCGTTTCACGGCGTGCCCCGGGTCGCCCGCCCGAGATCGCATCAGCGGCAATGACCAGAAAGGCCTCGATGGTCGTTGGCTCTTCATCGTAATGATGAGCCGCGATGGCGTGGATAATGCTGGGTGAACGACCCAGCCGACGTGCAATATCTGCCCCGATGAGCGCGTGCGGTCCCTGGACTTCGTGGTCGACCGCTTTGCCAATATCATGCAACAGGGCCGCAGTCTTGGCGACCGTAATATTTGCCCCCAGCTCAGCAGCCATATGCGCTGCCAGCAGTGAGCACTCAAGCGAATGTTGGAGGACATTTTGTCCATAGCTTGTGCGATATTTCAGTCGCCCGAGCAACTTGATTAGATCGGGATGCAAGCCCTGTACATTCGCTTCATACGCAACTCGTTCACCCTCCTCACGCATAACATGTTCAATCTCAACCTGGGTCTTCTGCACGACCTCTTCGATGCGTGACGGATGGATGCGTCCATCTTTCAACAAGCGGGTCAAGGCAACCCGGGCAACTTCACGCCGTACCGGATCATGGCACGACAGCGTCACGGCCTCGGGGGTATCATCGACAATAATATCAACACCAGTGAACTGCTCAAAGGCGCGAATATTGCGGCCTTCACGACCAATAATGCGCCCTTTCAACTCTTCGCCCGGCAAGTTCACTGTAGAAACCGTTATTTCTGCCACATAGTCACTTGCACAGCGCTGCACAGCCAGTCCGATGACTTTCCGTGCCGTCTTTTCGGCTTCTTCTTTGGCCTGTTGCTCTATTTCACGAATGAGCCGCGCTGCATCATCACGGGTAACTTGCTCAACCTGCGCCAGAATGATCTCGCGCGCCCCGTCACGCGTCAGTTGCGAGATCCGCTCAAGCTCTTGCACTTGCTCGTGCTTGAGACGCTCTGCCTCCTGGTGCAATTGCTCGGTCTGTCGTTCACGTACCTGAAGTTGTCGCTCACGACGTTCAAAGCTTTCCAGTTTTCGGTCGAGGTTTTCCTCCTTGCGCTGAATGCGCTCTTCCTGTTTTTGCAGGCTTTGCCGAGACTCGCGCAGTTCTGCTTCCGCGTCATTGCGCACCCGCAGCGCTTCGTCTTTGGCCTGAAGTAAAAGTTCTTTCTGCTGGGAACGCGCCTCTTCGAGGAGGAGGCGAGACTCAGCCGCTTTGCGCTGAACCAGGGCGTTGGCTCCATAATTCGTCCACGCAATCCCTATGCCCAGACCAGCGGCTATACCCCCTACCAGGGCCAGCGCAGCCCAGTATAGCTCGATCACAATAGCCTCCTATGCGGTTGTTAATGTGCACGATACGAGGCAACCCACGATGAAGCCACGCTGTGCGAAAATTGAAGGTTATGGATTTACGCTGCCATAAGTATGCTCATAATACTGATCTAGACTCCTGATGTCAAGAATTTCCTTGCGATCTGAAGGGAAATTCCCCTAATTGGCCCCCGGTTGCCCCGCTGTGCCGCTTCTGCTATAATTCAGGTGAGGCTGAGGCGCTGCTGCCAGCAGTTGTTTTGGCGTTGATTCATTGCACGATGCTGTGCCACATGACACCCATGCGCCCGATTTGTCGGGAATCTACCTGACAAGCTGAGGAGGCTGTTTCGATGCTTTTGCGACCATGGCGAGCCCTGTCGCTCGCTTCTCTTTGTTTGCTGCTCTTGCTGATGCTGGCAACGTGTACCTCTACGAGTCCCCTTGCCGGTTCAGCACTCTATGTCCAGCAGATCACCAGTAGTCCCCAAGAGTTCAGTGGGCAGGACATTACCGTTGATGGGGCCTACCTCTGGCGCCCCGGCGATCCGACCATTTCGGTGCTGGCCCTCGGGGTCAGTACCCTTGACAATGGCCTCGATGCCGAGCCACTCGGTGAGGCGATCTGGGTTGAGGGCTTCCCTCCCGAGGTAACCGAGCACCTCCATCGCCCCGGTGATTCGGTCTATGGCTTTGTGCGCGTGCGCGGTCGCTTTGACTCGGGCGGTAGCTTTGGCCCCAATGGGCAGTTTCAACATCAACTGACCATCACGTCGGCGGAACCCATCGAACGCATTCGTCGCGTTGAACATCGGATTGAGGATCAACCCCTCGGTGAGGGTAAGGTCAGTTTCTTTGAACTTCAGCGCAATCCTGAACAGTACCACGAGCAGACGATTACAACCCGTGGGTATTATTTCTGGAATTCTGTCATCTATGTGCTGGCTGAGGGTGTGAGTACCGAGGAAGATGGGGCCGGGCCGCAACCGCTTGGCACCCCAATCTGGATGGAGGGCTTTCCGCCTGATCAGTCGGCCAATCTGAATGTTGGGCCCAATAATAGCTTTGTCTGGGGCTTCGTTGAGGTGACTGGTCGCTTCCAGACCGGTGGTGGCTTTGGGCGTGATGGGGCCTACCAGAGTGTCTTTTTTGTTGAGTCAGCCGTGGCTTTGCCACAATAGGAATCTGTGCCGGCCAGATGTACTATTTTATTGAGCCAATGGTCGAGGATGACGTGCCCTACGTTCAGGCCATTGAACAGCAAAGTTTTACGACATCCTGGTCGGCCAATACGTATCGCCGCGAAGTCCGGAATACCCAGAGTTGCCGCTATGTCGTTGCCAAGGCGAGCGGCTCTCCCCCTACGTCGCTCAGCAAGAATGGCGGAGTGCCCAATGCGCAGCGCACAGGTATCTTCAGTCAGCTTGTCAGTACGCTTTTGCTGGGTATGCCCGCTCAGTTGACCCCTCAGGCAACCAACCCTATCGTTGGCTACGGGGGACTCTGGGTGACCCTCGACGAAGCCCATGTGACAACGATCGCAGTCGATCCGATCCATCGTGGTCGCGGCATCGGTGAACTGATGCTCAATACCCTGATTGACCACGCCTATGAGTTGTCGGCACAGATGCTTACCCTTGAAGTACGGGTAAGTAATCATACCGCCCAACAACTCTACCTCAAGTATGGCTTTCAGGTCGTTGGAAGTCGTCGCCGTTACTACACCGATAATGGTGAAGATGCGCTGATTATGTCCACCGATTCAATTCATACACCCGACTACAAAAATCAATTGCGCGACCACCGCCGCCACCTCTTTGCCCGCCTCCAGGCCCAGAGCAAACCGTAGGAGGGGCGCAACGGGCACGGCCCGACCGGCAGACCGGCAATCGTATGGCCGAAGCACCCGCCCCTCTCGCCCTCCGGAACACCTCACGCCCCCCGTGCGGGTGCTTCGGCCTGGCGGCGCGAACCCACCGCCTCGTAAGGCCGAAGCACCCGCCCCTCTCGCCCTCCGGAACACCTCACGCCCCCCGTGCGGGTGCTTCGGCTCTACTGGGAGGTGATGAGTTTGCGCACCTCGTTCGCAAGTGGGCTGCGCCGTAGGTCATCCGCAACGATCTGTTTGGCGTAGACCTGGTCGGCAAGCTGCCGGTGTAGCTCGGCCATCTGGTCACGTCCAGCCACCCGATCACGAAAAGCCGCATGCTTCAAGAGCAAGGCGGCCTCGTTGTGCGGGGCTAGTTTGCCTGCAAAGATATGCTGCGGTACCCGCGTCTCCAGCCCGAGCCCGTTGCAGCGATCCATGACAACGGTGTCACGATCATGACGATAGCGTGAGTTGACAATAGCCTGATCGCCGTAGATATCGCGGTAGTAACTCACCGGGTATGAACCGAGCCGGGCCAGGATCTCGTTGATGCGGACCCGGTGGCGTTCATTGGCAAGGTGCAGATAGTCCCAGATCACAAAGTCAACCCCGGCATCAGCCGCTCCCCGTAAAACGCTACGGATGTTGCTGTTGGTATCGTTGACATAAGGCATGATCGGAACAAACGCCACCCCCACCGGGATGCCGGCACGCTTGAGTTCGGCCAGCATGTCGAGGCGCACCGCCGGCGCGGGGGCTTTGCCTTCGAGCCGTGACGCCATGTGCGGATCGACCGTCAGCAGGGTCGTCACAACGAGCGCAAGGCTCTGCTCGTTGATCCGCTGCAACAGCGCGATATCTTCGAGGATCAACGGACTCTTGGTCATCACCAGGGTCGGGCGTTGCTGATCAGCCAGGATCTGCAACGTCTGACGAGTCAAACGATAGGTCTGCTCGGCAGGTTGGTACGGGTCGCTCAAGGCGGTGATTGCAATCAGATCGCCCTGGTCAACGCCAGCCAATTCGGCGGTCAGGTGTTCAGCAAGATCAACCGGCACCCGGATGGTTTCGTTCAAAGGTCGTTCACTGTAGACCCAGCTATCACAATACGGACAGCCGAATTCGCATCCGTTATAAATACTGAGGGTATAGCTCGAAAGAAAAAACTCATTGATGGTTGGACGCCGAACACTCAGCGCGGGCATGCCTTTG
The DNA here is from genome assembly GCF_004762035.2 of Candidatus Chloroploca mongolica. Classification (GTDB taxonomy): domain Bacteria; phylum Chloroflexota; class Chloroflexia; order Chloroflexales; family Chloroflexaceae; genus Chloroploca; species Chloroploca mongolica. The sequence continues at coordinate 36,666 of NZ_SIJK02000022.1, read as the reverse complement.
AGCGGTTCCCGAACATAGTAGGCCATACAAACCTCAGCTAGAAGAGGACTCAGCCTGCGGCACGTGCGGCAGCCAATTCCTGGATCAGTTCGGCGTGGATTTTGCCGTTCGAGGCCACCATTCGTTCCTCATCGGGATGCCACGGTTGACCCTGCCAATCTGTGATCATGCCGCCGGCTTCTTCAATCATCAAAGCCCCTGCGGCAACATCCCACGGACTCAAGCCTAGTTCCCAGTGAGCATCGGTGCGCCCTGCGGCAACATAACAGAGATCCAGGGCCGCTGAACCTGGGCGGCGAATCTCTTGCGCTTTGAGCAACATATGGTTGTGTTCGCGCAGGTTATTGTCGGGTTGGGTGAACCGGTCGTAGGGAAAGCCGGTGGTCAAGAGGGCATCATAGAGCGCATCGACCTGCGAGACACGCAAAAGCCGCCCGTTGCAATAGGCACCCTTGCTGCGTTCGGCCGCAAAGAGTTCATCGCGGCACGGGTCATAGACAACCCCAATCTGCAAACGCCCCTGATACAGAACAGCCAGTGAGACACTGAACGTTGGATTGCCATGCAAATAGTTCATGGTGCCGTCGAGCGGATCGATCAGCCAGACATAGTCGCTCTGCCCTTCGTGCCCACTGCCCTCTTCGGCAATCACGGTATGGTCAGGAAAACGTTGCTTGAGCGCCCCAACAATCAAGGCTTCGCTGGCCTGGTCAATATCAGTGACTAGGTTGGCCCGTCCTTTGGCTTCAATACGACGTTCCGAGCTCAATCCGGCGCGCAAGAGTGCCCCGGCACGCAGGGCGAGATCAATGACAAAATGCAGCATAGGTATTCCTCCAAGAGGTTATTATACCCTCAATTTGCACTCGCAGAGATTCCGCGCTACAATCGCGCCTGCTATGCACGTCTGTTCCGTCATCATTATCAGCTTCAATACAGTCACGTTGTTGCGCACGTGTCTGGCCTCGTTGCGTGCATGCCAACTGTCGCTCGAAGTGATTGTCGTTGACAATGACTCGCACGATGGCAGCCCGGCTATGGTACGCGCCGAATTTCCCGAGGTGCGGCTGCTGGCCCTCGACCGCAACCTGGGCTTTGCAAGCGCAACCAATCGTGGCCTTGCCGCCGTGACGGGTACGCCACCCTTCTGCCTCTTGCTCAACCCCGATACGGTTGTGCATCCCGGGGCCATCGAGACGCTCGTGGCTTTCCTGCAGGCCCATCCTCGCGTTGGCCTGGTTGGGCCACGCCTCTTAAATCCCGATGGCACGCTCCAACCGGCAGCGTTTCGTTTCCCCACACTGCTGATGACCTTGCTCGATCTCTTCCCTCCCGGCGAGGTCTTGCCAGGCCGACTCTATGGGTCATGGTGGCATGGCCGCTATCCTCACGAAACGGGGACGACACCCTTCGCCATTGAACATCCGCTCGGGGCGTGCATGCTCGTGCGCCGCGAAGTAGTTGCCACGGTGGGGGCACTTGATCAACGCTATTTTATGTATAGCGAAGAGATCGAATGGTGCTGGCGGATCAAAGCAGCGGGTTGGGCGATCTGGCAAGTTCCCGCTGCCACCGTTACCCATATCGGTGGTGCGGCGACCAGCCAGGTACGCCCACGGATGTTTGTCGCACTCTGGCAGAGTCGCCTCCAATTCACCGCACAGCACCGTTCGCCGCCATATTTGCATGCCCAGCGAAGCCTCATACGCCTCGGCATGATCCGCCTAACCCTCCTCGCCTGGTTGGCCTATGCTCGTGGCATGCTCTCATACGAGAACCTACGAAGCAATTTGTGGGCCTATGGCACCGTTTTTCGCCTCTAAAAGCCCGAATCACACCTTGCAGAGAAGGTATTCCAATGCTATAGTAACAAGCGCAGAGAGTAGTCTTGACCAGGCAATGGCAAGCAGCTACTCGTGCATGGATGTAGTTGAAGAATAGTATGATGAGGTCGCTCACGAGAATTTTCCCGGTGCTGTGCCCCTGGCCTGGTTTGGTTGTATAGTGATATGCCTGTGCGAAGACTGGCAGTCGAAGACTGTCCCTGACTACGATAGTCGTCGCCTGGCACGCTCCCTCAATCACATGCACATCATGGTGGTAGCCGACTCCCGCTCTACCAGATAACCAGAAACGTTGCCTCGTGCTGGCCCCGAAGTATCTCTCTCCGCACCTCACCTCACCCACACAACAGGAGTAAGTTAGTAACCAATGTATGAGCAGAGGCGACCTGATGTCGCGGTCTTTATCGACTTCGAAAACGTCTATGTCAGTGTCCGTGATAAGCTGAATGCCAATCCTAATTTCGAAGCGATAATGGATCGTTGTAGCGACCTCGGACGTGTGGTTATTTCACGGGCATACGCCGATTGGTATCGCTATCCACGGGTCACTAGTGCGCTCTATGCCAATGCGATAGAGCCTATCTATGTGGCTACCTACTATTACGATAAGGATATGGGCCGCACAGGGCGGGCAATTAAAAATAGCGTTGATATGAATCTTTGTATCGATGCTATGAAGACCCTGTTTGTTAATACGAATATCAGTAAGTTTGTCCTTGTAACGGGGGATCGTGATTTTATCCCTCTGGTCAATAGTATTCGCCAGCAAGGCAAAGAGGTCTATATCATTGGCATTGGCGGTGCGGCCAGCACGCACCTCGCGCAGAGTGCCGATGAGTTTGTCTTTTATGAGCAACTGGTAGGCCGTCAGACCGGTGGTTCAGTGATGGCAACGGCGATTGCCAATCGGGCGACTGAGATCAACCGTGGTCTTGATGCCGCCACCTTCGAGCCTGCGCCCCGTGAGCGAAGCCGTGAACCGGTGGTTCCCGAACCAGTGGCAGTGGCAACCCCGGTACCGCCATCACCAGTACCGGTTGTAGCTGAGGTTGATATCTATGCCGTACTGGTTGAAGCAATCCATCTCGTCCGCAAGCGTGGCTATGTCTCGACCCTTGGCTCGATCAAACTGGTGATGAAAGAGTTGATGGGCGGTGATTTCAAAGAGAGCCGCTATCGCGACCTGAATAATCGCCCGTTTGCCAAGTTTAAGGACTTTGTCGTTGATGCGGAAAAGCGTGGCAAGGTGCAGATCTTTACGAGTGGGACGGTCAATGAAGTCTTTCTGCCCGGCGAAGACCCCTACAAACTCTCGCAGTTTGCCGCTGCGCTGACCGATGAATTACCGCTTGAGCCGGTCATTGATCCTTCAGTAAGCTTGAATGGTCGCAGCGAACCACTTCTGATCGAGCCACCTGCGCCCGAGCCACCAGCATCAAGTAGCCGCCGCCGTCGTCGCCGTTCCCGCCGTCCGCAGAATGCGGCCCATCCCTCAACCGAGGGTGTCAATCCACTGCTGGCCGCTGAGAGTGCGCTCAATTTTGATGATCCTGACGATGCAACCTCTGTCGGTGATGATGAACTGCTCGCGCTCGATCACCTGGAAGAGTCGGCTGAAGTCGTTGCTTTCTTTGAAGAGCACGCCCCCGATGAGTTGATGGCTGCTGATCTGCGCGAACTTCACTCCGCTGAACCACTCCTGGCCGCTGAGTCACCAGATCTTCTGGCGCTCGACAGCGATGGTTCTGATGATGCAGCCTGGGAAGCAGCAGCCAGTGCGCTTGCCGCCCAACTGCTCGCCCCCGCTGAGGTTGACTGGGAGGCGATGGCGTCTGAACCAGAGGTTCCTCACGAAGAGGCCTGGGAAGCTGTGGCCCACGCGGTTGCCGCTGAGGATCAGGCCCGCCAGTCAACTGATCTTGAGGAGGTTCACCCGAGCGAGGCCGCGCCCGTGTCTGAACTCACCGAGGGGCACGCTGAGGATGCACACGATGCGGAGGCGGTCGCCGAGACCCACCCCGAGGCGGTCGCCGAGACCCACCCCGAGGCGGTCGCCGAGACCCACCCCGAGGCGGTCGCCGAGACCCACGCCGAAGCAGCACCCGAGGGTGGAGAGCCTGCATCCACGGAGGTTGTTCAGACCGTTGACGAGACGGAAGAAGCCCCTGCGGGTGAACAAGAAGTGGTTGAGCCAATCTTGTTTACCGATGAAGAGTGGGACGTATTTCGGCACATGATGGCGAGTTTTGCCAAGCCGACCTCATTCCAGCAGATCTTCGATACACTACGTGGCTGGCGCAAAGAACACAACCTTGCACGCACCAATGAGCAACTCCGAACCATGGTCAAACAAGCCATCAACAATGGCATCCTTGAGCGGAGCGGCCGTGGCAAACGCATCTACTACGTGCTCAAAGAGGAAACCCCTCTCGACGCAGAGTAGAGATGACACGTACGATGGTACGGGAAGGTGCCCCCAAAGCTCGTCAGTGCTCTGGGGGCACTTTCGCAGAAGGTGGGAGACTTGCGGGAACGTTGCCTATGCTGATCAAAATTTGTGGCTTACGTACGCAAGAACACATGCGTGTAGCCGCGCTGGCAGGTGCTGATATGCTCGGGCTTGTGTTTGCGCCGAGTCGCCGCCAGGTAAGCCTTACCGAGGCGACCCAACTTGTGGCTGCATTTCGCGCAGGCCCGCCCCCTTACCCACGCCTGGTCGGCCTCTTTGTCAATCGTGAACCTGCCTTCATTCAAGAGGTTGCCGATCACCTGGATCTAGATCTGGTGCAACTCAGTGGTACCGAGCCAGCCAGTGATGCCACAACCATCAAGTGCCCGATTCTCAAAACGGTGCGCCTTGACGGTTCAACTGACGAAGTAGCCTGGCTGGAACTGGCCGAGCGTGAAGCGGACAGAGGCAGAGTAACCCTGCTGATTGATGCCCATGTTCCCGGTCATTATGGTGGGACTGGTGCCCTGGCCGATTGGGGTCAGGCCCGTGAACTGGCCGCACGAGTACCGGCACTTCTAGCGGGCGGGCTGACACCAGGGAATGTCGCGGCGGCGATTGCCGCAGTGCAACCACATGGGGTCGACGTGAGCAGTGGCGTTGAGACCGATGGTGTAAAAGATAGCGCAAAGATTGAGGCTTTCATTGCAGCAGCACGTGCCTCCCAGTAGCTTCTCATTGCTTCGTCTTCTCCTCCGGCTCAAAGTGCTGGTGCTGGGGGTTACAGTTGTCATCTTGCTCTTCCGCCGTCTGGTGATGCACTTCCGGCGCATTATTCTCCGTCCCACGGGATATACCACCGGTCAATTTGATCCAGCCCTGATCCAGACGCATCAACGCCGGATTGTGCTGAGCGATCTCCATATGGGAGGAGGAGATCTGCTTGATGATTTTCAAACTGATGCAAGTTTTGTCCGTTTTGTTGATCAATATGTCAAAAGTGATGAACCAACGGATCTGATTTTGGCCGGAGACACCTTCGAGTTTTTGCAAATACGCCTGCCCGATCTGCGGGATGACGAGTATAGCGATAGTGCCGCTCGCCAGCGCATGGAGGCTATTCTGGAGGCGCATCGCCCGGCGATTGAGGCCCTGGCACGCTTCATTGCACAGCCGCGCCATTGTCTCACCATTCTCGTAGGGAACCACGACTTCGAGTTGCACTTTCCAAGTGCCAGGCAGTGCCTCCGTGAGGCGCTCGGGGTCAGGGTTGATGATCTACGGTTACGTTTCGGGCTGCACTATCATGGCGGGGGCGTCTATATTGTGCATGGCAACCAGTTTGATCCCTGGAACCGCTTTGTTCACTTTAATGGCGTCAGCGAACCATTTGAGATGATCCGTGGGAGTCAATTAGTCAAAGAAGTCATCAACGATCTGGAAGATGATCCCCTTCCATTTGCCCATTTGATTGACAATATCAAGCCCTCGTCTGCACTCTTCTGGTATCTGCTTGCCCTACCGCGGTTGCGGAACCAGGCGTCCCGACGTTTTTTGGCACGTGGAGTGACCGGGTTTCTCCAGGTTGTCGCCTGGCCGGCATCACATCAGTTATCGCCAGTCAGTGATGAAAGCCTGCCAGAGGCCATGCCAGACCTACCGATCCTGCATCGGCTCTGGGCGGCGGTGGTACGGTTCCGCCGTGGACGGGTAGCGCGTCGCCGCGAAGTGGCGCGCCAGGTGGGCAACGTAGCGGGGGCGGTCAAACCTTCTGATGAAGTACTGTTGCAACTGCAGAGTGAAGCGACGCGGCAGATCGCCCGCGAACAACGCACATTCAGCGATCAGTCAACCCGCGCCATCCTTGAAATTGCCCGTCGCCCCGCGCATCAGCATGACACGCTCTTTGTCTGTGGTCATACGCATCTCGCCCGCATCGTGCCCCTTGGCCTTGGACAATTTTATGTAAATACTGGCAGTTGGACCGAGATTATTCTCGATATTGCGACGATGCGACGTCAAGAGCAGCGCTTTCCCTTTCTCGAAGTAACCTACCCCCAGGGATCGCGTCCGGTGGGTCGCCTGCTTGTGTGGGACGACACCGATCGCATCGCCCATCCGTGGCATGAGGAGGTGACACCGGTACGCGGACGGACGGTACGTCCATAAAGTAGTCCACCCCGTAGGGATTGCCCCTGCAAACTGAGTACCATGCGATACAACGCTAGGGAAAAGTGTACTATAATTGAGGGGAGTATGTTCGTACTACGGTCGTAGTTCGTACTTCAGTACAGGTTTGTGCCGTCTATATATGAGGAGGAATCAATGAAAGGTTGGCTACGTCTCCTTGGTCTTGTCGCATTTGTGGGGCTTGGCATTGTGATCTTCCGAGCCATTCGCCAGTATCGCGAAGATAGCGCGTTTGATGTTCCACAGGCAACTTCTCTGCCTGGTGAAGGGAGTCGGCGGGTCATTAGTCCTGAATTGCTCAGCATTCTTGCCGATCCAGGCGACAAAGGTCCGGTTGAACTGATCACCGACAGCAGTGGCAAAGAATGGCTCGTGAACCGGCGCAACGGCTTCCGCTACCCGGTTGAGGATGGCATTCCCATTATGCTGCTTGAAGAGGGTGAGAAAAATAAGGACGAGAGCCTGATCCAGAAGTAGGCCTTGTCCTCGCTTTGTTGCAACGTAGGGGTACAAGAGGTGGTTGCCAGAGGCAACCACCTCTTGCGCCACCCCCTAACTTTACCTTGAGAGAGAGTTTGACTGCTATGATCCCAGGCTCAGCCGAAAGCATCGGCACAGGGCGTTTTGGCCCTTATGGTGGACGCTATGTGCCCGAGACGTTGATGCCCGCAGTGACAAGCCTTGAGGCAGCCTATCAGGATGCCGCTGCCGACCCGACGTTCTGGGAGGAGCTTGATCACCTGCAACGCACCTATACGGGGCGACCAACGCCGTTGACGTTTGCGGCGCGTCTGACCGAGCAGTGTGGTGGTGCCCGCATCTATGTCAAACGTGAAGATCTGGCACATACGGGTGCCCACAAGATCAATAACGCCCTCGGGCAGGGCCTGCTGGCCCGTCGGATGGGCAAGCGGCGCATTATTGCCGAAACAGGCGCGGGCCAGCACGGGGTCGCGACGGCAACGGTCTGTGCGCTGCTCGGCATCGAGTGCGTGGTCTATATGGGTACCGAGGATATGGCCCGCCAGAGTCCGAATGTCTTTCGGATGCGCTTGCTGGGGGCCGAGGTACGAGGGGTCACGAGTGGTTCACGTACGCTGAAAGATGCGATCAACGAGGCGATGCGCGATTGGGTAACCAATCCTGATAGCTACTACCTGCTCGGGTCGGCCCTGGGGCCACATCCTTACCCAACGATGGTGCGCGATTTCCAAAGTGTCATTGGTCGTGAGGCACGTGCCCAGATGCTGGCAACCGTCGGGCGGTTGCCCGATGTGATCATTGCGTGTGTTGGTGGTGGCTCGAATGCGATTGGCATTTTTGATGCCTTCCGTGATGATGCTGAGGTAGCGTTGCGCGGGGTCGAGGCGGGTGGCCGGGGAACGGTGCTTGGCGATCACGCGGCACGCTTCCTCGCCGCTAGCCCCGGTGTGTTGCAGGGTACCTACTCGTATGTGTTGCAAGACGAGGCCGGCCAGATTGCTCTGACCCATTCCGTCTCGGCGGGCCTTGATTATGCAAGCGTGGGGCCTGAACATGCCTGGTTGCACGATACTGGGCGCGCAACCTATACCTCGGCTGACGATGAAGAGGCGCTCGATGCGTTTGAGACCTGCTCCCGCCTCGAGGGCATTATCCCGGCGCTCGAAAGTGCGCACGCGGTCGCCGAGGCGCTGAAACTTGCGCCGACGATGCACCGCGATCAGATTATCTTGATCAATATGTCGGGACGGGGTGACAAAGATATCTTTACCGTTGCCGATGCGCTAGGAGTCAAGATCTGATGAAGATCTGTGTCATTCTCAATCCAGCCGCCGGACGCGGGGTTGCCGGTCAACGACGAGCCGAGCTTGAGGCTGCCTTGCGCCGGGCCGATCTCGCGTATACCCTGGTCGCGACCCATAGCCGTGGTGGGGCGACTGAGCTTGCCTTCCAGGCGATCGACCGGGGATTTGATTGCCTTGTGGCGGTGGGTGGCGATGGCACGATCAACGAGGTCGTCAATGGCATCATTGGCAGTCGCCAGCGCGACATTGGCGATGCGAAGCTTGGCATTATTCCCCTGGGCACCGGCAGCGATTTTGTCAGGGCTCTGGCTGGATTTAGCGATGGCGACCTCAATAGCTCGGTGCAGCGCATCACAGCGGGGGTGACGCGACCGGTTGATCTTGGTCAGATTGTGGTGGAAGCAGGCAACCAGGAGTTGCACCGGGTCTTTATCAATGGCCTCGGGGCGGGCATTGATGCGCAGGTTGCCGTTGAAGTACCCAAGATTACCTGGGTGAGTGGCATTGGGGCCTATATCGTCGCCTCGATGCGCGCCCTGGCAACCTATCGCCCTGGCGTGATGTCGGTTCGCTACGATGGCAAAGAATTTCGCCGCAAACTCTATTTTGCAACGATTGGCAATGGGCGATTTCAAGGCGGCGGTTTTTTGATGACCCCATCGGGCGTCATCGACGATGGCCTGCTTGACCTGTGCGCCGTGCAAAGCCTGCGGTTTGACCAGGTGATCCGCTATTACCCCAAGCTGATCGAGGGAACCCACGTCAACCTGCGAGTGGTGACCACAGCCCAGGCACGTTCACTGAGCATTGCCTCGCCACGGCCTTTCCCCGTTGCAACTGATGGGGAGGTCGTCGCGACTGATGCCTCAGCTGTGCATATCGAGGTCATGCCTGGTGCGATCCAGTTGCTCGCCTAAGTGGATGGAGGGCTAAAGCCCTAAAAGACTGGTCGTTTTGCTCGCCGAAAATGCCAGCTACGCTGGCATTTTCGGCGAGCAAAACGACCAGTCTTAGCGTGGCGTCGCAAAATCTTGCGTCCAATAATATTTGTAGAGGCTCGGCTCGTTGTGGGTATAGCCAATCCCAATTTCGGTGAGGGCACAGTTAAGCATGTTGGCGCGATGACCATCGCTGCTATACCAAGCCTCGACAACCTGCTGTGGACATGTATGGCCCGCCGCGACATTCTCGGCGGCCCGACTGTAGGTGTAGCCTGTAGCGCGAATGCGATCCCAGGGTGATGACCCATCAGAGCCGGTGTGCGAGACAAAATTGTTGTACGCCATATCGTCGGTATGGCGCTGCGCCGAGGTGCTCAACAGCGGACTGAGCGTTAACGGGGCACATCCGGCCTGCGCACGGTAGGCATTCGTCGCCGCAAGTACCTCGCTCACAAAAAGTTGCTGTTCGGGAGGGATAACAATTGGTTCGGGTTCACTACGTGCAACGAAAGGCAGATAGACGATCATCGCACGCGTAGACGTCGCATCGGTTGTCGTCACAACTTCGGCTAAAGGCGCTTGCACGCTTGAGGTGGCATAAAGGCCATGTTCAGGCCCACCTGCCCCTGCTTGCACGACGGGCAAGATGAGCAGGAAGAGCAGGAGGAGACGTACCGCGATCCGCTGATACACTGGCTGGTTACTTCTGGTTTTCATAGAAAATACCCCGGGCGACGTTGAAATAGGATAAAGGGTAGTACGTCCAGTATAGCACCACAATGGTACCAGGAACATACCACCTATGATCGCAACTTGCCGCTGCTCGGCTTCTGTACTATGATAAAACAGAGCGTGCTACCTAGCGAAGAGAAGGAACGACAAACCCAATGAGTACGACCATCTTGCTCATCCGCCATGGTGAGACTGATTGGAACATGACAGGCCGTTGGCAAGGCCACACCGATGTGCCACTCAATGCAATTGGGTTGCAACAGGCTGAGCTGGTTGCCAGTCGTCTGGCACAGGAGGGCCGGCGTTTTGATGCCATCTATAGCAGCGATCTCGCCCGAGCGTACGAGACTGCCAGGGCGATTGGGGCTGCCGTCAAGGTTGCCGTGCAACTGCTGCCGAGCCTCCGCGAGATCGATCTGGGTACCTGGAGTGGGCTCACCTATGAGGAGATCAAGACGAAGTTTCCCGACGAGATAGCACTGCTCGACCAGAACATAGACATCCCCCGTGGTGGTGGTGAGTCACTGGGTGCCCTGCGTACACGGGTGGTCGAGACAGTCACCGCCCTCGGTCATCATCATCAGGGGCAAACCCTGGCCCTTGTGACCCATGGTGGTTGCATCCGTATGCTGCTTGCGCACGCGGATAATTATGCAGGTGACGGCTTCAAGCGCTTTCCCCATATCGGCAACACCTCCATCAGTGTCATCGAAGTTAACGGCAATCACTGGACACTGAGTCTGGTGAATGATATGAGCCATCTGACTGCCACCAACGAAGCCGAGCTCATCTCAGCCCCACCTGACGACGCGGAACAGCCAGCCCTGTGAACTTGACCCGTGGTGGGTGCGGGCTAGCACCCAAAAAACTCATGCATATGCTAGCGAAAACGGCCAACTTCGCAGGCCGTTTTCGCCAGCACACGCGGGCTTCCGGTACCACAGGCCCCCAGGAAAAGGAAGCGCAATGACCTCGGCACTGCAGAGCGAAAAATACGCCGTCGAAACCCCCGAGGTCGTCACGATTGAATATGTGGTGGCCGGGGTTGCCTCACGGTGCCTTGCCGCAAGCGTTGATACAACATTGATCCTGTTGCTTCAGGCTATGCTCAGCCTGGTGATGCTGCCAATTGCGAGCAATAATGGCCTGGGCACCATCATCCTCGCGCTCTGGGCAACTCTCGCGTTTGCGTTGCTCTGGGGTTACTATGTTAGCTTTGAAATGCTCTGGTCAGGGCAAAGCCCCGGCAAGCGGATCTTCGGCTTACGGGTGATGCGTGAAGGTGGACGTCCTCTTGATTTCAGTGCGGCGGTGATCCGCAATCTCGTACGGATTGTTGATTTTTTGCCATTTGGGTATGGCTTGGGCGTCCTGGTCATGTTTGTCGATCATCGCGCCCGCCGTCTCGGCGATCTTGCGGCGGGAACGCTCGTCATCCGCGAAGCTTATCCCTTGTCGCTGGAACAGATCGCCCGTGGCCTCGATCCGGTGGTGGTGCCGCCACGCAACAGTGCCGCGCCGACATCACCTTTGCTGCCCAATCTCCACCAGGTAGGCCCTGACGACTACGCACTCGCGGAAGCCTTCTTGCGACGCCGCGAAACCCTCCACCAGGAAGAACGCCAGTTGCTGGCAACTGAACTCGCCAACGCGCTTCGTACACGGCTCGACCTGCCTTCTGATGGCGATCCCGAACGTTTTGTTGAGCACTTCGTGCGTGAGTACCGAATTTTTTATCTGGTTGGTCAGGAGTAATGTCTTTGCTCGCGTGAAAACAGCCAGCAATGCTGGCTGTTTTCACGCGAGCAACAAGGCTCGTTGCTGGCACGCGGCTCAATCTGCGTTGGCGACAAAACGAAAGCCGATGATGACCTTATCTTCGGCGCGCAGGACACCAACAATGTCAGGGGGATCAAAGCCGAAGTCGGTCATATTGACTTCGCCACTGGCATTGCCGATCAGTTGCGCACCGTCGAGCTGGCTCGTGACGGTAAAGGTGACCGAGTTGGTCACATCACGTACCGTCAAATCGCCGGTAATCATCAGCGTAAGCTCTTCGCCATCAGTGTATTGCTCAGGCAAGCCCTCGATCAGCGTAGGCACAAAGGTAGCGAGGGGAAAGCGGGCCGACTCGAGCCAGCGATCACGGATTGCATTGTCACGACGAGGGCTATCCGAGGCAAACGCACTGATATCAATTTCAATCGGCCCCACCATGCTATTTTGCGGGTTAGCACGATCAAGCTCTATTTCGCCGTTGATCTGCTGCGTTCGGCCTACCGCAAGGGCATACCGATTGTCCTGATTCAGAAAGACCTCGCCAACCTCGTACGTCACCTCGGATGAAGCAGGATCAATGCGAAAGAGTTGAACTTCAGTCGCTTCGCTGGTCGTTGGCGCTTCGGTAGGCGTTGTTTGAGCTGGCTGAGCCGTTGGTTCAACTGGGGTTGTTGCCGCCGGGGCAGCGGCAGGGGCCGTCGTGGCAACGGCAGCCGGGGCCTCGGTTGCGACAGGAGCCGCAGCTGGTGCGCTGCCACATGCTGCGAGCAACCCCGCCAGCAAGACAACCACGATCATCTGTAGACGCATCAAATCCTCCTGATATCGGTAGCATACGTTGTCACGCTCAATTTTAACGTACACCGCTTCACAAGTCGCGTCAAATGAGCATTTGCTGAGAACATGGCGCAGGCCTCCAAGATCAACAACATACATCCAGTCGTACCGCCCTCACGTACCTACTACGATAACAAAACTTGTCCTATGTTCCGACGGCGGCGAAGCATTGCTGCCGTCGGAACGCATGAGACCTTAACCGGACTGAGCCCTGTCAGGGTTACAGACTCGTGAGTAGTCTGTAACAAAAGTTTCCCGGTAGCGCCGCCGACCACGAAGAACCCTCACGAATAAACGAATATGGGCTGCCCCATGCGCTCTTCGTTTATTCGTGGCCCCATTCGTGGTCGGCGAACGACACAGGACGATTGCATCTTCCGTGCATGCACCCCACCAGGGCACCCGCAAGGGGTGCCCCTACAGGGCCGGGGGCCGGATCCTGTGTAGGGGCACCCCTTGCGGGAGCCTCGTTGTTGCCGGATGCCGCCGTTTGCGCCGCTGGTTGCATGCACATGCTGCCAAAGAGAGCATATTTCTTATCCGGTTTCGTATGATGCAATCGCCCTGGCGAACGACACCAGAACACGTACGTTACAGACTCCTGAGTGCTATAATAAAAGTAAAGCCTATGTTGATACATTCAAAAACACGTATGCCACATGCGCAGACCCATCGACGCGAACCGACGACCCGCACCGCCCGAATCTACTGGACGCTCGGCAATCTCTTGCTGGTGAGCGGCCTCTATCTGCTGGTCTATGTGGGTGGTCTCTACCTCTATGTCGAGCACCTGCGCCTTGCAGCACGCGGTGATAATGATATCGAGATGCCTGCGCTGGTGATCAATGCGCCGAGCATGGCAGTGCCTGATCTCAGTAGCCTCGATCAAGCCCGTTCGACCAGTGTACCTGCGGGCAGTGGGTTACCGCTGATTGAGCCGCCCGATCCAGGTGTGCTCGCGTCACCGCTTCCCGCACCATTGTCGGCGGATCATGTTTCGCACGTCGAGCGTCTGGTTATCCCGAGCATTCAGGTTGACGCGAAGGTGATTGAGGTGGGCTGGGATGTGATCGAGCAGGGCGAGCAACGCATCGCCGTCTGGCAGGTAGCCGAATTTGCGGTCGGGCACCACAAAGGCTCGGCGAATCCTGGTGAAGAGAATAATATCGTGCTAGCCGGGCATGTCGGGGGCTATGGCAAAGTCTTTCTCGATCTTTATTATGTACAACCTGGCGATCCAGTGATTGTGTATAGTGAAGGTCGCGAGCACCTCTATATTGTCACCGAGCGGCTAGTCGTTGATGAAGAGGGCGTTCCGGCTGAGCAGCGGCTGGCGAATGCGCAACTGATCGGCCCAACCGACCGCGAAATGTTGACGATGGTCACCTGCTGGCCTGCGACTGGCCCCAACCGCTTTAACCAGCGGGTCATTGTGCGGGCCGAACCGCCAGGTAGCGCGTATGGTGGGCAGCCCTGACGCCGAGTTGGGGCACGGCGGCGCCGTGCCCCCACCGGCGCCGAGTTGGGGCACGGCACCGGCACCGCCGTGCCCCAACGGATTAAAAGGCGCCTTTGCCCTGAAGGACAACGATGATCGTTTTGAATAAAATTTGCAGATCGAGAAAAAACGAGTAATTCTGAATATAATAAAGATCGTCTTCGGTGTGAAGGTGCATCGGGCGATGGCTGCGGCCATTGATTTGCCACCAACCGGTCATGCCCGGCGGGACACGAAAACGCTGCCATTGCCATGGTTCATAGTCAGCCGCAACGACCGGCACTTCGGGACGTGGCCCAACGAGGCTCATTTCGCCACGCAGCACATTGAACAACTGGGGTAATTCATCAAGACTGCTGCGACGCAACACGCGTCCAAACGGAGTGACGCGGGGATCGTCGGCTAATTTGTAGATCACCCGGCCATCTGCATCGTGTTTGAGCACCTCGTGCCAGCGTTGCTCGGCATGCTCGTACATACTGCGAAACTTGAGCATGCGAAAACGTCGCCCCTGTTCTCCCAGGCGTTCTTGCAAGAAGAAGACCGGGCCAGGTGACTCGAGGCGAATCCGCAGTGCAATGACCAGCATAAGCGGGGCGAGGAGCAGGAGCAAGAGGCTGCTCGCCGTCAGATCAAAGAGGCGCTTGAGGACACGCTGGGGGTAGGTGAGGGCTGGTTCGCGCAGGCTGATCAAGGGAATGCCGCCCACTTGCTCGACAGGTGTACGGGCAAACGCGAGGTCAATCACATCGGGGATCATATGGACCATCACCGGTTGCTGCAATAACTCCAGCGAAATGTGTGCCACCAGCGCGTGTTCTTCTGGTGAGAGGGCAAAGATAACCTCATCAATCTGATGTGCCTTCACCAGATCAGGCGTCGCCTCGACCGCGCCCAGATGGGGCAACGCGCTCTTTGGGTCAGCCGTTGTATGGGCATAGCCAGCGACGAGCATGCCCGACCAGCGTGGTGTCGCAAAAGTTTCGGCGAGGCGCTCGGCAGTGCGTGCCTCGCCCACCACGAGCACTCGTCGATGCAACGTCTGCGGTGTGCGTCGATGCAGATAAAAACGCACGCCGATGTGAATTAAGACCAGGGTACTCAGATTCAGGCCGGCAAAATAGAGAAACTGGAGCCGTGAGACATCGCGGAGCGAGAGGTAGAGCATGCCGGCAAAGGTGAGAGCAGCGAGAGCAATTGAGGCCACGAGCCAGCCAATCGCCTCGACGAGACTACTGCGCAAGAGGCGCCGGTGCGGACCAAGCAACCCAAAGATACTCGTCCAGAGGATCGCGACGGCGAGATAGAGGACCCAGGGAAGGGCGGTTTGCGCTGAGGTAATATCGCGGCCAAATGCAAGATAGAGACGCAACTGCGAGGCAACCCAGAGGCAGCCCAGGGTTACGCTGATATCAAGCACCAGAATGAAGATGGCTAAACGTGCCTCGATCCGTTCGCGCATACGCCATGCTCTCGTTCTACGTGTGAGGGCGCGACGCCCTCGCTTACCGGCATTACCCGCGAGGCGTGATCTTCTGACGAAGAATCAAGCCAAAGAAGCGTGGAATACCCAGCAAATAACGCCGCCAGAGTCGCTGTGGCTCGTACCAGAGCCGACAGAGCCATTCAAAGCCATGGTCAGTGAGCCATCGCGGCCCACGTGGCACAGTCTGAGCGAGATAATCAAAGAGCGCGCCAACGGTCATCACCACAGGCACCGCAAGGTCGGTGCGGCGTGCTGTAACCCAACGCTCCTGGATAGGCATCCCCATCCCTACCAGCAACAGCGCAGGCTGAAAAGCGGCGATGGCCTCTAGCGCGGCAGCTTCGACCGTTGGGTCAGGGCTGAGATAGCCGTGGTGACTGGCAACCCGGAGGCCGGGATGGCGCTCGATCAGGCGGGCAGCTGCGGTTGCGGCGACGCCCGGTTCTCCCCCAAGCAAAAAGAGGCCATAGCCACGAGCCGCACAGCTTGCTGCGAGACGATCAATCCAATCAGGCGGGGTAAAACGCTCAGGCAGTGGCTTGCCAAGCAACGCAGCCCCGAGGCGCAACCCCTGACCATCACAAAAAACCAGATCAGCCTGAGCAAAGGCATGTTTGAAGCCAGCATCATCCTCGGCAAGATTTACCGCATAGATGTTTGCATAAAAAACCGTGTGTTTTTGTGTGCAAGCAAGGGCATATTCAAGCCAGGCGAGCAATTGGACGAGGCGTACAGGATGCACATCAAGCTGCCCGATCCGCTGAGGATCAGGCAAACGCATCGCCTCGTCTGGCGAAGGTGAAGGATCGGATAGCATAGGCGGTCTCATTCGTTACGAGGTACGGTGTTCAACGGATGATCGTGTTTCGGTACGCCGGGCATGCTCATCAGGATCAGCACACGAAGCAGACTGGGCCGATCCGGATCGGGCCTTCTTCCCCTGGAAATTCAGCCAGAGGGCGATCAAACCAGCAATGATCGGCGGCAAAAACGTCAACACGTGCAAGAGCACCCCAAAACTGAGGGCGGGAGCCTGTTCAACGCCAAAGAGCGCGAGGGAAAGGATGCAGAGGTACTGGAAGAGACCGATGCGCCCGGGGGCTGAAGGGACATTGATCCCGGCCATCAGCACAAAGAGCACAAAGAGCGACGCAACGAGAGGAACATCAATGGCAAGCGCCCGCAAAACCAGATAATTGGTCAGGGTGGCGGTGATCCAGACCACCGTTGACCAGAAGAGGATCTGCCAGCGCCCGCGGGCATCGGTCAACACATGCAAACTTGCGAGAAGATGAGCAAGCATAGCATCAGCGCGATCCTGGAAGCGCCGGGGCAGCCAGCGAAGCACCCACGCAGGCACTGGCAGACCACGTCGGTAGGCAACAAGGCCAGCAAGCACCGCAACAAGCGCAAGCCCAGTCACAACCAGCATCAGATATGCTGGCTGACTGACCCAAGCTGGCAACGGCATCAACAGAACCAGCAGCACAAAGATCATGGCATAACAGAGCATATCCACGACCTTCTCGATCGCGACCGTACCGAGCACAAACGACCGCGAAACCCCGAGTTCACCCGCGAGATAGACGCGACTCACATCGCCAACGCGAGCCGGCAAAAGATTATTGATCATCTGACCAACGAGATGCAGGCGCAACGCCTGCCACAGACTAATCGGCGCACCACGTTCACCCAGCAGCACCTTCCAGCGGGCGGCCTTCGCAACGTTATTGATCACCACACTCCCGAGCGCCAGCCCAACAAAGAGCAGACTCGCCTCACGCAGCGACTGCCCAACGCTTGCCAGGTCAACCCCCTTGAGCGCCAGATAGATCGTCACAAGACTAATCACGAGCCCGAGGCCCAGGCGGAACCACTGGTGTCTCTGGAGCCGCCACATTGCCATCTCCCTCTTCTCGTGGGGATCTGCCAGGCACTACAGCGCATCCCGATGCGGTGCATCGGCACACGAAACCTGACGCATTAGCGACAGAAGGAACTGAGCGCAGTATACCACCAAACCTGAGCCGGGTTTGACGGGAGACACATGCTTCTGCTACAATCTGCCGTCACGTCGGTGATCATGCGGCATCATTGTGATTTTAGATCACAAATATAAATAAAAATCACACATCCTATGGACCAACACAACGAACGCCCTTTGCTCTCAATCATTATGCCCTGCTACAACGAGGCTACGACCCTCCCCCAGATCCTCGAGCAGGTGTATGCAATTGAGCTAGAAAAAGAGGTCATTGCGGTAGACGATCATTCGTCGGATGAGACCCTGGCCGTCTTGCAAGCAGCAGCCGAGCGCTACCCCCGGATGCGCGTGATCAGCCATCCCGCCAATCGCGGCAAAGGAGCAGCGGTACGAAGCGGTCTGGCGCATGCCCGCGGCAAGATTACGATTATTCAGGATGCCGACCTGGAATACGATCCGCATGATTATTATGCGCTCGTCAAGCCGATTGTCAAAGGCCAGGTTGATGTCGTCTACGGCAGCCGGTTTATGGGAAGTCACACCGGCATGTACTTCTGGAATGCCATTGGCAACAAAGGGTTGACCTTCCTGACCAATTTCCTCTTCAACTGCTGGATCTCGGATATGGAGACCTGTTACAAAGTGATGCGCACCGACATCATTCGTGAGCTTAGCCTAGAGAGCAACGACTTTCGTCTCGAACCCGAGATCACCGCCAAAGTCTTAAAGCGGGGCCATCGCATCCTTGAAGTGCCAATCTCATACATCGGGCGCACCTATGAAGAGGGCAAAAAGATGAAACCGAGCCAGGGATTGTATGCCATTTTGGCCTTGTTTCGCTATCGCTTAGCCGATTAATTTGACGCAAAGGGTATTGAGAACGTATCTGAATACCAAGCGGATATAGATCAAAAAACAGACCTCACAGGTCTTCAAGACCTGTGAGGTCTCACGTTAACAATCGGTCAGGGCGGCAATTGTATGCAGGGCGATCATGCGCTCTTCGTTGGTGGGCACGACCCAGGCTGAAACGGTACTGGCAGCGGTCGAGATCCGTGGACCGTGGTGGGCATTCGCGACCGGATCAAATTCGAGGCCAAGCCAAGCCAGGCCACGGCAGACACGTTCGCGGATTCTATACACATTTTCACCAATCCCCGCAGTAAAGATGATGCCATCGAGCCCACCCAGCACCGATGCCAGGGCACCCGTTTCACGAATAATCCGGTAGACAAAATAATCAATCGCCTCGGCGGCCCGCGGGTCAGCGCTGGCCTCAAGATTGCGCATATCGCTACTGACCCCAGACATCCCGAGAAAACCAGATTTTTTATAGAGCAGATCCTGGATTGCGCTAGCATCCATGGCTCTGGCTTGCATCAGATAGAGCAAGACCCCCGGATCAATCTGGCCACACCGGGTACCCATTGGCAAGCCATCGAGCGCCGTAAAGCCCATCGTGCTATCGACACTACGCCCGGCCTTGAGAGCGCACATACTTGCCCCATTGCCGAGATGCGCCACAACAACGCGACCCTGAGCCAGGTCGGGGTCAAGTTTGGGTAGCGTGCGGGCAATATATTCGTAGGAGAGACCGTGGAAGCCATAGCGACGCACACCCTCATCATAGAAAGCATAGGGCAGGGCAAAACGGTCGGCCTCGATGGAATGAGTACGGTGAAAAGCGGTATCAAAGCAGCCAACATTGGGCACACCAGGCAAGAAAGCCATCGTTGCTTCAATGCCAGCGAGGTTGGCAGGCTGATGCAAGGGGGCCAGGGGGATAAACCCGTGCAGATCCTGCAGCACCACTTCGTCAATGAGCACGGGGGCACTGTAGCGCGCCCCACCGTGGACGACACGGTGGCCAATACCGAGCAGACCAGCCTCGGGCAAATGGGGATCGAGCCAGGCAGCGAGTTGCTCAAGCGCATAGGCATGACCTTTGCCTGAGGGCGGATTGGCCCAGGTAGTCTCAAGGAGCACCGCACCGGCTTGATCAGTCATCTTGAAATGGGGCTGTGTTCCGATTCCCTCGATCTGACCCTGATAGCGTACAGTCAGCGTGGTATCGACATCATCAAAGATCGTACATTTGATACTCGACGAGCCTGCGTTAAGTACCAGAATGGCTTTGCTCATCATTGAACTCCTGAAGAAGGTTGACCCATATTGACGCAAAGGCGCAAAGACGCAAAGCTACGCATAGACTTACATCAAACCTCTGCGCCTTTGCACCTTTGCGTCAAAAAACCAGCTTCTTTGAACCGTTTTGCGCCTAGACTGGTAATTTCAGGGTAGCACGACGGGCATAGACGAGCAAGACAGCGACTGCACACGAGGCCAGGCGTGCCCGGAGCGTATCGGCGCGACTTGTGAGGATAATCGGTACCCGTGCCCCCATGATCACCCCGGCCGCCTCGGCGCGGGCGAGGAAGGTGAGTTGCTTGGCAAGAATGTTGCCAGCTTCAAGGTTTGGAACGAGGAGAATATCGGCCTGACCAGCCACAGGCGAGACGATCTTCTTGGTACGGGCGGCCTCCATGCTGATCGCATTATCGAGCGCCAGCGGACCATCAAGAATACCGCCGACAATTTGACCACGGTCGGCCATCTTGCACAGAGCTGCGGCGTCAATGGTCGAAGGGATTTCGGGGTTGATCGTCTCAACAGCGGAAAGCACAGCAACCTTTGGTTGTTCGATGCGCAACACCTGGGCCAATTCGATCGCATTCTGACAGATATCGGCCTTGGCCTTGAGGTTGGGGGTAATATTCACCGCACCGTCGGTCACAATCAAGGGTTTGGGATAGGTCGGCACATCCATGATGAAACAGTGACTGATGCGGCGCTCGGTACGGAGGCCAGTCGTCTTATTGACAACCTCGGCCAGCAACTCATCGGTGTGCAGGCTCCCTTTCATCAAGGCCTCGGCGACACCGAGCCTGATCAGTTCCACCGACTTGGCTGCCGAAGCGTGACTGTGTTCCACATCAATAATCTTGTACGGGCTCAGATCAAGCCCGTGTTCTTCGGCGACAGCCCGAATCCGAGCCTGAGGGCCGACCAGTATGGGAATAATCAAGCCCTTCTCGGCTGCATCAATTGCACTAGAGAGCGAGACATCGTCACAGGGATGCACAACCGCAACGTTGATGGGATCAAGATTCTTGCATGCATCCATCAACATTTCATAGCCATTAAAAGCGTTGTCTTCGGGGAAATCGTTTGCTTGATGATACAGACCCATGGTAGTACTCCTGACTATATGGTGCGTCGTCTGGTATACTAGCCACGAGATACCAGACTAAAAAAGCGTAGGCAAAGTCTGCGCCAATCTAAGCGTACTGGTTCAAGTTACAGCGTAGTTGGGGCAGGGTAGCAGACCCAGCCAACCCGCCCGTTCCTCAACCTTGCCAACAAGGAGTTTGCATATGCCCGTCTCGATCCAGCAGGTGCGTGAGCATCCAACCACCCTTGCGTACCTCAATGCGGCCAACGAAAACTTGCGACAGATCGGCTACACGGAACACGGTGTACGTCACGCGACCCGCGTAAGCAAAGCGGCTCACCGGGTACTTGCCGAGCTCGGGTATCCTGAGCGTGAAGGTGAACTGGCGGCCATTGCCGGGATGCTGCACGATATTGGCAATCTGATCAATCGCCAGTTGCATGGTCAGACTGGGGCAATGCTGGCGAAGGAATTGCTGGGTGAACTGGGCATGGAGTTATCAGAAATCCTTGTCATTATTTGTGCGATCGGCAATCACGAAGAGGAGTATGGGCATGCCACGAGTGCGGTCGCGGCGGCCTTGATTCTTGCCGATAAAGCCGATGTGCATCTTTCACGGGTAAACGAACCTGATCCGGCGAAGCATGATATTCATGATCGGGTCAATCTAGCGGTCACTCGCTCTACCCTTGAGGTGCTTGCCGACGAACGATGTATTGTGCTGAATATGACGATTGACCCATCAATTGCGACTGTCATGGACTATTTTGCGATCTTTCTCTCGCGGATGGTGATGTGTCGCTCGGCGGCGGCTCGTTTGCAGTGCAAGTTTGGGTTGGTGATCAATGGGACGGTGCTTGAATAAGCGTTGCCTTATTTGCAATCTTGTGATATCTGGCCCATAATCATGGCATGGCTGTACCGCATCACCAACAGATGTCACGGCTGATCCGGCTCGCTGCGCATCGTACCTGGATCAGTGCGTTCCTGAGTTTTATCTTGCCAGGCACGTTGCTGGCATGTGTTCTGCACTGCTCAGTGCCGTTTTCTTGGGGTGCCCCGACTGATGAAGCATCACCCTTTGTCTGTGGTCACACCCTTGCCCTCGCCCAGAACCTCCCCCCGCCGCTTAGTCCAGGACTGATTCAGAGCCTGACGCAAGGGGACTTAGCCCTTGCGGCGCTGCTTATCCTGGCTCTGCGCCTCCAAGATAGCCTCAGAGCGCATACACCCCTCTGGCAGAGGCGGATAAACGACGCTCCGCCGGTGCCTCCCCCGCGCCTGATGCGGCAGCGAGTTTGCTGATGATTTGACGCAAAGGCGCAAAGGCGCAAAGGGTAAGGGAGTGCCGGCTTCAGCCGGCTAAAGCCGGCACTCCCTTCGTTTCTTCGTGATCAGCATTCGTGGTCGGCGGCGCTACCGGGAAACTTACTTCATAGACCACTACGTGGTGCGTAACAGAAGTTTGCTGCTCTAGGTATTGGCTTCGACAAGCTCAGCCAACGGCGGACGATGGGCGTTGCGAACAGACGGATGCTGAGTCTGTCGAAGCTCCCGCTGGGATCAAGAGACGTAGGTTACAGACTATTAAAGGTGCAGCCCACCTGATGTGGGCTTGATAAGGAAGAGGAAGCTAAGAACAATGCGAAATACAATAATCGTGATCCTGCTGGCAATCAGCAGTCTGATCCTGGTGGCCTGTGGGGCTGCCCCGACGACAACACCTGCGGTAGCCCCTGCGACGGGGATGGCGCTTGAAATACGTGACGCCTGGGTACGGCCCGCCAGTCTTGCCGCGATGCCGATGGAGGGCACTGCCCAGAGCGGAAGCGGGCATGGGACGATGGATCAGACAACGGAACATGGGGCTATGTCCGCAGGAACGACGACGGCAGGGTATATGGTCATCACGAACAGTGGCAGTGAACCGGACTATCTTGTGGCTGCCGCTGCCGACATTGCCGAGACCATTGAACTGCACAATGTCTTGATGGAAGACAATGTCATGCGTATGCGCCCGGTCGAGAAGATCGAGGTTCCTGCCGGCGGCGAGGTGGAACTACGTCCGGGTGGGTTTCACGTGATGTTCATTGATGTTACCAGGGATGTGAAGGAAGGCGAGAGTATTCCGGTGACGCTGACTTTTGAGCGGGCAGGAACCGTCGAGGTGAATGCCGTTGTACGTCAGCCGTAAGGTGTTGGGGATGGGGATGGGGCGTTCGCCTCATCCCCATGACATTCAGGGCTGACGCCCTTAAAACCTGTTGCTTTGAGGTGTTGATAATGAAAAAATTCTCCTTCATCCTGCTAGGGATGGTGTTATTGATGCTAACTGCCTGTGGGCCGAGCGCGCCCCAGTTTCGCGGGACGGTACTGGAGCCAGCTGAGCCAGCTTTTGATTTCACGTTGATTGATGAACAGGGGCAACCATTTACGTTGAGCGAGCAGAAAGGGCAGGTGGTTGTGCTCTTTTTTGGGTTTACGATGTGCCCTGATATTTGTCCGGCGGCGCTGGCGGATCTGTCGGCGGTGAGTCGGGAACTCGGGGCGGATGCCGAGGCGATTCAGGTAGCCCTGGTTAGCCTTGATCCTGAACGCGATACGAGCGAACGCTTGCAGCAATATGTCACGGCGTTTGATCCGCGCTTTAAGGGTTTGCGCGGCGATGAAGCAACGCTCGCGCCGATTCTGAAGTCGTACGGGGTCTTTTCCGAGCAGCGCGAATTGCCGAATTCGGCGATGGGGTATACCATCGATCATTCGGGGTTTATCTACGCGATTGACAAAGCCGGGAACTGGCGGATCCTCTTTGCCCACGGTACTCCGGTAGAAGATATTACCGCTGACCTGCGCCTACTCGCCCGTGAGGGAGGCTGAGGTGCATCGTCGTTCTCTGCTGCTCAGTCTGGTGGGGCTCGTTCTGCTGGTTGGCGTGGGCATTGGAAGCATCTGGTGGCTGAATACGCGTGACGAAGCCCAGCGCACACTGGTGATTAGCGTGCCACCCGGTACGGCGGTGCGGCTTGCCGCCGGAGAAGAGCTCGACCTCTTTCCCCAAGAGATCGTCTTGCACCTGAGTGAACAGGATACGCTGGTGATCCAGAACGACGACGACGAGGCGATCACGATCGGGCCATATCGGATTGCCCCTGGTCAACGCTTTATCCAGCACTTTGCCGGCCCCGGCACGTTCGAGTTGGTCTGCTCGCTCCATCCGAGTGAGCAACTGCGCATCGTAGTAAAACGGTGAGAGGAGAAAAAAGCCAGCTATGCTGGCTTTTTTCAACGAAGCGCATCAGAGTGACGCCGTCAACAGCGCCTCGAGTTCGGTGCCGACAGGGTAGATTGCCTCGCCGGGGGGGACAAGCAAAAGCCCGTTGGCTCCGAGGAGCGACATCAGGCGGGAGCTACCCTGGCCGCCGGTTGTTCCCGCCACCAGATGCACGCCCTCTTGACGAATGGTGACCCGTTGGTATTCGGGGCGATCGTGCGAGGGGCGGATCGGGGTGCTGAGGCGCACGCGCACGCGGGGGCGCCAGGGATGCGGATCGCCCTGCAAGGCGCGGAGGGCAGGGCGCACAAAGACTTCGCACGAGACCAGTGAGGAGACGGGATAGCCCGGCAATCCAAACGCAAGTTTGGCCCCCACGGTTGCAAACGTGGTTGGCTTGCCCGGCTTGAAGGCGATGCGCCCAAAGTGAACCGTGCCAAGTTCAGCAAGCAGGGGCTTGATTAGATCGCGTGAACCCATGCTGACGCCGCCGCTCGTGACCAGCACATCAGCCGCTTCGAGCCCGCGGAGAAGGGCTTCGCGCTGCTTAGTGTGGTCATCAGGGGCAATGCCGAGGGAGAGAACCTCGCAGCCCGCCTCGCGCAACGCCGCCATCAAGGCGTAGCGATTCGAGTCATAGACTGCGCCAGCAGGGCGAGGTAAGCCTGGCTCGATCACTTCATCACCAGTCGCCAGCACAGCAACCCGCGGGCGGCGATAGACCTGCACCCTGGTCAAGCCAAAGGTAGCGAGCAAGCCAAGTTCCGGCGTACCAATAACCGTACCGCGAGCAAGGATCGTCGCACCCTGAGCGGCATCCTGGCCCACGGTATGCACATGCTGACCAGATTGCAACGTGTGGTGCAACGTCAGCCAGCCAGCGTGCTCCTCGGCGAGTTCGACAGGAAGCATCGCATCGGCACCGGCAGGCATTGGCGCACCGGTCATAATGCGTACGGCAGTACCTGGTTCGAGCGACACCCCGGCAGCCGTACCAGCCGTCAACTCGGCGACGATACGACGCGGCTTCAGGCCATCGTCGGTACGCAGCGCATAGCCATCCATCGCCGCCTTGGGCACATCGGGAATATTCAGCGGTGCCTGAATTGCCTGGGCAAGCACGCGACCATCGGCGGTCAGCGCATCAACTTCTTCGGCTTCGAGCGGCACCACACGGCCCATAATCACCTGCTGGGCCTCGTCAACTGACACCATCGGATAGGGCGACTCTGGCATGCCATTCCTCACGCGGGCAGTGTTTGATCGTCTGCGCTGCCTTGATGGGGCAGCGCACGATCCATTGTACCATCGCTGGCCGGTTCAAGGGGCAAGACAAAGCGCATCGTCGTACCGTGACCGAGCGTGCTTGTAGCATTGATCGTGCCGCCATGGGTTTCGATGATGCGGCGGGCAATCGCAAGACCGAGGCCAGCACCGCCAGCACTACGCGACCGTGCGCGATCAACGCGATAGAAGCGGTCAAAGATATGGGGAAGATCGGCGGGCGCGATACCATGCCCCGTATCGCTCACCGCAAACGCCACGCCCTCATCAGCAACAACCTGCGCCGACAGGGTTATCTGGCCGCCTGGGGGTGAATGGCGCAGCGCATTGCCGACCAGATTGCCGAGCACCTGACTGATGCGCTGGGGATCGACCAGCACCTCGGGCAGCGCGTCGGCGGCTTCCACGTGCAACGCGACCGCCTGTTCCTCGGCCTGGCGGGCAAACGAGCGTGCCGTATCGTGCAACAGGTGGGCGGGGGCGCAAGGTTCGGGATAGAGCGCGAGTTGACCGGCATCAGCCAGCGCGAGCAAACGCAGATCCTCGATCAAGCGTTCGAGTAGGGCAACTTCGCCGAGCAGACCAGCGATCTGCGATTGATCGGGTTCATAGACGCCATCCTGCACCCCTTCGAGGCGACCTTTGATGATCGAGAGAGGCGTACGCAATTCGTGGGCAACATCGGCGGTCAACTGACGCCGTTGCTGGTCAGCCGCAGCCAGGGCATCAGCCAGTTGATTGAAACTAAGCGCCAGATCGGCCACCTCGCGCACGCGGCCCGGCTCGACCCGCACCTGCATATCACCCGCCGTCAGCGCCCGGGCCGCCTGGTTGAGTTGAGCAAGGGGCGTACTGATCCGGCGCGAAAAGAAGATTGCCAGGCCAAGCAAGATCCCGGCCAGGGCCAGACCGGCGGCGCCAACCCCGCGGGCAAGATTAGCGAACCCGAACGTCCGACCCTCGCCACTGGCATAATCGATCACCAGCGCCCCCACGGTCTCGTCGCGCAACTGAATAGGAATCGTCAAGAGAACCTGCCCATCGGCTGACATCATCTGCACAGGATTGGCAGGGACAATGGCAACACCACCAGCAGTCACTGTGCTTGACAGAACATCTTCGGGAGGAACAGGCAAGAGAAGCGGGGTCGCGCCACGTGGCGGTCGACTTGACATGCTTTCAGCCGAAGCCATCATCGGCATCATCGGCATCATTGGTTCAGTCCCAACGCGACGTGAGACAACCTGCCCATCGGCATCAAGCAGCGTAATGCTCTGCCAGCGATCATCGCGCAACTGGCGCTCGATCACATCAAAACGTGGCTCGACCCCCTCCCACGAACCCTCGCGGCGATAGACCTGGGCCAGACGTGCAGCCTCGCCCCGTGCGACAAACTCGGGCGGCGCACCCCAATCATCATGACCACGCTGAAAGCTGAGCACAGCAACCCAGAAAAAGAGCAGCATGCCACCAATGCCTAGCACAATAACAAGACCAAAGGCAGTCAGCATCAAACTAAAGATACGAGGGTTTTTACGCATATATTTTCACAGTTCAATACATTTATATCCAACCCCATAGACCGTCACAATATACTGAAGACCATCGGGGTCAGGTTGAATTTTACGGCGGAGATTTTTAATATGGGCATCAACCGTACGATCGTACCCGGCATAGCTCAGATCAAAGACCAGATCGAGCAACTGACTACGGGTAAAAGGTCGCCCGGGTTCACGAGCGAGCACCGCAAGCAGGTCAAACTCGGTAGCCGTGAGTTCAATAGCGATCCCATTGCGACGGACAATGCGCCGTTCGAGGTCAATGCTCAACGCGCCGATCTGGATAAGAGCAACAGGGGGAGCATTATCTTCGGTACGGCGCAACACCGCGCGCACGCGGGCGACAAGCTCACGGGGGCTAAAGGGCTTGGTCATATAATCATCAGCCCCGAGCTCGAGGCCAATCAGGCGATCAGCCTCTTCGACGCGGGCGGTCAGCATAATGATCGGCAACTTGCGGGTCGCCTGATCTTGACGCAGCGACCTCGTCACATCGAGACCGTCCATCCCTGGCAGCATCAGATCAAGCACCAGCAAATGTGGGCGCTCGGTACGGGCAAGGCGTAAAGCCCCAGGCCCATCATCAGCCGTAAGCACACGAAAGCCCGCACGATCAAGATAATCGCGGGCAATCTGGACAATGCCAGGTTCATCGTCTACCACCAGGATTGTTTTCATCGGCGTTCTCTTTCACACCTGTGCGCTCGTTAGGAGGGTATGAATTGCATTTTCTGATGATTTGATGCAAAGACGCAAAGGGCGTTGAGCGGCAATAATGGGCAAATAAGGCGGCTATTTTGACGCAAAGGCGCAAAGGCGCAAAGGCGCAAAGGTTTTTGCGTTCTCCCTGCCAACGATGCACGTTGGCGACGCCTTTGCCCCCCACCCCCGGCCCCTCCCCCACGAGGGGGGAGGGGAGGTTTCGCGCAGCACCATAGTGCTTCGCCCCTACTCGACACGCGGATCATGCCCGGCGGGCGTCAATGGTGGGGCTGGCGGTGTACCACCACTATTGGCATTGCGCTGCTGGAAGAGCCGCAACAAGAGCCAGGCCAGCAAACCCAGGGCAACCATTTTGCTCAGCGCGTTGAGCAACCCCAGAAACATCCCAAACATCCCAAAGATGCCGAACCGTCCGTGATCACGCGAAGGATGCGCCATCTGCCCCATTTCCATGCGCATATCGCCACGATCCATCCGTTCGCGCATAGCGTCATTGCGCTCCTGCTGCCGTTCGAAAACAAATGCCGGCGGCCCGCCACGTTCATGGTCGCCGCGCATACTCGAACCTTCTAAGGGTACCACCAGAGCACCGGCCTGTGGCGCTGTCTGCTGATACGCCATCGTACGCATCCGCATCATGGTACCACCAAAAAATCCACCAAGGGCAACCATCAAGGCCAGCCCTGCGACACCAAGGGCGAGCCATCCGAGCCAGTTTTGCTTTTTCAATGCTTTCTCCTTGTTGCGCTGGCACAATCAGCCAGCTAAATGAAGGTGTTTCTGGGGCCTCTGCCCTCCCGCTGAAAGGAGTATGGATAGGCCTTGCGGACGATTATTTGCGTCCTGACAAGAGGTATAGTACGGAAGAATTGTGAAGGAGTTATGAAGATCCTGGGGAGAAAGATGATGAGCGCGTCTACGGTGAAATGCTCGGTGTATATCGCAACGAGTGTTGATGGCTTCATTGCCCGCCCTGATGGGAGCATTGATTGGTTGCAGCGGCCTGAGTATGCGACGACTGAGTTGCAAGGGTTGCGCTACGAGGATTTTATTGCTACGGTGGATACGCTGGTGATGGGACGCAAGACGTTTGAGCAGGTGTTGACCTTTGAGCAGTGGCCCTATGAGGGCGTGCCGGTGGTTGTGCTTTCGCATAGGTCACTGGCGATCCCCGAGCAACTAGCAGGCAAGGTGCGCCTGATGAACGGGGTGCCGGCAGAGATCGTTGCACAGCTAGGTGTCGAGGGCAAACAACATCTCTATATTGATGGGGGCAAGACGATCCAGCGTTTTTTGGAGGCCGGGCTGATTGACGAGCTAACGATCACCCGTGTCCCAATCGTACTCGGGGCAGGCATCGGACTCTTTGGTGATCCTGCGCCCGAGCAACGCCTGGAGCTGCTTGAATGCAGTGTCTCGGCGAATGGCTTTGTGCAAGTCAGGTATGCAAGAGTCAGACCACACAAGTCTTGAAGACCTGTGAGGCCTGGTGGGCGTTCGTTTCGTCTTTCCTCGCAAGGCGTGATCAGGTAGAATCATGCCATGCGTAGATGGAAGATTCTCTGGCTATTGCTCTTGCCACCGCTGGCGGCGCTGCTGCTGTGGCAGTATCAGGGTACTACGGTTGTACGCCCTGCGTCACTGCATAGCTTTGATCAACTGGCAGGCTTCGAGCCGGTTGAACGCAATGCCACTGGCGCATATCGTTGGAGTGGCCCCGAGGCGCGGTTGAGTCTGCCGGTGCGGGCAACGCAACGCAGTGCGTTGACCTTGCGCGGTGCGGTGGCACCAGGGGCCACGATTGCGCTCAGCGTTGGCGCGATGCCACTCGTCACGCTTGTAACTGACGAAGGCGAACCAGAGTTGCGCCACTATCATCTGCTCACCCCGCTGCCTGCTGATCACCTCGGGTGGGTTGATCTGCACCTGCGCGCCGAGCCGCCAGCAGTGGTCGAGGGACGGCAGATTGGTCTGGCACTGTTTGAAGTTGAGGTACGTCCATTTGATCCGGCGATTCGTCTGCCGCCAGGGTTCGCCTGGCTAACCCTGAGCATCCTGCCTCTGCTCATCGCCCTGGGGCTTGCCGGGTTGGGTCTGACGCGGGCGGTGACGATCGCCAGCGCAGCCGGAGTTGCCCTGGTCTTCGTGTGGGCGTTGCGTCCCGAATTGACGGTTTCCTTCTTGCGGGATCTGCAAGCCTTCCTTGATCCACTGGTCTTGCGCTGGTGGCTGGCACTTCAGCTCGTTGGCCTGACTGGTCTTCCCCTGACGATGCTCGCCCTACGCTCACTGCCGCTCGCCGGGTATCCGCTTGCCAAGATCCTTGGTCTCTTGCTCGTCACCCTGGTCGCCTGGGTTGGCGCACTTGCTGGTCTTGCGCCATTCGAGGTTCCACTCGTGATCGGTGCGCTGCTGGTGGTGGCCCTGGTTGGCATTGGTGCGTGGATCATCGCCCAGCGCCGGGGGCTTGACTGGCCGCGCCTCAACTGGCAGGCCATCGTCGGCTGGGAATTGCTCTTGCTGGTTGGCCTCTTTGCCGGATGCATGTTTCGCTGGCATGGGTCAGTTGGCCCGGCCCTGACGGGTACCGAAAAACCAATGGAGGTCATGATCATCAACGCGCTCTTGCGGTATGATCAGATTCCTCCGGCCTCACCCTGGTTTGCCGGGTATCCGTTCAACTACTACTACCTGGGCTATGTCGCGATTGGAGCGCTGGCGCTGCTCACGGGCACACCAGGAGCATATGCGTTCAATCTTGGCTTTGCGGTTGTCGTCGCGCTGATCGTTGTCGGCGTGGCCTATCTTGCCGTCGCGCTAGTGCGCTTGACCCAACGCGCAAGGCGGCCAGTGGGCCAGATAGAGGCCCTTGCGGTTGGGTTGCTGGCGCTGATCTTTGTCATTCCGCTTGGCAGCCAGGCGTCGGCGATCCAGCTCGCGGTTGGCACGCAGAGCTGGTGGGTACTTGATATCGATCAGCTTGGCGAAGCGTTGCAGCAACGGCTCGCCGGGGCCGAGACGATCACGCTCAGTCGGCCTACGGTGCGCGGCTGGCAAGAACCAGCGCAGAGTGAACTGACGGTCGATCCGTGGCCTTCGTTCGATTGGTTTCGGCCTTCGCGGGTAATCTTCGATGAAATGCCCCTGCCTGAAGGCGGCGTTGAGCGGCGACAGGCAATTACCGAATTCCCCGCTTTTACCTTTTATCTTGGCGATCTGCACCCGCACACCCTGGCGCTCCCCATTGCCCTGCTTGGGCTCGGGCTGGCGCTAGCGCTGGTCGCAGGTGGCGCACAACCGCTCACGGCGGCGGTCGCGGGGATCGTGGTAAGTGCGCTCTACTGCATCAACTCGTGGGATGCCCCGACCTACGCGCTGCTCTTTGGAGGTGCGATGATCCTAGGGGCCTGGCGCACTAGCGAACGAGAACACTGGCCGCGTCTGCTGATCGCGGCCTGTTGCTTTGGTATCGCAGCAAGTCTCACCATTGCCCCATTTCTGCTCACCTTCACTGCGCCAGCCGGCTCGGTTCTGGACGAAAGCTTCGCCGACCTCCCCATCATTGGGCGGCTGGCAACCATGCTGGCCTGGTCACACCACCGGTCGCGGCTGCTCGGCTTTCTGGTGATGTTCGGGCTCTTTCTCGTGCCGATCATAGCCGCTGCGCTGCGTGGTCCGGGTGACACACAACCTCGGGTTGGGCAAGATCAGGCCGCGCAAGCCAGGCCCACGTATGTCCCAGACTGGCTTGTGCGGGGGGCGATCTGGGGTGGCGTGATCACGCTGGTGGTCGGCTTGGTCATCGGTTTCCCCCTGCTCTTCCTGCTCCCCCTGATCGTGCTGCTCACATTACGGGCCTGGCAAGCCCAGAGTGCCGGATTAAGCGTGGCATTCTGGGCGGCAGCAGTGGGAGGCGTCGCGCTTTTTGTGCCCGAAGTGGTCTATATTGAAGATCATCTTCAGACCATCATGAGCCGACAGAATATGATCTTCAAATTCTACTATCAAGTCTGGCTCATCTGGGGCATCATCGCCGCCTACGCCGTCTGGTGGCTGATCGCACAAATAGGGCTTGAGCGACAGCAGATCCATGATAAAACGAAGGCGCGACACCCCGTGTGGCACACGTGGCTCAGGCGAAGCAGCCATCTGGCGTGGATACTTCCGCTGATCATCTTGCTCGCCGGTGCATCGATCTATCCAATTGGTCTGGCCCGCTGGACTGAACCGGTTCTACCGGGCGAACGCACCTTTGACGGAATGGCCTTTTTGGGGAAGACCGCCCCCGACGAACTGGGCGCGATCCGCTGGCTCGAAGCCAACGTGGGCCTTGAGGAACGGATGGTCAACGGCTTCTGCAACTGCGAATACGAACGGCTGAACCGCGCCTCGGCCTTGAGTGGCGTCCAGAGCGTCCTGGGCTGGCTTGTTGGTCACGAGCGGCTCTGGCGCAGTGGCCTTGCCGAGCAGGTGGCGGTGATGAACGAACGGCAGCGTGACGTACCAGCGATCTACGCGGCGACAACGCTCGAAACAGCGCTCGAACTGCTCCAGAAACACGACATCAGCTACATCTATGTCAGCCCGCTCGAACGTGAATTTCATGGCACGCAAGGCGAGCAACTCTTTGCCGAGCACTTTGAACTGGTGTTTAGCCAGGGGGATTTTCAGATCTACCGGGGGAAAGATGAAAGATGAAAGATGAAAGAGGAAAGAGGAAAGAGGGGAAGCTCGTTTAAACCTTGTCTCACCAGTAATGCGCCCGATGCTCGCGGTAGAAGGCGAGACAACGGGCAAGTCCCTCACGAAGGGGAACCCGTGGCATCCAGCCGAGGCGCCCGCGGATGAGGCGATAGTCGCCGTAGTAGTCACCGATATCAATCGGCTTGCGGTCACTCGGGAAGGGAATGATCTCGTACTGACCTTCCCCATAGATTTCGACCATCAGTGCCGCGAGATCACGGAGGTTGATCGTCTCATCGCTGCCCAGGTTAAAGATCTGCCCATGGGCATTGGGACTCGCCGCTGCGAGCAAGAGAGCCTCGACACAATCATCAACATAGGTGAAATCACGGATCTGCAAGCCATCGCCCCAGACCTGGATCGTCTGTCCTTCGATCAATTGCTTGATCCAGATGCCAAGAAAGGTCTGACGGGCATCTTTCACGCGCATACGTGGGCCATAGGTATTGGTGAGCCGCAAGGCACAACTGCGAATGCCATAGACATTATTGTAAAGAATATGGTACCACTCGCCGGCCATTTTATTGATACCATTGACATCAACCGGGTGCAAGGGATGGCGCTCATCAACGGGCAGGTAATCAGGCTTGCCGTAGATCTGCCGAGTTGACGCATAGACAACGCGAATAGCTTGATTATACTTGCGGCAACTTTCCAAAATCGAAAGCTGCGAACGTGCGTTGATTTCAAGATCGGTATACGGATCGCGCATCGAATCCATATGGCTCGTCTGCCCAGCCAGATTAAAGAGATAATCCTGGCCCTGGACAAGATAGTTCATCGAATGCTCATCGCGCACATCAGAGAAATTAACCCTGACCTGATCTTCGAGACCCTGAAGATTATGGAGATTGCCGCCATATTCAGGGATGAGCGAATCGACGAGCGTCACCGTCGCGCCGAGCTCAACGAGGCGGAAAGCCAGATTTGAGCCAATGAAACCAATGCCGCCGGTAATCAAGACCCGTGCCCCATGGAAACTATCGGCATAGGGAGAGAGAGCATTCATCGCGCGACTCCTTCACGCACCACTGCGCAGACCCGCTCGATCTCGGCGCGGGTCAACTCGGGAAACATCGGCAGCGAGAGAATGCGTCCGGCGAGATCCTCGGTCACTGGCAAGCTCACGGTGCCAGCATAGAGTTCGGCATACGCGGGATGGTGATGGGCGGGAAGGGGATAGTGGACATCGCAGCCAATCCCGGCGGCGAGCAACGTCTGACGGAGGTGCTCACGAGCGGCGTGATCGGGCAGCGTGATCACAAAGAGGTGATAGACCATGCCGGGATCATCAACTGGCAATGCAAGCGGGAGATCGGCGAGCAACTGGCGATACCAGGCGGCGCGCTCGCGGCGCGCCTGATTGCCATGTTCAAGATAGCGCAGCTTGACCCGCAAGATCGCGGCTTGCAACTCATCGAGGCGAGAATTGCGCCCGCCGGCTTCAACAGTCTCATACTTCTTGCCCCAGCCATACATACGCAGGCGGCGCAGCACCTCGGCGAGCAGAAAATCCTCGGTTGTCAGCGCCCCGCCGTCGCCAATGGCCCCAAGATTCTTGCTAGGATAGAAGCTAAAACAGGCAAGGTGGCCCCATGACCCGGCGCGCCTGGGCTGGCCCTGGTCATCAAGGAGAAAAGCGCCGTGCGCCTGGGCGGCATCCTCCACCACCACGAGATCGTGGCCAAGCGCAATGTCCATAATTGCAGGCATATCAGCCATGCGCCCGAAGAGATGCACCGGGATAACCGCACGGGTAGCTGGCGTAATGGCCGCCTCGAAGGCCGCTGGCGACATATTCTGGGTTGCAGGGTCAACCTCAACCAGTACCGGAAGCGCCCCAACTTGCAGGATAGCCGCAACCTGATACATACACGCATTAGCTACGGTAATCACCTCGTCGCCGGGAGCAATGCCGAGCGCAGCAAGAGCGAGGTAGAGCGCCTCGGCCCCGCTGGCCACGCCGACGCAATGGCTCGCCCCGGAATAGGCCGCAAACTCAGCTTCGAACGCCGCAACCTGCTCGCCGAGGATGTACCATCCACTCGCGAGCGTGTGGGCAATCGCCGCATCAAGTTCAGGGCGCATCGCTTCATACTGACGTTTCAGGTCGCCAAAGGGAACCGCTGCGCTCGCCATATGCTTCTTCTCCGCAATACACTTTGAATGGTATTATACCGTATATGAGAATACTAATCTTACTGCTCGTGATCATCAGCATCCTAGTCACAACCGTGCCGTCGAGTCATGCCGAGCCTAATCCGGGGTTGGCGACGAGGCAGCCTGAGCGGTTGACGATGTTTGGGATGAACACCTACTTTACGGGTCTTGAACGCTTCTGGAATGACGGCGATGCCGGCATTGCCACCCTCGTGGCCGAGGGGCGGCAACTTGGGGTCGCCTGGGGCCGAGAGGAACTGAGTTGGGCCAATCTTGAGCGGGCGGGCAAAGGCCAGTGGGATTGGGCCTTGATGGATCGACGCATCCTGGAGATGGCCGAAGCCGGCTATGGCATTGTCGGGATGCTCTTGACCACCCCCCAGTGGGCGCGCATCGCCGATTGCGAGCAACGCCGCACCCAGTACGCCTGGGCAGGTGTTTTTGCCGAAGCATACTGGTGCCCTCCGGCCAGTACGCAAGATTTTGCCGACTATGTCGCGACCGTGGTTGAGCGCTACGATGGCGACGGGATCAATGATGCGCCCGGTTCACCACGCATTGCTGTCTGGCAAATCTGGAATGAACCGAATGCCTGGGAGACCTGGCCGGCCTCGCCAGCCGAATATGCGGCCCTCCTCGAGACGGGCTACCTAACCGCCAAAGCCGCCGATCCAACCGCCATCGTCGCAACCGGCGGGCTCTATGTCTTTGATGGAGGCTGGAACGACGGCATCGGGCATCGTGACGGGTTGAGTTTCATGAACGATGCGCTGGCAGCCCGCCCGTCAATCTGGTTCAATTTTGATGCGCTGGCGATCCACCCGTATATGCCCACGGCTGCGCCGGATGGGGCGGGGATTTTTGGCAGCGTCACCATGTGGGGCCGCCTGACCACCAGTCGCAACTGGCTCAATGAGCAGACTGCCCGGCGCGGCGGGCCAGTGCGGCCAATCTGGATCAGCGAGGTCGGCTGGTCGACCTGTACGGCTGCCGATCCTGGCTGCATCATCGGGGGAGCCGCACGCAACCAGATCGCCAGCAACCCTGAGTCCCAGCACATCTATTTTGGCCCAACCGCATCACGCGCACCGCTGCATAGCTGTCGTGACTGTAACGCGCGGGGCGACCTGAGTGCGCTGGTGGGCAAGAGCGAGGATCAGCAGGCGAACTATCTGGTGCGCACCTACGGGATCGCGCTGGCGCAGGGCATCACCCATCTCAACTGGTTCCAACTGGAAGACAAATTTGACGGGGCCGCCCAGAACTTCTGGCAGCAGGCCGCGCTTTTGCGTACTGTCAGGGAAGGGTACGCCCGCAAACCGGCGGCGAATGCGTATGCCACCCTCGTCGCTCAGCTTGGACCGGAACCGCAATTTGTGGGCTTTGGGCCACTGCACACCTTTCAGCACCAGGCCGATGCGCTGAGTAGCGTGGCGCGCTTTCACCTACGTTTTACCACACCTGATCGCCAGACGGTCGACCTCATCTGGCGGAACGAAGGCCTTGAAGATGTCGCCGTCCCCTTGCAACCTGGAACGAGCGCGAATCTCTTCAACCGCGACGGGCAAGCAGTATCCCTACCAATCCAGGAGGGTCAAGGCATCATTCGGCTCAGCGAGAGTCCCGTCTATCTGCGGCAAGGATTGCCTGCGGTGCTCCAGCATAGCCCAGACGCCATCGGGATCATGGTACGCCCGGGCACAGGGCCACAAAACGTCAACATCGCGCTCAGGAACACAGGGTCAGGGACGATCACCTGGCAAACCGAACTGGATGTTGCGTGGGCAAGCGTTCAGCCGACAAGCGGAACCAGCTACACAAGCGACGTGCAACTCACCCTGAATCCCAGTGCGCTGGGCGAAGGAACGCACACCGGCACCTTGCGCATCACCAGCAGCGCTGGCAACGCGACCATCCCATTGCGCATAATCGTCAGTTCACGGCTCAACCGGCATTACCTGCCAATTGTGGGGCGGTGACAGCGGTTGCAACTTCCTGCCGTGGCCGTCAACGACGCCCCGCGTGGGGCCGTCAGGGCGATTGCATCTTCCGTGTATGCACCCCGCCAAGGCACCCCTTGCGGGCACCCGCAAGGGGTGCCCGCAAGGGGTGCCCGCAAGGGCACCCGCAAGGGCACCCGCAAGGGCACCCGCAAGGGCACCCGCAA
>NZ_SIJK02000021.1 GCF_004762035.2 Candidatus Chloroploca mongolica | reverse complement strand
GCGGCCGCCATCGACCGCCTCTTGTTCCGGGCCTGACTTTGCATCAGCCCTGGTGCCTGCGGGCTGAAGGCCCCAAAAGCTTGGTGTGTGTGATACAATATAAAAAGCAATGCATACGTTCACGATATGGTGGAGAAGAGCCTATGGACGCCTTGATGGGTAACGCCGCTGTGCAGCATGTGCTGCAGACCACTGTTGAGCGTCTGGGAAACGTCCAGGGCTTTAGGCGCCACAGTTATGTGTATACACCAGGCCAACCCGCGCACGCGCTCTACTTTGTGCAGAGCGGGCAGGTGAGTCTGCAATTATTGTCCAACGAAGGCCGGATCTTGACGCTTAAAGTGGTTGAGCCAGGTCAGTTTTTTGGGCACAGTGCGCTCGATGGTAGCGGCTCGTATGATACGTATGCGCAGGCGCTCTTGCCTGTACGTGTCGTTGCGGTACAGTCCGCCACGCTCCGTGGATCTGTGGCTACAACCCCCGGCCTGGCGAGTGCCTTGATTGATATGCTCGGCCAACACCGGCTGGCGGTCAGCCGCCGGATTGATGAAGTGGCCTTCAAATCGGTGCCCGCCCGGCTCGCATCGGTCTTGCTTGAGATGTCAGGCGACCAACCCGAATCCAACCAGCCACGCCAACGCGTGCCACGCCGCACCCATCAGCAACTTGCCGAGATGATCAACGCCTACCGCGAAACCGTCACCAAAGTGATCAACCAGTTTCGCGATGCCCACCTCCTCGATATTGATCGCTCGGGCATTACCCTGCTTAACCTTTCACGCCTCCGCGAACTCTCGCAAAGTTAACCGACGTTCCCCATAGATCGCAGAAGGCCAGCAAAGCTGGCCTTCTGCGATCTATGCACCACCTCTACTTGCGCAGCAAATAGATCCCCACTGCTACCAGCGACGCTGGAAAAACAATCCAGGTGAAGCCGGGCCAGATGATCTGCAAAATGATAAATACCCCGAGCCCCAGCAGCATGTAGCCGAGCATCCGGTTGCCCGGGGTGGCTGGCTGACTCTCATGGTGCGGCCTGCCACCGCCGACATTGTTGATCGGCACTTCTTGTTCAGGCCCGCCGGTCTCCCCAGTCATCGCATCAACACGCAGACGCTGCGTTTTGCCTGTTGCCACAAAGACCTGGCTCACTCCCGCGCCCTCGGCTGGTTCTTGCGGCATAATCAGCCAGAGCAAAGGGTAGAGCAGGAACGCAGGGCCACTGAGGGCCAGCAAGACGAAAATCAAGCGGACAATGGCCGTATCTATGATGAGATAACGGGCGATCCCGGCGGCCACGCCAGCGATCATCCGATCATTGCGACTGCGCATCAAGCGGGTTGTCGTATTCATTGTTGTTCCTTCCGTCACTACCTTCCGTTCACTTGTCAATGAGACGGTGCGCAGCGGGGAATAGTTGCAACAAGGTGGAGATGATGCGCCTTTGCGTCAACCCTTACGGCTGAGGCAGACCAAGTTTGCGCCGACGGGCGGCGATCTGTTTCATATGCTGACGCCGGACAACCAGTTTGCCCCAGAGCTGGATCAGTTGCACGCCGGTACGCCAAAGACGCGGAAAGTTGAAGAACTGGCTCTGCCCATAGGTGCGGTGGTAATGATGCACCGGTACCTCGGCAAAGCGGTATCCCGCGTCCTGTAGCTTCTTGACGAGCTCGAGACAAATTGTGCCACTGTCCGACTCAAGTTCGACCACATCAAAGACGCCACGCCGGATCAGCCGGAAGTCGCAGTCAACATCGCGTAACTTGAAGCCAAAGAGCAACTTGACCGTATGATGGTAGACACGCCCGATGATTTTGCGGTGCAATGGGTCAGAACGATCGATTTTCCAGCCATTGACGATATCAATTTCGTCATGCATGGCGGCAAGCAGTAGGCGTAGCTCACGGGGGTCATACTGGGCATCACCGTCGGTGTAGAAGATCAGATCCTTGGTGGCACTGGCAAAGCCGACCCGCAAGGCCCCGCCATAGCCGAGCGGTTGACGATGGGTAAAGACCCGGAGGCGCGGGTAGTGAGCAGCGAGTGACTCGAGCACCTGTACGGTATAATCGGTGCTGCCATTCTCGACCACAATCACTTCGTAATCGTCAGTCAGATCCTCTAAAGTCTCGATGACACTGATCACCATACTGCCAATGGTGCCTGCATCGTTGAAAGCCGGAAAGAAAGCCGTAATGCTGGGCCGCTCGGTCATGCTGCTATCCTTAAAACTCGCGGGCTTTTGCCACGCGGCGATTATAGCATAGGTACTCGCTACGATATGTTATCATGAAGTCTCAGAAGGTGGGTAGGTGCGTTCTTGGCGCGCGTGTCTATGGGAGTGCGGACTTCAGTCGGCTGAGCCGGAAGCCGACTGAAGTCCGCACTACCGGATTAATTTCTTGCAGACCAATTAGCCGGCTAAAGCCGACACGCCTCTATAGATATAAATGAGGAGGAACCAATGTGGGTGTCTGGACGTATCTGATTATCGGCGTGATCCTGTTTGAGGTCTGGTATCTGGTGGCGTTTTTATATGCGTATCGCCAGATTGGTGAGCGTTTGCTGTTGTTGCCTGCGCTACAGGCCTTGCTGATGCTGCTTGCCTTTGCGTACCTGGCCGTAGCCTCGGTCGTTGGCTTTGATATCAATATGGTTGTCTTCATCGCGTTGCTCGTCACCGCGATGCTGATCTCGCTCTTCTGGCGACGCAATCCCAATGGCCTGACCCGGTTTATCAAGAGCTATCCGCGTGGCACGCTTGATGTGCTCGGCTTTCGCCAGCCGTCGCTTGACCTCAAGCGCCGTGTTCGCACCAAATAAAACGTCGCTCTCCTGCGATGATATCTCATCTACAAGGCCTTGTCAGACCATCACGATACGGTACCATAGACGTATCAGTCGGTACGCTGAAACCAGCACGGTTTTCAGGCATGGTATGAGGAGATAACGCAATGAGTTGTACGCAACACGAGAACCATCCGCATGTGCATAGCGAGCATTGCGGCCATGTACGGGTACGCCACGAGGGTCACGTTGATTATCTGCACGATGGGCATCTGCATCATACCCACGCGAGCCATTACGATGAGCATGTGATTGCGGTGAGTGCAACCAATCCTGATGGCTGCGCCCCCATTGCCTGCGCATGTGGTCATGTCGGCTGTGGGCATCCGCTGGTGCCGCACGGCGACCATTTCGACTATCTCGTTGACGGGCGTCTGCACCACGTCCACGGCGACCATTGCGATGATCACGGCCCCCTTGAAGTCGTTGCCTAACTTTTTTAAGTAAGCGAGGCGACCAGCGAAGCTGGTCGCCTCGCTTACTTTTATCCTCGTTGCAACCCTTGCAAGGCGTCGCTGGCGGTGAGCCAGCCGCGGCCGGGGAAGATGCGGGCGATTTGCGGGGCGAAGAGCGGTGAGTTGCCGAGCACGTTCCACGGGGGGCCGTCGGCAATCAGGCCGCCTTGGCCGAGAATCAGCACGCGGTCGGCAATCTCGGCGACAAATTCGACATCGTGTGAGACGACGATGATCGCGGTGCCTTCCCGACTCCATTGGCGCAAGAGGCCGCCGAGCATGGCTTTGGCTTCGTAGTCGAGCCCCCGCGTTGGTTCGTCAAGCAGTAACCCTCCCGGTCGCGTGATGCTGATCGCCCCCAGGGCGACCCGCTGCCGTTCGCCGATGCTCAGGTCGCGTGGGTAGCGCTCGCGTCGTTCGCTTAGCCCCAGTTGCGCAAGCAGTTCGTCAATGAGCGCTTCGTTCACCGGCAGGCGGTGGTTGCGCAGCGTGGTGCGCAGTTCGTCGGCGACGGTGTCGGCAAAGAGCATGCTTTCTGGTTCCTGGGGCAGGCAGGCAAGCTCGCGGCTGATCGCGGCAACATCGCGCCCGGCAATGGAATGCCCTGCAATGCGGATCTCGCCTCGCCGTGGCCGCAAGAGGCCGATCATGCATTTGAGCAGGGTGCTTTTGCCGATGCCATTGCGCCCCATGAGCAGGGTGATTTCGCCCGCCGCAATGGTGAGATCCAGGTTGCGCAAGACCGGTGTGGTGCCGTAGCCTGCTTCGAGGCTACGTATTTCCAGATATGGGCGTTGCTGTCTGGTGGGGCCTGTTGCACTGGCCCGCCCCGCCTCCCCGGTCTTCCCCACAGCTATTGCATCCTGTTGGGCCAACCCTTGCCTCGTGGCAAAGGGACGCGCCTCTTTCACACTCAGGGGCAGGGGTTGCCACCCGGCGGCACGCGCTACGGTGATCAGCGGCGGGCAGAGCGGACTATTCGCCAAGATCTCACGTGGGTGGCCGCTGACTACGCGCCCGGCCCGATCAAGCGCCACAACCAGATCGACCATCGGCAAGACGCGTTCGGAGCGGTGCTCGGCGAGCACGATCGTCAGCCCCAGGTCGTGATTGAGCCGCACCAGCGCTTGCAAGACGTCGTCCGCCGATTGTGGGTCAAGCTGGCTCGTTGGTTCATCGAGCACGAGCACCTCTGGTTGCAACGCGAGTGTTGCGGCAATTGCCACGCGCTGGCGTTCGCCTCCCGAGAGCGTCGTCAGCAACCGGTCGCGTAGCGGTGCGAGATCGAGCAGGTCAAGCACCTCTTCGACCCTGATGCGCAGTTGCTCGCGTGGCACCGCGGCATGTTCCAGCGCAAAGGCGATCTCGTCTTCGACCCGCTCCAGCACAAATTGCGCCTCGGGGCTTTGAAAGACCATGCCGACATGGCGACTCATTACCCGTGGCCCGAGGGCAATGGGATCATAGGCGGCGATCCGCACGCTGCCCGCAACCTCGCCGCCACTGAAGTGAGGCACGAGCCCGTTTAGACAGCGGAGCAGCGTTGATTTGCCGCTGCCCGACGGGCCGATCACCAGCGTAAAGCTCCCGGCAGGCAGCGCCAGGCTCACCTGGTCGAGACAGACCTGCGGCTGGTCAGGGTAGCGATAGCTCAGTTGTGCAAACTCAATCATGGTAGATAATGGTCGCCCAGGCGTACCGCCACAGGCATCAGCAGCCCCATCAGGGCGAGGGCGAGCAGCGGCTCGAAGATTGGCATTTGCAAGGTCGGGTAGGGCGTGTAGGCGAGACTCGCTCGCCCCGGCCAGGGTGCCAGCACGGCGATCAGGGTCAGGCCGGCCCCAAGCAACACCATCATATCACGGATGCCCCGGCGATAGACGCGGTAGCGCGTGCGCGGGGCTTGCTGGCCCGACTCACGCAGTGCCCAAAGGATCAGGCCAGTGCCAATGAGCAGGGTCAGACTTGCCGCCACGACTTGCCCCCAGGCAAACTGCAAGAGCAGCCCGGCAAAGAGCGCGGCCAGTCCGCCGACGAG
This sequence comes from Candidatus Chloroploca mongolica, assembly GCF_004762035.2. Classification (GTDB taxonomy): domain Bacteria; phylum Chloroflexota; class Chloroflexia; order Chloroflexales; family Chloroflexaceae; genus Chloroploca; species Chloroploca mongolica. The sequence continues at coordinate 95,859 of NZ_SIJK02000021.1, read as the reverse complement.
CATCATTCTGACCTGATTGGAGGGCGGATCGGCGGCGAAGCCTCGCGCCGCCATTGCTTCGGCGAGTTGCAAGGCTCGTTCGAGCCCGCCGATGAGCAGCGGCAAGAGCAGCGGCAGCCCGTCGCGCCAGACGCGCACCTGATGCCCGCGGAGTTGCTGGGCTTCACGGACTTGCCCGGCGAGCCGGATCGTCAGCGGGACATAGGTGACGGCGACGCTCATCACGACGGCCAGCGGATAAAAGGCGCGGGGCACGAGGCTGATCAGCGCACTGATCGGCATCGCGGTGCCAAATGCGCCAAATCCGGCCACCAGCGCACTGAGCACCAACCCGTTGATCATGCCAAAAACAACGGCTTCAAGCGTGATCGGCCCACCGATCAGCCACCACGATGCCGGCAGCGCCACCAGCACCGTATCGCCATAGCGGATCGTCGCGGCATTGAAGAGTGCCCCAAACGAAACCGCGATCACCGCAAAGAAGATCGGATCAAGCGGCGTCGCCCGCCCCGTCGGACGTTCGGTTTCGGCCACGAGGGTTAGCCCGAAGAGCAGGAGCAGCAAATAGAGCGGATTCCGCGTGAGCGACACCGTCAGCAGCGTCGTACCAAGCCAGATCGTCCAGGTGACCGGATGCACCAGCAGCAGCGAGCGCGGCGTCACAGCCCCTCACTCAGCGGTACGTGCCGCAACACAAACGCAAAGCGGCGCTGGAACCGGCGCAAGACGCGCAGAATTGGCCCGCCAAAGGCCGCAATGAGCAGGCCATTGCCGAGACTCCCTGCGACATCCCAGAGCAGCGACGTCGCAAGGTAGAAGGTCAGATAGCGGCGCACCGTCTCGATAAAGCCGATGCCCGTCTGCCAGTATTGCTCCACCGGGCCGCTCGCAAAAGGCCAGAACCAGAGGTTCATGATTGCCCCATACCCAAACCCCCAGAGTGCCCCAAAGACGGCGAGCACCAGCACCTCGCGGTAGCGCCCGACGCCCCCAAGCAACTGGATTGGCCCCCGACAGAGCGGTGCCGTCAGACCGACCCAGCCCGCCGTCAGCATCTGAAAGGGCAGCCACGGGCCAACGCCGCCGGTGATCAGCGCCGAAACGAGCAGCGTCATCGTACCCATCAAAAAGCCAAACGAGCCACCAAAGAGATAGCCAGTGAGGATGATCAGGACGAAGATCGGTGAAAAGCCGCCGGGCAACGGTAGCGCAACATCAATGAAGCGCAGGATCGCATTCATCGCCACGAGCACCCCGAGCAACGCCACGAGCAACGCATGCTCGGCGGCGCGCTGCGCCTCTAGCAACAGCGCCAGAAAGCTCAGGCCCACCAGGGTCGTCAGGATCACCGGGGCTGTGCCAGCGTGCGCCCCCCCGACCCCGCCGGTCGCCACCGTCGGCAACCAGAAGGGATAGAGAAAAGCAATGATCCCGATCACCGTCGTGAACCCAATGATCATTCCGCTCATCAACCGGTCACGCATGTCAGACCATTTCAGATTGCAGATTTTGGCTTGCAGATTGCCGTGCATGGCGTTCCCATGCGCTCTGGCAGCAATAGCTCTATGCGGATTGCTCAATTTCAATTGCTATCACGTCCCTGGTTCACGGCGTGAACGTGCCACAACGAGTGCCCCGGCAAGTGTCATGCTCATCACCAGAAACCAGGTCAGGCCCTGGCGCTGATTGGTTGACGCTGGCGTCGGTGCGGGCGCCGCCGTTGGCGACGGCTCAGGCGTGGCGGTCGGGGTTGCCGTTGCCACCGGGATGGTTGTCGGTTCCTGGAACGTGATGGTCGGTCGCACCACTGTCGGTTCAGCCCCTGCCTGTTGCACCATCGGCAGCCAGACCGGAGCGGGCGAAGGAGTTATCAGGGCGATCAGGGCCATCGTCTGATCGGGCGTCTCTTCGGGCGTCGTTTCGTAGGCAGGATCGGGCTGCGTCGAGATCACTGCAGCCTCGCTCACTGGCGTTGGGGGTGCAATGGAGGGAACTTCAGGGAGACCAGGTGCGGGCGTTGCCGTGCTTGCGACGGTCGGCGAAGGTGGCGCTAGCGTCGGCGTTGGAGGCACGGGCGTTGATGTGGGTTGCGTGGTTGACGTGGCAGGCAGCGCCGTTGCGGTCACGGTCGTCGGCGAGGGTTGCGGCGTACTCGTTGCCACCGGCATGATCACCGGCGCATCGGTGGGCGGAGGTGGTGCAGCAGGCGCATCGGTTGGCTGAGGCGTGGCCGTCGCGGCGCTGGTCGCGGTTGGCGTTGCAGTCGCCGTGGGTGTCGCAGTCGCCGTGGGTGTCGCGGTCGCCGTGGGCGTTGCGGTCGCCGGTGGCACACAGATCTCTTCAAAAGGCACGGCAGGCGGTTCTACGCCAAGGCCAATGCCACCTGGCCCCCACGACCAGCCGTCAACATCGCCATCCCGCAGGATGCGCGAGCTCGAGCCCCCCTGTGAAAAGACCCAGTCGTTGTTATTCCATTGATAGTAAGCCCAGTAACGACACTGCTGGCCTGGGGCAAGCGTACACTGACAGAAACAGCCCTCGGCGGGATAATTGCAGCCTACCTGTTCGATCTTGCAGACAGCAGACCCAGCCCCTGGATCAAAGGCAACAATAGTAGTTAGCCCTGACGCACGTAACGCCTGTTCCCCCGTCATCTCCCCCGTTGCGCCAAGATTAACGCATGCCTTCTCGACCCTGCCATCGCCAAACCGCACGACGAGCCCCGCCTGCGCTGGGTTCTGCGCAACCGGGGCCGCCAGACTCGCCGGAATGGCAGGCACAAGCCCGCTCAACAAGGCAAGACAGCTTAACATAAGGATAGAGGCAATGAGTTTGAACAGGTAGCGCATCGTTGTTTCTGGCCTTCCACACGCGGAATGTTACGTTACCGTCTTTCGCGTTTCCGCCCCCCTCCCAACCTCCCCCCGCTTGGGGAAGGCGTCCGGCTCCCTCCCCCAGCGGGGGAGGGCTGGGGAGGGGGCGGACGGGCGTGAATGGTAACCCGTCACCGCAACACAAGCGGAAGATACATTGTCGCCGGTGGCACACAGATCTCTTCAAAAGGCACGGCAGGCGGTTCTACGCCAAGGCCAATGCCACCTGGCCCCCACGACCAGCCGTCAACATCGCCATCCCGCAGGATGCGCGAGCTCGAGCCCCCCTGTGAAAAGACCCAGTCGTTGTTATTCCATTGATAGTAAGCCCAGTAACGACACTGCTGGCCTGGGGCAAGCGTACACTGACAGAAACAGCCCTCGGCGGGATAATTGCAGCCTACCTGTTCGATCTTGCAGACAGCAGACCCAGCCCCTGGATCAAAGGCAACAATAGTAGTTAGCCCTGACGCACGTAACGCCTGTTCCCCCGTCATCTCCCCCGTTGCGCCAAGATTAACGCATGCCTTCTCGACCCTGCCATCGCCAAACCGCACGACGAGCCCCGCCTGCGCTGGGTTCTGCGCAACCGGGGCCGCCAGACTCGCCGGAATGGCAGGCACAAGCCCGCTCAACAAGGCAAGACAGCTTAACATAAGGATAGAGGCAATGAGTTTGAACAGGTAGCGCATCGTTGTTTCTGGCCTTCCACACGCGGAATGTTACGTTACCGTCTTTCGCGTTTCCGCCCCCCTCCCAACCTCCCCCCGCTTGGGGAAGGCGTCCGGCTCCCTCCCCCAGCGGGGGAGGGCTGGGGAGGGGGCGGACGGGCGTGAATGGTAACCCGTCACCGCAACACAAGCGGAAGATACGTTCGGAACGGCTCAACCGTTGTCACTGTCGTCAGGGTTGTGCTTACGGCATTGCCTGCCTGCACGCCATCGCTGTCGTTCACAATCGTGCGTAGTTCGTAGGTTCGCGGCATGGTTACGGGCAGCGTCGCGGTAAAGACGCCAGGTGCCCGCGTCAGCGTCGCTGTGAGCCATTCACTTGCCCCGGCGGCACGCCATTCGAGTTCAGCAGTAGCGTCACCATTGAGATCACCGCCAAAGGGGAGGCTGACGGCAATGCTGTTGCCCCAACGCCCTGTGGTTGGCCGCACGACCAGGCGGTCTGGATTGGGGCCGCGCAGAACCGGGACATACTGTGTCAGATCAGTTCCTGTCGGCAGCGGATAGCTGCGGGCGAGCAGCGCGGGCACAGCCTGCCACGTGGCAAAGGCATTCGACGTCCCCGGCGTAAAGAACGAACCCTCTTCCCAGGTGTAGGTCAGCGGGCCATCGGGCCGCTGATAGAGACCGAGCGCGTCGAAGGGGCTGCGTCCAGCTTTGCGCCAATCGCTGCGCAGATCTTCGCCAGCGGCGAGCAAGCCCTGGATAGCGTAGGCCGTCGAATTGGGATTATTCCAGCCACCGAGCGCATCCTGCTGGCTGCGCAGGAAGGCGACTGCCGCGGCAATGGCTGGATCATTTGGCGCGACCCCGGCGGCAACGAACGCCTGGATCACCAGGCCGGTGGTATCAACACTGCCCCACGAGCCATCTTCGGCATTCTGGCGCTGACGCAGGAAATCAATGGCCTCGTCGGGAATAGCTTCACCTGCCGCACGCAGGCCCAGGATGGCAAAGGCCTGACTGAGCGGGGTTGCCGCCCCGCTGCTAAAGCCACGTACAGCGGTGGTACTGTAGGCACCAGTAGGCTGGAGGGTTGCCTGAAGATCGGTGACGAGATTGAGCGTGACGCCAGGGCTGGCGGCAAAGGCGGTCGGATCTTCGCCTGCCGCAACAATGCCAAGCAGCGCCTTGCCCGTCGCAGCCGGGAAGAGATTGGTGCTGACATCGCCAGCGGTGGTGATCACACGGGTATAGGTCAAGACCTGATTGCGCAAGAAGGCGAGCGCCGACGCTCCACCGGGCTGGCTCACACTGTCGGGTGCAAAGCCTGCCGCGCTAACGGCCAAGATGACATCGAGCGTCGCCCCGACGTCGGGCGTTGTGCCAAACGAAGCCCATCCGCCACTGCTTGTCTGCGTTGTCTGCAACCAGGCAAGCGCACGCTCGGCCCGCTGGCGGCTACTAAAGATCGGCAGTGGCGCCTCGGCCAGCCCAGGGATCGCATTGGCCGTGCCAAGCGCATTGCCAAAACCGCCATCAGCCTGTTGCAGGGCCAGCAGCGCCGTCTGCGGATTGCCATTGGCCGCCTGCCAGCTCAAGGTCACCGGGAAGAAACCGGCGGCGGCGGCGGCTTGGATCACGGCAGCCGTCGAGTCGGCATTCGGCGTCCCATCGAAGCCCCAGCTCCCATCATCGATCTGGCTTGCGGCGAGAAAGCCGAGCGCATCCTGGATCACCGGCGCGGTCGGGGCAACGCCATTGGCAAGCAGCGCCTGGACAATCAACGCGGTCGTATCAACATCGCCCCCAAAACCAAAGCCCCAGCTTCCATCGGTATCTTGCAGATCAATCAGGTAGGTCAGCGCTTGCTCAGAAGGCAAAGCTTGCTGTGCTGCCGCCAGACCGAGCAGCGCATAGGCCTGATTCAGTGGGCCGGCGGCACCACTGGAAAAGCCGAGCGATGCCGTGCTGCTATACGCGCCCGTCGCAGGCTGGTAGGTTGCCGTCAGCGCGGCAACCAGATCGAGCGGCTGCGCGGTAGGATCCGTCCCGTAGGCCATCGGATTCGCGTCACCGGCCACCGCCGCGATAATCAGCATACCGAGACGACCGGGCAGCGGGCGCCCCTGGAGATCGTGCGTATAGCTATAGGCGCGGGTGGTCAAATAATCGTGGACGCTCTTGCCCTCGTCACTGAGCAGATAGTCACCAGGCAGGCGGGCTGCACCAAGCGCAAAGGCCACCCTAACACTCGTGAAATCATCGCTCTGGCCGGGGGTAAAGCCAACAAAACCGCCATCGTTGCGCTGGGCACCATCCAGATACACAAGCGCACGGGTGATCGGGGCCGTATCAAGAATGGGATAACTCGTCCGGGGTATCGCAAAAGCCGCGGGTGCAGCTACTGGGGCAACGGCAGGAACGCGGGCCGTAGCGACACCAACAAAACCAAGCAACGTACATACTGCCAGACCACAGGCCAGCACGAACAAACGAACCTGATGCATTGCCTACACTCCTCACACTACAAACAAACAGCGACCGCACGACAAAAGTGTCGGGCGGTCGCTGTGCATGTACCGGCAGGGCCACGATCGCGGGACCGGGGGGTTCTCCTACGGGTCAGTCATACTCGTCCGCCTTCCTCAGATTACGCGAAGGAAAGGTCAGCAAAGATAGCGGCGCTCGACCTGACTCTGCATCCTTTGAGGGAGGCATTACAGTTGCGCGACAGTGCCGGACTCACACCGGCTTCGGCTTTCACCCTGATTGTAAAACCAGAGGAACCGCTATCTGACTGGAATATATAATTGGAAAATGTCCCGCGTCGCACCTCTTTTGTGAAGCATATGCAACGCCGTGCTACTATAGCACCGGATTACCTCGGCGTCAACTTGCGCCGTTTCGCGCCTTTGCGTCAAAAAAACCTACCTATCCGCAAGGTAGAAGAAATCCAAGGGCCATATCTGGTAGAATGATTCCTGGAGTGCTTGCCCGGGGCGGCGTGAGCTCGCCCTTCGCAAGCGCAACTGGAGTTGTGGGACATCGCCCTATGTGCAGTGTCGATGAATCTGTATTGGGAGTTTTAGCATGAAGCTACGTTCTGATGGTGTGTTTCGTTCGTTACGTCTGTTCCTTTTCGTTGCTTTGTTGATGGGCATGGTCGGGATGGCAATAGGGGTTGCCTCGACCACGGCTGAGGAAGGAACCCTTTCGTCAGGTGGCTTGACCGCCTACCTCCCCTTTGCGGCCCTGCCGCAACCGCCCGCGCCGCCGCCTCCACCCCCGCCGCCTCCACCCCCGCCCCCATTCCCTGCGCGCCAGGTGACGATTCGCCCGGTACCGTTGTCCCAGGTGCAACGCGGCTCAACGCTGTCGGTTGAGTATCGCTTTCGTAACCAGAGCACTACTGATATGATTGCAAGCGACACCCTGCAACTGGTCTATCAGTCGCGCTTGCTTTCCTTTACGTCGGTAAGCCCAGCACCTGGGGATCGTTACCTTGCCCATGATGGCAGCACCGTGACCGTCGAAGTGCGGAATATCGCGCCCGGTGAAGAACGTCGCGGGCGGATCAATTTCTTTGTGCGCCGCGATGCGCCGTTGCAGTCACGGGTTGCCCTTTTTGCGGTCTTCCGCTGTACACCAGTCCAGACCTGTAACTCGAACCTGGCTGAAGTGGAAGTCCTTGCCAATGATGATGAGAGCACAACCGGCGGCATCTTTACCATGGGTGTTTCGCCGGATCGTGGCCCGATTGGGACGGCCCATGTCTTCCAGGGGTCACGCTTCCTGCCCGGCGAAGAGTTCCGCACCTGGCTCAATATGCCAGGTGGCGGGGTGATGCCCCTCTCAATCACTGGGAACGCCGATGCCCAGGGCAATATCCGCTTTACCTTTGGCTCGGGTGGGCTGACCCAGGCGGGCTTCTATAGCATGGTGGCCCACGGGATGAGCAGTTCGGTGCAGAATGTGGCCCCCTTCATTGTGCAGATCAATGGTCAGCCCGCGACGATGCCCGGGATGGCAGGCGGGGCTGAGTTGACGCTGCCCGTGAGTGCCTTTGAAATTCCTGCAACCCCTGTTCTCGCCGGCACGGGCGGTCTCGCCGGTACCGTGCGTGATGCAACGGGAACCGGGTTGGCCGGGATTGTCGTTGAAGTACTGGATAGCCAGGGTGACATCATCACCGTCACGCGCACTATTACTGATGGCGTCTATACCATTGCAACTGGCTTAGAGACGGGAACCTATACTGTCAAAGCGTTGCCCGGTGCAACAGGCGATCCGGCGTTGGCGCTGTTCGGCACGGTCAGCAGCGACCCGGTGCAGGTCACCGAGCCGAATTTGACGCCCGAGGTTAATCTCTTGCTGCCTGCGGTGGGTGCTTTGCGCGGAACCGTGACTGCCGATGGCGCGCCCGTGGGCGCTGTGCGGGTGACTGCGGTTGATGCTGATGAGAACTCGGTTGCCGGGACTCTCACCGACGAAACCGGTACCTACACCTTGGATAACGTACCGTCCGGCACCTACACGCTGCGCTTCGATCATCGGGCCATATCCACGAGTGGGGCTTTTGGTTCAACGACGCTGGCCGATGTGGCCGTGACGGCAGGTGCGATCAGTCCGGTTGCGCCCATCGCTCTGCCGGCTTCGACGCAAACCGGCACCATCCGTGGCACGGTCAAGGCCGCTGACAGTCAGGCCGGGCTTGGTGGGGTCATTGTTGTCCTGGCCCGCCTTGGGGCAAATGAGGCTGAATTCCCATTTGTCACCGTGACCCAGACCGATCCCGATGGTACCTATGTCAGCAAGCCACTCATCCCTGGTGCGTATCGCGTGCAGTTTGTGACCAGTTTTGCATCAGTGACTACCACCCTCGGCTATGGTGGGGCACTCTATGCAAGCAACCCTGTGACTGTCACCGAGGGCCTGCTGATCTCGAATGTTGATGCCGAACTGGTTGCCGGTGGCAGCATCACGGGAACGGTCAGCGGCGATGGCGCTGATGCGCTTGCCGGTGTTCTCGTCGTAGCTACAGATAGCAACAACATCATCCGTGGGCTGGCGCGCACCAATGCAACCGGTGGCTACCGTATGGGCGGGCTAGAGGCGGGCGAGTATACGCTGCGCTTCTTGGCGAGCCGATCACCCAATGCCGAGGTGCGTGCCTTCTTCAACAGCGCGCTCGATCCGCTTGTGCTTGGCGCAGGCGAAAACCTGAGCAACCGCGATATTACGTTGAATCGCGGCCATCAGATCATTGGCACGGTGACCGCCGCTGATACCGGCGCACCGCTGAGCCAGGTCATCGTGATCTTTGAAGATGACTTGACCGGCAGTGTCATCGGGGCGACCTTGACCGACGCAACGGGGGCCTTCAGTTCACCGGCCGTTGACGGTGGGCGCTACCGTGTCCGGTATGCCACACGGCTCTCGCCGGATGCAACGACGCAGCGCTATCAGAGCACCGATGGCGAAGCGTTCATCGTGCCGCGTTCACTGGGGACAAGCAGGCGTGATTTTGCGCTTGAGCTTGGTGGCGCAATCAGTGGCCGGGTCAGTGCCGTCGCTTCAGGCGAAGGCCTGGCTGGCGTCGCGGTGGTGGCACGGGTCAACGGCAACGCCGTCGGCAGTGTGGTCACTGACAATTTCGGCCAGTACGACCTGGCTGGCCTGCCGGCTGGTGAAGTGACGCTGGATGTCTACACCGAAGCGACGCCGCTGCTGACGGTTCGCCGTTACACGAGTGCCGTCGCCAGCGCAACCGTGACGGTCGTGATTGGTACCACGGTCGAACAAGATCTGCAACTGGATCTTGCGCCATAGCTTCTGATGGCTCGCGGATGCGCACAAAAACGGCCAGCTTTGCTGGCCGTTTTTGCGTGCATCCGTATAGATCCCTAGCCTGGTGCGCCTATCATCGACTCAGAGCGCCGTGCCAGGGCCGCATTCCGGGCCAGGAGCGTACCGCCAACGGCAAAGAGGAAGCTGAGCAGATAGATGAACCATCCCAGGAATGGCACCATGCCAAGCAACACAATGACGGTAACCCCCAGCATCAGGCTTGCCAGGCGGCTCGCATAGCGCCCCGTTGCCTGGAAGATGGCCTGCCCAAGCCAGAGACCCGTAACAAGTGGGCTGAGTGTCCAGATAAGCACGAGGGCACCGGTTAAAAAGAACCCAAACATGATCGCAGGCAGAGGCCCCCAGAAGAGCAGCAAGATGACACCGATCAGGGTTGAGAGCAAGGGCAAGCCTACGAGTAAGAGTGCGGCCACGAGGCCATAGAGCAGGGCTTTGCCAGGGCTCATCATAATGGCTCCGGCAGGTGTCGCCAGGGCCTGGGGCGCAAAACGCAACAGCAACCATGCGGCACCGGTAAAACCAAGCAGCACTAACAGCAAGCGCAGCGCCTGACTAAAGAGACTTGACCCACCACCAGTCGTCGCGCTCGTGGCCTCTGGTTCAAAGCGGATCTCGGCGGCGACCTGATCAGGGAGGCTGAGCTCTTCAGGCGCGGTATAGGTCAACTGACCAGTCACACGGGCGGTGTCGGCTACGTCCAACGCGCCCACGCTCAACTGCGCATTGCCCTCTACCGTGCCTGCGAGCACGGCGCTACCGGCTGCCACCAGAACATCATCGCCGACAGTGCCCTCAAGTTGCACCCCACCGGCAGCCACGATCACGCCGCCCCCAACCCGAGCATCGGATGCCACGACAAAGCCCTGCTGCACCGTTCGTCCACCGATAGGTGGGACAAAACCTGCGGGGCCATCGCCTCCACCTGCTGCAGCGAGCACGTGGTCACCGACCTCACCATGAATGATCACCCCGGCGGCACCGGCGCGCAGATCGTCACCCACAACGCCATTGATGCGCACCTCGCCCGCGAGCGCGAGCAGATCGCCTTCAACCCTCCCATTTACCTCAACGAGGCCGGCAAAGGCGACAAGATCGCCTTCAACCGTTCCATCAATATAGACCTCACCTGCGGTAACGATCAAATCAGAGGTCACGACCTGACCAGCCTCTAAGCGATAGACCTCGGTATTCGCCAGTTCAGCCGCGACCGCTGGGCGACTGATCAGCAAGGCCAGCCCACCGACGCAGAGCACGAGCAACCAGAACCTTGTCGTTGTCCGCATAGAAACTCCTTAGCGGCTGGCTGAAAAGAGTGTCAGCACCGTTCGCCACCACGTGGTGTGCCGTTGGAGTGCCGGCTTTAGCCGGCTAAAGTCGGCACTCCGGAGCAACCCGTCGACATTTCAGGCAGCCTGTTAGCACTTTTGTGTTGCTCATCGAAAAAGCCAGCTATGCTGGCTTTTTCGATGAGCGAAACACCGAATTGGAGGGCGACAGCCCTAATCAAGGTACCCACGCAACTTCTTGCCCAGATGGGGATGGCGCAGCTTACGCAGGGCCACCGCCTCGATCTGGCGAATGCGCTCACGGGTAATGCCAAACTCCACGCCAACCTCTTCGAGCGTGCGATAGCGGCCATCCTTCAGGCCATAGCGCAGTTGAATGATCTTGCGCTCGCGTTCGGGAAGTTTTTGCAGCACCTCTTCGATCTGCTCGCGCAGCATCGAAACGGCGGCGGCCTCAGAAGGTGTCGAGATGCGATCATCCTCAATGAAATCGCCCATCCGTCCTTCACCCTCCTGCCCAACCGGCATTTCGAGGGAGAGCGGATGCATACTTGCTTCGAGGGTACGGCGCACTTTGCCAGCGCTGATCCCCATTGCCTCAGCGATCTCTTCTGGTGTTGGCTCACGCTGCATCGACTGCTGGAGCTTGTGGCTCGTGCGTTTGACCTGGCTAATTGCCTCACCCATATGCACAGGGAGCCGGATCGTGCGACTCTGATCCGCAATAGCCCGCGTAATCGCCTGTCGGATCCACCATGTAGCATAGGTCGAGAACTTATGCCCCTTGGTATAATCAAACTTCTCGACGGCACGCATCAAGCCAATATTGCCCTCTTGCACCAGATCCATCATGGTCAGGCCATACGACGTGTATTTTTTCGCAATCGAAACAACCAGGCGGAGGTTGGCCTGGATCAAATGTTGCCGTGCCTCCTGGCCCTGGGCAAACGCGCGCTCAAGCAAGAGGCGCTCGCGACTGGTCGCATACTCTTCGCGTTCGAGGGCGACTTTCGCCGCATCGCCAGACTCCATCGCCTTGGCGAGTTGCACCTCTTGGGCCGCAGTCAACAGCGGTACCTGTCCAATCTCCTGAAGGTACATCCGGACAGGATCATCAAACGCGATGTCAGCCAGATCATGCAGGTCGCTGGCAGGTTCCTCATCACTGAGTTCGGTGATTTTTTCCAGATCGGCCGCCGACTCAATGACTTTAATGCCCTCAGCTTGCAATCTAGCGTAGAGTTGATCAACCTCTGCAACTTCAAATTCTGGTTGCGGATACGCTCCAAGGATCTCACTATACGTGAGATACCCACGACCCCGGGCTAGCTCTAACAGCCGCTCGATCATCAGACCCGACTCCTGTGTGGATAGTTTGTGCTGCGTTACCATCCTAATCTCCAGGAAACGCCTGACACCACTCGCCGTAACAAGTGCTGTCAACAGCAGTCGTATGTACTTGTATCATACACATGCTGTCAAGCCTTTCCTGCCAACTTGCGATATCAACGCTCACCCTGCGCAAGGAGAGACTCTTCAGCATAACACGATCATTATGGCGTCGCAATGCCAAAGAACGATGAAGGCCCGAGCGAGTTTATTACCCCACTCTGGCCCCTGTGCCATAGTATGACCTGCATTAGCATAAAGAGAGGGCCGAGCTGGGTAGCTCCAACCCCATCAGGATCACACAATCGAAGGGACGCGATCCTGGCACCCCGTTGATGTACTGGTTGCTACTATAGCACTATCGCATGGGGAAAGTCAACCCCCTTAGAGCGACCGTTATCGGGCGATTGCAGCTTTTGTCGTGGCCGTCAACGCGGCACCTACCGCTGAGGCAGACGGTTACCCCGCTTGCTTGCGTGCGGCTTCCTGGGCAGCGATGCGGCTAATGTGGGTCGCGAAGTCGCTATCTTCGCCTTCAAGCAGCAGCGGCAGCGTGGTACGAAATTCTTCGCGCCGACACCATTCACGCATGTAGCCCTCCCACGAGCGCCAGAGACGCTGCTGACGGGGGGGCATCTCCTCTTCGTAGACGAGAATGTAGGCTCGTTCAAAGAGCGAGACGAGGATGTCAAAGATGATCAGCCGTCGTTCCTGCTGATCGTCGCTCAGTGGCGGCGCTGTGCCGATCATGCGTAGGTGGAGATCGGGGTGCTCGAGAATGAGTTTTTGAAAGCGGACGTACTCATCAATCAGGGCGAGATAGACGGCTTCTTCGTCACGTTGTTCGGCCAGGCGCTGTTCGCGGAGATAGATCACAATGGCATAGGGTAGGCCAATAATGGTGACTATATAGCTCGCGATTTCGAGGATCGTCAGGAAGCTCACGGTATATCCTGTGGTTACGCATCCAACCCGCGCCGTGACCAGCGTTCGACCTGGCGCAGCAGGGCGTTGGCCCCAAACGCGAGCAGTGAGACGGCGATCGCGCCAGCGACAATCTTTTCCTGGTTGCTGCTGCGGACACCGTCAAAGAGCAGCATCCCCAGGCCGCCAGCATTGATAAAGGCGGCAATTGTTGCAATGCCAATGGTCGAAAGCGTCGCGATGCGGAGCCCGGCGAGCAAGAGCGGTAGGGCCAGCGGGAATTCAACGATGATCAGCCGTTGCCATCCATTCATGCCCATGCCATTGGCTGCTTCGAGGATCGCGGCGTCGATTTCGGTCAGGCCAACGACAAGATTGCGCACCAGCACCAGTTGGGCATAGATGACGAGCGTGACCACTGCCGGCCAGTAGCCCAGGCCCAGCAGTGGGATCAGCAAGACCAGCAACGAGAGACTGGGGATCGTGTAGAGTACCCCCAGCAACCCGAGCACCGGCCCACGCAGCCGTGGAATCCGTACGAGCAGAATGCTCGTGGGCACGGCGATGACCAGGGCGATGGCAAGCGCCGAGAGCGTGAGCCAGAGGTGTTCGACGACTAGGCTGCCGACCGAGCGCCAGTTCTGCACCAGGTAGGTCATCGTTGTGCTCCCAGGAGTGCTGGGTCACGTAGCACTGCTTGTAGATGGCTCAGCGTCAAACGCCCACACGTCCGCCCGTCCTCTACGACGACCAACCCCTCGTCACCGACGCTGAGCAGGCGGGTCAAGGCCAAACGCAGGTCATCCTGCGGATGCAGCGGCGTCAGGTCAGCAGTCTCATCGGTCGACGGTTGGAGACCAGGATGCGCGAGGGCTCGCTCGACGGTAATCAGGCTCAACTGACGGAGCAGATCGCTCGCACCAGTCAACTCGGCCACAAAGGGATCTTCTGGTTGAGCGAGGAGCATCAGGGGCGTGGCAAACTGGACAATGCGTCCATCCTTCATCACCATCACCCGATCAGCGAGGCGTAGCGCTTCTTCGATATCATGCGTGACAAAGAGAATCGTCTTGTGCAATTTGCGCTGGATTGCCATCAACTCATCTTGCAGGCGGGTACGCGTGATTGCATCGAGCGCCCCGAACGGCTCGTCCATAAGCATCATCGCCGGATCAGCGGCCAGGGCACGAGCCAGGCCGACCCGTTGTTGTTGCCCGCCCGAGAGTTGCCGTGGATACCGTTGGCGAAACTCACGGGGCAAGCCAACAAGATCGAGCAACTCATCGATACGCGCTTCGATGCGCTCACGCGGCCAGCCAAGCAGCCTGGGCACCACCGCGATATTCTGTGCGATGCGCAGATGCGGAAAGAGCCCGGTCTGCTGGATGGCATAACCAATGCGCCGTCGCAACTCGGTGACCGGCATATCGTGTGCATCCACGCCCTCAATGAAGAACCGGCCACTCGTCGGCTCATACAGCCGGTTGATCATCTTGAGCAGGGTCGTCTTGCCGCATCCCGAAGGACCCAGCAAGACGATGAATTCACCTGGCTCAACCGTAAAGCTGACCGCATCAACGGCTGGCTGACTTTCACCAGGAAAGAGTTTGGTCAGTTCGTCAGCAACGAGCATGCTCATGGATGAAACCCTTAGATCTAATGTGCAGGTTCATCTTCCTGCTGGGAGTGAGGGCGCGACGCCCTCGCTCCCAGCAGTGAAGATGAACCTTTAGATCAAGCCCTGACTGGTCAGGAAATCACGCACGACATCAGGCACTTCGCGCTTGTCTGGCCCGTCAACTTCCCAGTTGAGCCCCGACATCACTTCGCCCGTCAGGGATGCTGAGAGGCGATTGAGCAGATCGGTGATGGTCGGATTGGCCTCGAGGGTTGCCTGACGAATCACGGGGCTCACTTGATAGATTGGGTAGGCATTTTTATCGTCGACCAGGGGGCGCAAGCCGAGCCCGGCCAGTTGCCCGTCCGTCCCAAACGCGACGACAACCTCAACGTCACCACGGACGAGCGCCTCATAGCGCAACCCACCGGTATCGAGTTGCACATAGTTGTCGCCGCCAAACTTCGGATCAAAGCCATAGAGCGCGAGCACGGCTTTGTTATCCTCACGCTCGGGAAACTCGGGTGGCCCACCAAGCCGCAATTCGCCCGACAAGGGTACCAGGTCGGAAAAGCTCGTTACGCCCAACTCGGCAGCCCGTGCTTCGGTCATGGCAAAGGTATTGGTATTATTGAACGGGGCGGGTTCGAGCCAGGTGATTTGGAACTGGCTTTCGTAGCCTTCGCGTAGCGCGGCCAGAATGCCAGCCGCATCGGCAATCGGCTCTTGTTTGAGTACCTCGAGCAGACCGGTTGACGTATACTCAGGGTAGAGGTCAATCTCGCCACTGGTCAGGGCGGTATGGGCGATTGGCGTAGCCCCCAGGTTGAGTTTGCGTTCGACGGTAAAGCCATTGGCTTCGAGCATCTGGGCGTACATTTCAGCGACGAGCAGTGATTCTGTAAAATTCTTCGAGCCGATCTTGATCGTCGGGCTGGCAGGTTGCCCGCCACCCGGCCCAGCTGCTGGCTGACCTCCACAGGCGGCCAGTACCAGAACAAGCAGCAGGATCAGTGTTCCCGGACGCCATGCGCGCAACAAAGTTCTCATCACGATGTCTCCTTATGAACGATACGAAGTTGCCCATCGCTCGGCCTGACCAAGCAGCAGATCGCTGCCTAGGGCGAGCAGCGCAATAGGCACTGCACCAACCAGCATAATGCGTGGCTCGAAGAGGGCAAAGCCACGCGTAATAAAAATCCCGAGCCCACCCGCCCCGATGAAGGCGGCCAGCGTCGCACTTGAAATAACTTCAACCGCTGCGATCCGGATTCCCGCCAGAATGACGGGTAACGCGAGCGGCAGTTCGATCCGCAGCAATTGCTGCTGCACCGTCATGCCCATCCCTTGGGCAGCTTCCACGATGGCACGTTCAACGCCAAGCAGTCCAGCATAGACATTGATCAAGATCGGGGGGAGAGCCAGCACCGTGAGGGCAATCAAAGCCGGGGCGAAACCAGTGCCGAGATAGGGTTGGGCCAGAAAGAGGATCGCCAGACTGGGAACAAGGCGCAGCGCACCAACCGCATTGATGAGATACTGCGCACTGGCTGCATGACGGGCAGCCCAGATCCCCAGTGGCAGGCACACGAGAATGCTGATGCCAAGGGCCGTCCCACTCAAGGTCAGGTGGCGTCCAAACTCGGTCCAGAAGCGCGTCTGATTGGCGAGATAGTAGGCGTATGCCTCGCCGAGCAGTTCGATCATAAGATGAAGATACTCCTGGAGCCTGTGCGGAAAGACGACGTCTAAGGCCTTCTTTGTATGTTCTCACAATCACCGATGTACGTCAAATGTTGGGCCGCTTCTTGTCTTAACTCTGATTTTTGTGATGCGATGAATGACGATGAGGGGTCTTGTGCAACCCGCTCAGATTCCTCGCTGCGCTCGGAATGACAAGAATGCGGCATCATCAATAGTAATTGGTATAAGACCGGAAGAGAGGCTGTCAACCTGTGTGTTTGATCATGGTAAGATGGTACCAGAGCAAGCCTGGAGACGAAAGGCAGCTATGGAGTTTTTTAATATTCATTTGACCGAGTTGCTGATTATTGCTGGCCTCGCTCTGGTGATCTTTGGGCCTGAGCGGTTGCCTGAACTAGGGCGCTTCGCGGGCAAGCATGTGGCCCGATTTCTCGCCTGGCAACAGCAATCACCTGAATTTCAGATGATCAATGAGGTGCGCGCTGAGTTTGAGCAAGAGATTGCCAGCCTGCGTGATGAATTGGTGCGTACGCGCAAGCATTTCGATATTTCACCTGATCTGACCAGTCTCCCCAAAGAATTGCGCCCGATGCTACGTTTGACCGACTCGACGACGACGCCTGCTGAGGCCGCCGATCTGATAGCTGGTGATCCCGCCCAGACGATCCTGCCTCCGCGTGAGGCGGGCGCAGGGGCTGAGATAGGGCCTGATGTGCCAAACCTGACCGAGGTGGCTCAATCGAATGGTGTTGTTGCGCCCGCTGATCTCGCCGAGGCTACCCAGACAGTGAGGGAGCAACTTGCTGCGCCACCCCCGCTTGTGCCGACACCTGCCGCAGGGAGTGTGCCAGCCCCACCACGCCCGGCGCGTATGGCGGCAACCCAGCCTACGGGTGTGCTCAACTCAGTGCAAGACTGGGCACCGGTTCCAGCAACTGAGGGAACGATTGCTGAACCGCAAACGTCTGACTCGCATGAGGTAACCGCACCGCCTGAGCCACAGCCAGCGATGGTTACGTTGAGTGTTGAAGAGCACGCCCAACTAGTGGGACAGCTTGAGGCTGTGACGATCGCACTGCACCATCTGGTTGCTGAATTGCGTGAACGGGGCCTTTTGAGCGAGTCGTGGTCGGCAGAGGTTGAAGTACAAGCGCAGGAGACGTTGTCACGGTGACCACCAAGACAGAACAAGCAACCACGAATCCATCGCCCCCCAGTAACGCTGCAGAAGATGAGCCAGCGATGTCGCTCATTGAGCATCTGAAAGAGTTACGGATGCGTCTGGTGCGAGCGAGTATTGGGATTTTCATTGGGGTCGGTTTCGGTATTTTCCTGGTGATGGGGCCGTTCAAGCTGGTTGATCTCATTATCAATACCTTTGCGCCCCTGACCGATCGCCCGCCTGTGCAGTCGGTTGGAACGACCGAAGAGTTCACCAGTTATATGACGGTCGCCCTGACGGTTGGCCTGATTATGGCGATGCCGGTGATTGTCTACCAGTTGCTTGCGTTCATTGTGCCTGGTTTGAACGACCGCGAACGACGCATTATCTATATCTCGCTCCCGTTTGTGACCTTTTTCTTTGCAGCTGGTCTTGCTTTTGGCTGGTTTATTACGGTGCCAACGGCGATTCAATTTCTGATTGGCTTTTCAGGCTCAGAATTAATCGAAAGTCAGCCATCAGTTGCTAATTTTATTCGCACCATTACGACCTTGCTCTTGATCAACGGTATTGTTTTTGAGTTGCCGGTGATTATCTATGTGCTGGCCTTTCTTGGCGTTGTCACCGCCAGCCAACTGACAAAGTATCGCCGATTTGCCGTGCTGGCGGTCGTGATCATTGCCGCGTTGATTACGCCAACGGGCGATCCCATCAACCTGGCGTTGCTGGCAATTCCGATGTATTTGCTCTATGAGCTTGGAGCGATTATGGCGCGCTTTGTGCCAAAACGCTGAACATATTTGCGCCGCGCCCTCGCACAGTGCTATACTGCAAATGAGGGATTGTTCGGCGCTGTCAGGTTAAACGGGAGGACAAAAGCGGATGGTCGAGCGCATCTGTCCTGTGTGCCAGCATGGCAATCCAATGGAAAATCGTTTCTGTGGGGCGTGCGGGGTTTCACTTGAGCAGCATGCCCTGGCGCAACGCCCGCCTGATGCCCTGGTGATCGCTGGGCAGATGATCCCGCTCACGCAGGTGCGCCAGGTGGGCAAAGCTGTTGCCGTGGGGCTCGCCGCTGTTGCGGTCGAGGCAGGGATCGCCTGGTTGCGACGCCGTAGTGAGCCGACGAGTCTTGCCGTTGCACCGCAAACGATGGCCCTTACGCAGTCCAATGGGCTGCCGCAAGCCGAGGCTGTTTTCGGGGCGGTGACGATTGTGAGTCAACGTGTGGTTGAGATCTGGGATCATGGCACTTTGACCCGTCAAATTGTTGAAAAGCACGTCTGGAAAAAAGAGGGTTGAGTACCGTGTCACCATATGATCAGATGCGGCAGCAGTTGCGCCCACTCGGGTTGCGCCTCCGCTTGAGCGATACACTCTGGTTTGCTAGTCAGAGCCTCTGGGTGGCGACGCTGGCGATGGTCGGGGTGGCGCTGCTCGGGCGGTTGATGCCGATTGCAAACCTGCTGTTGTGGGCGTTGTTGCCACTCCTGATCTGGTTACTGGTCGTCCTTGGCTATGGCCTCTTCCGTCCGCTGCCGCTGGTGCGGGTCGCCCGCCGCGTTGACCTGATCCTTGGCCTGCGTGAGCGTCTGGCGACGGCAATCGAGTTGCACGACCGCGATGCGCACGATCTGTTGAGTGAACGTCAGCAGGAGGATGCAGGCAGTGTCGCTCAGGCGCTCAAGGCTGGGCAGTTGCCGCTGCGGGTCGCTCGTAAGCCGTTGCTCTGGTCGCTCGCTCCACTTGCCCTCGCACTCTTGTTGCTCTTTGGTCTGCCCAATCCCCAGGATCTTGTGCTTGCCGAACGTGAGGCGGTGCAAGCGGCGTTAGAGCAGACTGATCAGCAGTTGACCGAGTTGCAGCAGCAGATCGCCGAAGATACGCAGCTCTCGCCTGAAGATCGTGAGCAGATTCTTGCCGAGTTGCAGGCGTTGCAAGAGCAGTTGCGCAACAATCCCGGTGATCGCCAGGAGGCGCTGGCTGATCTGTCGGCGGCTGAGGCGCGCTTGCAACAGCGGCTTGACCCGAATAGCGATGCGCAGCGGGCGGCGTTGGAACAGATGGCGCGTAATCTGGAGAATCTGGCGGGCAACCAGCCGGGGCAGCGTCCGAGTGTTGAACAGGCCGCGCAACAACTCGAAGAACTGGCTCGCCAGCTTGACCAGTTGAGTGACGCTGAACGCGCCGAACTGGCCGAGCAACTCGGGCAGCAGGCAGCCCAGCAGTCCTCGGCAAATCCTCAGGTGGCCCAGAATCTGCAGCAGGCATCGCAGGCCCTTGAACAGGGCGATACCCAGCGCGCCGCCGAGCAACTTGCCCAGGCTGCTGATCAGGTGCGCCAGGCGCAAGAAGCGCTGGCGAACCAGCAGAGTACGCAGGAGTCGCTTGCCGAAGTGCAGGGTGCACGTCAAGAGGTCGCTGAGGCTGGTCAGCAAGGTCAGCAAGGCCAACAGGCGCAACAGGGTGAGCAAGGTCAGCAGGGTCAGCAGGGTGAGCAAGGCCAGCAGGGTGAGCAAGGCCAGCAGGCTCAGCAAGGCCAGCAGGGCCAGCAAGGTCAGCAGGGTCAGCAGGGCCAGCAAGGCCAGCAGGGTCAGCAGGGCCAGCCTGGTCAGGGTCAGGGCCAGGATGGGCAACAACCCGGTGGTGGTGGTGGCTCGAATGCCGATAACCTTGGCGCCGGGCAGAGCAATAATGGGGCCAATGTTGATCCAAACCGACCTTCAGGTCAGCAAGGCAGTGGTTCAGGCAGCGAGGGCCTCGTCTATCAGCCCTTCCGCCCATCGGGTTTGCAGGGCGACCCCGATTTTGTCCAGGGTCAGCAGGGTTCAGGCGGAACCACCGAGACGCGACCGGGGCAGAGTACGCTTCCCGGTACGGACAGCCCGTCGGTCGTGCCCTATCAGCAGATCTTCCCCGAATATAGCCAGGCCGCTAGCGAAGCGCTCGATCGTGGTTATATTCCGCCCCATTTGAAAGATTTTGTCCGCGACTATTTTTCGCAGCTTGAGCCTTAGAGGCAATACCTTGCAAAGAAGGCGGTTGTTTTGACGCAAAGGCGCAAAGGCGCAAAGTTTTTAGCGCAGGTGAGCGAACCTTTCGCGTGAGCTTATTTGAAAAGTATTGGCCTTAGAGACTGTCTGAAACGTCGACGGACTGCTCTGGGGTGCCGGCAGTACCCTGAAACCGTGCCTTAAGCGTCTAGATGAAGGTAGCAATGCCAACGTCCTTGCCAGACGATTACGTTGTTTGGCAAGGACGTTGTAAGGAATTGATAGAATGAGTGAAGCTCTCCCTAAGGCCGCGGCGGCGGTCAATCGGATTAGTCCTGATGAATTTCGTCGGCGTGCCCAGATGATCGAAGCTGAGGTGGGCAATGTGATTGTTGGGCAGCGTGAACTGATCCGCCAGGTTGTGGTGACGCTGATGGCCGGTGGCAATGCGCTGCTTGAGGGCGTGCCCGGTCTTGCCAAGACGACGCTGGTGCGGACGCTGGCTGATGTGATTGATTGCGGTTTTTCGCGCATCCAGTTTACGCCCGACCTGATGCCTGCCGATATTATTGGGACGACGCTGATCAGTGAAGATGAGCAGGGACGCAAGACGTTTCGTTTTGAGCCGGGGCCGATCTTTGCCAATCTGGTGCTGGCCGATGAGATCAACCGTGCGACGCCCAAGACGCAGTCGGCGCTGCTTGAGGCAATGCAAGAGCGCACGGTCAGTGTCGCCAAGACGATCCATAAGCTCGCGCCGCCCTTCTTTGTGCTGGCGACCCAGAACCCGCTCGAGATGGAGGGAACGTACCCGCTGCCGGAAGCCCAGCTTGACCGCTTTTTCTTCAAGGTCAATGTGCCTTTTCCGACCACGGCTGAACTGGTTGAGATTGCGCAGCGTACCACGGGCGAACGTCAGCCGACGATCCGTCACGTGACGAGTGGGGCGATGATTGTCGAGATGCAAGATCTGGCGCGAACGGTACCGATAGCGAGCCATGTGCTCGCCTATGCGGCCCGGGTGATTTCGGCGACCCATCCCGAGACCCGTGAGGCTTCGTCGGTCACAAAACAATATGTGCGCTATGGTGCGTCGCCGCGTGGGATGCAGGCGCTTATTCTCGCTGGCAAGATCCTCGCGCTGCTTGATGGCCGCTATAATGTCTCGTTTGCCGATCTCAAGCTTGCCGCACTCCCCGCCCTCCGCCATCGGGTGGTGCTCAATTTTGAGGCGCAGGCCGAAGGCATTTCGCCCGATGAGGTGGTCAAAGGGGTGCTTGAGGCGATTAAAGAGGAATAGGCTGGCCCTATGACCACGACCGAACCTCTGCTCGAGAGCAGTTTTTTGCGCAAGCTCGATCGGCTGATGATCTTGACCCGGCGGGCGATGGCGGGCGAGATTCAGGGTGAACGCCGGAGTCCGCGCCGTGGTTCGTCGGTTGAATTTGCCGATTTTCGCCCCTATACGCCCGGCGATGATATCCGTCAGATTGACTGGAACCTTTATGCGCGGATGGAGCGGGTCTTTCTCAAGCTCTTTGTGGCTGAGGAAGAATTGACAGTTCATCTGCTGGTTGATACAAGTGCCTCGATGGATTGGGGGACACCGAACAAGCTGCGGTATGCGACGAAGCTTGCCGCTGCGTTTGGCTATATTGCGTTGAGCAATCTTGACCGGGTGAGCGTGAGTGCGTTTGCGGCTGGCGCGACGCCGGTGCAGATGCCGAGTGTACGCGGCAAGCGGGGCGCTATTGGGCTCTTCACCTTTCTCCAACGCCTGGGGGTCAGTGGGGGCGGCAACCTTACCGAATCCTGTCGGCGCTATATGCAGACAGCGCGGAATCCGGGGCCACTGTTGCTCTGCTCGGATCTGCTTGATGCCAACTGGCAAGAGGCCCTCAAGACGCTGTCGTCGCGTCCGTTTGAGATTACGGTGATGCATACGCTGGCCCCTCAGGAATTGTCGCCTGAACTGGATGGCGATTTTCGCCTGATTGATGTCGAGGGCGGGCCAGCCGTCGAGATTAGTGCCGATCTTGATCTGCTGCGCCGCTACCGCGAGCAACTTGCGGCGTGGCAAGATGAGATCGAGAGCTTTTGCAGTGGTCGGGGCATCGTCTACCTGCCGATTGATACGGGTGTTCCTGTCGAGGAGTTTGTGCTGGGGCGCTTGCGCAAACGAGGGGTCTTACGCTAATGACGAGCCACGCTGCCCTCTGCCGAATGGATCTGATCCGTGCGGGATTGGTGCCGTACGCCGAGGCACTGGCCTGGCAGCGGCGTCTGGTGGCGGCGCGTTCGGCGGGCGAGGTGCCTGATACGCTCCTTTTGCTCGAACATCCGCCCACGATTACGCTTGGGGTGCGCGCCAAACCTGCGCATGTGTTGCTCACGTCGGCGCAACTGGCGGAACGGGGCATTGCGCTGGTCGCCAGTGACCGCGGGGGCGATGTGACCTATCACGCGCCCGGCCAACTCGTCGGTTATCCTGTGCTCAAGCTTTCGCACCACGGTGCTGATCTCGGGCGGTATGTGCGCACGCTCGAAGAGGTCATCATTCGCACGCTGGCCGATTATGGCGTGGTGGGCGAACGCGTCGCCGGTTTGACGGGGGTCTGGGTCCACGGAGGCACCGCCAAGATCTGTGCGCTCGGTGTGCGGCTCAGCGCGTCCGGCGTGACCTCGCACGGCTTTGCGCTGAATGTCGCCCCTGATCTCGCTGGTTTTGCGCAGATTGTGCCGTGCGGCATCAGCGATCGGGCCGTGACCTCGCTGGAGGCGCTGCTTGGCACGGCGCCAGCCCTGGTCGACGTTGAGCAGCGGGTGCTGGCCCACTTTTGTGCGCTCTTTGGCGTGACCTGCGCGCCCCGGGAAACTCAGTGAAACGGCGGTATGTCGTTTGTCTGCTGGTGCTCTTGGTGCTGGCAGGCTGCACGCTCAGCGGGCAGCGCCTGCCTGCGGGCGATCGCGTACGCCTGGCCTATTTTCCGAATGTCACCCACGGGATTGCGCTGGTCGGGGTCGCCCGGGGGACGTTTCAAGAGGCGCTTGGGCCAGAGGTGACGCTGGTGACGGCGAATTTCAATGCCGGCCCATCGCTGGTCGAGGCGCTCTTTGCCGGCGAGGTTGACATTGGCTATCTCGGGCCAAACCCGGCGATCAATGGCTATGTGCGCAGCAACGGCGAAGCAGTGCGCATCATTGCCGGGGCCGCCGAGGGCGGCGCGGCGCTGGTGGTGAACCCCGATGCGGGCATCAATGAGCCGCCCGATTTCGCTGGTAAGCGTTTCGCGACCCCGCAGTATGGCGGCACCCAGGATGTCGCCCTGCGCCACCTGATGCAGCAGTACGGACTCAAACCGGCGGATCGTGGCGGCACCGTCACGATTTTGCCGAGCCAGAACCCCGATATTCTGACGCTCTTTCGCAAAGGCGATCTTGATGGCGCCTGGGTGCCGGAACCGTGGGTTTCGCGGCTGGTACTGGAAGCAGGTGGCACCGTCTTGATCGATGAGCGCTCGCTCTGGCCCGAAGGCCGTTTTATCAGCACGGTTGTGGTTGTGCATCCCCGTTTTCTGCGTGAACATCCCGATCTGGTTGAAGCCTTCTTGCGTGCGCACGTTGATACCGTACAATACATGCAAGCGCAGCCTGCAACGGCAGCGCAGCTGATCAACCAGGAGATCGAGCGCATCACGACGCGGCCACTTCCCGAAGAGGTGCTGAAACGTTCGCTCACGACCCTGGAGTTTACCTATGATCCCTTGCCCGCGACCCTCTTGCAGGCAGCGGATCATGCCTACGCACTTGGCTTTCTGGGGGCAACGGAGCCCGATCTCCAGAATATCTACGACCTTGCATTGCTGAACAAGGTGCTTGGAGGGCAGGGGCTGGCACCAATGGTGCTGCCATAGCCTCGATTGGAGCGAAACATGGCGGAGCGACACCTCGTGGCGCAGCACGGGCATGCGGTTGCTGGGATGGCTGATGCGTCGGAGCAGCCTTCGGGTGGGATCTCGTTGGAAATTGTTGGCGTAAGCAAGCGTTTTCTCGCCCGTGGTCGTATGGTCGAAGCCCTTGCCCCGGTCGATCTGCAGGTCAAACCGGGTGAACTGATCTGCCTGCTCGGGCCGAGTGGCTGCGGCAAGTCAACGCTCTTGAGCATCATTGCCGGGCTTGAACCGCCGTCGAGTGGTCTGATTCGGGCGGGCGGGCGCAAAGTGCAAGGCCCAGGGATTGACCGGGTCTTGCTCTTTCAAGAAGCGGCGCTCTTTCCGTGGCTCGATGTGCAGCACAATGTCGCCTTTGGCTTGCGGCAGGCCGGTATGCCTGAAGCCGAGCGGATGCGCATGGCCCGCGAATATCTGGAACTCGTGCATCTGAGTGGGTTTGAGCATAGCTATGTGCATCAGCTTTCGGGCGGTATGCGGCAGCGGGTCGCGCTCGCCCGTGCGCTCGTGCTCAATCCGGCGGTGCTCCTGATGGACGAGCCCTTTGGGGCGCTTGATGCGCTGACCCGTGATAAGTTGCAGATCGAGCTCGAAACAATCTGGGCGGCCACCGGCAAGACGATCCTCTTTGTGACCCATAATGTACGGGAAGCGGTGGCGCTCGGTGATCGGGTGCTTGTCTTTTCGCCGCGCCCTGGACGCATCATACAAGAATTTTCCATCACCCTGCCCCGCCCGCGGAGTCTCGAACATCACCAGACGATTGACCAGGCCCGCGAGATCCTCGCGGTGCTGCATGCTGATCAACGTCCCGATGAGGAGGCAAACGATGAGTGGTGAAATGACGACCATGCTTGCCGAACAATCGCGTCTCGGTCGGGCCAGAGTCATGCCGTGGATCCGACGGCTTATCTTTTACCTGATCCTGCTGAGCATCTGGGAAGGCATCGTCCGCCTCGAAATCTGGCCGCCATACCTCTTTCCCGGGCCCCTGATCGTCGCCAACGCGCTCTGGGAAGGGGTCACGCAGGGGCTCTTTCTGCCTGCGGCCCTGGTGAGTCTGCGCCGCCTCGCGATTGGCTACAGCATCTCGCTCTCGCTTGGCCTCGTGCTGGGCTTGCTGCTCGGGCGCAACAAACTCATCCAGGAGACTGTCGGCTCGCTGGTGCTTGGTATGCAAGCGTTGCCGAGTGTGTGCTGGCTGCCCTTGGCGATCCTCTGGTTTGGCTTGAACGAACGGGCGATCATCTTTGTGGTGGTGCTCGGGGCGCTCTTTTCGATTACGCTCGGCGTCGAAGCAGGTGTCAAGAATACGCCGCCGGTCTACTTGAAAGCCGCCCGCAACCTTGGCGCACGTGGGGTACGCCTCTATACGCAGGTGCTTTTGCCTGCGGCCCTCCCCGCGATCCTCAACGGGCTCAAACAGGGTTGGTCATTCGCCTGGCGCTCACTCATGGCTGGCGAGTTGCTCTACTATACCCTGAGCCTTGGCAATCTATTGCAGACCGGGCGTGATCTGAACGATGCGGCCCAGGTGATGGCCGTCATGGTGATGATCGTGATCGTCGGTGTCACGATCGATCAGATCCTCTTTGCCCCTGTCGAACGCCGTGTCCGCGAACGCTGGGGGCTGGCGTGAGTTGCGATATAGTCAAGATTGACTATGTCGCAAGATTGATTATAATAGGAGGTGGGTTTGGGGCCTAAGGCCCCCAGGAAGCTTTCTTCCAGCGAAGAAGCAGGGTTTGAGGGCGTAGCCCTCAGGAGTCGCGCTTGTGCTGGTGACAACGGCCAGCACAGGTACAGGTTGTAGGACGGAGTTCCTATGCACGCTCAGCGCCTTGATGCCGCAGTTGATGCGCTCTCACGTCGGCGGATTATGCTGGTTCTTTTTGTCGGGGTCTTTATGGCGGCGCTCGATACAGCAGTCGTTGCGCCTGCGGTGCCTGCCTTGCGCCAGGTGTTTGGGGTTGACAATAGTCAGATCGGGATGATTACGATCATCTTTAGTCTGGCAACGCTCAGCAGCACGACCTTGATGGCTGGCCTGGGTGATCGCTACGGGCGGCGCCCGGTCTACCTCTTTTGTGTTACCGGCTTTGCGCTCGGGTCGTTGATCATTGCGATGGCTCCAAGTTTTACGGTGCTCTTGCTTGGGCGAGCGATCCAGGGCTTTGCTTCGGGTGGCGTGACGCCAACCGCGAGTGCGATGGTGGGCGATGCTTTTCCGCGTGAAGAACGGGGTAAGGCGCTCGGTATGCTAGGGGCGACCTTTGGCATGGCTTTTCTGTTGGGGCCACTGGTGGCGTCGCTGATTCTGCTGGTCTTGAGTTGGCAGTGGATCTTTTTGATCAACCTGCCGGTCGCGGCAGTGGTCATCTGGCTCGGCCTGCGGAACCTGCCCGGCAAACAACTGGCCGCAAACCCGGCTCCCCTCGACTGGGCCGGGGTGGTGGTGGTAGCAGTGATGTTGACCAGTCTGGTGCTCGGGATCAACCGGGTGCTCGACAACGCGCTTGGTTTGATGCTCTGGCCGGCGTTGCTTGGCCTGGCGTTGCTCTGTGTCCCGTTGCTGATCATGGTCGAGCGCCGCGCCGCTAGCCCGGTTGTACCGTTGCACCTCTTCTACTCACGTCAGCTTCGCCTGACCTACATCCTCTGTTGCGGGGCTGGTTTTGGCATGGGGAGTGTGATCTACATCGCCTCGGTGGCGGTCGCCGGGCTAGGCATTGCCGCCGAGCAGGCCGGGTTGCTCTTGTTGCCCCTGGTGATCGCATCATCGGCGGGCTCGGTGATCTTTGGGCGCTTGCTCAATACCCTCGGCTCGCGCATGGTCATGCTGATCGGCTTTGGCACAACCGGCCTTGGCTCGGCCTTGCTTGGCCTCACCGAAACAGCGGGGCTCTGGATCTTTTTGCCTGCCAGCATGCTGATTGGTCTGGGGGTCGGCATTATCGTCGGGGGCACGCTGCGCACGATTGTCTTGAACGAAGTAAACCTTGAAGAGCGTGGCGCAGCGCAGGGTCTGGTGAACGTGGGCATCAGTGTCGGCAACCTGCTCGTTGTTGCGACGCTCGGCGTGATTGCCGATGCCTGGGGCGGCGGGATGACCGGTCTCGCCATCGCCTACTTTGCCTCGGCGGTTTGCATGGGCGTGATGTT
Organism: Candidatus Chloroploca mongolica; assembly: GCF_004762035.2. GTDB lineage: Bacteria > Chloroflexota > Chloroflexia > Chloroflexales > Chloroflexaceae > Chloroploca > Chloroploca mongolica. The sequence continues at coordinate 68,256 of NZ_SIJK02000021.1, read as the reverse complement.
CTTGTTGAGCCTGGGGCTCAAATCGCACGGCGAGGAATTAGCGACCGCTCTCGCGACGAGTGAGGCTTCTTCGGGTGCGTGAGTTTGCCGTGCCCCGCACTGGGCACGGCGATGGTGTGCCCCTGCACCCGGGCACGGGCACGGGCGATGGTGTGCCCCTACACCTGGGCACGGCGATGGGTGTGCCCCTACACCTGGGCACGGGCGATAGTGTGCCCCTACACCGCGCCCCCATCCCCTGGCACGGGTTCCCGCAAGATGGTGTATACTCTAGACACCATCCCAAAGGATGCTCTCTATGTCATTGGATGTGGTGCAGTAGGTTGTCGGGCGGGCGATTACCTATGCTGAGTTTTGTTAGCAGTTGATTGAAGATGCGCGTAGCGTGTGTCCCGACGATGAACTCGATGCGCTTGGTACCGAGAGTTTGAAGGCGTTTGCGGGGACGCTCGATCCGCGTCTGTCGAAGAGTGCCGGACGTGATTTTATTTAGGTTGCAGAGAAGCTATGTTTGATCTGGCGACAATTGATCATTTGCTCACGACAACCCGGTCGGTGCGCAAACGGCTTGATCTGAGCCGTCCCGTTGGACCTGAGGTGATCGAGCGCTGCTTGGAGATCGCGACTCAGGCGCCGAGCGGGTCGGATCGCCAGCGTTGGCATTTTGTCGTGATTACTGATGCGACCCTGCGCCAAAGCATCGCCGAGATATACCGGCGCTCGTTTGCGGCCTATTTTGGTGCGCCGCAGGGCCCGCACGGGGGGCGTTATACGCCGACGAATGCTTTGCAAGCTTCGGCGATCTATCTGGCCGAGCATTTTCATGAAATTCCGGTGATGGTGCTCTTCTGTTATGAGGGGCGCGTTGAACAGCAAGGCGTCACGGCCCAGGCGTCGCTCTATGGGTCGATCTTGCCAGCGGCCTGGTCGTTTATGCTGGCCCTGCGCTCCCGTGGACTCGGCGCGGTCTGGACGACGTTGCATTTGCAGGAAGAGGCGGAGGTCGCAGCGCTGCTGGGGCTTCCGGCGCATTTGACGCAGGCGGTGCTGTTGCCGGTGGCCTACTATACCGGCGACGATTTTCGCCCGGCGCAACGTGCCCCGGCCAGCGAACGTACGCACTGGAATGGCTGGAAGCAACGCCGTGCGCCTGACGAGCCTGGCGAGGGAACCTGAACTGGATGGGCAGATCAAGCGCGTTGCTCCAGGCCGTGCGTGGGCGGGAGGCAACCAGGCCAGCCGGTTCTTCTTCCCACAAAAGGCTGATCGATCAGCTCTGGTTGGCCCTGCTGGTTGTGCCACTCTTGGCCTGGCTGACGATGGCGGCGGGGTATCAGTTCCCGGTTACGGTCAACGAGTCGCTTGCCGCTAACCCGTCGCCCCTCAGCTTGCGTGGCGTCTATCCGCCCGAGGCGGGGGCGTTTGGCTTTCAGCGCTGGACGACCGAGCAGGCGCAGATCCGCGTGCCCGGCGTTGGTTCGGCCCCCTTCGAGGTTCGTCTGCGCTTTTTTGGCCCTCCTGATGCGCCCCCCGACCGGGTGTTACGCCTGAGCAGTGGTGCGCAGGTGCTTGCCGAGATGCAGGTACGCAACGGCATGCAAGAGGTGTGGCTGCTGGTGCCAGCGGGTCAGAGCGATCGGGTCAGTGGCGATCTTGTGTTGAACCTTGAGGTGCCGGGTTTTCGGGTTGCCGATGACCCGCGCTTGCTTGGCGTCTCGCTCGACCGACTGACGCTTGCCTCACGCCAACAAGGGATGCTGCTGCCACCTTCAGGGATGGCGTTGCAACTCGGTCTCGTGGCGCTCTTGAGCCTGCTGGCCCTGCGGATCAGCGGGGTGGCAACGCGGATCGCGCTGGGCCTGAGTGGGTTGCTGTGTGTTGGGGCGGGCCTGTTGGTCGTGGGGGGCGCTAGCACGAGCATTGCGTTGCGCCTACAGGCCGCCCTGGCGCTGCCCGTGTTGGTTGAGGTGCTCGCGTATACCCTTGTGCTCGCCCTGATCCTCCGTCTCCCCGCTCTCCGCCAGCGCCAACTAAGCCCCAATGCCCAGGCGCTGACCCTGGTACGGCTCGCTGTCTTGCTCATCTTTGTTTTTCGGCTCGCCGGGATGCTGCACCCGCAGTTTATCAACATTGACCACGGTCTCCGGGCAAATCAGTTGCTGCTGATTGCCGACGGGCAAGAAGCGGCCGTGCGTGAGCGGCTCGAGCAACAGTACGAATGGGGCACCCGCGAACCAGTGCCCTACAGCCTCGTCACCTACTACCTGCTCTTGCCGCTGACCGTCGTCTGGAGTAGTCCCTTTGAGCTGATCAAAGCCGTCAAAATCGTCACCGCCCTGATCGAAGCCACCTTCCCGCTCTTGTTTCTTGCGCTGATGCGTCAGGGGCCACAGCCGCGCTGGGGGGCAGCTTGGGGCGGCCTGATCTACGCCGGCTTGCCGGTCGGCTACCTCTTTTTTCACGACGGCAGCTTCCCGACCACCATCGGCATCTGGCTAACCCTGATGGCCCTGGTTGCGCTGCAATGGGCGCTCGAACCGGCACCGCAGGGCCAGACGTGGCTTCGCTGGAGCAGCGCCATCCTGCTGCTCGGCATCGCGATCGCTGCCTACGTCACACATCTTGCCTTCATCCCCTTTCTCATCATCGCCATTGCAGGCAGCCTCTTTTTCTTGGGCGAAAGCCGCACGCGGCGTCAAGGCCTGATCCTGCTTCCCGCCGTCGGCCTGGCCTTTCTGGTCGGCTGGGTCATCGTCTACCGCAGCTACACCCTGACCCTCATTCAGCGCACCATCCCGGCCTATCTTGGGCTCATCGCGAGCGAAGGGAGCGTCGGGCGCAGCAGTGACACCTTTTTTGGCACGCCGATCAACAGCTTTCCCGCGCATCTCGTGGCGCACTTTCGCCTCTGGCCCGTGATGCTCGCCGGGCTTGTGCTCATCGTGCTGGTCTGGAACTGGCGAAACCGCTTCATCACCCACCTGGGGCTTGGCTACGCCGCGCTGCTGATCGCCACCTCGCTTGCCGAGCAATGGTTCGGGCTCTGGAACAAACACATGGTCTTCATTGCCCCGCTGGTTGCACTGCTGAGCGGCCCTGGGTGCGCGTGGCTCTGGCAACGGGGTCGAGCGGGCAAGCTTACCGTCAGCCTGTTGCTCATCTGGCTCTTCTGGCAAAGCCTGACGGCGTGGGGCAACCGCGTGCTCTGGTACCTATTGCCGCCGGGGGCGTTGTGATGGATGCGTAACGCCGTTGGTGCACGAACTCCACTGTGTGCCCCCAGCCCGTTACGCAGCCGCCCAACGCTCCATCTCCTTCCGGTTATTTTGATCCGGGCGGTGTTGTTGTTTGACGAATTGCTGCAGCAAGCTCGGCCACGGTCATATGACCAAACAAGCGATCTTTTTCGGCAAGAGAATCGCCGACACCGCGTGTGAATTGGTTGATAAAGCGTGCGGTGTTCGCGATGCCGAGTTCCTGCACCAGCACGCGCACGGCAATCTCATTTATTTCGGTTAAGGCCAGATAGGCGGTGGTACTCATACAAGTATCGCACCCAGGTTCAAGGCCGCGCCAGCGGTGTCGCGCTACAGCGCCATGTTGGGCTGCGATTGACACGCATGAAGCAGATATGTTACTCCTATATGACAGAGCGGTTCGTTGTGTAAAGTATATCGCGTATGCTTGATGCGTCTGCTCGTATGGTTGCTGGTTGCACCTGTAGATAGAATACGTTATACTTATTGTAGATACTTCCGTCTACACCTACAGGAGAAAGGCGCATGTCTACGACAACCATCCGAGTTTCGTCCGAAACGCGCACCTTGTTGCATACGCTCGCCCGTCAGGCAGGGACATCCATGCAGCAAGTCTTGGAAGAGGCGCTCGCGCAGTATCGCCGTCGCCAATTTCTCGAAGCGTTGAATGCGGCCTACGCGGTCGCACAATCGGACCCTGCTGCTCACGCGGCAGCAGAGGCAGAGAGCGCCGATTGGGACGCGACCCTGCTTGATGGGCTCGACGAACAGGAGACGTGGCATGAGTCCTGAACCATCGCGTGGGGAAATCTGGCTCGCCGATTTGAATCCTATCCGTGGGCACGAACAAGCGGGCACACGACCCGTGCTGGTGATTTCGACCGATCTCTTTAATCATGGGCCGGCAGGCTTAGTGTTTGTCCTTCCTTTAACGCGCACCGATCGCCGTATTCCGGCACATATTCCGCTTGTTCCTCCGGAAGGAGGCGTGAGCAGCCAGAGTCTGATTTTGTGTGATGCCCTGCGATCCATCTCCAAAGATCGCCTCAAAGGTGATCCATGGGGGCGTATTTCGGTCGCCACCATGGAGCGTGTTGAAGAAACGCTCCGGATGCTGCTTGATTTATAGGCGAACGCTGTTTGCCGCCCAACGGCCTGCGCATCACCCGCGCCGCCATGTAGATCAGAACTGCTTTCCGGTTGATTCCAACCTTCAAAATCGCACCGCATCTTGGGCCCGCGTAGCGGCGTCGGGTGCATGCGCTTGTTCGGCGGCAATGCCATCGATAATATGGGAATGATGCGTTAGCTTGCCATAGTGACCATTTTGTCAATGCAGCGCAGCCAGACGATCATTGCCTTCCACGCTTCCTCCGCGTTATCGAGCTTTGTTTCAATGTGGGCAACGCGAGTGTTGCGAAAGTCGTTGACTTGGCGCAGTTCGGCATAGAGCGCGGCCATTCCTCTGCCGCCGAATTGCTTTTGAACATCTGTCCCGCCGCCGGGTTCGGTAGGCGATAATTGATTTCATCTCATGCCTCCCAATCTTCCAGGCGTAATCCTACAACGCGGCTGAATTCACCTGTATTGTGAGTAACCAGTGTAAGGTTGTGTGCTAACGCCGTCGCAGCGATCAGCGTATCATACGGACCAATGCGCAGACCTCCTGCCATCAGTTCGGCATCTATTCTTCCGGCATGCGTGGCTACCATTTGATCAAGCGGCAGGCACATAAACTGCGCGACCATAGCTTGAACCTGGTTGAGATTCTCTTGCATCCTGGCGCTGCGGTATGCACCACGCACAAGCTCAACCACGGTAATCGCGCTGATCGCAATCGCGTCCGGTGATGTCGCAGCAACCTTTTGCGCCACCGATGATATAGGGGAGCGCAGGTAGCGAATACAGGCGTTGGTATCGAGCAGGTAGATCATTCCAGTGGCAGCCGTTCTTCAGCTACGCCTTGATCGCCACGCACAAACGTTGGATCGTCGATCGAGCCTGCGATTCTGGCAAAGAAGCCGGCCGGCCAACCCATTGCTATGGCGGTGCGCTCAAGTTCGGCGCGACGCTGCTTTACCAGCAAGAATTCGACAAAATCTTCGACTTCGCGCTGAAGCTCGTTCGGGAGTTCACGAATTTTTTCTTCAAGGGTCATACGATTCTCCTTTGAAAGCACAGTCAGGCCCGTACCTCGATGACCGTGGTCGTATCCACCCCAAACACGTCGATCACCTTGACGCAGATCCAGTAACTGCCCGTGTCGGCGTAGCTCCAGCCGGTGTCAGTGCGGGTTTTGAGCGAGCGGTCTTTGCGGGTGCGGAAGTCCTGCCAGTGATGTTCGAACGGTTTGTTCTCGCGCCAGGTGAAATCAACCGCCCAGAAGTCGATGAAGTCGAACGGCGATGTGATCGCCCGCTCGCGCAGCGCAGTTATCGCCCCAGGTATCGCGATAGGCCACCGCTTCGAGGATAGACTGCTCCCTCCCCGCTTGCTGGGAGGGCTGGGGTGGGGTTCTTGCGCTCGTTCATTGTGCGATGCTCCTGCGCTGTGCTGGCGGCTACGCGCTATGCTTTATCCGCAGGCATTGTAGATGAAAGCATGTGCGGATGCAACTTTATACGTGGGACGCGGAAGATCGTGGAAGAGCAATGGAGAAGACTGCGCAGGCATTGAAGCATTGCCGCCGAACATGAACTAGACAGCATTTTTACCACCTATACCCGCTATACCTGTGCTACGAGGTAATTGTACCACCGAAATGGTCTTGTCTATGCTACGCCGCGAATACGCTGCGTTCATCGTGCTACGCGGCGCATGCGACTCCAAGAGCATGCACAGAAGCTCACGTGAAGGCGCGAAGGCGCGAAGGGTGAGCGCTCCTACGCTCCAATCTTTGCGTCTTTGCGCCTTTGCGTCAAAACAAAAGTCGAGCCGTTTACGCTGACGGAAGAAGCTGCAATGGCCCGATGCCGCCTACTAGGGCGATTGCATCTTCCGTGTAGGCACGCCGCCAAGGCACCCGCGAGGGCACCCGCAAGGGCACCCGCAAGGGCACCCGCAAGGGGTGCCCCTACGCCGGATGCGGCCTTGCGCTGGTACGGGCACCCCTTGCGGGTGCCCCGTTGTATCCGATTTCGTATGATGCAACAGCCCTAGCCGCCCACGGCTGTTGCTTGACAAGCTCCTACGATAAGCCATATAATTCCTAATGCAACTATCCAGCATCCTCCACAGAACGTTTGATCTCCCCAGCGTTGGGGGCGGGCTACGGCCCGTACATTCTTCAGCCACGTCTTTCTGTCTCCGGGATTGCGCTGTTGCGTCCCGGTTGGGCTGAAGTTTTTTTGTAAGGAGCGACCTATGCGACATCGGACGCCATGGCGGGCCGTGCAGATCCTCTGTGCGTTTGCCCTCCTGTTCAGCATGCTTGGGATCCCCGGGGCAGCGACGCCCCTCACCCTGGCTGACCACACCGCTGCCCCTACTCGTGTGACGGTTCCTGGGAGTTTTAATAGCGAACTTGGCTGCACGGCTACGAGCAGCAACGCTGGCGGTGACTGGGAACCCGGGTGTACGACGAACCCCGGAGTCACGCCAGTTACCCCGACGCCCCCCGAGGGTAACGACCTGCAAGATCAGGGCAACGAGGTCTGGGCGCGCACCCTTGGCCCGATCCCAGCAGGCAATTACGAGTTCAAGATCGCGCTCAATGGCGCGTGGGACCAGAACTACGGCAGTGATTTCCAGCAAAATGGCCCCAATTTTACTCTGAACCTGACCACGACAACCTCGGTCAGGTTTTTCTATGACCACAAGACCCACTACATCGCCAATAGCTTCGCCAATACGATCTATACCGTCCCTGGTGATTTCAATAGCGAACTTGGCTGTTCTGGCGATTGGCTGGCCGATTGTCTGCGCACGCTGATGAGCGATGTGGACGCTGATGGCGTCTATACCTTCCGCAGTGAAGCCATTCCTGCCGGCAATTACGAGTTCAAGGTTGCGACCAACGAGGATTGGGGCAATCCGAACTATGGTGATAACGGCAATAATGTGCCCTTCACGGTGGGCGAAGATACCGCTGAAGTGGTCTTTAGCTTTGATACCGCCGATAATACGGTGGGCGTCGAGGTTATTGCGACGACGCCACCGCCGCCGCCGCCTGCCGAAGACGCCGCCTTGATCCAGCCGCCGGTCAGTGATCCCATCAACCAGGGCGAGATCTTCTATTTTGTGATGCCCGACCGCTTTGCCAATGGTGAGCCGTCCAATGATCGCGGCGGTATCGCCGGTGACGATCCGCTTCAAACCGGCTTTTTGCCCACCAATAAGGGCTATTACCACGGCGGCGATCTGGCCGGGCTCCAGGCCAACCTGGATTACATCCAGAATCTTGGGGTGACTGCGATCTGGATGACGCCGATGTTCAAGAATAAGCCGGTTCAGTGTGATCGCACCAAGGAGCCTTCGATTGACGATTGTTCGGCGGGGTATCATGGCTACTGGCCGCTGGACTTTACGCAGATCGCCCCCCATTTCGGCACCAATGCCGAAATGACGGCCTTTGTCGAGGCGGCTCAGGGCCGTGGCATGCGGGTCTTCTTCGACATTATTACCAACCATACCGCCGATGTGATTGTGCCCGAAGACGGCAATACAACCTATGTGTCGCGGGCCGCCGCCCCCTATCGCGATGCGGGTGGCAATATCTTCGATGACCGGGACTTTCTCTTTGCCGAGCGCTTCCCCACGATGAATCGCTTCAGTTTCCCGCGTCGGCCTTTCTTCCCCGATCCCGCTGATGCGACGGCCAAGACGCCGAGTTGGCTCAATGACCCGACGATGTACCATAACCGCGGGAACGCGGCCTTTGATGGCTCTGAGGGCGACCTCTACGGCGACTTCGTTGGCCTCGATGGGCTCTTCACCGAACGCCCCGAGGTTGTTCAGGGCATGGTTGATATCCACAAGTTCTGGATCAGCGAGTTCGGCATTGATGGCTTCCGCGTGGATACGGTCAAGCACGTCAATATGGAGTTCTGGCAGCAGTTTGTGCCGGCGATCCGCGCCCATGCCGCCGCTGAGGGCAAGCCCGAGTTCTTCATCTTCGGCGAGGTCTTTGATGGCAATCCCGCCGTGCTTAGCCGCTTCACCCGCGAAGGTGAATTCCCAGCCATTCTTGACTTCGACTTCAATTATTCGGTCGGCGATTTTGCCACCACCAGCGCCGGCCCCGGGCGGCTCCAGGGTCTCTTCCGGGGTGATGACTTCTACACGACTGCCGAGCAGAATGCCTACAATCTGCCGACCTTCCTCGGTAACCACGATGTGGGCCGCCTTGGCAATCGGCTGCGCACACCGCAGGATCCCGATGATGAGCTGCGCGTCAAGCGGATTCTGCTTGGTTATGGGGTGATGTTCACCGCCCGTGGCGTACCGATCATCTACTACGGCGACGAGCAAGGCTTCACCGGGAACGACGATGGCAACGATAAGGATGCTCGCCAGAATATGTTCCCGAGCCAGGTGGCAAGCTATAATGCCGAAGACCTGATCGGTACGGATAAGACCACCGCCGACGACAACTTTGACCCGACCCACCCGCTTTACCTTGGTCTGACCGACCTGGCCGCCCTGCGCACGGCGCATCCGGCGTTGCAGGTTGGTGCCCAGATCGAGCGTCTGGCTGAAGGCGACGCCAGCGGTGTCTATGCCTTCTCGCGCATTGACCGTGAGCAGCAGGTCGAGTATGTCGTCGCGGCCAATAATGCGACGACGGAGCGCACCGTGACCATTCCCACCTTTGCCGCCGATACGACCTTTGCGGCGATCTATGGGGCTGAAGGCGCGGTGGTGACCGGGGCCAATGGGCGGATGCAACTTACGGTACCCGCCCTGAGTGTGGTTGTCTATCAGCAGCAGAGCGAGCCGGTGGCGAATCTAGCGCCCACGGCTGCGCCAATTGGTCCGGCGATCAGCCTCACGGGGCCGGTCAGTGGCACGGTTGTGCTCGGGACAGGCCTGATAGAGGTGGCCGCCAGTGTCGCTGGGAACGCCTTTGCCGAAGTCTCGTTTGCAGTCAGCGTCGACGGGGCACCGTTCCAGCATCTGGGCACTGATACCAATGCGCCGTACCGGGTCTTCTTCGATCCGCAGGGCTTGCCTGCCGGGGCTGAACTCACCTTCAAGGCTGTCGTGACCGACTTGCTTGGGGCCGAGGGCAACTTCAATTCGGCTACCAGCATCGTGACCCTGGGTGTTCCCCCGGTGTGTACAGTGGAGTACGAGTTTGCCGTCATCCACTACTACCGCGAGGATGGCAACTACGACGATTGGGGTCTGCACCTCTGGGGCGATGCGATTGCTGATGAAGAAGCGACCGACTGGAATGAGCCCAAGCCGTTCCTGGGGCGTACTGACTATGGTGCCTTTGCCTGGGTACGCCTGAAAGACCCGACCAAGCCGGTCAACTTCATTGTCCACCAACCCGGCGGTGATAGTGTGCCCGATACGCGTGACCCCGGCGGCGACCGCAGCTTCATTCCTCAAGAGAATCCGCAGATCTTCCTGAAGGGTGGCGATGCAGCGATCTATGCGTCGCAGGCCGAAGCCCAGGGCTTTATCACGGTGCATTACAATCGCCCCGATGGCATCTACGACGGCTGGGGCGTCTATGTCTTTGGCGATGGGGTTGACCCGAGCGAACAGACCGCATGGCCCGCCAACCGGCCCTTTACCGGTACCGACGATTTTGGGCGCTTTGTGCGGATCCAGTTGACCGACGCAACCAAACAGGTTGGCGTGATCGTGATGAACAACGGGGTCAAGGATACCGAGCCTGACCGCACCTTCATCCCGTCCGCGCAGCCTGCGCTCTGGGTCAACAGTGGCGACGAGGCGAACAATCGCTCGCTGAGCCAGGCGCTGAATGTGGCGACGTTGCGCTACCATCGCCCGGCTGGTGACTATGGTGACTTTACCAGCACCAACTTCAACGACTTCTGGGGCCTGCATCTCTGGGCTGGAACCTTGACGCCTAACCCCGCCTGGGAAACGCCCTTCAAGCCCAATCTGCCCCAGGATAGCTTCGGGATTGGTTTCCAGGTTGAACTCGAACCTGATGCGCCACGCTGGGCCTACATCCTCCACCGTGGCAACGAAAAGGATCAGGAGACCGATCAGTTTCTCGATCTGAATGGCACTGGTCATGAGATCTGGGTGCTGCAGAATATGCCCGGTAGTTACCCCTACATCGTGCCGGTGGAGGCCGGGTGTACGCTGGGCCAGGGCAATGCCGTGAGCAAACAACGCGCCCACTGGGTGAGCCAGAATACGCTGGCCTGGCCGATCCTAGCCAGTAGCCAGGTCGAGTACGCGCTGCACTATGCCCCCAACGGAGGCATGAGTGTGGTTGATGGTGCCGTGCAGGGGGGCACGAGTGTGCCGCTGACCCTGGCTGGCAGTGGCCTGACTGGTGCGGTCGCCACAAAGTTCCCGCATCTCGCCGGCAATGACCATGCCCGCCTCACCCATAGCCTGAGTGCCGACCAGATCAAAGCCATTCTGCGCGGCCAGGTCTGGGTTTCGGCGCGCAACGACCAACTCGGCCTGATCGAAGTTACCGGGGTGCAGATCCCGGGTGTGCTCGACGATCTCTATGCCCAGGCCGCCGCCGCGCTGTCCATGGGCGTGAACTACGGCGCGCTCGAACTGGCCCAGGCCATCACGCTGCGGCTCTGGGCACCGACGGCGCAGGAGGTCAACCTGCTGCTCTTTGACACGGCGGTCGTGACCACGCCCGAGCGCCTCGCTATGACCCACGACGACGCGTCGGGCAGTTGGAGTATTGAGCTGCCGACCACTCGCGAAGACCAGTTCTACCTCTATGAGGTGAACGTCTTTGTGCCGAGTACCGGCCAAGTCGAAATCAATCAGGTCACCGATCCCTACGCGATCAGTCTGGCGACCAATAGCACACGCAGCCAGATTGTCAACCTGAACAACGCGGCGCTCAAGCCGAGTGGATGGGATGCGACCGCCAAGCCCACGCTCGAAGCCTTCGAGGACGTGGTGCTCTACGAGTTGCATGTGCGCGACTTTAGCATCACCGACGAAAGCGTACCGTTGCTTCAACGCGGGACGTTCAAAGCCTTCACGCAGCGCAACAGCAACGGCATGCGCCACCTGCGCGAACTGGCCGAGGATGGCCTGACCCACATCCACTTGCTGCCAGTCTTTGACATTGCGACCATCAACGAGGATCGCACCGCCCGCACCGAGTTGCTCGACCGCTTCCCCGAGTTGCGTGCCCTGTCACCCGACAGCGAAGAGCAGCAGCGCATCAGCAACGAGGTGCGCAATCTCGACGGTTTCAACTGGGGCTACGATCCCTTCCACTACAACGTGCCCGAGGGCAGCTACAGCACCGACCCGAACGGTACGCCCCGCATCCTCGAGTTCCGCGAGATGGTCCAGGCGCTGAACGAGAACGGGTTGCGCGTCGTGATGGATGTGGTCTACAACCATACCAACGCCGCCGGTCAGGCCGAAAAGTCAGTGCTTGATCGCGTCGTCCCCGGCTATTACCATCGCCTGAATGCCGACGGCGTGGTTGAAACCAGCACCTGCTGTCCGAATACGGCCACCGAGCACGCCATGATGGAACGGCTCATGATCGAATCGCTCGTGCTCTGGGCACGCGAGTACAAAGTGGACGGCTTCCGCTTCGACCTAATGGGCCACCACACTCGCGAGAACATGCTCAACGTACGGGCGGCCCTTGATGCCCTCACGCTTGCGAAGGACGGCGTGGACGGTGCAAAGATTATGCTCTATGGCGAGGGCTGGAACTTTGGCGAGGTGGCCGACGGGCGGCGTGGCATCAACGCGACCCAGCGCAACATGGCTGGTACCGGGATCGCCACCTTCTCGGATCGCCTACGTGACGCTGTACGCGGGGGTGGCCCCTTCGACAGTGGCGAGGGTGCCAGACGCCAGGGCTTCGCGACCGGACTCTTCACCGACCCGAACGACCTGAACCAGGGCAGCGAAGCCGATCAGCGCAACAACCTGCTGGACGCGACTGACCTGATTCGCGTAGGCTTGACCGGCAATCTAGCCTTCTTCCCGCTGGAAAACCGCACCGGGCGGGTCGTCAACGGTGAAGACGTGACCTACAACGGTGCGCCGGGCGGCTACACGCTTGATCCACAAGAGGTGATCACTTACGTCGAGGCCCACGACAACGAGACCCTCTTCGACGCGGTGCAGTTGAAAGCCCCAGCGGCGGCGACCCTAGCCGACCGGGTGCGTATGCACAACCTGGGGGTTAGTGTAGCGATGCTAGGTCAGGGCATCCCCTTCTTCCAGGCGGGCCAGGATCTGCTGCGCTCGAAGTCGGGTGACCGCAACAGCTACGACTCGGGCGACTGGTTCAACCGCATCGATTGGATGCGCAACGAGCATGGTTGGGGTTCGGGTCTGCCGCCCCAGGGCGAGAACAACAACAACTGGGGCGTCCTGCGCTCGGTGCTCGTGCGCGAGGAGATCAAGCCGGGACGGGCCGAGCTTGACCTTGGTCACTACCACTTCCGCGAGATGTTGCAGATCCGCAAGAGCTCACCGCTCTTCCGCCTGCGCACCGCCGAAGAAGTGATCGCCCAGGTCAGCTTTATGAACACCGGGGCCGACCAGATCCCGGGCCTGATCGTGATGCGGATCACCGACAACGGTGCGCGTGACCTTGATCCGCAGCGCGAGCAGATCGTCGTGCTCTTCAACGCAGCCCCCGAGCCAGTCAGCTTCACCGCTGAAACGCTCAGAGACGCGCAGCTACGCCTGCACCCGATCCAGGGCACATCGGTTGATACGGTGGTGCGCAGTGCCAGCTTTGACCCGGCCACGGGCACCTTCGCGGTACCGGGCCGCGCCACGGTCGTCTTCACCGACGAACGCACGCAGATCTTCATGCCCATCGCCGGACGGTAAACGCACCCAACCTCCTGAGCCTGGTAAATGGTTCACAGCCTAAAGCCAGGCTCAGGAGGTGGGAGATCCCTCCCAGAACCCTCCAACTCGGTCAGCTATGCGTGCATGCACACCGCAATGTTGGTCACAGCTGGCTCATTTTCGATGGTGCCATCCTCGGCCAGTCGGTGGTGCTCACACCCCCCGCCCTTGAAGAATTTGTCATGCATCGTTGATACGATGATGCCATCCTTGTCGGGCAGCGCTGGCTGGTCTAACTCACGCAGAACCGCTTCGAGGCTATGCGTGATCGTTGTCTGCACATACATCGTATTCTCCTAACTGGCGTAATCTCAGATGGCGAGCTCACACAGATCACACGCGTCGAGTTGGTGATTGATGTGCTCACGCAGGGTAAGCACTGCTTGTGAGCCCTGCCAGATCTCACCGAACGAGTGCTCGGTCAGGCGACCAAGCGGATAGCGCGACAGTCGCTTCATCTTCAAACAGGGAAGCAGGCGACCATCTTCGCAGATCGAGAAAAAGGAGAACCCTGCTCGGCAGAGCTTTGGCTTGGGTGCTGCCGCGTTCGGTCGCGTCTGCGCACGCATATACTGCTGTAACTGCGCCGCATCAAGCCGCTCAACGAGATTGTCCGTCCCGCCGTCATCCCGGGGAAAGATCTCGGTATCAAAGTGAACCGGTATCCCCAGCGGATCACCGATTTCGTCGCGCACCTTGTGGTACGTCGCGTAATTTGCCTTCATCACCGAACAATTGATGCGCAGATCGAAGCCTGCTGCGCGCAAGAGATGCAGCGCGTGCAGTGTTTTGTGATAAGATCCCGGCGCATTGGTGATCTGATCGTGGATTTCTGGCTCGGAACTGTAGAGGCTGATATGAATGCGGTAGATATTGCTTAGTTCCTGTAGGGCACGCACGACCGTTTCGTCGATCAGTGTACCATTCGAATTGATCCGCACCACAAACTTCTGCGCCTCCAGGTAGCGCAGCAGATCAAGGATATCCTTGCGAAAGAAGAGTTCTCCACCGGTCAGCACCAAGCCCAGTGTCCCATTGTCGCGGAGGTCATCAAGAATACGGCACACCTGTTCTGTGCTGAGCGTATCCTGTTTGGTCTCGAAAAGACCGTAACAATGGCGACACCGCAAATTGCAGCGCGAGGTCAGTTCGAAGTGGCCGCTCAGCGGGATATGGTTCTTGAACGCCCAGAGATGCAAGGCACCGATATCAATGGTGTGTGCATGCTCGTCGCGGGTGTTGGCGTGGGGCCTTGACGGAGGGAGTTCGGCAGGCTCGCCAAGCATACCAAGGTTTTGCAGGCGAGCATAGAGGGGATGGTGACGATCCGGTTCGTCCGCCTGCACGCACTCTTTCCAGAACTGGAGGGACGGCCCTTGGAGCACGGCCACCTGCCTGGTCTTGACATTCATCAGGACGGCAAGCGCATCACCATAAATGCGGTAGACAACGGCTTGAGCAATCATAAGCCCTCCCACACGCACTGAAGAACCTGAGATCTGCTTCAAACTTGAAGCCAGATTTCATGATGATTTTATCCTACGACTCTTTATAGCTCTTGTCAAGACTGTGAGCATGACTGCCAAGGGCTACGCTGAAAATGGGGGAACCACGTTCCCCCATTTTCAGCGTAGCCCTTGGCGCATCGGTCGGGTCGGCGTTGCTCATGCCCTGCCTATGCTATACTACGTCTTACGAATGATCTACCTTATGGGATAGTTGTATGCACGAGACAATGCTCTCTGGTACCGACCACCTTGCGCCTCTTCGCGGCCTCTACCCGTTTCAAACGCGCCGTCTGGCGGTTCCCGGTGGTACCATCAGCTATGTTGATGAGGGTTCTGGCCCCCCGGTGCTGATGGTTCACGGCAATCCGACCTGGTCGTTTTATTATCGCCATCTGATTGCTGCGCTCAGCCCTACGCATCGGGTCATTGTGCCTGACCATATGGGCTGCGGGCTTTCCGATAAGCCCCAGACCTATGCCTATACGCTCCAGAATCATCTTGGCAACCTGACGCGTCTGATGGAACATCTTGACCTTGGGCCGCTCGATCTCGTTGTCCACGATTGGGGCGGTGCGATAGGGATGGGTTGGGCTACCCGTTTTGCTGACCAAGTGCGCCGCATTGTGGTGCTCAATACGGCAGCTTTTCTCTCGCCCCGCCTGCCATTCCGCATCGCGGTCTGCCGATACCCCATTTTTGGCGATCTGGCGGTACGTGGCCTCAATGGGTTCGCCGGCGCCGCGACGGTGATGGCCGTCGAACGTCCGATGTCACCCGAGGTGCGCCAGGGCTACCTCTTCCCCTACAATTCGTGGGAGAATCGGGTCGCTATCCAGCGCTTTGTCCGCGATATTCCGATGTCACCGCGCCATCCTACCTGGGCGGTTGTTGATGGCATTGACCGCGATCTGGTCAATGTGCGCGACAAGCCGATGCAGATCTTTTGGGGTGGCAAAGATTGGTGCTTCTCGGACTATTTTCTCGCCGGTTGGCTCGAGCGCTTCCCTGCGGCATCAGTTGTCCGTTTTGATGACGCCGGACACTATGTGCTTGAAGATGCGCACGAAGAGATTGTGCCGCGTGTCGTACGGTTTTTTGGGGAGGATTATCCTCAATAACTCTTCAAAGGAAATGTTGATGACAGATGCGTCTTCTGATCGCACAATCCACGACGACTCCTTCTATGGTTCAGCCCCTCCAGGGGCAAATATTGCACGCTATCTTCCCTTGATGGCCCGCGAACGCCCCGAGCAGACGGCGATTGTGATGGGCGATGGGCAAAATCGCGCCGGGCAGACGGTCTATCGGCGCTTGAGTTTCGCCGAGTTAAACCTGGTGAGCGACCGCTATGCCTGGGGGTTGAGTGCGCTTGGGATCGAACGGGGTACTCGGGTCTTGTCGATGGTTCCTGCCGGTCTGCCGTTGATCAGTCTCACCTTTGCGTTGATGAAGGTCGGGGCGGTGCCGATCCTCATCGATCCCGCGATGGGGCGACGGAATTTGATCCAGTGCATCAAGGAGTGTACCCCCGAGGCGATGATCGGGGTGGCGCGGGCGCAATTGGCGCGGCTCCTCTTTCCTGGTGCGTTTCGGACCGTGCAACGCAGTATCACCGTTGGTTCGCGTTTTACGCCCCTTGGTGATCTCAACCTCGCCGATCTGAGTGTGCCGCTCAATGCGCCCTTTGCTTTGGCCCAGGTCTCGCCTGACGAGCCAGCAGCGATCATCTTTACCACCGGCAGCACCGGTGTCCCCAAGGGGGTGCTCTATGAGCACGGGATGTTTGAGGCCCAGGTGCGGCTGTTGCGGGCGCTCTTTCATCTCGAACCAGGTGAAGTTGAAATGCCGGCGTTTCCGCTCTTCTCGCTCTTCAATGTGGCTCTCGGGTGTACCTCGGCTATCCCGCCGATTGATCCCACCCGCCCCGCCAGTTGCGATCCTGCGGCTGTGATTGCCTTTATGCAGGATCAGAAGGTGACCTCGACCTTTGGTTCGCCCGCGATCTGGCGCAAGGTGACGGCCTATTGTCTGGAACATCAGGTGAAATTGCCTGGTCTACGGCGTGTGTTGATGGCCGGTGCGCCCGTGCCGGCGGATCTTCACGAGCGCTTCCGTCAGATCCTGGACGAGACTAGCGATACCCATACGCCCTATGGTGCGACCGAGGCCTTGCCGATTACGTCGATCAGTGGGCGTGAGGTGCTCGCGGCGATTGCTGCGCGGGGGGCCGATCCGACTGCCGGTACCTGTGTCGGCTTCCCGGCCCCCGAGGTGACGCTGCGCATTATTCCGGTCAGCGATGAGCCAATTGAACATTGGGATGAAGCCCTTGCCTTGCCCGCCCATCAGATCGGTGAGTTGGTGGTCAAAGGCCCCTCGGTGACCAAAACCTATATCAGTCGCCCGACGTCAACCGCGCAAGCCAAGATCCACGAAGGCGATCAGGTCTGGCACCGGATGGGCGACCTCGGCTATCTGGATGACGAGGGCCGGGTCTGGTTCTATGGCCGCAAGAGCCATCGGGTCGAGACCGGACGCTTGCACGGGACCCTTTACACCGAACCGATCGAACTGATCTTTAACCAGCATCCCGCTGTGGCGCGGAGCGCCCTCGTTGGCGTTGGCCCTGCTGGTTATCAAGAGCCGGTTGTGATTGTCGAGCCAAAAGACCGCTCTCTGCTGCGCGATCGCAGTGCCGGAGCAGCGTTGCTGCACGAGCTCCAGGAGCTTGGTGGCCGTTATCCAATGACGTCGGGGATCATGACGTTTCTTCTCCATCCATCGTTCCCGGTTGATATTCGTCACAATGCCAAAATCTTCCGTGAACAACTCGCTGTCTGGGCACTCAGTCAACCTGGCATCCCGGCTGGCTCAACGATGCCGCTCGCCCAGAGTCTCCAGACTCCTCATGTTGCGGAGGAAGCAGAAGAAGATGGCTAGTACTTCGTCCATCTTCAGGTGATGGGTTCGCGGGCGTTGGGGCGCAGCGCGCTGCGCCCTTACCGGAAGACGGCTATCGATCAGCATGCGGGACGCCCGCGCACCCAGGCCCTCACAAATTGACTTCTTTTGGCGCAAGCCCGATTTGAATGCTGCGGAGCAATAGATGCTAACACTTGTCACTGGTGGCAATGGTTTTCTTGGCCGTTACATCGTTGAACAGTTGCTCGCACGCGGTGACCGTGTCCGTGTGCTTGGGCGTAACCCGTACCCTGAACTCGAGGCGCTTGGGGTTGCGTGTGTTCGTGCTGATCTGAGTAGCCCTGATGTGGCGCTGCCTCTTGCGAAAGCGCTGCAAGGCGTTGAAGTTGTCTTCCATGTCGCTGCTAAGGCAAGCGTCTGGGGCACGTTTGATCAGTTCTATGTGAATAATGTGACGGCAACCCAGCGGTTGGTACGCGCTGCCGAGCGGGCAGGTGTGCCACGGTTTGTCTATACTTCGTCCCCATCGGTGGTGATCGGCGAAACCGATCTCGAAGGTGCCGATGAGAGCACGCCCTATCCCGAGCGCTATCTTGCACCCTATCCGGCGACCAAAGCCCTTGCCGAGCGTTTTGTCTTGAGCCGCAGTGAGCTTGCGACGGTTGCCATTCGGCCCCACCTTATCTGGGGGCCACGCGATCCGCATATCTTTCCGCGCCTCATTGCCCGTGCGCGCAGCGGTCGCCTGATCCAGATTGGTGATGGCACCAATCTCGCCGATATTACCTATGTCGAGAATGCCGCCGAGGCGCATCTGCAAGCCGCCGATGCTCTGAGTGAACGCTCGCCGCTCCGGGGTCGCCCCTATTTCATTGGTCAAGAACAACCAGTGAACCTCTGGGACTTCATCAACGAAGTGATTACTGGCGCAGGCTACAAGCCAGTCCGCCGCTCCATCTCGTTACGCACGGCGCTGCGCCTCACCACCGGCATCGAAGCGGTCTATCGGGGCCTCGGCATCACCCGCGAACCGCCACTGACCCGTTTTACCGTCAACCAGATGGGCATCAGCCACTGGTTTGACCACTCGGCAGCCAAGCGCGACTTTGGCTATAGCCCGCGGATTACTACTCCCGAAGGCTTGCGTAGGACGCTGGCCGCGCTCGGCAAACACGACCATGCTTGAAGGTTGACCCGTGTTGACGCAAAGACGCAAAGGGTTGTTCGATCTTTGCGCCTTTGCGTCTTTGCGTCAAAACATGAAGCGTGAGAAGCCTACACGTGCCCTCTCTATCGCATGTTCAACGCCGAACCAACGGCAAGAAGACCTGTTCGATCTGCCGCTCTGGGTCAATGCTCACGACCATCACCCGTTCTTCCGACTGATTGCCAAGGCTGTCAAAGGCCGTGTAGCGGATTGTGTGCGTGCCAAGGCCAAAGCCGTCGAGCATAACCGCGCTGCCTTCGTAGGTTTGCCATGCCTCATCATTGATTGATACCTCTACTCTGGCGACCCCAGCGCCCCCCAGATCGTCGGCCACCAGGTGCATCCCATCGAGACGATGAAAGCTATTCCCCAGTCGTCCCTGAGGGTTGATCAGCAAGCCATCAATCACCGTGCTAAAATCAGAGGCTCCGGGCGCAAGGAGATCATAACCAGCGGTGGCCTCTCCACTCCGTTCAAACATTTTGAAGGCGAGCACGTGACGGCCTGCTTCAAGATAGATCGAGCCAATGACCGATCTGGTTGGTTGCAACCCGGGGTTGCTCACCACGAGGCGTCCGTTGAGCCAGAGCCACGCCCCATCATCGCTGGTCAGGCGGAAGATGTATTCGCCAGCCTGAGCGACGACGATTGAGCGGGTCTGTTCCACCAGAAAATAGTCGGTCAGTTCAGACACCTCGGGCAGTGGCCCGCCTTCGCCCCAGTCAAGCGTTGTCCCATCCCAGGCAAAACTGCCCATATAGGTGCCACGCGGGATGGCCGTTGGATCGACCGTGCGCGCCAGCAGGTTATCAGGCACAAACCCGAGCCGATAGACATGGGCTTTGGGGCCGAGCGCGTCAGTATAGGCCGCCGGGGCAGGCATCTGGCGTTCGGGGTGTACTGTGATGGTCGTTGGGGCCAGCGAACGCGCCATATACCCCACATATTCGTGGATTGCCCCCGCCTGGAGGGTGAACTGCCCAGGCGTACGGAGCCGTATGTAGCCGACGATCTCGCGGGTCTCGCCAGGCGCAAGCGACCCATTCAGCCCCCAGCGCCACGGGTATCCACCAGTTTCGCCTGCACAGGTCGGCTGGCGCCCGGCTTCAACTGGCCCGAGCACGACCCGAAAACGCCCCGCCTCTTTGGGAAAGGCCGGATAGCTCTGCCACTCGTTGCCCTGGAAACATTCGCCTTCGTCATAGACATAACTATTGTCGAGGTCAAAGCCACTGGGGGACGCGCTGTTGCGACTCGCTTCGGGGGCCTGGCTTTCAATTGTCAGGCTCCCGCTATTTTTGACGGTGAATGTGACCTTCAACAACTCGCCTGCGCTCACTTCTTGCCGGTCGTAGCGCACGTCAAGCAGATCGAGGCGTGCGGTTGCGTCATTTTCAAAGACAAAATGCATGCTATCAAAGAAGATCAGGCGTTGCTCGCTCAGTGGTTCGCCCGTCAGATCGTTGAGTTCGACAAAACCGGCCTGGCCTGCATTGAAACGGAAACTCCCCAAGGCCACCCATTCATCGCGGGTATTGTGGCTGATCGTCACCTCTTGTGTGCCGTCGGCACTCGTGATGCGATAGGTTGCCCGATTGGTTGCATGACCAAGGCTACAGCCCTGGGGAATATGAACCAGTACCTGGTAGTTGCCGGCCTGGCTGATCGTTGGCTGCCAGCGCCCATTATTTGTGCTTTCGGCAGGATTGTCAGTGGCAAAGGTGTAGAGCGTGGTGCCCCCATAGCCGCACGCTGCCTCATACCAGTTGGCATTGCTGCGGGTAAAACCGCTATCGCGCTCATCAATCAATAGCGGATCACTCACGATGCCCTGGAGACGTTCGTGGATCCGCCACCGAATGCCGGGCAACATCTCCATAAAGCGGTCACCAGGGCACGTGGTATGGCCCGGGGTCACCTGGCGATGGCCGGCGATATTTTCTATGATCGCCCCTGGATTGAATGGATTGCAAAAAGCGCTGCGGGAACAGCCATAATAAAACGCCCGCCCGAGCGGGTCGATGCCCTTTTGATCGGCTTTCCAGGCCAACAACTCAACCAGACTATCGACCGCAGGTGCAGGCGGATTGACCGTCGCGTAAGTGCCGATGACCGATACGCCCATCGAGCCATAGTTGGCGGTATCGTGGAACCCAACCGCATTATCACCGCCAGCCCGTCCTTCATAGATAACGCCGTTGGGATCGATCAGGAAGTTGTAGCCAATATCGCCCCATCCTCTGGTGAAGGTGTGGAATGACCAGATGGCCCGCACGCGATCCGCCCAGACCTGCTGGCTCCCGCCGAGGCTATTCGCGTCGGCGGTATGATGGACGATCATGTGCTTGACCGGATAATAGACCGGGGTTGCTCGACTGCCTTGACCATCAGGGTTGCCCCAACCCGTGCGCGTCACCACTGGTGGTCGCGCCAGGCCGGTCAGACCTGGCTGATCTGAATCAAAGGAGGGCAATGGATCGGTAGGGCCAAAGCGGGCATCAATACTATTGACCTCGATCCGTTGAAGTTCCGGCAAGGATCCATCGGTTGCTGGATCACGCAAGGCTCGCACCTGCCAGAACCGGCGTGCCTCACCAGCATAGATCGCTTCACTCCAGTAGACACCCGCGCCATCCTCGGGCATCCAAAGTTCTGGGTTCTCTTCGACCATGCCCCAATCAGTCCAGGTACGCCCATCGCTGCTCGCCCGGATTTCGAGCCGCAAGGCCGCCCCAAGAGGGACAACCGCTTCCCAGCGTACCAGGAGATAGGTAAAAGGATGGGGCGTTGCCGTAGCCGCCGAGAGGTAGGCATCGCCAACACTGGTGAGGGTTCCCGCACCAGCGACAGCCTCGGCACCGGTAGGTATCAGCACCGCATGATCGGGGCGACCAGGTTCACCAGTCGCTGGAACGGTGGCCTCAACCTCGTGGGTCACCAGGCCAATGAGCAGGAGCATGCTCAGGAAACTGAGCAGACGAGGAAGCCAGTACATCATTGGATTTACCTCATAAGAAACTAGTCTTTCCTCTAAGCCAAGGTTCGTAGGCACGTGACTGTTTGCGCCCCACGGAGTGCCGACTTCAGTTGGCTTCAGCCGACTAAAGTCGGCACTCCAATGAAACCTTGTCTGCCATGAGAAACGCTCGGTGGCTGCCTTTTGGCTTGTTACGCAGGTGATAAAGAGGTGAGCAAAGCGCTCTCGTGCGCAAAGAGAGTTTCTGGTAATACCGTGGTATGGTACGGTTGATATGATGATACCATGTCGTGAGCAACAGCGGAGTATTAACACATGAGCGCGACCCATTTCACTCACGCGTCGCTGTTACGGGGCTTCTGGGTTGTCTTCTTTGTTCTGGCCCTGGTTGGCTGTGGTTCAACCGGCTCATCTTCATTGACCCTCATCGACGCTACTTCAGCAATTCCCGCTACGGCTCCAGCAGCGCAGCCCACGGTTCAGATCGGGTTGGTGATGAAGACCTTGACCAACCCGTTTTTTATTGAGATGGAACGGGGGGCGCGCCGGGCTGAAGCCGAACTTGGCATCGAGTTGATTGTGAAGACGGCGGCGCAGGAGACCTCGATTGATCAGCAGATCGCGATTGTGAACGATCTGATTGATACGCGGGTTGACGCCATTGTCATTGCCCCTGGCGACTCAACGAGTCTGATCCCTGTCCTCCACGAGGCGCGGCAGGCTGGCATTATCATTGTGAATATTGATAATCGCCTGGATATGGCAGTGGCCGAAAAGCTGGGCCTGGTGGGGGTTCCGTTTATCAGTGTTGATAATGAAGCCGGGGCGTATGACTCGGCGCGCGTCATTAGCGATCAGCTTACGACGCGCACAAAAGTGGCGATTATGCAGGGCATTCCTACGGCCCAGAATGCGATTGATCGCGAACAGGGGGCGCGCCGGGCGTTTCGTGAGAACCCGAATATTACGATCGTTGCGACGGCAAGTGGCTTCTGGAAAATTGATGAAGGCTACAAGGTTGCCGCCCAGTTTTTGACCGAGCATCCCGATCTTGGGGCGATCTTCTGTGCCAACGATATGATGGCCCTGGGCACGATCCGGTTTCTCAGCGAGCATGGGTATGATCATGTGCTCGTCGCCGCGTTTGATAACCTTCAGGAAGTCCAGCCGACGCTGCAAGATGGTTCGTTACAGGCGACCATTGATCAGCAAGCCGCTGAACAGGGCTATCTGGGTGTTCAGTATGCCTACAAGATGCTTCAGGGCGAGACGGTGCCTACCGAGACGATGATCTCCACCTTGCTTGTGACAGGTACGCGTCAACCGTAAGGCTTTTTTATGCGCGTGCGGCTCAATCTAACCCGGAAATTTATAGCCATTCTGATGGTGATCAGTATTCTCCCACTGATGATTGTCAGCGTTGCTTCATATCAAGTGTCGCGCACGGTCGTGAATGATGAAGTGAGTCACTATACGACCGAGTTGCTTAATAGCCATCGCGACCATCTAGATTTCAGCCTTGAGCAACTCGAGCGTCTGATCATCAATCTTTCGAGTGTTGAACCAGTGCTTCAGGCTCTCGGTCAGACTGAGGCCGAAATGGATACCTACACGCGCCTGGCAACCCAGGCGCAGATTGGGTATATCCTTGATAGTTACACCGACCTTGGTGGGGTTGTCTCGATTGATATTTTTACCGAGAATGGCGTGCATTACCATGTTGGTGATACGCTCAATATCTCGAATATTCGTACCGATCTACGTGACGATATTATTGCCCAAACACGTGCCGCTGCCCCCGAGGTTGTCTGGTTTGGTCTGATTGAAAATGTCAATAGTAATTCGAATACCAGGCATGTCGTGACGCTTGCCCGCGCGTTGATGACCGTTGATGTCGGTACCGCTCAGGCACGACCTGTCGCAACGCTGTTGGTCAACTACGATCCGCAGATGCTCCAGAAACATTTTAATCATGTCGATCTGGGTATGGACGGGTTTATGCTGGTGAGTGACACGCGAGGTCAGATTATTTATCATCCGCAGACCGATCTGATTGGTGCTATGCTCCATCCTGACCTGTTGCATCTGGTACAAGAGGCTCAAGATAGCGTTACCCACGTCATTAATGATCAGCCGATGGTGATCAACTCTGTACAATCGCAGGTCACCGACTGGCTTATTATGAGTCTCGTGCCAGTGCAGACGCTTGATCAAGGTGTGCAGGCGATTGGAACGGTTACCGTTGTGGCAATGGGGCTGGCCCTGTTGATTGTGGCTGTTGGTGTGCTGCTTGTCTCACGTTCCGTCGTCAATCCCATCCGCCAGTTGACGTACCGTTTTCAGCTCTATCAGAGTGATCGCCCGGGTTGGTCAGAGCCGTTGCAGGCGACTAGTCATGATGAGATCGGTGAACTGACGCGCTGGTTCAATGCATTTCTCGAGACCCTGGCCGCCCGTCGCCATGCCGAACAGGCTCTTCGCGAGAGCGAGTCGCGCTATGTCTTGGCCCTCCAGGGGGCTAATGACGGTATCTGGGATTGGGATCTGCGCACCCAGACGATCCACTATTCGCTGCGTTGGAAGATGATGCTTGGCTATGGCGATGATGCGATCGGCGATAGCCCCGATGAATGGTTCAAACGTATTCATCCCGCCGATTATGACCATGTGCGTGCCCGGATCGACGCTCATTTGCGTGGCGATTTGCCCCATTTTGAGAGCGAATATCAGATGCTCTGCCGCGATGGTGTGACCTACCTTTGGGTGCTGGCGCGGGGCATGGCTGTTGCCGACGAGCACGGGACGATGGTGCGGATGGCAGGATCCCAGACTGACATTAGTATGCGTAAACAGACAGAAGAACATTTGCGCTATGAGTTACTCCATGATCCGCTTACCGGGTTGCCGAACCGTACCTATTTTGTTCAGGCGATTGAACAGATGCTCGAGCATCTGGATCTTGCTTCTGGGCGTCAGGCCACTGTCCTTTTCCTCGATCTCGATCGCTTCAAGGTGATCAACGATAGCCTTGGTCACGCGGCTGGCGATGAGGTCTTGCGGATCGTCGCGCAGCGTCTCTCGAACTCGCGGCGCTTTAGTGACGTGGTGGCCCGTATCAGTGGCGATGAGTTCGCCTTGTTGCTCCCTGATATGCGTTCGATCGAGAGTGCCACCAGGGTGGCTGAACGCATCCAGGATATCCTCTCTCAGCCGATGGCAATCGAGTCACTCGAGATTACGATCCAGGCCAGTATTGGTATTGCCTTCATGACCGGGGTCTATACCCGCGCCGAGGATCTCTTGCGTGATGCCGATACCGCACTCTATCAGGCGAAAGCCAATGGGCGCGCCTGCGCGATGGTCTTTGATAACGAGATGCATACCCGCAGTATGGATCTCCTGCATCTCGATACCAGCCTGCGTCGGGCCATCGACGAAGACGAGTTGCGCGTGTTCTATCAGCCCATTGCCGATGTGCAGACGGGCCATGTCTATGGGTTTGAGGCGCTTGTCCGCTGGTATAACTGGGAACGCGGGATGATTAGCCCCGCCGAGTTTGTGCCCTTTGCCGAAGAGACCGGCCTCATTACCCGGATTGATCTCTGGGTCCTCGGGCGTGCCCTGACGCAGTTGCAGTCCTGGCATCGCCAGGGGTATGACCACCTCTCGGTTTCGGTCAACCTTTCGGTACGGAGTCTCCAGAATCCCCACTTGCCCCGCCTGGTGGCGAATTTGCTCACGGCGATGGGGCTTCCCCCAAGGAGTTTGCACCTCGAAGTGACCGAAAGTGCTGCGATGCTCGATATTGAACGTACGATTGCGTTGCTCAAAGAGTTACGGGCGATTGGGGTACAGCTTGCGATTGATGATTTTGGCACAGGCTATTCGTCGCTTGGGTATTTGCGCCGCTTGCCAGTGCAGATCCTAAAGATTGACCGCTCCTTTGTCCGCGATATTACCGAGAGCAAGGATGCAGCTGCGATTGCCAGTGCTGTGATTGCGATCGGGCATATCCTCGATATGCGCATTGTGGCTGAAGGTGTTGAGACCCAGGCGCAGCGTACGTTCTTGATGCACCATGGTTGTGATGCCATCCAGGGCTACCTCATCAGCCCACCGCAACCTGCGGAACTGGCTGAGAAGTTGCTCGGCCAAACCCTCTTTGAACTCAAGCGTTGAGCCTCTCCCCATGCACATGAAGTGGTCGTACTGGGTCCAGAAGGTCAACGACTAGGATCAATACCTTGCACATAATACCATTTACCGTTGAGGAGCCCGCATGGTTACCCTGAGTACCACATGGCCTGTGGGCCAGTGATGCCGTGCGCAACCAGGGTGTTGCACCGGCCCGGCCATGGCACCCCGAACACCGCCCTTGTCACCCCGAACGCCCTTGTCACCCCGAACGAAGTGAGGGGTCTTCCATGTCGATCAGTGCAGATTCCTCACTACGCCTACGGCTTCGTTCGGAATGACAACGAAGGCGTTGCGCTCCGCCCAGGAGGCGGGGAGGCGTTGCGCTCCGCCCAGGAGGCGGGGAGGCGTTGCGCTCCGCCCAGGAGGTGTGTTGCTAAGGAGTGATGCCGTGAGCAACCAGGCTGGTGCCCAGGCCCGCAATGTCACCCCGAACGCCCTTGTCACCCCGAACGCCCTTGTCACCCCGAACGCCCTTGTCACCCCGAACGAAGTGAGGGGTCTTCCATGTCGATCAGTGCAGATTCCTCACTGCGCCTACGGCTTCGTTCGGAATGACCGCGGAAGCGTTGCGATCCGACCATCCATGAGGTTTGTTGCGCAGGAGCGAAGCGAAGGGTCACGGGCGTCCCAACGGCACAGATGCTTCGCTGCGCTCAGCATGACAATGCGGCACCTTCAAGCGGAATTGGTATAAGGCGGTTGTTTTGACGCAAAGGCGCAACGTTTTTCGCGTAGATGCGCGACCCCTTCGCGCCTTCGCGTGCGCTTCTTTGCCGCGTAGATGCGCGACCCCTTCGCGCCTTCGCGCCTTCGCGTGCGCTTCTTTGAATGGTATTGCGCCTAGGATTCTCCCGACGGATCTATTTCCGTACCATGTTTGAACCAGCGCGCGACGAGCGCAATGATTTCGTCGGCGCTCTCTTCAATGGAGCGGTCGGTCAAATTAAGCGTGGCCCACCCATGCTGGCGAAAGAGGCGACGTGCCCATTCGACCTCGTCCTCGGTCGTCTCCTGGCTGACATACCGACTCCCAAACGCCATGCCTGTCCGACGCTGCCGATGGCGGCGCCGTGCGGTGATCTGTTCCGCGTCAACAACAAGGCCAATCACCCGTCGGCGATCAATCTGAAAGAGTGCTTCAGGGGGCGGAACCTCTTTGACCAGCGGAATATTCGCCACCTTCCAGCCAAGCACGGCCAGGTACATACTCAGTGGGGTTTTGCCGACGCGTGAAATGCCGACGAGCACAATCTCTGCGTCGTGCAACTCATCGGTGCGCGCACCATCGTCATGCTTGATCGAATATTCAATCGCCTCAAGGCGATCAAAATAGGTCGAAAGGCGTTGTTTGTAGAGCCCCGGTTTGCCCAGAGGTTCTTTGCCGACCAGGGTGGCAACGCGGGCAAGAACCGAACCCACCAGATCAATTTCGACCACGCGGTTGTCCCGTGCCTTCCGCATCAGATCGCGACGCACGCCTGGCTCCATCAGTGTATGAAGGATGGTTCCGCGGCTGACCCGCGCTTCTTCGATGACTTCACTGATCTGCTCGGTAGTGTGGACATTCGGAATGACAATCACGGGTACCTGGACGCCCTCGAATTGGCTGATCACCAGGCGTGCCACTTCCGATCCGACCAGTCCCTCGCCCCCTGATACGACATAGATCGGTGGGGCCAGACTCGCATCCTGAGACATCGGTGTCCTCGTTTGATCCATGGTTTTCCTCATGTTTCTGGCCAGAATGGGTCAAATTGTAGCACACTTCTTTGCGGATTGATGGTGAAACGGTTACAGGCTGTTATGGGACTTTTACACGTTTGTAGATACAGGTGTGCGATAATGAACGGGAATGCTCTTCAGGGTCTGCGCCCTGAAGTTTATGAGTGTGTCAACGAATTAGAGGTGTGTGATGTCACGACATGGTTTTGGCATGGTCGTGCTCGTTGCAACGTTGTTGTTGACAAGTTGTTCCTTTGGTCAGGCGTCAACGCCTACGCCTGTCATCGAAGATACGTTTGCGCCGCCACCACCACTGGTGATTGCTGATGGGCGGGTTGTGCCCGCCCGTTCGGTTGAGGTGCAGTTTGCGCTGCCTGGTACCGTTGCCGAGGTGCTGGTCAGCGAGGGTGAAACGGTCGAGCCAGGGGCACCTCTGGCCCGGTTGGAAACGGCTGAGCTTGAAGCTGCGGTTGAACAGGCGCGTGCGGTGCTTGACGAGGCGCAGGCGCAGTATGAACTTTTGCGTGAGCCGGCGCGCCCCGAGGCAATCGCTGCCGCCGAGGCGCAACTTGCGCAGGCGCAGGCCGCCGAGCGCCAGACCGCCGGGCGGGTCACAGCGGCTGATCTTCAGGCTGCCCGCGATGAATTGCGTGAGGCCCAGGCGCTCCTGGCACGGCTGCTGGCTGGCCCCAATCGCTCGGAACTGACCCAGGCCGAAGCAGCGGTCGCACAAGCCCAGGCCAATCTGCAGGCGCAACGCGATGCGCTTGCGGCAGCCAAGCTTGCCGCCGAGGTGCGGGTGACCCAGGCGGCGAATGCCCTGCGTGATCTCCAGGATGCGTATAGTCGCATTGTCTGGGAAAATAAAGATCTGCGCGAACAGGCCGAGCGTCAGGGCGAAACGCTTGCCCAGGCGCGTCAGGATGCCGAAGCGGCGGCCTTCCGTGCCGTGGCAAATGGCGAAGCCGCTCTTGAAGAGGCCCGGGTTGCCCTGGAACACGCCATGCAGGCTGAACGCACCGGCATTGAGGCTGCCACGGCGCAACTGCGTGAACTTGAGGCGCGGCGTGATCGTTTGCTCGCCGGGGCCGAGAATGACCAGATCGCCGGTGCGCGGGCACGGGTCAGCGCGGCTCAGGCGCGCCTGGCCCAGTTGAGTGGTACCGCTCGTGCGGGTGAACTCGAGGCCGCCCAGGCTGGTGTGGAACAGGCCGAAGCTGGGTTGCAACAGGTGCTCGCCGATCCCTCAACGCCAGCAATCGCCGCCGCCGAGGCGCGTGTACGTGCGAGCCAGGCCAATCTGCGCCTCGCCGAGCTTGCCCTTGCCAAAGCGACACTGACCGCTCCTTTTGCCGCAACGGTGGTGACGATCAATCTTGAGCCAGGCGAACAGCCATCGGCTACGTTGCCCGCCTTTGTGCTGGCCGATCTGACTTCGTGGAAGATTGAGACAAGCGATCTTACCGAACTGGATATTGTGGCGGTGCGTGAAGGTGATACGGTGGCTCTGAGCTTTGATGCTTTGCCTGAGCTCAACCTTGTCGGTGTGATTAGCCAGATTGAAGCCATGGGCAAGACCTATCAAGGCGATGTCATCTATACGGTCACGATTGTCCCGCAAACGTGGGATCCGCGGCTGCGCTGGAATATGACGGCGACCATGACCCTCGAAGGTTGAAGGGGGCGTCATGCTCAGTTTCAAAAATCTGCTGCGACGCAAGGTTCGTACCCTGCTGACCCTGCTTGGCGTTGCGATCGGGGTCGCGGCGGTCGTGGTGCTCTCGGCCTTTGGTGAGGGTATGGCGCGTGGGTTTGGCAGTGCGGGCGATACCCGCGATGCCGATCTGCTCATTAGCCAGAAAGATGCGCTCATGATTATGATGGGCGCTATCGATGCCGAGATCGGTGATGAAATTACCGCGATGCCGGGTGTGACGGCCGTGAATCGGACGGTCATCGGCATTCTGCAGTTGCCCGAGACGCCCTATTTTCTCATTGCGGGTGAAGAACCGCGTGGGTTTGCGATCCAGCGTTATCGCATTGTTGATGGGCGTTCGGTGGCTACCCGCCGTGAATTGATTCTCGGTCGTCAGGCAGCGCTCAATTTCAAAAAGCAGGTTGGTGATAAGTTTCGCATCAATGAGATGAGCTATACCGTTGTTGGGATCTATGAGACCGGGGCGAGCTTTGAAGACAATGGGGCGGTGATCCATCTTGATGATGCGCAGCGTGCCTTTGATCGCCGTCGCCAGGTGACCTTTTTCAAAGTTCTTGTCCGTGATGCCCATGAACGCGATGCGCTCAAAGAGCGCATTGAGCAACGCTGGCCTGATCTGGCAGCGACGCGCTCGGGCGATCCCCATAGTCAGGACGATCTGCTTGAAATTTATCGTTCGATGGGCTGGGTGATCGGCATTTTTGCGATGCTGGTTGGTGGCCTGGGGATGATGAATGCTCAGTTGATGAGCGTTTTTGAGCGCACCCGCGAGATCGGGGTGCTGCGGGCGCTTGGGTGGCGCAGGCGGCGTGTGGTGAGCATGATCATTGGTGAAGCGCTGATCGTGGCGTTCGCCGGTGGTCTGCTTGGCCTGTTGCTCGCGGCTGGTTCAATTACACTGCTAGCTCAATCGGCGGCGTTGAGTGGCTTCCTTAGCGGTGAATTGGAATCGTCGGCGATGGTGCAGGCGGTGCTGATTGCCGGTGTGCTTGGACTAGTTGGCGGCGGCTATCCGGCGTGGCGGGCCGCCCGCCTTGCCCCGGTCGAGGCGATGCGCGCCGAGGCAGGGTCGAGTGTGCGTTGGGGCTTGATGGCACGCCTGTTGGCCCCGTTGCTACGCGGGCCGGCGCTCCGCAATCTGCTGCGCCGACCGACGCGTAGTTTGATGACCATGCTTGGGATCGGCGTTGGCGTTGGTTTGATCGTTGCACTCAGTGGCATCGCCGAAGGCTCGCGTCAGGTCATTACCGAGATGCTTGGTGCCGGCCAGGCTGATATTCTCGCCCAGCAAGCGGGCGCGTCTGATGCGATGTTCTCGTCAATTGACGAACGGCTCGCCGATCATCTTCGCACCCACCCCGAGGTCAAAGCTGTCTCGCGGCTGGTCTTTGGCTCAACGGCGGTACCTGGCCTGCCCTTCTTTTTGCTCTATGGCCTTGACCCCCGCGAGAACCATATCGCCCATTATCGCGTGAGCGAGGGCCGTTTGATCCAACGGAGTGATGACATTATCCTGGGGCGCCTGGCCGCCAATAGCCTGGATAAGCAGGTGGGCGATCGGCTCCGCCTGAGCGGTCAGACCTTCACGATTGTGGGCATCTACGAAACCGGGATTGGCTATGAAGACTCGGGCGGGGTGATTAGCATCCGTGAGGCGCAGCGTCTCTTTGGCAAGCCGCGTCAGGTCTCGTTCCTCGGGATTAGCCTGCATACGCCTGAGCGAGCCGCCGAGATCGCGGCTGAGCTTGAGGCGCGCTACCCTGAACTGCTGGTTGCGCGTACGAACGATCTGACGTCACGCATGCAAGACTTTGCCACGATGGACGCCTTTTTTGGAGCCTTGATGGGTTTGATGATGCTCGTTGGTGGCGTCGTCATGATGAATGTGATGCTGATGAGTGTCTTTGAGCGCACCCACGAAATTGGTGTGCTGCGGGCGGTCGGCTGGCGTGGTCGGCGTGTGTTGCGGATGATCCTCGCCGAGTCGTTGGCCCTCGCCTTGCTCAGCGGTCTGGCTGGCCTTGGGCTTGGGATGGGCCTCAACCAGTTGCTCGTCATGATCCCGGGGTACGGCGAAGTGCTCGCAATCAGCTATGCAAGTGCCGATCTGTGGCGTATTTTCGGGCTGGCGCTCGGCCTCGGCCTGATTGGTGGCCTGTTGCCAGCGTGGCGAGCGGTGCGCCTGCGCCCGATTGCGGCGCTCTATCACGAATAGAAATGAGCGACTTTATGCCTACGACAATTGTGCTCGAGGCACGCAAATTGACCCGTATCTATGGTGAGCGTGTGCCGGTGCGAGCCTTGAATGAGGTCGATCTGCAGATCCAGGCCGGTGAGATCGTGGCGATTGTCGGCCCGTCGGGCTCGGGCAAATCCACCCTCTTGAATCTGATCGGTGCGCTTGATCGCCCCTCTTCAGGCGACGTGATCATCAATGGGACTTCACTGACCAAGGTTCGTAACCTCGACCGTTTTCGCGGGGAGACGATTGGCTTTATCTTTCAGAGTCACAACCTCTTGCCGACGCTGACTGCTCGTGAGAATGTCGAAGTCCCGATGTACGAGTCGTCGCTGCGGGCTGGTCAGCGTCGCGCCCGGGCGCAAGAATTGCTGACGATGGTTGGCCTCGCGTCGCGCATCAACCATCTGCCCAACCAGCTTTCGGGGGGCGAGCGTCAACGGGTTGCCGTCGCCCGTGCGCTCGCCAATCGCCCGGCAATAATCCTTGCCGATGAACCAACGGGCAACCTCGATACCAAAACCACCGCGGACATCATGGCCCTGCTCACCACGCTCAACCGCGAACAGGGCACCACGCTGATCATTGTCACCCACAACAGTGAGGTCGCAGCGGCGGCACAGCGTGTGATCACCATTCGTGACGGCCAGATCCAGCGTGACGTCTTGATGACCAATCAACTCGAACGGGAGCTGATCGAACTCAAAAGCTCGGCCCTCGGGCAAGCGATCCTGCGTGGTGACCCCCTGCCTCCGGCGCTCGCCGAGATCGCCGGGCCGTTGCACGAACTGCTTGAGCATGTCTGAAAACGAGGTTCAGCCCCGGTTTCCTACCTTTGTTATGGTAAAGTTATCCACATCTGGGGGATTACTGTGGATAAAGCTACTATATCTAGTGGCTGGCGGGATAGCCTACGGCCTGACCAACTCAACCGTGCTGAGATCGAGCACTCCCATTGGTGTAAGCTCAAGGCCGCGCACGTAGGGTTTTACCAGCATATGCTCGACGTCATGGTAGAGCGGGATGATCGGACTGTCGGCCATGATGCGCGCTTCAATCTCTTGATAGAGGGCGTAGCGTTTGTTGTCGTCGGGCTCGACGGCGGCCTGATTCAGCAGAAGATCAACGTCGGGGTTGCTGTAGGCCATATGGTTTTGGCCGCTGCCACTCCGAAAGAGCACATCGAGGAAGTTTTCGGGGTCGGGATAGTCGGCAATCCACCCGGTGCCAAAGATTTGGAAGCGGTTCTCTTCCAGGGCGGCCAGGTAGTCGCCGAAATCTTCGTAGTCGCGTACCTCGATCGTTATCCCGAGCGTCGCTTCGGCCACGTCGCTCAGCAGGCTCGCCCAACTGCCATACGCGATAATTGGTGGCAAGGCTTCCACACTCCCATAGCGTGACGTCGCAATCAGTTCGCGGATGCGCTCACCATCTGGCTCAAGTGGCGTCAGTTGCTCGTTATACCCAGGCATGCCAGGTGGAAGGACGCCGTAGGCTGACTCGGCGGTGCCTTGCAACGTCACATTGGTGAGCAGGCTGCGGTCAATCAGGAGGCGGAAGGCTTCGCGGATGTTGGCATCATCAAACGGGGGCAAGTTGGCGTTCATGCCCAGGTAAAAGAGCGAGAGTTGTGGCTCTTGCCGGAGTTCTGCCGCGAGGGGATTATTGTCATCCTGAATGCGCGCCAGGGCAAATGAGGGTACACTGGTCAGATCGATCTGGCCCTGTTCGTAGAGGATCAGCGGATTGCTGGCGGCGGCACCGATGAGCATCTGCACGCGATCGAGGCGCGCCGGTTCACGGGCGAAATGAGGATTGCGCGCCAGCACCAGCAACTGGTTCCGCTCCCAGCGTTCGATGGTAAAGGGCCCACTCCCATTCGGTTGCTCGGTCCAATCGCGGCGTCCGGACTCAACGGCCTGCTGGTCAACCACGAAACTCGTTGGATGGGCCAGTTTCGCGAGGAAGAAGCCCTTGGGTGCGTCAATCGTCAGCACGATGGTACGTTCGTCCAGAACCTCCAACCCGCTGATCGTGCTGGCTGTTCCGGCGAGTTTTTCGGCGACCCCGACAATATCGCCCAGGTAGGTTGCAGATGGAAGCATCGCCCCGAGCCGTGGATCAGTGGCGCGTTCCAGGCTATAGCGTACATCCTCAGCCGTGATTGGCCTCCCGTCGGCAAAGTTGGCCGTGGGCCGCAGGCGAAACGTGTAGCTCCGCCCATCCTCCGAGCGTTCCCAGCTTTCGGCCAGATCTGGTTCGACTTCGAGGTCTTTGTCCAACCGTACCAGACCGCTGAAGATCTGCCGGGTGACAAAAGCGCTCGTCACATCACCAACGAGGGCCGGGTCGAGCGTGGTCGGATCGCGTGAGCCGAGCGTCATAATGAGCGTCCCACCCGAAGCCGCCTCTGGGCTTGGCACTGGCCCAGAAAGGGGCTCTTTCGCCTCCTGGACACACGCACCAAGGCTCAAGCTGAGCACGAGCAGCAACGCTATGACAACCCACGCTCGGTGGGTGGAGAAGGCGATCTTGTTGGCACCCTGCATGATTGGATCCTCCCGCAACGGGCAGACTCGTTTGAAGTAACATATAATTATAGCATGGGCAACGGCGTGGGATGCCCAATGCATCATTCCTTGGCTGGTTCAAAAGCCAGCTATGCTGGCTTTTGAACCAGCCATAAAGGAAACCTATGACAAGCGCAACTGACTTGACATTAGTCCGCGAGTACGACGGGCTCAAGGTGAGTCTGCATCCGCTTCAGGGGCTCTGGACTGAAGAGCAGTATCTGAGGTTGAGTGATCATACGCGCCATTTGATCGAGTTTACCGATGGAATGATTGAGGTGCTGCCCATGCCGACCGATAAGCATCAGGTTATGCTGCTCTTGCTCTATGATTGGTTCCGGCTATGGGTTGATCGCCTCGGTGGCAAAGTCTTGGTCGCCCCGTTGCGTCTCCAGATTCGCCCCGGCAAGCATCGTGAACCCGATATTCTCCTTGTGCGCGATGCCCATGATCCCCGTCGCCAGAATCGGTACTGGCTTGGCGCTGATCTCGTGGTCGAAATTGTCAGTCCCGATGATCCTGAGCGTGATACGGTGGTCAAGGTGGTCGATTACGCCGAGGCTGGCATTGCCGAGTACTGGCTGGTTGATCCGGTCGCCGAGCAGATCACCGTCTTGACGCTTGATGGGGCGGCCTATGTGGCGCATGGGCGCTTTGCTCGTGGTGAACAGGCCACCTCGTTGATCTTGCCTGGCTTTGAGGTGGCCGTGAGTGCGGTCTTTGATGCGACGTAGGGTTGGCGCTTAGCTTGGGACTGAGGCGCCTGCGAGTTGCCCGCAGGCTGCGGCAATGGCGACGCCCCGTTCGATGCGGACGGTGCAGGCGATGCCGTAGTCGAGCAGGACTTGCTGGAAGGCCGTCACTCGTTCGCGTTCTGAGCGGCCGAGTGGCATGCCTGGCACGGGGTTCCACGGGATCAGGTTGACATGGCAGAGCAAGGCTGGCCCTTTGCTGACGCCCTGACCACGCAGCAGGCGGGCGAGGGCAAGTGCCTGGTGCGGGTGGTCGTTGCGCCCCTGCAGCAGCACATATTCAAAGCTGACCCGCCGCCCAGTCCGATCGATATAGTCACGGGTTGCCTCAAGCAATTCGACCAGTGGATACCGCTGGTTAATCGGCATCATCGCGCTGCGCAGCGCATCGTCGGGCGCATGCAACGAGATCGCCAGGCTGATCGGCAACGATGCCTCGGCGAGGCGCCTGATGCCTGGCACAAGCCCAACCGTCGAGACGGTCATGCTCCGTGCGCCAAGGTTGAAGCCCTGCGGATCGTGCAGACGTTCGACGGCTGCCCACCAGCGATCATAGTTGGCGAACGGTTCGCCCATGCCCATAAAGACCAGATTGGTCACCCTGGCGACCTGGTGCGTGACCCGCTCGGTAAAGGCCTCGCCTTCGCCGCCCCACCATTGCCCAGCGTCGTCGGTTCGGGTGGTCTCGGGGCCGGGCAAGGCTTGTTGTCTGGCCCGACTTGTGGCAGGAGGCGTCTGGAGTGGGGCTGCATCAGGGGCCACCAGGCTTGCCTGCCACTTCCGTAACTCACGTGAAGCCCAGAGCGCCTGTTCGACAATCTCCCCCACCGTCAGATTCCGTAACAGACCGAGCTTGCCGGTGGCACAGAAATCGCAGCCCATCGCGCAACCAGCCTGCGTACTAACACAGACGGTTGCGCGATCGGGATAGATCATCAAGACGGTTTCGAGCACAGCCCCGTCGTGCAGCCGAAAGAGCGCCTTGCGCGTCAGCCCCTGATCGGTCTCTTGCACCCGTTCAAGCTGCAACGCGCCCAGGCGCACCTCGCTGGCGAGCCGCTCGCGCAGGGCGAGCGGCAGATCGGTCATCGTCATCGCGTCGTCAGCTAAATTGACATAAAGCTGGCGATAGAGCTGTTTGGCGCGAAAGGCCGGCTGGCCCAGGTCACGTAGCAGGGTTTCGAGCTCGATCATGGTCAGATTGTAGAGGGCAACAGTTGACATTGCGCTTACACGAGCACCGGGCGAAACTTGTACCCATAGACGAGCACATTATCTTCGCCGGTATCGAGCAACTGACGTGTCACCATCTCAACGGATTGACCAATCGCAAGATCGGCCTCGGCGCAATCGGTCAACTGGGCCGCGACCAGCGGGCCTTCTTCAAGGCGCACCATCCCGACTGGGTAAGGTACAAGCCCCTCATAGCCATCAGGCCCCTGCCGCAGCACACTAAAACTATAGAGTTCGCCGCGCCCACTGAGATCAACGGCTTCCCAAACCGTCGGATCTTCGCCGATGGCAGGGGGCTGAGCGGGAAAGCGTACCTCACCAGTTTCACGATGGCGTTGACCTTGCAACCGATAACGTGCGGCGCGCTGGCGCCAGTGACGAGCAATTTCCATATCGATCAACGTCTCCTCGTAAAAAAACTAGACCCCACCAGCCGCGCCGATCAGGGCTGCGATCATGAGGGCAAAGAAAAGGAAAAAGCAGAGGCCAATGGCGATCCCGATGGCAAACTGGATCAGAATGACGTATAGGGCTTTATTGCCCGGCAGGTTCATGCCAGCCTGGATCGCGAGATAGGTCAGGTAGAGATTGTAGATAAAGAGGGCAAACGCCGCAATGCCACCAAGAAATGGAATGAGGCCGAACACACTCCCGATCACCGTAATGGGTGCCCCAAAGAGCGACATATTGTAGGCCAGTTCACCAAACTTGCCATCGCCTCCAAACGCCCGCCCGAGTGCAAAGGTAATGCCCCAGGCAATGAGCAGAATGAGTGGCGTAAAGACGATTGCCCCGATCACCGAGGCCCAGATATTAGGCGCTGCTGCTGCACCCGTCGTCATACCGCCGAGCAACTCGGCCAATTCCGGGGGGACATCACCTAAATCTTGCGGATTGACTGGTGTTGGTGGAAAAAGAGCGAACTGAATGCCACTAATGATCGCATTGATCACCCCGGCGAGCACCGAGTAGATCAGCGCCCAACCCAGATTATCCTTCTCATATTCCTCGAAGGTCGCCACTGATGGTCGACTCAGCACACCGACGCTGCCGTTGATCATCTCCTGAATCATGGTCTGGCTCCTGTAGAAAGGGCGAGTACGTAGCGTAACCTGCGAACCCTGCCAGGGCAAAGGTCGTGGGATCATTGTAGTGCATGAAGGGCGAAACGTACAGCTAAAGCTTCCGGGAAGCTTGTGCGGTGGTGGCGGCATGCTCATCGGTGGTTCGGCACGTCGGTGCGCCATGACATCTTCGCGCAGAGCTTCCCGGAAGCTGTACTACTCAGCGACGATGACGGCGGTAGCTGCGGTTGCCCCAATGCCACCGAGCGTTTGCGCCAACCCAACGCGGGCTTCGGCTACCTGGGTTGGGCCGGCTTCGCCGCGCAACTGGCGTACCAGTTCGACCACCTGGTAGACGCCACTTGCGCCGACGATGTCGCCACGGGCTTTGTAGCCGCCTGCCGTGGCGAGCGGTGTGCGCCCGCTCGGCGCGATGGACCCATCAGCGGCGTGGCGCGGGGCCTCGCCGCGTTCGTAGTAGCCGATTGATTCGAGCGCAAGCACGGCAGCAATGCCGTGGGGGTCGCTCAATTCAAAGACCTGCACATTGCTGAGGCCCATATGGGCGCGCCCAAGTGCGACGTGGGCACTGGCCCGCGCTGCTTCAAGATCGAGCGGATTGCGGCGTGCGCCGAGCGAAGGCGTATCGGTGGCGATCGCTGTGCCAGCCAGTCGGATAAGTGGCCCGGGGAGTTCGCGGGCAAGCGATTCTGCCGCGAGGATGACACATGCTGCGCCATCAGCGACACTGCTGCAATCGAGCATATTCAGCGGCGAGGCGACCATGCCGGCTTTGCGGTATTTGTCGGCGTTGATCGCAAACCGGTAGAGCGCCTGCGGATTTTTTGCTGCATTGGCATGCGCATTGACCGGGAAGGGCGCAAAGGCTTCTAGGCCATGGTTGTATTCGTGCATATACCGACGCATCAGCAGCGCCCATTGCGAGGTCAGCGTCAACCCGTGGATCGCCTCGGCCTCGGTGTCGGTATGCAGCGCGAGCGCTGCTTCAAGTGCCCCTTCGAGGCGATCGGTTACCTTCTCGGCTCCCAGCACCACCACCAGGTCGCACTGCCCTGTCGCAATCGCCTGGGCCGCCTGGTGCATTGCCACCCCGCCACTTGCGCCGGCGGCCTCAACACGCAGCGCAGGCACCCCTCGTAGTCCGACAGCGTTGGCCAGATACGCCCCGAGTTGCCCCTGGCTTGCCAGCGTCTCGCCCATTGCATTCGCGACAAAAAGCGCCCCCACCCGCTCGGGGCTTACCTCGGGTAGGGCGGCAAACGCGTTACGTACCGCCTCACTCGCCAGATCGCTCAGACTGCGTGCATAATGCTCGCCAACGGCAGTTGCCGCAGCACTCACAATATATGATGATCGCATACATCTCCTTATTTGCTTAACAATCCTTTTCAGCGTAGCCCTCGTTTGCCTGGTTTTGGCAGCGCAGCCACCCCACACCCTACCGCCAGAGGCGAACTTTGCATCACCCCTCGTGTGCCTGGTTTTGGCAGCGCAGCCACCCCACACCCTACCGCCAGAGGCGAACTTTGCATCACCCCTCGTGTGCCTGGTTTTGGCAGCGCAGCCACCCCACACCCTACCGCCAGAGGCAAACTTTGCATCACCCCTCGTTTGCCTGGTTTTGGCGGCGCAGCCGCCAAAACCAGGCAAACAAAAGCATTACCCCATCACCAACTTGCCGATCCATTTCGCATAGACCGCATAGTCAATAAAGACCTGCCGTTTGAGGTAGGCCTCGGTCAGCGGGGCGCGGTTGCGCCGCTCGAGGATCTGCTCGGTGACGGTGAGCGCATAGGCATCAGAGCCAGCGCCGCTACCGTAGGTCGTGATAAAGATGGTCTCACCGGGTTGCGCAACGT
Source organism: Candidatus Chloroploca mongolica (assembly GCF_004762035.2). Lineage (GTDB taxonomy): Bacteria > Chloroflexota > Chloroflexia > Chloroflexales > Chloroflexaceae > Chloroploca > Chloroploca mongolica. Next base: position 28,997 of record NZ_SIJK02000021.1, on the reverse strand, counting down.
CAAGTGTTGCACACAGGCCGACCATGGCCGCGCCCGAGTAGGTATTGCCGATCTGTGGGCTAAGCAAACCGGGCGCAATCTGGCTATCGCTGAAACCCAGGCGCTTGGCGACTGCCTGAGGGAACTTGGCATTCGGCTGGTGGAAGATCGCATAGGTGAAATTCTTGGCGGTCTTGCCCATATCGCTCATCAAGCGTTGGGCCGCCGATTGGATCTGGTGAAAGTAGGCCGGCTCGCCGGTAAAGCGATTGCCATGGACGGGATAGGGACGATCGGCGCGCCGGAAGAAGTCGGGCGTATCGCTCACATAGCTCACGGTTGCGTCAATCGTTGCCACGGCCTCTGCGGCTGGCCCGATCAGCAACGCACCTGCCCCCGCCGACGCGGTATATTCCAGCGCATCGCTGGGGCGGCTCTGCGCGGTATCGGCGCCAATCGCCATGGCATAATTGGCCATCCCGCTGCCAACCAACGCCATCGCTGCGGTGAGGGCCTCGCTGCCCGCTTTGCAGGCAAACTCAAAATCAGCGGCGCTCACCCACGGCGTCGCCCCAAGCGCTTCGGCCACGATCGTGCCCGAAGGCTTCACACTATACGGATGGCTCTCGCTGCCGACCCAGACCGCACTCACCTGTTCGATTGTGACCCCGGCACGCGCAAGGGCATTGCGGGCGGCCTCAATCGAGAGGGTAATGGTATCTTCATCGGGCCCTGGCACACTCTTGGCATCCACGGGCACCCCACCCTGCCCATCAGTCCAGATGCGCGCAATCTCACGCGCAGCAATGCGATAGCGGGGAACATACGCCCCGTAGCCAATCAGACCAACCGGGCGCTCTGGTTTCATCATACGGCTAACCTTCTCTCTAATGTAGTGCCGACTTCAGTCGGCTTCCGGCTCAGCCGACTGAAGTCGGCACTACGATGAGCGTAACTTGGTATCTGGCACAGCAAAAAACGCAGGCCCTGCCCAACGTGCGATGCAGCCATCGTCATCATCGGCGATCCTGCGTTTATCCCACAGTTGCTTTGTCTTAACACCCTTTGCGCTGTTGCGTCTTTGCGTCAAATCATCAGAAAACGTGCTTCACCGACGGCACTACCGCAATTCAGCGATCAATTCTTCCGCTCGAGCGGGTTTGATATTGCGTTCTTCAATCATACGGCGGACGACCTCATCAACGAGGGGGCCGTGGGCTCCGGCGGCCATTGCGATCTGGCGTGCGTGGAGCCCCATGTGGCCGCGGTTGATCCCTTCGCAGGCGAGGGCACGCATGGCGGCCAGATTGCTTGCGAGGCCGGCGGCGACACAAATCTCGGCCAGTTCGTTGGCTGACTTCACCCCAAGCAATTTGAGCGCGGTCTGCGCTGCGGGATGCACCCTGGTTGCACCGCCAACAATGCCAACGGCCATGGGCATTTCGAGGGTGCCAACAAGATTGCCCTCGTCATCGCGCTCCCACACACTCAACGAGCGGTACTGGCCGCTGCGTGAAGCATACGCGTGAGCGCCAGCCTCGATGGCGCGCCAGTCATTGCCGGTTGCGACAATCACCGGGTCAACCCCATTGAGGATGCCCTTGTTGTGGGTCGTTGCCCGATAGGGATCAACGGCGGCAAAAGCATAGGCCCACATAATGCCCTCGGCCACCTCTTCGCCACTCAACCCATCGCGTTCGAGGGCGCGGGTTGGCACGACACAGCGTGCGCGGGCGAGGCGACGGTCACTGAGATTCGACAGAATGCGCAGATAGACGCGCCCACCGGTGATCTGCTCGATCAATGGCGCAACGGCCTCACACATCGAGTTGATGGCGTTGGCCCCCATCGCATCGCGGGTGTCAACCAGCAGGTGAACAACCATCATTGGCCCCATCGGGCTTGTTGCATGCAGGTTGACCTCGAGATCACGGGCACCGCCGCCAAGCCCGACGAGCGAGCGGCTCTGGGCATTTGCGATCGCGAGGATCTCTTCTTTGCGCGTAAAAATATCGTGACGCGCACTCTGCGGGGCCGCCACGCCAACAATCTGAATTTGCCCGATCATCACTGGGTCGGTGCTATTGGTTGCAAAACCGCCGCCCTCGCGTACCATTCTGGCCGCGTAGCTTGCGCCGGCAACAATTGATGGTTCCTCAACGACCATCGGGATCAAATGGTCACGCCCGTTGATCAAAAAATTGGTCGCGATGCCAAGTGGCAGGTTGTAGGTGCCGACCACATTTTCGATCATCTTGTCAGCACGCTCAATCGTCAGGGTGCCATGACCACCATGCAAAACCCGGAGATCTTCTTCGCACAGTCCGTCAAAGGACTTGACCATTTGCAAACGCTCAAACGGGTTTAACTGATAAAATCCCTGGAGCCGTGAATTTTTTGTACCCATAAAACGCTATGCTTCCTCCACATCGTACTTTGTTGCACAAGCTCTTCCGTTGACTATTGTAACATTGGTAGGCCCTCGGCAAGCCTTGGATTAACTGTCAAAACCTATCAACCCACTCTCTCAGGCTTTCAGGCAAGGCACATGGGCTTGAAATTATGGTAAAAAGAGGCCATTATAACCGCATTTCACGTTGTTCACGCACGGGATTGCTTTTGCTAGACTTGCATGCGAGCAAAACATTGGACTTTTTTTTGAAGCGGAAGAAAATACATATATGAACATCACAACGCTCGAAACGAACGACCACGAGGCCCGTACGGCGGCAGCGATGCTGCTGGTCGAGGGGTTTCGTGACTTTGCGCCACAGACCTGGCCGGATCTTCAGAGCGCCCAGACCGAGGTTGAGGAGGCACTTGATCCGGCGAAGATCTGCCGAGTTGCCTATGACGAGGCCGGGTTGCTCGTGGGCTGGATTGGGTCCCTCGAGTTGTACCCCGGCCATGTGTGGGAACTGCACCCGTTGGTGGTGCGCCGCTCGCACCAGCGCCAAGGCGTTGGGCGGGCACTCGTGCAAGATCTGGAACGGCAGGTTGTGGCGCGTGGCGGCTCGACCATCTTCCTTGGCACCGATGATGAGGCTGGGCTTACGTCGCTGGCTGGCGTTGACCTCTATCCTGATGTGTCTGCCCATATGTCGACGATCCGCAACGTGCGTGACCACCCGTACGCCTTTTATCAACGGTGTGGCTTCGTGATTGTGGGCCTTGTGCCTGATGCGAATGGCTTTGGCAAACCTGATATCTTGATGGCGAAACGGGTTGCTCAGGCCTCAGGCCCAAAATAGTCGGGCACAAAGCAGCCGTGGAACCCATGCGGCAGGTGGTGCTTCATCTGAAGCCGGGCGATTGGCCCCTGGGCAAGGTCGCGGGCATCGAGGATCACGACGCTGCTGCGATGCTGCTCGCCATCGTAGACGAGGCTCAAGAGCCAGCCATCATCTTCTGCCACCCCATCGGGCCTGGGTACAAAGAGCGCTTCACTCGGGAACCCGTAGGGCGCAGCATTCCACACATCGGTTGTGCCCGTGGCGAGATCGAGTTTCGTGATCGTCTGCACGACCCATCTGGTCTTGTCTGGGGGGGCCGCAACAAGGTAGACATAACGATACGGACGGCCCTGGTTCTGCGGGTGGAGTGTCGGGAAATCGCAGGTACCCGGATAGAGGAATGTACGGTCAACCGTGCCAGTGTTGGTATCAATCGTATAGCGCCAGAGTTCGCCAGCAGGGAACCGCCGATAATCAAGGTCAAGAAAGTTCTCGCCTGGCTCGATCTGGGGGAAATCAGCGTACGAGACAGCATCAACACAGAGCGTATCACCATCTTCAAAGGCATTGGCAAGGTGAAAAATGAAGCCTGATTTTGTGTCGTAGATATTTACTGGCCCCTCGGGATCGCGGGGCAGCACCACAATCCGGGTCGGACGCGAAGGATTCAGGCGAAAAGACTGGACAATCGACTGGATGCCGAGCACATACGGGATCGCATTGTAATCGAGGGGCGTCTGGAAAAAGATGCAGTGGTTAGGCGTAATTGCCATATCATGCAGCACCGAGAAACCAGGGATGCGATAGGCGTGGCGCTTGAGCACCTTGCCTGCCTGGTCAAACTCATAGATCGTGATGATCGTCGCATCTTCCTGGAAACCGATGCCGAGTTTCATCTGGCTGCCAAAATTGACCAGATGTGGCTCCCCCGCGACATCGGGATCAATGCGGTAATGGGCCGCGAACTCTTTGCCGGGGCTGAGAATGCCACCCAGGTCATCGAGGCCAAGTGTTTCGAGCGTATAAGGATCGAGGCGATGGGGTTCGCCACCCTCCCACAGAGCAAGCAATTTGCCGCCCCAATAGGTAACACTGGTATTCGCCAGGTTCTTGAGGCGCAGATCAAAAATATTGGCGAGCATCCCGCCCTGTTTCTGCGTGCCAAACGGGCTACGGTAGAGGATCTTGCCGGCTTCTTGCTCTTCGAGAAAGCCTTTGGTGCGCACAAAGCGATTGCGCACAAAGGCACGGCCATTGGCAAAGGCCATTGAGAAGATCATACCGTCACCGTCAATCGGGTGATGCAGACGTTGCCCATTCACATCGAGCAAGCCCGGGCCATTCCGAAAGAACGTACCGTGGAGATCGGGGGGAATGGTTCCCTCAACCTCATCAATCCAATAGGCCAATTCTTGCCGCTGCGACTGATAGCCCCGCGCAAAGGCTGCGCGTATCTGCTCGAACGGCACCTCGGTCGTTGGGGTGGTTGTCATTGTCATCTATATTCCTTTTTACGCCTTCTGGCGCGGTCTAGGGCTGTTGCCCTAAAAACCCATGCTTGTACAGCGGTCAGCGAAGCTGACCGCCGTACAAGCGAGTTTCTTGGGGTCGTAGGCCCCAAGAAACTCAGATGAAAGCTTTGCAAAAAGCGAAAAAAACCTGTGCATACTTCATTGTACCACAAGAATGAGGCCTCCAGGAGGCGTTCCTGTGTGGGGAGCCAAGCCAGCGGCGTTGACTTGGCTCCCCGCACAGGAACGGCATATTTCGGACATTGAAAGTCCCCCTAGCGGGTGATACAATACGATCACCGGTCTCATTGTCACATTCCTCAAACCACATACGTACGTTTGAGAGACCAGTGTTTATGCAGAATCAAACCAGTCTTGTTTCGCCATCGCGTCGTCTGTGGCTTATAGGGAACATCTTCCTGCTGGCGCTACTCTATGTGGCGATTGCTCACGCTACCCTCTTTTTTCTTGATCCGCTTGATCCAATCGTTGCGGTGTGGCCTGCGGCAGGTGTGGCCCTGGCTGGCGTTGTTATCGGCGGCTACTGGTTGAGCCTGGGAGTGCTGGCGGGTAGTTTTCTCGTCGGTCTTTCGCTCCTTGGCGGCCCGGTGACCCCGATACTGGCCCTGGTGTTTGCGCTTGGTTCAACGATGCAGGCCCTACTCGGGGCCTTTTTGCTGCGCCGCTTTGCCAGTCCGTTGCCGCCACGCACGGTGAAACTGGTGGTACTCAGCCTCTTTTTCAACGGGGTAACGGCTGCGGTAGCCCCTGCTGTCGGCATGGTGTCCATGGCCGTGGCTGGAGTGTTGTCGTGGGCGCAGGCGCCTCTTTTGTTTGGGCGCTGGTGGATCAGCGTCTATGTCGGCATCCTGATGATCGCGCCGGCGATCATTGCTGCAACCCGGATCAGGCATAACCGCGTGAGCCTGGAAGTGCTGGTCGGCCCATTGGCAAGTCTGATGGTCGGGCTGGCTTTTTTTGTCTTTACGCTTGCGATTAACTATGAAGAGCGTCAGTTGCGCGCCCGCCTCGAGGCCGATAGTGCCGAGGTGGTACGGGCGGTTGCGACAATGATGTCTGACCACGACTACTCGTTGCTCGCGGTGCGCTCCTTCTATGACGCCTCAGATGAGGTTGATCGCGCTGAGTTTCTTCGTTTTGTCACCCCTCTATTGGCGCGTTCACCGAGTATTCAGACGATGGCGTGGTCGCCCGTAGTGCCGCAAGAAGAGCGGGCCGCGTTTGAGCAAGCGCTGCGTGAAGAGGGTTTTTCCTCCTCTATGCTTTATGAACGTGATGCCACCGGTCAACCGATACCTGTCGCTGAGCGGCCTTTCTATCTTCCGGCGACCTTTTTTGAGCCTTTTGAGCTCAATCGTCCGGCCCTAGGCTTTGATATGCCATCCGAGCAAGTCCGTGCTGCGACGATTATGCGTGCGCGTGATCGTGGTGAGACAATGCTGACTCCGCAACTCAAGCTGATTTCAACGACCGATGATGAGTTGCATGTCTTGCTCATTAGCCCGCTCTATGCTGTTGATACCCCCATAGAGACCCTTGCCGAGCGTCAGGCGGCTTTTGAAGGGATGGTCTTTCTCATTCTCCAGATGGAAGAGGTGGTCGAACAGGCCCTTGGTGCGACGACGCCTCATGATCTTGAATTCTACCTTTTTGATGTGACGGAAGGAGCGCCGCCGTTGCTGGCTTTTCAACCGTCGCGCTCGGGAAGCCAGACCTTGGCACCTGCTGACGAGGTGAGCCCAGCCCAACTCGAGGCGTCCCGCTATGTGACCACCCACCGTCTCGAGCTCTATGGCCGCACGTGGGAGTTTGTCGTTCGGCCTGGCCCGGCGTATGTGGCTGCTATTCGCGGCTGGATGGCCTGGCCGACCCTTGCGATCGGGCTTTTCACCGCTACGCTCTTCCTCCTTTATATACGGTCGCGCCAGCGCACCGATCTCTTGCTGGCGCAGAGTCAGGCGAGCCTTGAGATGGCCCAGGAGGTGGCCCATCTGGGGAGTTGGGATCTTGATCTTGCGACTGGCACGGGCTTCTGGTCACACGAGATGTTTCGCCTGTTTGGGCGGGATCCCAAGGCTGGGGTCCCCTCCTTTGATGAGTTTATCACTTGGGTTCACCCCGATGATCGTGCGGCCTTGCTTGCGGCGCAGGCCGAGGCGCTGGCTAGCCACGAGCGGGTGACGATCGAATATCGCCTCAACCCCTCGTTGGGGCGTGAGCAATGGTTTGAAGCAGCCATCTCCTTGAGCCAGTCCGAAGATAAACCGCAACGAATTATTGGCACAGTGCAGGATATCACCGAGCGCAAGCAGGCCGAAGCCCGTTTGCACAAGCTCAATCGCGCTTATATCGTGCTGAGTGAGGTGAATGAGACGATTGTGCGCGTGCGTGATCCGCAGTTCCTCTTTGCCACGGCCTGCCAGATCGCGGTTACCCAGGGGGGCTTTCGCATGGCCTGGATTGGCTTGCTTGATCCGGAGACAAGTGAAGTGCAACCGGTTGCCTGGGCTGGCGAAATTGGCGATTATCTGGGCAAGCTGCGCATCACGCTTGACGATAGCCCGCGCGGGCGTGGGCCCACGGCGACCGCTCTGCGACATGGGGAGCATATCGTGATCAATGATATTGCCAATGATCCACGCATGGCCCCCTGGCGCGAGGATGCGTTGCGCCTTGGGTATGATGCGCTCGCGGTCTTTCCCCTGATTGTTGCGGGCAAGGTAGAGGGTTCGCTGAATCTGTATGCGCCTGAGACCGATTTCTTTGATGAAGCTGAACTCAAGCTTTTTGATGAAATGGCCATTGATATTGCCTTTGCGCTGGAATTTATGGCGCAGGAGCAGCAACGACACGAAGCGGAAGAGCAGATACGCGCCAGTGAGCGGCGTAGTCGCGCGTTACTTGCGGCAATTCCGGATATCATGTTCCGGGTGAACCACGAAGGCGTCATTCTTGATTATTCGGCTATGATGTCTGACCTCCTGTATGTCTCGCCCGACGTGTTTCTTGGCAAGTCGTTTCGCGATGTACTGCCCTTGGAGGTCGGGGAACAATGGCAGATAGCCATTGATGCGGCTTTCACAACCGACGCGTTGCAGACCTTTGAATATCAACTGATGCTTGGTGATGAACCGCACTTCTTTGAGGCGCGGCTCAGTGTCAACCCGAGCGAGCGCGAAGCGGTTGCCATTGTTCGTGATGTCACGGAGGCGCGGCGATCAGCCGCCGAAATTGTGCGCCTTTCACGGGTGGTGGAACAGATGGATGACATCGTCTTGATTACTGATATCAACGGGATCATCCAGTATGTCAACCCAGCCTTCGAGCGCCAGTTCGGGTTTGCCTATGACGAAGTCATTGGGCAGACACCGCGTATTCTCAAATCGGGCCTGGAGAGCATGGCGTTCTATACCAACCTCTGGGCCACGATCCTCAGTGGTGAGTCGTTTCAGGCCGAGTTCTCCAATCGACGCAAAGATGGGCAGCTTATCTATGAGGCCAAGACGATTACCCCGGTGCGTGATGAGCGTGGGGCGATTACCGACTTTGTCGCGACGAGCAAAGATATTACCATGCGCAAGCAGATGGAACACGATCTGCAAGAGCGGCTCAAAGAGTTGACGTGTTTACGTCAGGTGCAGCGCTTGCTTGATCAGAATCCCTCCCTTGATGCTCTCTGTCATCAGGTGATCGGCTATCTTGTTGCTGCGATGCAGTATCCTGAGATTGCATTCGCGACCATTGACGTTGATGGTTGCCATTATCGTTCGATGAAAGGCGAGGCCATTGCTGAGTCGTTGCCGGGCATTCGTGCCGACATTCTTGTGGGTAGAAGCGCGATCGGGTGCTTGAAGGTCTTTTACCTTGAAGATGTGCAACTTATCCCGGAAGAGCAAAACATGCTCGACAGCATTGCGCATGCCCTTAGTCTCTGGCTTGAGCGGCGGCGTGCCGAACATGCGCTGATCAATGAGCGCAATCTGTTGGCCCGGCGGGTTGATGAGCGTACTGCGGATCTTAGCCGTACCAACCTGGAACTTGCCCGCGCTGTGCGCGCCAAAGATGACTTTCTCGCCAATATGAGCCACGAGTTGCGGACGCCGCTCAATGCGATTCTGGCATTGAGTGAAGGCTTGCTGGAACAACTGCGTGGCCCGCTCAACGAACGCCAGCAGGCGTCGCTGCGCAACATCGAAGCGAGTGGTCGCCACCTGCTTGCCTTGATCAACGATATCCTTGATCTCTCGAAAGTTGAAGCCGGGCGCATGGATCTGCAACCCGAAATCCTGGCGGTGAGCGAGATCTGCGAGGCAAGCCTGGTCTTTGTCAAAGAGCTCGCCAATAAAAAGCAGATCCAGCTGCACCTGCAGATCAATGAGCCACAGGCGCGTGTTGAAGCTGACCCCAAGCGCCTCAAGCAGATCCTTGTCAATCTCCTCAGCAATGCGGTGAAATTCACCCCGCCAGGGGGCCGAGTGAGTCTGCTTGTCGAGGCGCAGGCGGACGAGGGGGCGATCCGTTTTGCCGTTGAGGATACCGGCATTGGGATGTCACTCGAAGGGATCGCCCAACTCTTCAAGCCTTTTATCCAACTCGACTCGAGCCTCAGCCGTCAGCATGAAGGGACTGGTCTTGGCCTTGCGCTGGTGCGTCGGCTGGTTGAGTTGCACGGGGGCAGTGTCACGGTGACGAGTGAACCGGGCAAGGGGAGTTGTTTTACCGTCGCGCTGCCCTATCCACCGCCTCCCACGGTTCCCGCACGCTTGCCGACCCATCCGGCAGACGAACCTGCTTCCGAAGAGCTCCGCTCGGCGCTGGTGATTGAAGACTCAGAGACGGCCGGTGAACAGATCGCCCGGTACCTTGAGGAACTCGACATCCATGCGATGGTCTATGGTCGGGGTGTCGGGGCCGTTGATGAGGTCGCTCGTCTGCGTCCTGATGTCATCTTCCTTGATCTGCAGATGCCCGAGCAATCAGGCTGGGAAATTCTGGCGCAACTCAAGGCTGATGCAACGTTGCAGGCTATTCCGGTGATCATTATCTCGGTTGTTGACGATCGGGTCAGTGGCTTGGCGGCCGGGGCCGCCGAATACCTGGTGAAGCCCATCTCGCGCGAGACGCTGCGTCGGGCGCTTGGTGCTGCGGTGCATAAGCCTCAACCACCACGTGAAGCGATTGTTATCGCCTCAGCACCAGCACGACGCTCGTCAGTAGCCCATATCCTGATGGCCGAAGATAACGAAGTCAATATTATTGCGCTTGGCGACTATCTGCAAGACAAAGGCTATCGGCTCTCGGTGGCACGCAATGGGCGTGAAGCCCTTGACCTAGCCGCCGAGACCCCCCCCGATCTCGTGCTCATGGATATTCAGATGCCTGAATTAGATGGACTTGAGGCGATTCGGCGGTTGCGCGCCGATTCTACTTTTGCGCTAACGCCGATTATTGCGTTGACGGCCCTTGCGATGCCGGGTGATCGTGAGCGCTGTATGGAAGCGGGGGCGAGTGAGTACCTCAGCAAACCGGTGAGTCTGCGTGGCCTGGTTGACACGATTGAGCGGCTTCTCGACCATCCGCAGGGGGAGCTATGATGGCAGCACCGAGCATTGTCCTCATTGTTGACGATAACCCGATTGGCCGCGAGACACTGGAAGATCTGCTCTATGGTCAGGGCTATACGCTGGCATTTGCGGCTGATGGTCCTGAAGCGTTGCAGCAGGCCGCTGCCCTGACGCCTGATGTGATCTTGCTGGATGTGATGATGCCAGGTATGGATGGGTTTGAGGTATGCCGACGCCTGCGCGCCGATCCGCATCTGGCCGAAGTTCCTGTGGTGATGGTCACGGCGCTTGATGACTCAGAGTCGCGCCTCCGTGGGCTTGAAGCTGGTGCTGACGATTTCATTAGCAAACCCTTCAAACGGGCCGAGTTGCGGGCACGGGTCAAAACGATTACCCGGCTCAATCGCTATCGGAGCCTACTTGAAGAGCGCGCTGCTCTGCAGCATGCCCACGAGGAACTGATCGCGAGTTATGACGCAACCATCGAAGGCTGGGTGCATGCCCTCGATCTGCGCGATAAAGAGACCGAGGGCCACTCGTTGCGTGTGACCGAGATGACCATACGTATGGCCCGTGCTGCTGGCACCACTGAACCTGAGTTGACCGCGATTCGACGTGGAGCGTTGCTGCACGATATTGGTAAACTCGGCATTCCTGATGCGATTCTGCTCAAACCAGGGCCATTGACCGAAGAAGAGTGGGCCATTATGCACCAGCATCCGCGGTATGCCTACGATATGCTTGCGCCGATCGCCTACTTGCAACCAGCGCTCGCTATCCCCTATTGCCACCACGAAAAGTGGGATGGTACAGGCTACCCGTGTGGTCTGGCGGGCAGCGCGATTCCCCTGGCGGCGCGTCTCTTTGCGGTCGTCGATGTCTGGGACGCCCTGCGTTCCGATCGCCCTTATCGCCGTGGCTGGCCCGAACACGAGGTTCTGGCCTATCTGCGGGCGCAAGCCGGAACACACTTTGACCCGTGGGCCGTCGAACTCTTTTTTCAAGTCCTCGAGGCAATGCCTGGCAAATAAGGTGGTTGTTTTGACGCAAAGGCGCAAAGGCGCAAAGGTTTTCGTGGAGGTGCACGAACCCTTCGTGTCTTCGCGTGAGCTTCCTTGAATGCTATTGATCCTAGAGAACCTAGAGGAGCAGTAAGACAGTATATGGTGATGCTTCGTCGTAGCCAGTGGGATATACTCATGCTTGCCACGCTGGTGGTGGGGATTGGGTTGATCGTTCTGAGTCGTGTGCGCCCTGATCAGCCTGTTAGCCTGGCCGAGCCTGGTGCAGCAAGCGTTGCAACGGTACCCGCGCCCCGTGAAGGCCATCCTGCGCCTGACTTTACCCTGCTCGATCTCACGGGGCAACCGGTGCAACTCGCTGACCTGCGCGGCCAGGTGATCTTGATCAACATCTGGGCGACCTGGTGCCCGCCGTGTCGCGCCGAGATGCCGATGATCCAGGCGTCGTACGAAGAGTACCGTGACCAGGGTTTCACCGTGCTGGCGGTCAATTCCCGTGAGGAAGCGGCAACCGTTGCGGGCTATATGGACGCGAGCGGCCTCACCTTTCCTGCGTTGCTTGATCGTGATGGCACCGTGAGCAATGTCTATCAAGCCCGCGTGATGCCATCAAGCTTTTTTGTGGATCGAGCCGGGGTGATCCGTGCCGTCTACCGTGGGCCATTGGCCCGCAGCGTCATTGCTGGTACGGTCGAACAGTTGCTGGCCGAGGCGCCATAATGTATCCCCTCATTCCACTTGGCCCGCTCAACCTGAGCAGTGGCGGTCTGCTGCTGCTGCTCGGCATCATGGTGGGGATGTTCCTGAGCGAACGCATCGCGCGTCAGCGGGGCGGCGCGGAACTGGCCGATCAGGTTTCCAGCCTCACCTTGCCGGTACTCGCAGGCGCACTCGTTGGCGGACGGCTCTGGTATGGCCTTTTCAACTGGGATCTCTATGGGCGCAATCCTGGGCTTTTTGTGGCGCTACGGGTTGCCGATCTCGCCTGGGCAGGTGCGTTGATCGGTGGCATGGCCTCAGTGTGGCTCTGGTGTCGTTGGCGTCGGTGCGACCTCGCGCCGAGCGCGGATGTAGCGGCGCTGACCTTGCCACTTGTACAGGCCATTGCCAGCCTCGGTCTCTTGCTCAGCGGCGAAGCCTTTGGCCTCCCAACGGCGTTGCCCTGGGGCATTCCGCTTTTTGGCACCATACGCCACCCAACGCAGATCTATCTGATGCTTGCGGCGCTGATCAGCTATGGCATCCTTCAGCTACTTGCCCGACGTTCCCTGGCACCGGGGGCACTCTTTGCCGCCTACCTTTGGCTGCAGGGCCTGACGATGCTGTTGCTTGAACCACTGCGTGGCGACGCACTGCTGACCGTTTTTGGCCTGCGGATAGCGCAGATCGTCGGCCTGGGCCTCATGCTCGGGGCGATGAGGTGGGGGCGCAAGAAGATACAACTGCATCCCGATTATATGAGGTGAACCATGTCTATGCGCTATTTCTTCGGTCTTTTGCTTCTGCTGACCATCTTTCTGCCGCTGAGTGCTGCGGCCCAGACCTCTGATCCTCCCGCTTTTAGGACGATCTGGGAGCGCAGCGATTACCCGGTACAGCAGGGGCGCGGCAGCCATTCGTGGCTCTGGGGGCCAGTTCCGCGCACGCAAGGGCTGCGGGAGTGGTATGTTGATGGGCCAGAGCAGTTTCGCTCGGTGCAATACTTCGACAAGGGGCGGATGGAGATCAATGATCCGCTTGGTGATCCAGCTAGCCTCTGGTTTGTCACGAGCGGGTTACTCGTGCGTGACATGATTGATGGGCGGGTGCAGGTTGGCAATGGCGCTTTTGTGGCGTTGGCACCAGCGACCATCCCGGTGGCGGGCGATCCTAACGCGACCTTTCCAACCTACGCCGATTTGCAGCCCTATGTACGGGTGCAACCGCGCCTTGGCCCTGGCGATACCGTCGCAGAGCGGTTGACGCCTGTTGGCTTGCGAGCCGCCCCAGAGTTCGCCAACCTTGCGGCGGCACGGATTGACAGCGCAGTCGTCAATGGGTATGGCATTCCACGTGCCTTCTGGTCATACCTCAACGAAGGCGGAGTCGTGTACGAGAAGCGGCGTTTTGTGCAAGTAACCCCGCGTTTTGACTGGCTCTATATAGCGGGTTATCCTCTTGCTGACGCCTTCTGGGTGCGTGTCCCGATTGCCGGGGTCGAGCGTGACGTCATGGTGCAGCCCTTCGAGCGGCGGTTGCTGACCTACACCCCGAGCAACCCGCCCCAATTTCAGGTCGAAATGGGCAATGTCGGCCTGCACTACTACCGTTGGCGTTACGAACTCCCCTTTGCCGAGGGACAGCAAGCGTTGATTACGGTACCGGCGGCGGCGACGCGCATCAGCAGTCCGGTACTTGTGCAAGGCTTTGAGCGAGGGCGAGCCTTTGAGGCGGGCATTGATCTCCGGCTACGCACGGCCAGCGGCGCGATCATCGCCCAGGGTGGAACCTCGGTGCAGCGTCCCGATCTCAACATTCCCGGCCCCTTTGTGGCGAGCCTCGTATTCACGCCACCCGAAACCGAAACCCCTGGTGTCATCGAGGTCTTTGTCATCTCGCCGCTTGATGGCAGCGAAACAATCATTGCGCGCCAACCGGTGATCATCGAGGGTCTTGCGCGTGGCATCGACCGAGCGATTGCCCTTGCGCAAGCCGATCTCATCAAGCGTACCGGCGCCTCGTTTGCAGCAATCAGCCTGCACCTTGCAGACGAAGTCGTCTGGCCGGACGGCTCACTGGGTTGCCCTGAACCAGGCCAAAACTACCTCCAGGTACTCACCCCAGGCTACCAGATCGTGCTCAAGCTAGACGAACAGTTCTACGACTATCACACCGACACCCGCACTGCGGTGATCCTCTGTCGCAATGGACGGCCAGCGGGGTAAGCGGCAGGGCTACGCTGAAAATGGGGGAACCACGTTCCCCCATTTTCAGCGTAGCCCTAGGGTAAGCGGTAGGGCGATTGACCTACACGCTTACTTAAAAATCGATCGTCTGATCCCCGTTTCTTGCCCACATCCGGTGCAGGCTGTGCCGTCGAGGCCGACGATGCGCGTGCTGCCGTTGGTGCGTGTGATCAGGGTTTGCTCGCAGTGGGGGCATAGGGTCTCTTGGTCTGGTTCCAGGCCGTAGATGTGGAAAAGGCCGCGTTCGTGGCCGAGCCTCCGTGCGCGCATGGTTGAGGCAGCTGTGGCACTGCCGGTATCGCCAGGCAGGATATGCCAGGGCGTGGCCGCACCCAGGGTGTCACGGATCCAGTCGATGAGCGCTTGCAGTTCGTCAGGGTTGTCGTTGACCCCGTGATGGATGCGGGTGGTTACTTCGAGGTGGCATTGCCAGCGTTGCTGGGCACGCTCGGCGATGCCCAAGATTTCGCGCCACGCGGGGAGCCCGCCGAGCCGCGCATAGCTCTCGTCGCTAAACCCACGCAGGTCGAGACTCATACCGTCAAGGTAGTGCCCGAGCGCATCAAGCGCTTCGATGGTGAAGGCTCCCGTCGTTACCAGCGCAGTGTAGCGACTGGTCGCCCGGCAGAGTTGCAACAGGTTGCGGACATATTCAAAGTTGACCGCTGGCTCACCAAAGGCCCAGATGACCCCTCGACAGAGTCGTTCGAGGGCGACGTTGGCCGCACGTTCGGGGTCAAGCCGCCGTTGCTGCGCCGGATCTTCGGGGAGCGTGGCATACAGTCCGCGTTCCTGATCCACCAGCGTTGCATACCCCCATCCGCCCAGCGCCAACGTCATCGTGTCGGGAAAGAAGTGCCAGAGCCGATAATCTTCAATCGGCCCGAGCGCTGCGCCCGCAATGCGTTCGTAGTTGAGCATGGCGATGCCGCCTTCGACCCCGATGCGCATCTGGCAGCGCCCGGTTTCGCCAGGAGTGAGGGTGCAACGCCATTGGCACGCCTGACATGTCGTTTGATGTTCTTCTCTGGCGATGACGAGATCGGCGAGGTTGTGCGCGTCTGTCATGCGAGTTCCTGTTGCTCTAGCATTGCATTCATGAGATGACGTATAATAGGACAGTGTAACATAGGTATTCGTGGGCCAATTTGAGAAACTTCATGGAAGACACCCCCCTCCGGCCCGGGCAACGCGATGAGGTTGCTCGTTCCGTTCAGCATGAGCGTTCCCCTGGTGATGATCAGCCCTGGACGCAGCTTGCCGAACCGCCGCACCCCGGGCTCCGTTTGACCCAGGTGCGCCGGGTTGTGCGCGAATTGTTGGAAACAGCGCTCTTTATTTTGTTGATCTTCTTTATTGTGCGCGGCATGGTGCAGAACTTCAAGATCGAAGGAAGTAGCATGGAGCCGACGATGCACAGTGGTCAGTATATCCTTGTCAACAAGTTGGTCTATTTTCACTTTGACCTCAATGCACCGTTGCGCCTGATGCCCGGCCAGGAGGATTTGCCCCAACGCATTATTTATCCGTTTCATCAGCCACGCCGTGGTGATATCGTTGTCTTTGAGTATCCGAATGATGTTGCCAAGGATTATATCAAACGTGTGATCGGCTTGCCTGGTGATAGCGTAGAGATCCGCGATGGCAAGGTTTTTGTGAATGGTCAGGAGCTTGCGCAGCCCTATCTGGGTGGTGCCTCAACCTACTGTATGATCAATTCGGCATGTCAAACTGTCCCGCTCGTGGTGCCCGAAGGCCATCTCTTTGTGATGGGGGATAATCGGGCTAATTCGAGTGACTCACGTGAGTGGGGGCCCCTGGCTTTCGAGCGAGTGGTGGGGAAAGCCTGGTTTGTCTATTATCCGCTGAGCGAGTGGGGGCTCGTGCCGCACCATGACTATGCGTCGCTGGCTGATGCTCATCAACCGCCAGCCGAGCTTGCCTTTGAACCGTAGCGCGACGGGCTACGAGGAACGATCAATTCTATGCATATTGCCATCAATGCCCACCTGCTTGCCCATACCCGTTCCTTCCGGCGCGCCGGTGTTTCGCACTATATTGAACAGGTGTTGCTGCACCTCGGTCGCCTTGATCGCCAGAATCGGTATACCGTCTATACAACCCGTGGGTTGACCAGTGCGGCCCTCGGGTTGCCCCCCAACTTTTGTGTGCGCCCCAGCCATCTGCCGACGATCAATCCTCGCGTGCGGATTCCGTGGGAACAACTGCTCGCCCCGCTCTTGCTGCGTTCGATGCGCGCCGATCTTTTTCATGGGGTCTTGAATGTGGCCCCGCTCTTTTGCCCCGTGCCGAGCGTCATTACCATCCACGATCTCGCGTTTATTCGGTTCCCTCAGACCTTTCGGGCCTATAATCGAACCTATCTTGATTTTGCGACCCGCCTGAGCGCCAGGCGGGCGTCACGGATTCTGGCGGTGTCTGAGCATACCAAACGCGAAGTTGTAGGCTTGCTGGGCATTCCAGAGGATCGCATTATCGTTACCCCTAACGCCGTCCGTGACCATTTTCGCCCCCCCGAGCCAGGTGTGCTCGCTCATTTCCGCGCCCGCAAAGGCCTGCCCGAGCGCTTTCTCTTGACCGTCGGTACCCTTGAGCCACGCAAAAACCTGACGACTCTGCTTGATGCGTATGCCCAGGTCGTGCGCACCCATCAGGTTCCATTGCTGATTGGTGGCGGCAAGGGCTGGCTCTACGATGCCGTCTTTCAGCGTCTCGAGGCGCTTGGGTTGCGCGATCTGGTGGAGTTTGTCGGCTATATTGAAGAAGAGGAACTGCCACTCTGGTATGCTGCTGCGACCGTCTTTGTCTTTCCTTCAATCTATGAAGGGTTTGGGATGCCGCCGCTTGAAGCGATGGCCTGTGGTACCCCGGTGATCACCTCGGCGAGCGCCAGCCTGCCCGAGGTTGTTGGTGACGCCGGCCTGATGGTCAACCCGCACGATGCCGGGGCCTTTGCGCAGGCGATCATAGCCCTGCTCGACGACCGCGCGTTGCACCATGAACTGCGTGAGCGTGGTCTGCGCCGTGCCGAGGCTTTTTCGTGGCATACGACGGCAGAACGAACGCTTGCCGCCTACGAAGCCGCCGTGAGGGGTTTTTAAGCACAATACCTTGCAATAAGGCGCTTGTTTTGACGCAAAGACGCAAAGGCGCAACGTTTTTCGCGTACGTGAGCGAACCCTTCGCGCCTTCGCGTGAGCTTATTGGAAAAGTATTGGTTTTAAGCATTAAAAAGGAACTATCGATGCACCGCACACAACGTCTCGTTTTCGTGATCGTCCTGCTGCTGAGTCTGGCTGCATGTGCCCAGCCCCAACCGCCCTTGCCCGAGGTGCAACTGACCGACGATGCGGTCGGTCAGACTGTTGAACTGGCGGTGGGACAGGCGTTGGCGATTACGCTGCCGAGCAATCCCTCAACCGGCTATGGCTGGCAGTTCATCGCTGGCGATGAGGCAATCATCGCGCAGCAGGGTGAGGCCGAGTATGTCCAGGGCGCGAGCATGCCCGGTGCTGGCGGGATGGAGACCCTGCGGTTTATGGCGCAAGGTGCGGGGACAACCATGTTGACAATTGGCTATAAACGTCCCTTTGAGCCAGATGAAATGCCGGTGCGGAGTTTTACCGTCGAGGTGGTCGTTCGCTAGTATAATAGGCATGGTCTCAATGGTATACCTGCCTCGAGTCTAGGAGGAGCGATGACGAACGTGGATCTTGCGAGTCTGGTGCGCAACGTGCCCGATTTTCCGATTCCGGGCATTCAGTTCAAGGATATCACCACGCTGATCAGCAATGGATCGGCGTTTCAGCAAGTGATCACGACGCTGGCTGACCGGTACCGGCCACTGGGGATCGATGCGGTGGTGGGGATCGAATCGCGGGGGTTTATCTTTAGCGCCCCGCTTGCCCTGGAACTGAAGGTAGGCCTGGTGCCTGTGCGCAAGCCGGGCAAGTTGCCGGCTGATACCTATCAGATCGAGTATGCGTTGGAATATGGTACCAGCAAACTGGAGATTCACCGTGATGCGTTTGTGCCAGGGGCACGGGTCATTGTGATTGATGATCTGCTGGCGACGGGTGGCACGATCAGTGCCGCCACGCAACTGATTGAACAGGCTGGCGCACGGGTCGTTGAACTTGCCTTTGTGATCGAGTTGGCGTTCCTCAATGGACGCGAAAAACTTGAGGGCTATCCGGTCTACTCGCTGATCCAATATTGAGACTTGCACAACGTCTGAATCTCGGCTATACTTTTGTACGGTGTATCGTCGTTGTTCTGAGGGCTGCATGGGGCCACACCAAATCCACGGCAAAGGGGGTGAGCAGACGAGATCAATATCAAGCGTGTCTGGAACAGGCGCTGCCCCACGCATATGAGAGTCCAGGTCATCTGAGGTGGTCGTACGATATTGATCGATGCAGAGCAATGCGTGTAGAACGTCGTGAAGGCGAGACTGTCGAGCAGTTGATCCGCCGTTTTAATAAGGGCGTGGTCTCTGAGCGGATTACCAAAACATATCGCGAGAAGATGCACTTCGTTTCCAAGAGCGAACAGCGCAAGGAGAAACGTCGTCGTGCCGAGCGCAATCGGCGCAAGAAGATGTCGAAGGGTTTCTAACCAATCCATAAAGAACGACACGAGGCTAGCGGGCATTTGTTCGCTCTTCTCGTGTCGTTTGTGTCTTTTTAAAGGTTGCACTGTATGTTTGATAAACTAAAACTTGTTGAAGCCCGCTATGAAGAACTTGATCACCTGATGGCGAACCCTGAGGTGGTTACTGATTTGCCACGCTTGCAACAGTATGCGCGTGAACAGAGTGATTTGACCGACCTTGTGACCGCCTATCGCGCGTATCGTCAGGCCGTCACCGCGCTCGATGAGGCTCAGACAATGGCGTATGAGACCGATGATCCCGAGTTGAAGACGCTTGCACAAGAAGAGATGGAGCAGCAGCAGACCACGATTGCCAGGCTCGACCAGGAGATCCGCTTGTTGCTGTTGCCGAGCGATCCGAATGATGCGAAAGATGTCATTATGGAGATCCGGCAGGGCGAGGGCGGCGATGAGGCTGGTCTTTTTGCCGGCGATCTCTATCGGATGTATGTCCGGTATGCCGAGTTGCGCGGGTGGAAAGTTGAAGTGAACAGTACCACCGAAAGTGATACCGGTGGGATGAAAGAAGTGATCTTCGAGATCCGTGGCGAAGGGGCCTATAGCCGAATGAAGTATGAGGGTGGCGTGCATCGGGTGCAGCGGGTGCCCGTGACCGAGGCGCGTGGGCGGATTCATACCTCTACGGCGACGGTTGCAGTCTTGCCCGAGGTCGAACCAACCGAATTTGAGATCAGGTCTGATGAGATCCGCCTCGATGTCTTCCGCGCCGGTGGGCACGGCGGTCAGGGCGTCAATACGACCGACTCGGCGGTGCGCCTGGTGTATCGAGCGGGAACGCCTGATGAGATTGTGGTGACATGTCAGGATGGCCGTTCGCAGATCAAGAACCGGGATAAGGCGATGACGGTGCTGCGGGCGCGGCTCTATGCCCGTGAACAAGAGAAGCAAGATCGTGAACTGAGCTCATCACGCCTTGCTCAGGTTGGAACCGGTGAACGTGCCGAGAAGATTCGTACCTACAACTTCCCGCAGGATCGCATCACCGATCATCGTATCGGCCAGAACTTCTCGAATCTGCCGGGTGTGCTCGCTGGCAACCTGGATAAGATTATTGATGCCCTGATCGTGCATGATAACGCTGAACGCCTGCAGGCTTCCGGGATTGCGTGATTCGATTGGCGCTTGCTGAGAGGATAGTCTATAATCTTCACACACCATCGGCAAGATAGTCAGGGAAGATCATTGTGCTCACGCCAGTGCTTGAGACCTTTATCACTCAGATGCCCAAGGTGGAACTCCACCTTCACCTGGAGGGAACGATCACCCCGCGCACGTTGTTAGTGCTGGCTGAACGCAATGGGGTCACCTTGCCCGCCAATGATGAAGAGGGTGTCGCCGCACTCTTTCGCTATCGCGATTTTGGCGATTTCCTCAATGTGTTTATGGCGATGACGCGAGCCATTGTGCGTGGTGAGGATTTTGAACAACTGGCCTATGAGTTGGGCCACGATCTCGCCCAGCAGCACGTGCGCTATGCCGAGGTGATGATTTCCCCGATGCAGTACCTGCTGCGCGGGGTCGATCTCTATGAGGTCATTGAGGGCACGATGGCAGGCTTTGCCCAGGTCGAGCGTGAGGCTGATATTGTGCTCCGCCTGGCCCTTGATTATGGGCGCCAGTATGGCCCTGAACGCGCCTGGGAGTCACTCGAAGTCGCCTGTGCGCTGATGCACCGTGGGGTTGTCGGCTGGTCGATTGGAGGCAATGAGATCGGGCATCCCCCCGAGCCGTTTGCCCCTGTCTTTGCGGCTGCCCGTGCGGCGGGGCTTGGGGTGATGGCCCACGCCGGTGAGGTGGTCGGGCCGGTGAGTGTCTGGGGCGCGATCGAGTTTCTTGAGGCGCAGCGGGTCGGCCATGGTGTGCGCAGCGTTGATGATCCCCTCCTGGTGCAGACGCTGGCCGAACGGGGCGTTGTGCTTGATATTTGCCCCAGTAGCAATCTGTTGACCGGCGCTATCAAGACGTGGGAGAGCCACCCGTTGCCCTCTTTGCTTGCCGCGGGCGTCCAGGTGACGATCAATTCTGATGACCCGACCTTCTTTGCGACGACGTTGACCGAAGAGTACCGTCGCTCGCTTACGCACCTTGGCCTGACGCTCGACCAGTTGTGTGGTACGGTCAACACAGCGGCCCGGGCGACCTTCTTGCCCGCCTCTGACCAGGAGGCGCTCACAATGCGGGTTGAACAAGAGATCACGCTGCTCCGTCAACGCCTTGGGGTGTAACGGCCAATAGGGTGGCACACAGCAAAAAACAAGCCAGCTTTGCTGGCTTGTTTTTTTTGCTATGCGCCAGGGCTGCATAGTGTGTTATAATACGATATATATATCGTGAATTAAATAGCATTCCAAAGCGGCGCAAGGAGCATGTAGCCTGGGAGAGGGTATGCAGGTCTTCAATCACTTTCGGTTCGATAACCTTCGCGGGGACCTGTTCGGTGGGGTGACGACGGCCATTGTTTCGTTGCCGCTGGCGTTGACGTTTGGGGTTGCTTCGGGGGCGGGGCCTGCAGCCGGGTTGTATGGGGCGATTCTGGTTGGTCTCTTTGCGGCGCTCTTTGGGGGCACCTCAACGCTCATCTCAGAGCCAACTGGCCCGATGACGGTGGTGATGACGGCGGTGATTGTCGCGATGCTGGCGCAAAATCCCGATCAAGGGATGGCAATGGCCTTTACGGTGGTGATGGTTGCGGGTCTCTTTCAGATCCTGTTCGGCCTGCTCAAACTGGGCAAGTATATTACGCTGATGCCCTACAGTGTCATTTCTGGCTTTATGTCGGGCATTGGCATTATCCTGATGACGCTGCAACTGGCCCCGCTGATGGGCCAGCCGAGTCCTCCGGGGGGGGTGCTGGGGACGTTGCAAAATCTGCCGACCCTGGTGGCGAATATCCGCCCCACCGAGACGATCCTCGGACTGCTGACGCTGGCGATCCTGTTTCTCTTTCCGGCGCGCTTCAAACGCTATGTGCCCCCTCAGTTGATCGCGCTTGTTGCGGGTACGGTTGTCTCGTTGCTGGTCTTTGCCAATGAAGATCTCCGTCGGATTGGGGTGATTCCGGTTGGCTTGCCCGAGCTGATCTTTCCCACCTTTACCCCCGAGCAGATCACGACGATCATGATTGATGGCCTGATCCTGGGGATGCTCGGGTGCATTGATACGACGCTCACGGCAATGATTGCCGACAGCCTGACCCGTACCGAGCATCGTTCGGATAAGGAGTTGATTGGTCAGGGGCTTGGCAATTTTGTCTCGGGTCTCTTTGGTGGCTTGCCGGGGGCGGGCGCCACGATGGGCACGGTGGTCAATATCCAGAGTGGAGGCAGGACGCCGCTCGCCGGGGTGATCCGGGCCTTGCTGTTACTGGTAGTGGTATTCGGGGCAGCCAGGTTGACCGAACAGATCCCGCTTGCTGTGCTCGCCGGCATTGCGATGCATGTTGGGTTCAACATCCTCGATTGGAGCTTGCTCAAGCGGGCGCATCGGGTCTCATTCCAGACGACGGTGATTATGTATGGCGTGTTGCTGCTGACGGTCTTTGTTGATCTGATTGTCGCGGTTGGGGTGGGCATTTTTATTGCCAATATCCTGACGATCGAGCGGCTGAGCGCGTTGCAATCAGAGCATGTGAAGGCGATTAGTGATGCTGATGATGCGATCCAGATGACTGACGAAGAGCGCAGCCTGTTGCAACAGGCCGATGGACGGGTCTTGCTCTTTTACCTGAGTGGCCCGATGATCTTTGGGGTCTCGAAGGCGATTGCGCGTCAGCACGCGACAATCAGCGAGTATGATGCCGTGGTGATCGATCTGAGCAATGTGCCCCTGCTGGATGATACGATTTCGCTGGCGATTGAGAATGCGATCAAAGATGCGGTCGAAGCCA
Source organism: Candidatus Chloroploca mongolica (assembly GCF_004762035.2). Lineage (GTDB taxonomy): Bacteria > Chloroflexota > Chloroflexia > Chloroflexales > Chloroflexaceae > Chloroploca > Chloroploca mongolica. Next base: position 6,141 of record NZ_SIJK02000021.1, on the reverse strand, counting down.
GGGGCGAGGTTTTCATCGTTAGTCCCACCGCCGCGATGCATCGCCAGTTGAGTCGGCTCGATATTTTTGCCATGATCCCAGAGGATCATGTCTTCTGCCATCGGCCAGCGGCCCTGCGGCGGGCAGTGGGGCGGTTGATGCCTGCATTGCCGGGCATCGCGGCTTGATCGACTTTTCGCCCTCACCCGCCTCCTGGAGCGGGGGTGACGGCGAGGGGGCACGGCGAGGGGGTACGGCGTGGGGGCACGGCGGCGCCGTGCCCGTACGGCGGCTTCGGGGACCCGGCGCGGGGGCACGGCGCGGGGGCACGGCGCGTGGGGGCACGGCGGCGCCGTGCCCGTACTCTTGGTTGCGTCCTCCGCGTGGTGTGTGCTACCATGCGTGCGCGCGAAGGTTCGTGGTTCAGGCGCATGTGAGGAGTTGTGGGATGGAAGCGTGGCCCTATCTCGCTGAGTTGGCGGTGGTGATCAGTGGTGCCGCGATCCTCTTTGCGACGCTGAGTTATGGCGATCATATGCGCCGTATTCCGCTCGCTGCACCGATTGAGTCCTGGTTTTCCAGCGGGTTTGCCCTCTTTCTCATCGGGGTGATGTTGATCGCCCGTGAAATGCTCTGGCTTGAGTTGATCAGGCTGACGATTACCGCGTCGGTCTTTTTTCTGGCGCTCTGGACGATGCGCTGGCTGCGGAGACGACGATGACCCAGATTGCTGCCGATCCCCCCCTTGCATCTTCCCGTCGCAAGGCAACAGATTGGGTGACGTTCGCGTGCCTGCTGAGTTTTGCGTTGCTCCACGGTTTGCTCTATCTCTTTTTGATTTTGCCCTGGCAGGGCTATGATGAGCCGACCCATTTTGAGCATGCGTTGATCCGCGCTGCGAGTGATCTTGCGACCTACCGCAATGAGTTTGTGCAGCCAATTGCCGATTCGATGCAGCGCTTTGACTTTTGGGGGCCTGATGGCGAGCCGACCTACCGCTCGCCTGGGGTGCCTTTCATTGGTTTCAATCAGCGCATTCACCCGCCCTTCTATTATGAGCTTGCCTCGCTTCCGATTGAACAGACGCTTGATCAGTCCATCGAAACGCAACTTTATGCAGCCCGTCTCTTGAGTCTCGCACTCTATGTCGTGTCCGTGCTAGCGGTCTGGCGCCTCGCGGTTGTGCTGACCCCTGATCAGCCGTCACTCCAGGTGGCGGTGCCGTTGATCTATGCCACGCTGCCTGCGTTTGCCTCGTTGATGGTGACGGTGAATAACGATGTGCTGATCAATGCGACCGGGGCGATGCTCTTGCTTGCCTGTGCGTTGCTGATCCGCGATGGTCTGCGCCCGTTGCCGTTGTTGATGGCGTTGCTCAGCCTGGGGATCGGGGTGGCGGCCAAACGGACGGCGGTGCTGGGCGTGGTGCCGCTGGTGCTGGCGCTCTTCTGGTCGCTGAAACGCCAGCCGATCCGTGGGATCTGGCGCTGGGTGACGCTGGTGCTTGGGCTGGCCCTTGCCACAGGCGGATTCGTGGCCGCAGTAGAGATCGCGCAGACTGAGGCCGGGATGACGTTCGAGTTGCGCCCCTGGTTTCTGCAACTCGATCAGCAGTATCTGCGCCTCAGGCTTGAGCCCTTTTTCCTGTCGATTATGGACTGGGAAAATAGTGCGCAGCTCTATCCTTTTACCCTTGAGGTTGCGTTTCGGACCCATTGGGGTGCCTATGGCTGGGATCGCATCGTGCTCGATGGGGTCTGGACGATCATCTTTCTGCTGCTCAGTGCCGCCGCGGGTCTCGGCTTGCTTATCCGGGCTTTCCGTCGCCGCGATGAGGTGGCGCTCTGGCAGCGCCGGGTGATCTGGATGCTGTTGAGCCTGATCGCGGTCGGGGTGGCGGCTTTGTTGCTGCGTGTGCATCCAATCCCACCCTATGGCGACTATGTCTATATTTCGCGGGGGCGCTACCTCTTTGGCATGCTCGGTGCCACGATCTGGCTGCTGGTCTTTGGCCTGCTCGGTCTGCTGCCTCGCCGTTTCGACACCCTGCTCTTGCTGGCGCTTGTGCTCTTCTTCTTCATCTTTAACACGTACGGCCTCGTCACGCTGATCACCGAATACTATGGGCAACCCTGGACGCTCGAGGCGTTGACCGCTGGCAAGCCCTGGCTCTTTGCGGTGCCCGCGCTCTATCTTGCGCTTGGTGTGCTTACTGCGGTGAGCGCGGGCGTGTGCCTGTGGCGCGTCTGGGCTGTGGCGCGGGTGTCGACGTGACCTTTACCCCTATGTCAGCAGCGCAACTCTCGCTGGCCCTGGCTCAGCGCCACCACAATCGTCAGCTTTTTGCTGATCGTTATCTTGATGTGACGTTGCCGCAACGTGAGCAGTGGCTGGCGCTGCGGGCTGAGGCTGCTCCGGTGCTGGCGCAGGTGCGGGCGCTGTTGGCGGCTTTTACGCCTTCGAATAATGAGGCGCAGACCGAGCACGATCTGGTGCGTCCGGTGCTGCTGGCGCTCGGCCATAGCTTTGAGGTGCAGGCTGCGCTGCGTACGCCCAAGGGGACGAAGAAGCCGGATTATGTTTTCTACTGCGATCAGGCTGCGCTGAATGCTAATAAAGGTCGGGTGCTGACGGATGCCGATTTCGGTGCGGCGTTTGCGGTGGGCGATGCGAAGCATTGGGAGCGCAAGCTGGATGTTTCGAGCACCGGCGAGAGCGATGAGATCAATAAAGTTCCGGCTGATCAGATCGCTTTTTATATGCGCCATAGCGGGGTCGCCTGGGGCATCTTGACCAATGGGCGCTTCTGGCGGCTCTATCATAAGGATACCGTTCATAAGCAGGATCGCTTCTACGAGGTCGATCTGCGCCAGTTGGCCGAGTCCGGTGATGTTGATGCGTTCCTCTATTTCTATGCCTTCTTTCGGCGGGAGGCTTTCAACCCTCCGGCGGCGGAACCGCTCGCGCTCGAGGCGATGCTCCGTGAGAGCAGCGCCTATGCTCGTGGCGTGAGTGAGAGCCTCAAGGCGCAGGTTTTTGATGCGCTCCGCCATCTTGCTCAGGGTTTGCTCGATTATCCGGGCAATCGGTTGGAACCGACGCCTGAGACGCTGCGCGAGGTCTATAGCCATAGCCTGATTGTGCTCTATCGGTTGCTCTTTATCTTTTACGCCGAGGCGCGTGAGTTGCTGCCGTTGCGTGCGAGTGCGGCCTATCGCGAGGATTACAGTCTTGCGGCGACGGTGCGTCAGGTGGTGCGGCGTCTCGATAGTGGCTTGACGCTGCTGGCTGATACCGGGCGGACGTGGGCGCGCTTGCGCGATCTCTTCCATATTATCAATGGCGGAAGTCCGCCGCTTCAGGTTGCGACCTTCAATGGGGGCCTGTTCGATCCGCAGCGGCATCCCTTTCTTGAGCGTTATACGATTGGTGATGCGCAGCTTCAGCGGGCGCTGGATAAGCTCGCCCGCGTCGAGAAGGAGCAGATCGATTATCGCGATCTGGCCGAGCGCCATCTTGGCACGATCTACGAAGGCTTGCTTGAGTATCATTTGCAGCCGATTGCGCCCACGTCTGACGGCTTCACGCTTGATCTCTTCAATGACAAGGGCGAGCGCCACCGCACCGGCAGCTACTACACGCCCGATTTCGTGGTGCAGTATATTGTTGAGCAGACCATCCGCCCGTTGCTGGAGGAGGCGGTTGCTGGGCAGACGACGGACGAGGCGAAGATTGCGGCGGTGCTGGCGGTGAATTGCCTCGATCCTGCGATGGGCAGCGGGCATTTTCCGGTGGCGGCGACGGAGTATATCGCACGCTACCTCGTCGAGCTGGGCGTCCAGCCGCCCGCCGAGGCCGGCGAGGAGCCTGATCTGGTCTATTGGAAGCGGCGCGTGGCGCAGAGTTGCATCTACGGCGTCGATCTCAACCCGCTCGCGGTCGATCTCGCCAAGCTCTCGCTCTGGCTGGCGACCGCCGCGAAGGGCCGCCCGCTCTCCTTCCTTGACCATCACCTGCGCTGCGGCAATGCCCTGGTAGGTTCCAGAGCGACCGAGGTTGCGGCCAGCAAGCCCGTGAAGCAGGCGAAACGCAGCAAGAAAGAGGTGGCGGCGGCGCAAGCAGGGCAGCTCTCGATGCTCGAAGATCCGGCCTTTGCCGGGGCGATGTCGAGCGCCGTCGGCTCGATGTGGCTGATTGAAGGCAGCGCCGGGCGCACCGTCGCCGAAGTCAAAGAGCAAGAGCACTTATACGAGTTGATCCGGTGCGAATTGACCGAACGCTTTGCGGTGCAGGCCGATCTGCGCACCGCCGACGACTTCGCCCAGGCGCCCGACCAGAGCCTCTGGCCGAGTCTGCTTGCGTATGCCAGCAAGCGCGAGAGCGGAGCGTTTGCCATGCCCGCCTACGAGCCGCTGCTGGCGCAGGTACGGGCGCTGGCCGAAGCGCAACGCTTCTTGCATTGGGATCTGGAATTCCCCGAAGTCTTTTTTGATCGCCACGGTCGCCCGCTGGGGGAACAGGCCGGCTTTGACGCGATCATTGGCAACCCGCCCTACGTACGCCAGGAACAACTCGGCCTGCTCAAACCCTACCTGCAACGAGCCTACCCCGAAACCTACAGCGGCACAGCGGATCTCTTTGTCTCCTTCTTCCACCAGGGCGTCAAGCTGCTGCGGCACGGCGGGCGGCTGGGGTATATCACAACCAACAAGTGGCTACGGGCTGGCTATGGCGAGGGGCTACGGGCTTACTTCGCCTCTCAGTCAACCATTGAGCGCATCATTGATTTCGGCCACGCTCCAATCTTTGAGGGTGCCGATGTCTTCCCGGTGATTATCGTGGTGACGAAACCTTCAGCGGATGCAGACTTGAAAGATCACGAGGTGCAAGTAACGAGCTTTCCACGAGATGCTCTGGGCTTAGTGAGCCTGGACAGCTACGTGGCTCGCTACAGCCACCCTGTGCCTCAGCACCGTCTGGGTCGCAATGCCTGGAGCCTGGAACAAACCGGCACCGATGCGCTTATAGATAAGATTCGCTGCGCTGGCATACCGCTGATTGAGTATGCTGGGGTGAAGCCCTTTTATGGTATCAAGACCGGCTTTAACGAGGCGTTCCTGATCGATACGCCGACCAAAACACGTCTGGTGCAAGAAGATCCGCGTTCGGAGCAAGTCATCAAGCCGTACCTGCGCGGGCAGGATATTAAACGCTGGACGCCCGAGTGGCAAGGACTGTGGATGATTGTGCTCAAGTCCAGCGAAAATAATTTCTGGCCCTGGAGTCATACCCCGGAACAAGCGGCTGAGATCGCTTTCCGCGAGCACTATCCCTCGCTCTACGCCTTTATGAAGCCTATGGAGGTGCGATTGCGCGCCCGTCAGGACAAAGGGCACTATTGGTGGGAGCTACGATCCTGTGCGTACTATGAGGCTTTTGAAAAACCAAAGGTAATGTATCAAGTCATTCAATTCCACTCACAATATGGAATTGATAAGTCTCAAGCATTTACTAACGATAAAGGCTTTTTTATTCCGGTTCCTGACCATTGGCTCCTTGCAGTTCTTAACTCCCCGCTCATGTGGTGGTATAACTGGCGCTATCTGCCACATATGAAAGACGAAGCCCTTAACCCGGCTGGCTTTCTAATCGAGAAGTTACCAATCGCTCCGGCTAATGATGCCACCCGCGAGGTCGTCGCGCCAGCAGTGGATCGGCTGATCGCCATTACCAGAACTGGGCAGCAAGCGCGGCGCGATACCCTTGACTGGTTGCGTAGCGAGTTCGATATAGCGACACCAGGCCAGAAGCTTGCCGAGTTCTCCACCCTTAGTGAACCAGAGTTTATCGAGGAGGTTAAGAAGCGTCGCCCCAAGGCTTCAGGCAAACTCTCGCCAGCAGGACTACGGGCACTGCGCGACGGCTACGCTGAACAAGCTAAGCCTGTTCAACAACACCGGGCCGAAGCACTGGGACTGGAGCGACGTCTGGCTGAGTTGGTCAACGCTGCTTACGGCCTGACGCCAGAGGATGTTGCATTACTGTGGGAAACTGCGCCGCCACGAATGCCGGTAAATAAATAGAATTTTACTATGACCATCCCCGATTTCCAAAACCTGATGCTACCGATGCTGCAACTTGCCGCCGATGGCCGCGAGCATC
>NZ_SIJK02000020.1:82689-103303 GCF_004762035.2 Candidatus Chloroploca mongolica | reverse complement strand
GCTGGTTCAGGGCCCGCACCAAGGGGGGCCAACGCCCGCCATGTCATTCCGAACGGAGTGAGGAATCTTCCCTGCGGCGCATGGAAGACCCCTCGCTCCGCTCGGGGTGACAGGGCGGGCGCAGCGGAGTGACACGGCGAGCGCAGCGGAGTGACACGGCGAGCGCAGCGGAGTGACACGGCGAGCGCAGCGGAGTGACACGGCGAGCGCAGCGGGAGGCAATGCCAGCCATGTCATTCCGAACGCCGTGAGGAATCTTCACTGCGGCCCATGGAAGACCCCTCGCTCCGCTCGGGGTGACAAGGAGGATGCCTTGGGGTGGTTCCATGCCCGCACCAGGAGGACGATCCACCCCAGACGAACGAGCCGGAGGCAGCGGGGGCGTCCGGTCGGCGTGCTTCCCAAAGGGCGTGCCGATCCGGCCGATCGCCGAGGTCGGTTGCCGCGTCGCCTGCGGCTGGCATCGCGCCACGCTCGGTGTGTGTGCCCATCAGCGGAGCAGCACTGGTCATGACCCGCACGTCATATGAAAAACCTACCCCCAAGAGGGTCCCGCCCCCGCCACCGGCCCCGTACGGGCACCCCTGGCGGGTGCCCTCCCCTGGCGGGTGCCCTCCCCCCTGCGTGCCACCAGGCCAGCTCCGCTGGCCTGGTGGCACACACACCACCTGAGAGCGTTTTGTGAGTTTTTGCATAGGAAAATCCCCGCCCTTGTGAGCATTACGATGGTAAATCGTAGCAGCTTACGAGGGTATCTTTATCCCTGTACGGTATGCTTAGACTGAGCCATAGATAGCCTTCGAAAGCATCGTGGCAGCGAGGGTCAGGTTCGCATGGCAGTGAAGTATCGGGAAGAACAGAAAGGGATATGCGATGCCAAGTCACAACCGTCACACAAGTGCCACGTACGTGTTTCGTCGCTACATGCCCTGGGTTGCCCTCAGGATGATGGCCTATTTCTGGTGTGCCGCCATCATCGTGAGCCTGGCGGTCGTGGTCAAACAGGTCGTCTTCGCAACGGTTGCCCTGATCCCGCTGGCCCTGGTACTGATCGTCTTCCTCCGCTATCGCACCGAAGCGGTCTGCATCCAGGGTGACCTGCTGATCTTCCGCTATGGGGTGCTGGCAGTGCGCACCTATAGCCTGCCGCTCTGGACGTGTACGCCCGACTATCACCAACCGTTCATAGCGCGGATGCTCGATTATGGCACGATCCGCGTCGGGGCAGGCGCAAGCCCGCTGACAATGCATGAACTCGGAGACTTTACGCTGCTTCGGACGATGATTATGTCACGCCAGGCCGAAATGATGTCCGGGCAAAGACAACGACGGTTCCTGATGATTACGTGACCTCAAGACAACAGAAAGGGGGTAGAGCTGTGGAACAAGAACACAAAACCGGCTTCTATACCAACGAACGCCCCCTTGATCTGATGATTGGCGGACGCTTTATCCTTCAGGCGCAACTCGCCCGCACGGCAATGAGTCACGTCTTTCGCGCCTACGATTGTCATACTGGTACCGTCTGTGTCGTGAAAAGCCTCGCGCCCACCGCGCGAGGCTTGCCCCCCAATGATGCGTTGCTCGCTTTCCTCCGCGAGGCGGCAACGCTCGCCCAGCTTGACGGGCCGTTTCCCAGGCTCGTCACCCTCAACCGCGATCATATCGGCTTCTATATGGTGCAAACCTATATCGAAGGCCAGACGCTTGACGCGATCCTTGAGGCCAAACCGCTCACCGAAGCCCGGGCCCTCACCATCGCCGCGTCGCTGATCCAGGCGCTCAGCTTCGTCCATCAGGCCAATCTGGTCTACGGCGACCTCCATCCCGGCAATGTGATGGTCCAGGCTGATGGCAGCGTGATCTTGCTCGATATGGGCCTTGCACGACCCTGTAACAGCGACCCGCCCGAGTTGCGCGGTATCGGCACACCCGGCTATGCCGCCCCTGAACAGTACGCCGGGTTGCCGCTCGACCAATCGAGCGATCTCTATGCCTTGAGCCTGGTGCTGACCGATCTCTTTGCCCACCTGAATGTGCCCGAGGTCGTCCACGTCGTCCTGGCCCAGGCCCAGGAACCACTGCAAGCCAGACGCCGGGTAGGGCTTGCCGATATCCGCCGGGTTGTCGACATCGCCCAACGCAACCGCCGCCGCCGTGCGCAACCAGTGCCAACCCTGCCAGCCGTCGACCTGCGCACTGCACGGCGGCAACGCGCTCAACAAGCCCGTATCATCGGACTCTGCATCATCACGATGCTTGCCATCCTGGTGCTAGCAGGACTGGCCCTGGGAGGAGTGCTAGCGTATTAACGTTAGGTCTGTCGCCCTAAAAACCCGTTCCTTCTGCTGGCGAACGATGTTCGCCAGCAGAAGATTAATCAAGACTTAATCAAAGAAATACACCTCCTTAACACATCTGATCTACAAGATCACTACAATTGCAAGGTGAGAAACCTCACTTGCATCCAAGTTAAGGAGAGCGTATGAAAGTCGCCCGTTTCGCCCATGGCCTGGCCCTTCTGCTGGTAGCTACGATCCTCCTCGTAGCCTGTGGTTCACAAACTCCTGCCGCCCCGGTTGCCTCAACAAACGCCCCTGCTGCGATTGACTGGAGCACCATGACCTCTGCCACTGAAGGCGGTGGGATGGAGGCCCTGATTGCGGCGGCACAGGCAGAAGGCGAATTGAATGTCATTGCCTTGCCTGATGATTGGTGCAACTATGGCACGATGATGGCAACGTTTAGCGAAAAGTATGGCATCAAGGTCAATTCAATCAACCCTGAAGCCGGTTCCGCTGATGAATTGCAGGCTGTCCGCGATAATCGCGAAAACAAAGGCCCCCAGGCCCCCGATGTGCTTGACGTTGGTCCGGCTTTCGGCCCACTCGCCAAGGATGAAGGTCTGCTCTCTCCGTATAAGGTCATGACCTGGGATACGATTGATGGGCTCAAAGACCCCGATGGCTACTATTACACCGATTACAACGGCGTCATGGTCTTCGAGGTCAACCTGGATGTGATTCAAGATGTGCCCCAGGATTGGGCCGATTTGCTCGATCCAAAATATGAGGGCCAGGTAGCGCTCGCTGGTGATCCTCGCGCCTCCAACCAGGCCGCCCAGAGTGTCTATGCCGCGGCGCTTGCGAATGGCGGTTCGCTCGATAATATCGAGCCTGGTCTAGAGTTTTTCAAAGCGTTGAATGCCAATGGCAACTTGCTGCCCCTGATCGCGAATACTGGTTCGATCGCCAAGGGCGAAACACCAATCACGTTCCAGTGGAATTACCTGGCGCTCGCCAATGCCGAGTCCTTTAACGGCAATCCGCCGCTCGAAATTATCTATCCTGCGTCGGTCAACTGGGGCGGTTTCTATCTCCAGGCGATCAGCGCGTATGCGCCTCACCCCGCTGCGGCTCGCCTCTGGCAAGAGTTTCTCTACTCAGACGAAGGCCATACGATCTGGATGCAGGGCTACTGCGCTCCCGCTCGCCTTGCCGATATGCTCGAACGTGGGGTCGTACCCGATGACCTCAAAGCAAAACTGCCCGACCCCGCGATCATTAGTAGCGCTGTGGTGCCCAATGCTGACCAGTTGAGCGCTGCCCGCGAGTTGATCAAGAATCAGTGGGATAGCGTTGTCGGTCTCGATATCAAATAAATCGTGCTGGTAACAACCCACGGATGACACGGATGGGACGGTTTTCGTCCATCCGTGTCCTTCTGTGTTTTGCTGTGCCTCCACGTTGCAAAGGGACAGTCGTTGCTATGAGCACATCCCCCCCACCTCGCTATCGTAACAATGCCTGGCGCGAGCACCCGCTCTGGAATTGGGTCGGCCTCGTGCCGTTTTTTCTTTTCATTTTCTTGTTTCTGATCATTCCTTCGCTGAATCTGTTTACCGGGGCTTTTGTTACCAATAAAGGTTTCTTTACCCTCGAAAATCTCAGCGTTTTTCGTAATCCTCTTGTTCTCAAAGCATATATGACGAGCCTCCAGGTGAGTCTGCTGACCGCAGTGATCGGCGGTCTCTTTGGTTTTTTCGTGGCTGCAGCAATAACCCTCGGCCATCCCCCACGCTGGATGCGTAGTCTGATAATGACCTTTTCCGGGTTGGCCGCCAATTTTGGTGGCGTGCCACTGGCCTTTGCGTTTATCGCCACCCTCGGACGCACTGGTTTTGTGACGGCGCTGCTCAAAGAGGTCTGCTTTCCTGGCCCAGATGGGACGCAAATCTGCCCCTTTAATCCCTATGACCACGGCTTCAGTCTCTATAGTCTGACCGGCCTCGTCTTGGCCTATACCTATTTCCAGTTCCCGTTGATGGTGCTGACCATCACGCCCGCGCTCGAAGGGATGCGCAAAGAATGGCGCGAAGCGGCGGCGAATCTGGGGGCTTCTACCTGGCAGTACTGGCGCGATATTGCGCTGCCGGTGCTCACCCCTTCGATCCTCGGGGCAAGCATTCTGCTCTTTGGCAATGCTTTTGGTGCCTACGCGACCGCTCAGGCGTTGACGGGCGGCAGTATTCCGCTAGTCACAATCTTTGTCGGTCAACAGATCCGTGGGGACGTCCTGGGCAATCCTCACGAAGGCTATGCGATGGCGATGGGCATGGTGGTCGTTATGGCCATTACCATCGTGGCCTACAGTATGTTGCAACGCCAGGCGTCACGGTGGATGAAAGTATGAAAGCACAACAGATCAACTGGTGGGCGATCTTCTGGATCGTGCTGGCGGCACTCTATTTTCTCTTGCCGATGTATGGAACGCTCGATTTCTCGTTGCGCATGGAACGCAATACGATCAGTCTGAAGGCCTATGAGATCGTTTTTGCCGATCCTCGCTTCTGGCGGGGGTTTCAGTACTCGACCCTTATGGCCCTGATCACGATTGTTGTCAGCATTATCCTGTTTGTGCCAACGGTCTATTGGATGTATCTGAAGGTGCCCCAGGCTCGTCCGATCATGGAGATCATCACGATTTTGCCCTTTGTTATTCCGACCATCGTCTATGTCTTCGGGTTGATTCGGACGTTTTCGCGCCCTCCCTTCCAATTGACGCTCCATGCCTTCACCACTGATATGCTGATTGTGGCCGGGTATGTGGTGATTTCGATGCCTTTTATGTTCCGGGCGATTGATGTCGGCATGCGTGCCCTTGATGTGCGTACCCTTACCGAAGCGGCCCAAAGCCTTGGTTCAAACTGGTTCCAGGTGCTGGTCTATGTGATTGTGCCGAATCTCCGCGTTGCGATCCTCAGTGGTGCGCTGATCTCGTTTGCGACGGTGATGGGTGAACTTATTCTCGCGAGTTTCCTGGTGCGCCCCGCCCTCGCCCCTTATATGGCGCTCCTGGGGTTGACCAAAGCCTATGAGCCGGCTGCGCTGGCAATTATTAGTTACGCCCTTACCTGGTTTAGCCTCGGGTTGCTCCAAATCGTCAGTCAGGGCGGTACAACCCGGCAGTTGACTGGACGATAAGGTGCGGGAGAAGACATGACTCATCTTGAACTCAGCCATATCCGCAAGGCGTTTGGCGCTGCTGTTGTCGTTGAGGATTTTAATCTGGCGGTGAACCAGGGCGAGTTTATCTCGTTCCTCGGGCCAAGTGGCTGTGGCAAAACAACCACCTTGCGTATGATTGCCGGCTTTGAATTACCAACCGCAGGCACCATCACGATTGATGGCAATGATCTGACCAATACCCCGCCCAATAAACGCAATGTGGGCATGGTCTTTCAGTCCTACGCGCTCTTTCCAAATATGACGGTCGCGCACAATGTAGGCTATGGCCTGAAAATCACAAGCAAAAGCAAAGCCGAAATCATGCAGCGCGTCCACGAGATGCTCGCGCTGATCCAGATGGAGGAGTTTGCTCAGCGCTATCCGTTCCAACTTTCAGGCGGTCAACAGCAGCGTGTGGCCCTCGCCCGCGCGCTCGCGATTCGCCCTCAGCTGCTCTTGCTCGATGAGCCACTCTCGGCGCTTGATGCCAAGATCCGCCTCGAGTTGCGTCACGAGATCCGCCGTATTCAACGGCAATTGGGCATTACGACCATCTATGTAACCCACGATCAAGAAGAGGCGCTGTCACTCTCGGATCGCATTGTGGTGATGAGCAAGGGCAAGATTGAACAGGTCGGTACCCCAACTGAAATCTATAATGCACCGGCGACCGAGTTCGTCGCTCGTTTCGTTGGACATATCAATCTGTTGCCAGTCACCGTGCTCAATCCCACCGATGGGGTCATAAGCCTCGGTCGCCAGACGCTGCGCGCCGGGCGCTTTGGCAAGCTCAATGGGCGACCAGTGCAACTCGCTGTCCGCCCCGAAGAGATCAATCTTGGTGCAAAGCCAGACACCAATACCCTCAGCGGCGAGGTGGAATCGGTCACCTACCTGGGGTCGATTGTTCGTATCGGTCTACGCATCGAACATCATCCGCTCTCGCTCGATGTTTTCAACGAACATACGCTCAAGCTGCCGCGCATCGGCGAAACCCACACCATTCACTTTCCAGTGAATGCCTGCTGGTTGATCGAAAAGTCTGATTAGCATTTATATGCTGCAACGCGATGATCAAGGCCAGCTTCGCTGGCCTTGATCATCGCGTTGCAGCAGGTATGACAACGTCCCTAGCGCCGCATCATCGCGTTGCAGCAAGTATGACAACGTCTCTAGCGCCGGACAAACGGGAGATAAGCCCGTGGCACCAGGAGGCCTTGTGCGCTGCTGCCAACGCTGATGAACCCGTAGGCCGCATCATTGTCGGCACGAACTTGCGCAAGTTGCCCTGCGGTAGGTTCAATCACGGCATATATCGTATACAGCCCCCGCTCTGCCGGGGTGATCCAGTTCACCTCTGCGTTCACCGAACTTCGCGCCGGGATGCCGTCAACAACGGTGCGCCCAATCAGGCGATCCGGGCCAGGCGGGTTCTGTGGGTTCGTTGAACCACTGTCGGCAAGATAGAAGGCCACGCTGAAGCTCTGATTTTGATCTTGCAGACCATAGTTGTGGATCGGTACCTGCACACGCACCTGTTCGCCCGGTTCGGGTAACGCCGGTAGCACTCTGATCTCGCGGGTGTACCGACGCAGCGCCTCGCCCTGATCGCCTCGCCGCCACGGGAGGTTGAAGGCCGGATCAGGCTGGTTGTAGTATTGATCCCAGCCATTGCCCGGCTCAACAATGGGCTCGGCCGCGTAGTCAATCACAAAGGCGTTGAAGCCAGGCGACCAGTAGACAAATGGTTCGACGCGGTAGGGGAAACGTACCGCCTCGCCGGTCAACGCGCCAATCCTGATCCGCACCACGGTATCTTCCTGAAGTCGGAATTCGTGGTTCGAGATCCGCTCCGACCCATATTCATCACTGTAGCGCTCGACAAAGTAGGGCCGTTTGTAATCTGATGAGGCCGAGCCGCCGATCTGAAAGAACCCAAAATCTAACCCGGCACTCACTTCGACTGAGCCTTCGGCACCGCCTGTCTGGACCTCGCGCCCGTTGACGATGTTCTGCGAACGACTGTTGCTGCCCCGGTCTTCGCGGATTTTACTCAATGTCAACTCAAATTCGGTGACTTGTTCGCCCACGCTGACCCGCCGAAACTGCGCAATCCGGTTGTACAGGCGATAGTTCGGTGGCGCCTCACGAGGGTACGACAAGAGATTCAGCGGCTCGTGACTCGGCACATAGCCCGAAGCAAGCCGTTTGCCCGGCACAATCGTCTCAGCGCTGACGTTGCACTGGTTGTTATCACAGACCGGCCAGACGACCAGCAAATGCCCGCCTACGGTGTTGCTTTCATCAGTGTAGATCGGGTATTCCCAGGTGTCATAGTCGCTCTCGGTACGAATGATGACGTCGTCACGCCCCGCCAGAATCGACTGCCGCAGGCGCACGGTCTCGATGCGGGTGGTAGCTTTTTCAAAGTTGGTGCCATAGCTGCGCTCGATACTTGTGGCAACATGCGAGCCAAGCACGTTGTTGCCGCTGTTGAGCAGATCAATCATCCGCGTCACAATTTCAGGCCCATTCAGATTGATCACATTTTGCTCAATATAACGAATCAGATCTTCAGCCGAAGGATCAGTTGGTGGGACGAGGGCCGCATTGATCCGCTTGATTTCGTTGATGACTTCGTCAATCACCGATGGCCCCTGCACATCTTCCGTACTGTTCCTCCCCAGAGTCCAGCTCCGTTGAATGTCAACCGCAATTTCGCTGGTCGCGGTGCTTGTCTCGTAATAGACGCTGGTCGCACACTCACTGGGGATGTTCGGGTTCTGGCAGACGTTGACGCTGATTTCGGTGCCGTCAGGCAGAATGTCAAAATGGCTCGGCGGCGCGTTGATGATCGCCAGCACCTGGCCCACATTCGTCTCACGCCGATAGACCGGCGGGCCGAGCCGCACGCGGTCGCCATCAAAATCGCCAAGCGCCAATGCATATTCCGTTGAGCAACAAGGTTGATTGACCGTCGCATGCGTGAGTTGCGTACGCTCGACAACGCTGCTGATGTTGCCACCCGCATCAAGGTCAGCCCCATAGACGATAACCTGGGTCTCTTGACGCTGGCTGTCGGTGCGGTAGTTCACCACGACAATTTCAGCCCGCAGATCGCGGTTCAGATCGGCCATTGCCACCGGGCGGCGACTGCTCCCCCGATTTCCAAGTGACGTCAGATTATCAACCAGGGCAAGCTTGCCTTGATCGTCGATCCGATAGAGCCGAAGGTTGTTTTCAATATAAAAAACAAGTTCATCCTTGCCATCGAGATTCATATCACCAACGGCGATCGTGCGAAAGGAGGCTCCATTCTGATCAACCCGTTGACGATCACGTTCCGTGACCGCCCCAAGATCGGCGCGTACATCGAAAATGCCGGCGAAACTCTCACGCTTGTCACTGCTATTGATCCCATAGCCAAAAGCAAGCTCCAGCGCGACATCGTCGTCGAAATTGCCAGCAGCTACCGCCAGATTGCCAGGCGAAGCATTCGACACCAGCGTCTCGACCACCTCTGGTCCAACCAGATACGTTTTCAGGCGCGGCTCCAGCGTATCGTTCACCAGGGTGAAGAATTGAACATAAATACCCCAGTAGCCACTCTCGTTCACATTCTCTTCGACCGCAATAAGCGCAAGTTCGCTCTGCCCGTTGCCGTTGAAATCGCCAACCGCCAGATCAAAATTGAGCATATTAGAGGAAGTGGAGGCGGGAGCCTGCACCGCTATCGCCGCACGCCGACGAAGTTCGAGGCCCCCGTTGCCATCAAAGATCTCGAGATGCAACTGCCCGTCTTCCCCCTGATACGCCAGCGCAATTTCGTCAGAACGATCAGCATCAAGATCGCCCGCAGCCAGCCGCATCTCGTCGCTCCACCGCGTCAGTGTAATGCCTGACGTAGCAGTGTACGCTCGCTCCCAGGTAAAAGCCTGCTCGCCCCCCTGCAACTCGGGCACAAACAGGATCACCCGGCGCTCACGATCAGGCCACGCACCAACAACATTGCTGCGCAGGTTGCCATCAAGGTTGAAGGTGACCACATCCATCGGGCTACGCTGGAAACGACCAACATCCGGGCCAACATTACGGCTCAAAGCCTCGGTGGGTGTGATCGCCCATCCAGCGTCGATCGTATTCGTTAAGGGACTTGTCACCGGCAAGACCGGGCCTGCCGCATCGTAAAAGGTGTGGTAGGCAACATCATCCGGCGTCGTGCTTGTTGGCGTCGGTCCATTCCAAAACAACACAATGTCGGCCGCATCAAGGAGCGTTGCGCTGCCAGCAAGCGGATCAAGCCCAGGGTTCTGGGCCAGTACCTCTTCGAGATTTGTCAGCTTCGAAGGCTGCCCAGGACGATGCAACGGAATCGAGCCACCCTGCTGCGCTGAAACCGAAGGTGGTGCCAGCGGCACGCTGCCGACTAGCGTGAAAAAGAACAGACTCGCAAGGGCCAACCTCATAATCAAGCGCATAGGTTATATTCCTTCTGATTAGTAGTCTGGAACGTAAGCTTTCCGACATTCCTGGGAGCGAGGGCGTCTCGCCCTCGAACGCCCCCGAGGGCGGGACGCCCTCGCTCCCAGGGCGCAAAGCAGCAAAAAACCTACTTCACACACTACGCATGCCTTGCATGAAGCGTTACACCGAGAAAAAGTGGATAATTCTATCTTAGGGAGGTTCCGTCAACGCAACGTCAATGCAAGCAAGACTCATGCTAAAATGTCGTTATGCTCTTTCTGCTCGGTGCCATGCAACTTGTTGTGGATGGACGCAAGGCAGCCCTCTTTACCCCCGAAAAATCACTCGCACTCCTGGGGTATCTCGCTGCTCATCGTGGCATGCACTCGCGCCGCGCCCTCGCGGGGCTCTTCTGGGGCGACATGGCCGAAGAGCGAGCCCAGGCCAATCTGCGCATGGCGCTCTATAGTCTCCAAAAAGTGCTCCCCGCCGGGTATATCCAGGCCGATCGCAAGAGTGTGGCGTTCGATCCCGAGGGCCTGGTCACACTTGATAGCGAGCAGTTTGAACAACTCCTCAGCACGGTTCATGATCTCGACAACCCAGCCCGTCTTGACACGCTCGATCAGGCCATCCAGCTCTATCGTGGCGAGTTTATGGCCGGGGTTGCGATCGAACACGAGCTCGCCTTTGCTGAATGGCTCTACGAACGGCGCACCTGGTACCACGGGCGGGTGCTCGGTGCCCTCGATGATCTGATCACCACGGCAACCCGCCACAGTGCCTGGCCCAGGGCTATTACGGCCACCCGCAAGCTCCTTGCCCTTGATCCATGCCGCGAACAGGCGCATCGCCAACTGATGCACTTGCTCGCCCAGCAAGGCGCGTATACGGCGGCCCTGGAACAGTACACGACCTGCCAGACGATCTTGCATGCACGGATGGGGCTGGCGCCTATGCCCGAGACTGATGCGCTCTATGCACGCATCAGCATAGCGCGCCTGCGTGGGCCGCCCTCCCTCCCTGCCGTAACCCTTCCCCTTGTCGGACGCGAACATGAGCTTGGTCTGCTTTACCAATATCTGGTTGTTGCCCCCCTTCGCCTGGTCACGCTGCTTGGGCCAGGAGGCGTTGGCAAGACACGCATCGCCCTGGCAACGGCCGCCCACCAGCACTACGCCTGGCGCGATGGCATCTGCTTTGTGCCCCTCGCAAATCTCACCAGCGGCGCCGATCTGGCCCAGGCCATCGCCGAGGCGCTCCAACTGGCCCTCTCTGGGCAACGCAACCCTCGCGAGGATCTGCTGGATTTCTTGGCCAAGCGCGAGATGCTGATGGTGCTCGACAATTTCGAGCACGTTCGGGACGAGGGCATCGCGCTGGTCGAGGCGATCCTTGCGGCTGCCCCAGGTGTGCAACTCCTTGTGACATCACGTGAACGCTTGCACTTGCGTACCGAGGTCTGCCTCCAGGTTGAAGGCCTGAACTATCCACCCGAACAGGCCGATCCAGACCTTGCTGCCCCACCCTATAGCGCGATCCAACTCTTCCTGCGTCTCGCTCACCTCGAGCATGCCGGCACAATTCCGGCCTCAGAACTGCTCGCCATCAGCCAGATCTGCCGTAGTCTCCAAGGCTTGCCCCTGGGCATCGAGTTGGCCGCCGGCCTGACCCCACAGCTCAATTGCACGACCATTGCCGCCATCCTTGAACACGATCGTGATCGCCTGCAATCCACCCTCCACGATGCCCCTCTCCGCCACCAGAGCCTCCGTGCTGTGTTCGAGCGTTCCTGGGCACTGCTTGATACGTTTGAGCAACGCATCTACCGTCGCCTGGCGATCTTCGCGGGGCCCTTTACCGCCGAAGCGGCACGTAGCGTTGCCAGCACGTCGCGCTATACCCTCGATCAGTTCCTCGGCAAATCGCTGTTGCGCACCAATAATCAGGGCTACTACGAGTTGCACGAGATGCTACGTTACTATGCCAACGAACAACTCGCTAATGACCCAGAACAGGACGATGTACGGATGGCGCATTGTGGCTATTACCTGAAACTGCTTTACACAAACCTGGACGCGCTTGCTGGACACGCGCCACGTGATGCCGTTCAGCAACTGGGCCGCCAGTTCGCGAATATCCGGGCGGCCTGGCATCACGCCGCCAGGGGAGACACCGTGCCCCACCTCGAGCTAGCGATCGAAGCCTGGTTACGCTACTATGTGGCAACCAGTCGCTTCCACGAAGGCGAGCAGCCGAGGCCGCCAGCGACCAGCGCGCCACAGCCGTCTTGAAGATCGCCCAGGCACCCCCGGCCCATCCCACGCCAACCATCAGCGATCCCGTGGCATAACCAGACCTATCCCGCGGACGTTTCCACACGGCGCTCACCACTCCCGCTCCGCATCACCACCCCAAAAACGACCAGATAGATGAGCGCCAAGCCCACCAGCAACGGGCCAATGAGCCCAACCCCATAGTTCCCCGCCAGCACGCCAATCCCCCACGGCAGCAACGCCGCGCCTAGATTAGCGCCGGCAATCTGAAACCCGATCGTATTCGCACTATGCATGCTCCCAACCCGTTGCGCCGTCGTCGCGATCAGGGCAGGAAAGATCGGCGCGAGCGCAAAGCCCATCAAGAGCATGCCTGTCAAGCCCGCCCACGGCACCGCGAGCAAGCCGATTAAACCGGCACCTACCATGGCCCCCAGACTCCCCGCCCAGAGCAAGGTCGTCTGGCTGAAACGCCCGGCCACGATGCCCGCGACCACCCGGCCGAGCGTCAAGCCAGCCCAGTAAAAACCAACCCACTGCCCCGAACTAGCTGGATCAAACCCGCGCCCAACGCTAAAAAGGGTGTAGCTCCATTGCCCAACACTCACCTCTAGCCCGGTGTACAGCGCAAAAACCAGGATGCTCAACCAGACTGTCGGTAACTTGGCAGTGGTACGTAACGCGACGGGGCTACGCACAGCGTGTTCGTGCGTGACCGGCCCATCAGCAACCCAGCGCTGGCGACTCAAGAAAAAAGCCAGCGCCAGCACCAGTTGCCCGCCGCCCACCAGCAGATACCCGATCTGCCAGGGTTGGTTACGCACCAGCAAGCCCGTCATCAAAAATGGCCCCGCCGCCGCCCCCAATCCATAACAGGCATGCAACCAGGCCAGTACCCGCGGGCTGGTCGCGGCAGCCGCATAGGTATTCAACCCGGCATCAATCGCGCCGCCCCCCGCCCCCAGTAACATCGCCATCGGCAAGAGCATCCAGAACGCTGGCGCAAGTGCCAGGCCAAGCAGACTCAGCGCCGTCACCAGGCAACTCACCGCCAATAAGACCCCGACCCCCAGCCGAGCCAGAATGCGACCGCTCAACATACTTACCGTCAAAAAGCCCACCGAAGCAGCCGCAAGCAGATACCCCAGGGCCCCAAGCCCAACCTCCTGGGTGGCGGCAATTGAAGGCCACGCGACCCCCAACAGACCATCAGGTAGGCCCAGACTGATAAAACCGACAAACATCAGGCCAATCAGCACCAATTGTCGTGATCGCAAATCTTTGAACCTTCTTTGTATCTCAACCATCTACAATGAGAAACAGCGGCGCACCATATAATCACAGCCTGCATCATAGCCCGACCCGTCTTCACTTTTACCAGGCGCCGTCCCATATTCTCTACCATGGAGGTAGCCCTCATGACAACGGAAGAACTCGCCCGCAACGTGCAGTTTACTGTTGACTCCCGCAACAACATTACCTCGGTCGTGTTGAGCCCTGATTTGTGGCGCGAAGTGTTGCACTCCCTCCGCGAGGCCGAAGATCTCAACCTGGTGCATATGCTCCAGGAACGGGCAACGGCAGGTACAGTAGGCATCGGTGCGTTGCGCTGGCGTGAGTTTGAAGAAGAGTATGCGTAGCTCCTGACCGCTGTATAATTCCCCATCGACCGCACACAATGCGGGGCAAGCCATGCTTGTCCTGCATTTTTTTGCCTCGCCAATGCGTGGTACACTACCACGCGTATGTGCCAATGATCAGGATCAGGAGCCCTCTATGGATATTTCGCGTGATTCAGTGCTGCGTTATCACTCTGAAGGACGCAAAGGCAAAATCGCCGTCGTCCCAACCAAACCAAGTTTAACCCAGTACGATTTGAGCCTGGCCTATACGCCAGGCGTTGCTATTCCCGTCCTCGAAATTGCCAATGATCCACAACTCGCCTACGAGTATACCGCCAAAGGCAATCTTGTGGCCGTGATCACGAATGGCACCGCAGTCTTGGGCCTGGGCAATCGTGGCGCCCTGGCCAGCAAGCCTGTGATGGAAGGCAAGGCGCTGCTCTTCAAACGTTTTGCCGATATTGACGTCTTTGATATTGAGCTTGACCTCACTGATCCTGACCAGATTATTCAGGTTGTCCAGGCCATGGCCCCAACCTTTGGCGGGATCAACCTTGAAGATATCAAGGCTCCCGAATGTTTTTATATCGAACAACGCCTCAGCGAACTCCTCGATATCCCGGTCTTCCACGATGATCAGCACGGTACCGCGATTATCGCCACCGCAGGCCTGATCAATGCCCTCGAGTTGACCGGTCGCACCATGGCCGCAACTCGCCTCGTCATTGCTGGGGCCGGCGCCGCTGGCATTGCCTGCGCCGAGTTGCTTGTGCTCGCTGGGTTGACCCGTGGCAATATTACCCTCTGTGATACCAAGGGCGTGATCTACGCCGGTCGCCCCGGAACCATCGACCCCTTCAAGGCTCGCTTTGTTCAGGAGACAACGGCACGGACGCTGGCCGATGCCCTCGTAGGGGCCGATGTCTTTCTCGGCCTCTCAGCTGCCAATACCGTTACCGGTGAAATGCTTCAGGGCATGGCGCCGCAACCGATCATCTTTGCCCTCGCCAATCCCGACCCCGAGATCCCCTATCCCGAGGCCAGAGCCGCCCGGCCTGATGCGATTGTCGCCACCGGGCGCAGCGATTATCCCAATCAGGTCAACAATGTGCTCGGCTTCCCCTTCATCTTCCGCGGCGCACTCGATGTGGGCGCCCGACGCATTACCGATAAGATGAAGCTCGCTGCCGCCCACGCCCTCGCAGCCCTCGCTCACGAGGATGTCCCCGACTCGGTGCTCAAGTCGTATCACCTCGATAGTCTGCGGTTTGGGCCAGAGTATATCCTGCCCAAACCCGTTGACCCCCGTGTCTTGCTCTGGGTTCCCCCGGCGATTGCCGAGGCGGCGATGGAAGAAGGCGTGGCTCGCCGTCACGTCGATCTCGCGAGCTACCGCGATGCCCTCGAAAGCCGTCTCGGCAAGGGCTGGACGTTGATGCGCTCAATCTTTAATAAGGCCCGGAGCAATCCGAAACGCATGGTCTTCGCCGAGGGTGAGGAGGATCGCATTATTCGTGCTGCCGCTGCTATCCAGTCCCAGGGCCTTGGTATGCCCATCTTGCTAGGACGGCCCGAGGTCATTGCCAATAATATCCAGCGCCTTGGCCTTGATTATCAGCCCGAAGTCTATAACCCGCGTGAGTCACCACGCCTCGAACACTATGCCGAGGTGCTCTTCGAGCGGCGGAAACGCCGGGGGTTGACCCATATCGAGGCCCGTCAACTGGCGATGCGGGCCAACTATCACGGCCTGCTGATGCTTGCATGCGGTGAAGCCGATGCCTTCCTCTCTGGCCTCACCTCGAACTATATTGAAGCCTTGCGCCCCGCCCTCCAGGTGATTGGCACCCGCCCCGGTGTCCGACGCGCCGCAGGCTGCGAGATGATGATCGTCCACGACCGCGTCGTCTTCTTCGCCGATACCGCGATCAATGTCACACCCTCGGCCGAAGAACTTGCCAATATTGCCGAACTTGCCGCCGGAGTCGCCACCCGCTTTGGCATCAATCCACGCATCGCGATGCTCTCGTTTGCTAATTTTGGCAGCGCCCCCCAGGAAGAAAGCCCGCAACGGATGGCCGAGGCTGCCCGCATTCTGCAAGAACGCCGCCCCGATCTCGCTGTCGATGGCGAAATGCAGGTCAATTCGGCCCTCGTCCCCGAGATTACTGAGCAACTCTATCCCTTCAGTCGCGTCAAGAAGGCGAATGTGCTCATCTTTCCCAATCTCGATGCCGCCAATACTGCCTATCAGTTGACCCAGCGCCTTGGTGAGGCCGAGGCGATTGGTCCGATCTTGATGGGCATGAAACGCTCGGTGCATATTTTGCTCCCCGACGATGAGGTGCGCGATATCGTCAACCTCGCCGCTTTTGCCGCGGTTGACGCCCAGGGGTAAAGAGCACCCATGCGCATGCGATGGCGCTCATACGCCCACCAGCGTTGCTGGTGGGCGTATGAGCGCACCAGCAACCTTTACCTGACGATGAACAGTAAATTCGCCGCTTCAGGCAGAATGGGGTCAATATAGTTGTACGCCAATGGCAACAACACGGTCGCAAAATAGCGCAAGACAAATGAGTTGGCGATGCTGTTCCCAAGCATGCTAAAGAGGGGCAGGCCGATATTTTGCCCGCCCCGCGCAATCATCAGATTCCACATCAGAATCGATAAAATCCCGATCAGAATGACGCCAAAAAACATGCCAAGCAACGTGCCAATGACACGATCCAGGTATTCCAGGCTTCCCGGTAGTTGGGCATACCGAAAGGTGTAGATCCCGGCCGCCGTGAGAAAGATAAAGGCGAGCATCAAGACGATCGTGAAACCAATGTACTGAGCAACAAAACGCTCACTCCCAAAGCTGCGCACAAAAAATTCTCCCAGCGGAGCATAATAGAGGCTGGCGAGCACAATGGCAAGATAGAGCGAGACAATGACGATGAGGAGACGAATCATGCCTTGAAAAAAACCAGCCGCAATCGCTCCGATGAAGAGAAGAATCAGTACCAGATCGATAAAATTCATGCCGCGCTCCTCTTCCCTAATCGGGTAGGTATGTGCGCAAGGATTATAACATAGCGCCTCCTCAGCCCGATCTCAGTCTTTAGACAGTTGACACCGCTCACCCATGTATTACCATAGAAGTGATGGGTTCATGCCATGTGCCGTTGAATGCCCGTCAGACCTCACAAGTCTTGAAGACCTGCGAGGTCTCAGGCGGGTTGTGTTGCTTAGACATGGTTTCAGAAAGCGCCTTTGAATGTGACCGTTGTAGTGCCGACGTATGAATATTCAATAACACATCGGGTCTATGGGAGTGCCGCCTTCAGTCGGCTTCCGGCTCAGCCGACTGAAGTTGGCACTCCCTGATGTAATGCTTAAAAACCATCAGTCGGCCTAAGGCGGACTCAGCCGACTGAAGGCGGCACTCCGATAAAAACGAGGTTTCCCGGTACTTCGTGGCCCGGGAGCGCGGGTGACCCGCCCCCCCACATACGCGTCGTCCACGCCCGCAGCGGCAAAACTGCTCCCAAGCCGAAACTGTTACTTCTTCGTTGCCATTTGATTCGGGGATTTCTACCTATGAGCTCGCTTGCAACGGGATCTTGTCCCGCTCCGCTTCCCTCTGATGCCCTCAATGTCGAGCCAGCACTTCAGGCTAATCTCCTCACCGACGAGCCGCCGATCGATCCTTCGGTTGCCTTGCCGCCATTGACCAATGCGCCAACCGAGCTGCCACCGCTGCATCGGGAAGAACACGCCGCGAGGCCGCACGACAACCTCGCTGCGGCCCCTTACGAGCCTGAACAGGCTCTCATTGGCGTTGAGTCACCACCATCAAGCCTCACGCAGGCCGAAGTGCGGCAGGCCCTGCGCCTTTCAACCATTGAAGGTGCGGTCGCTAATGTCCATCTTGCCATCACCGGGGCCATCGGTGGCAGTGTCTTTTTGACCGGGTTTGCCGTGTTGCTGGGCGCCAATAGCTTGCACATCGGTATCCTCGGTGCGCTCCCGTTCATTGGGCAGTTGACCCAGTTTGTCGCAGCCTATCTCGAAGATCGTTTTGGGCATCGCCGCCGCCTGGTGCTGGCCGGTACCCTCGTCGGTCGTTTGATCTGGGCCGCACTCCTCACCTTGCCCTTCCTCGCGCTCACCGAAGATACACGCTTGTTGACCTTTTTTGCCTTGCTGGCCTGTTCCTATGCCGCCAATGGTATCGCCGGTAATGCCTGGCTGAGCTGGATGAGCGATCTTGTGCCCCCTCGTCGCCGTGGCAGTTACTTTGGGATCCGTAATACCGTGGCGACGCTGTCGGCCATGATTGCCACGTTCCTGGCTGGTCTTACAATTGACCATTTTCGCCTTCAAGGCCGCGAGGCAACAGGCTATGCGCTTATTTTTGCGGTTGCTGTGCTCGCAGCTATCGGTGCAGCCCTGCTGATCCATCGCCAGGCTGAACCACCCGTCCAACCCAAACCGCAGATGCGCCTCAGCAAAATGTTCATTGCCCCCTTTCAGGAACCTTCGTTTCGCTCGTTTGTCATGGCTAATGTCGGCTGGGCGCTCGTGACGGGTATTGCCTCGCCCTTTTTCTTTGCCTATGGCTTGACCGTCCTTGGGATCAGTTTTTCGACCCTGAGCCTCACAGTGATTGTTACGAGTGCGGTTTCACTCGTCTTTAATCCACTCGTTGGACGTCTGCAGGATACCCTTGGCTCGCGGTTGGTGCTCGTTGGGTGTATCCTCGGTACGGTGCCCCTGCCCCTCGCCTGGGTCGTCGCCACCCCCACGAATCTCTTCCCAATCTGGCTCGCCGCGATCTTTACCGGTGTCTTCTGGCCCGGCCTGACCCAGGGGCTGTCCAATGTCTTGATGGAACGCGCTCCCGCCGCCCATCGCGGTTCCGCTATCGCTGGCTATGGGGCCGTGACTGGCTTCGGAACCTTGATCGCTGGCCTCTTCGGCGGAACCCTCGCGCTCTGGTTTGCCCAGATCCATCTCAGCCTCGGGATGGTTACGGTGACCGGACTCGCGTTCCTCTTTCTGCTCACGTCCCTCGGTCGTATCTTCATGGCCGCTGTCTTTTGGCGTACGCTCGCTTCCCCTTGACATCAGCCTTGTATTCAGCATATACTTTACGCATTAAAGGCGGGGTAGTATGCTGATAGCTGGTGTTGTACCCTGCTCACCTTCATGATGTTTCCTCCCCCACCGCTCTGCAAAGTATAGCAGGAGGCGTTCGCATGGCTACGATGAGCCTGCAAGCCGCATATGATCAGGCCCGCAACTATCTTGAGGCCAATCAGGTCGATCAGGCGATTGGTGTGGCTCAGCAGATCCTTGACCACTTTCCTGAAAATCTTGAAGCTCACCGGGTTCTTGGTGAGGCCTATCTCGCTGGACGTCAGTTCGATCAGGCCGAGGCTGCCTTTAGCCGCGTGCTCTTTGTTGATCCCGAGAGCATTCCCGCTCACGTTGGCCTCGGGATTACGTTTGAACGCCAGGGGAAAATTGAACACGCGATCGCTGAGTTTGAACAGGCCCTCGAGATTCGGCCCGATATGCCCGAATTGCGCGGGCAGTTGCTTCGCCTCTATACCGATCTCTGGGGGGCCGAGGGCGCAACCCTCCGCTTGAGCCGCCCCGGGCTCGCACGCCTCTATGCCAAGGGCCATATGCTCCCCCAGGCGATTCAAGAGTTCCGTGGCGTGATTGAGGAGCATCCCGAGCGCTTTGATGCCCGCGTTGGCCTCGCTGAGGCTCTCTGGCGCGATGGGCAGGAAGAGGCTGTGGTCGAGTTGTGTGAGGAGATCCTCGCCCAGCGCCCCGAGGTGCTCAAGGCGAATCTGCTCCTTGGTTATATCCTCCTCGCTGGCGGCGATCCCGCCGGTGAAGCCTACTGGCACCGCGCTCAGGCCCTCGATCCCTATGAACTGGTCGCCCATGCGCTCTTTGATCCGATGCCTGGTATCGTTGGTCCAGAACTTGTCGTGCCCGCATGGGACGAGGCTGTTTGGTTGGCTCGACGCACCCAGGCCGAAGAGACGCCCGCTGCCCCGCTCGGGGAAGAACCAGACGCCGTCTTCGCGCAGGCCGCTCCCCCAGTAGAGCCGGTCGTGACCGCTGATGAGGTGCTGCCTGAACTGCCCCCATCCTCTCCTGTGAGCGATTTTGATGATGAAGATGATTTCCTCGCTAGTCTCCTGGCAATGGAGGCCGGCGTTGAAGAGGAGACCGCTTTCGCTGAAGAGAGTGGGGTGACGCCGTTCAGTTTTGATGAGCAGCCTCCTCTGGCTGAGTCTGTTGCTCCTTCTGATGCTGAGCCTTCCACATCCGCTTTTGCGTTTACTGAAGATGTTGCGCCTGTGGAGCATGCCGCCCCCATCACCGACGACGACGTCAATCTGACCCCCTTCTCGCTCGATGACCTCGGTTTCACTGCGGACGAAATCGCCCAACTCGAAGCCGCTGTCCCGGTCGAAGAGGTCGCACCCACCACCGACGAGGACGACGTCAATCTGACCCCCTTCTCGCTCGATGACCTCGGTTTCACTGCGGACGAAATCGCCCAACTCGAAGCCGCTGTCCCGGTCGAAGAGGTCGCACCCACCACCGACGAGGACGACGTCAATCTGACCCCCTTCTCGCTCGATGACCTCGGCCTCAGCGACGACGAAATCGCCCAACTCGAAGCCGCCATTCCGGTCGAAGCAGAAGCCCCCATCACCGACGACGACGTCAA
>NZ_SIJK02000020.1:16265-82589 GCF_004762035.2 Candidatus Chloroploca mongolica | reverse complement strand
GTTGATCTGACGCCCTTCTCGCTCGCCGATCTGGGCCTCTCACCCGAAGAAATTGCCGCGCTCGAAGCAGCAGATCAGGAACAGTTCAATCTGCCCGTCACTGGTGAGACGATCGTGCCTGGGTGGTCACGCGGTGAAGAACCAGAATTAATCCCGTTTAGCCCCCAGGTTGAACCGCCCATCGCACCAGAAGAGGTAACGCCAGAGATGCTTGAGACAGATCAAGCAGCACCTGAGTTATCTATAGATGGCGATACTGAATTCAACGACATATTTGAGGGCGATGTCCAACCCTTCTCATTTGATGAATTTGAGCTTGAGACAGGTGAACCACGCACGCTCGAGCACGACGACGACGGCATCAGTAGCGATGTGCAACCCTTCTCGCTGGATGATCTTGATCTAGGTGATCTTGATGCGTTTGCCCCCGATACCGAAGAACGGAAACTGGGCGTAACCAGCGAAGAACTTGCCGGTCTTGACCTTGGCAACCTCGAGTCAATAACAGGCGAAAGACCGTCGCTCAAGATCGCCGACGACCCAGAGGCGGCCCTGGGGCACCTGACAACCCTGGGTCAGCAACAAGGCTATGTGGATCTGACCGATATTATCAGCATGGTCTCTGATCCTGAAACCGAAGCCGACCAGATCGAACAGATGGCGTGGTCACTCCATCACGCTGGCATCCAGATTCGTGATGGCGATGAGATCATTGACCTCGAAGGTGAAGCCGAGAGCGAAGAACTTGAAGCCATCGGAGAGATCTTTGACGCCGAAGCCGGGTTAGCCGCAAGCCAACCCTCTTCCACCGAGCTTGAACCATTCTCGCTCAACGAGCTCGGCTTGAGCGATGACGAACTTGCCGCCCTCGGGCTCGCTAGTCTCGATCAACCAGAAGCCGCGGCACTAGGCGCACCAGCGGGTGAAGACGTCGATCTGACCCCCTTCTCACTCGCTGACCTGGGCCTCACCCCCGATGAGATCGCACTCTTCGAGGCCGATCTCATTGAGGAAACCGAGGAACTAGGGTCGACTATGTCGCCAACAGGCGAGCCGAAAGCCGAACTGGAACCCTTCTCGCTCACCGATCTTGGTCTCTCTCCCGATGAGATCGCCATGCTCGAAGCAAGTGTCGAGGAAGCAGGCATCCTGGGTGACCCCACTGATCAGGATGCATCAGCCCCGCCGGTTGATGCGACAAGCGAAGACGAGCCAGCCTCAACCGAGGCTATTGACGACGACGAATTCGACTTTGATCTGGCCGAAGCAACCCCGGTTGAGCGCGTCACCGCTCGCACCGAGCCGCGAATTGAAGAGCCAGCGACCGAGGCGCATCCGGCTGATCCTGACTTTGAGCCCGAGCCACTCGACAACCTGGATGATATCTGGGACGCCTCGGCAGAGGAAGCCGAACCACTCACACCGGCGCGTGTCGTCTTGCCACCGATGAGCGAACGCTTTGCCGAGCCACCCCCGCCGCCACGGCCGGCGAGCATCACGCCTACCGTGCCAGCTGCGTCGCCTCAACTGAGTCGTGATGAAGAACGGTATGCGCGACGGGAAGCAGCTACACGGCGCTACCGCGAGGAAGAGCGGCAACCTCGGCGCTTCCGGCAAGCCGAAGCAACGGCAGCCATGGCTACCGCCGCCGAATTTGCTGGCTTTGTGCCAACTGGTGATACCTTGCTCGATGATTATCTTGGGCAACTCGACGAAGAACCAGACAACTACGGCCTGGCAATGGCAATCGGTCATCTCTGCGCACAAACGAACCGGCCAGACATCATGACCCGGGCCTTCAAGCGCGTTGTTCGCGCCGGGCAAGGCCTCGAACAGATCGTATCTGAACTCGAAACCTTGATGGGAAGCGTCGAAGAACCGGCGATCAAACAACCGTTGACCCGCTTGCTGGGCGATGCCTACTCCAAACAGGGCCGGTATACCGAAGCCATGCAAGCGTATGGCGCCACGTTCACCCGATGAACAGGATCCACTATCAGGCCGCCTGTCTAGAACACAGACATGTTTGGTCAACATAAGTTTACGAGAGGTCAAGGTATGCGCCGCATCGTTGAAGACCTACTACGCGTTGAAGGGGTCATTGGAAGCCTCCTGGTTGGCAAAGATGGGCTTGTCGTCTCGAGCACCCTGCTCGACGAAGAGGATGCCGAAATTCTTGGGGCCATGTCGGCCGCCGTCTTTGGTGAGATTGACAAAGCAACCAAACGTATCGGCATCGGCACGCTGATCGACTCGATCATCGATGCCAAAGATGGCTCGATTCTGCTTCTTGAAGCCAAAGAACTGATCCTGGTCGTCATTACCCAGCGTACCGTCAATCTCGGCCTCGTGAAAATGGAGATGCGCCGGGCAGCCAAGCGCATCAGCGAAGCAGTGCCGATCTAAAAGCTATCGCCCTCCAATGCAATCCTGCGGTGCGCCCAAAAGCCAGCATAGCTGGCTTTTGGGCGCACCGCGACGTGATATTATACCCACAACAGGCAGGGAGATTTATCCCGCCTGTTGTGGGTGTGGTATACTGGTCTCGGTTATTCTTGCTACACAGAATGAGGAGCTTATGGAACGTGCATTAATTATTCTCAAGCCTGATGCAGTCCAACGTGGGTTGATCGGGCCAATCCTTTCACGCCTCGAGCAACGTGGGCTGCGCTTTCAGGGGCTCAAGCTGATTCAGATGACGAAAGATATGGCTTACCAGCACTATGCTGAGCACGAAGGCAAAAGCTTTTTTAGCGGCCTCATCAGCTATATCACCTCAGCACCAGTCCTGGTGCTCGTCGTCACAGGCAAAGCCGGTACCGTCGAACTGGTGCGGGCCATGGTCGGCGCAACCAATCCGGCCAAAGCGGCCCCGGGTACGATCCGCGGTGATTTTGGCCTCGAAATCGGGCGTAACCTTATCCACGCCTCTGACTCGCCCGAAAACGGTGAGCGCGAAACAGAGATCTTCTTCAAATCTGAAGAACTCATAGGTCAATGGGAGCGCGCCATCCATATCTGGATTCACGAATAAGCTTGGGCGGGCCAAAAAGCGAACTGCCCTGGCTTTTTTGCCCGTCAAGAAGCGTGGTTTGCGGAGGTAGTTCTCGCGCAAACCGCGCTGCTGCAAAAGAGAAATCGTATGCTCGTGGTTATGGAAGCCCATGCCGATGCAACCAAGATCGAGGCGGTCTGTGCTGAAATTCGGGCAATGGGCTATGTCCCCCATCCAATGCCCGGTCCAACCCGTACCGCTATCGGCATCACCGGCAATCGTGGCCCGGTTGAACAGGCAACCCGACTCCAGCGTATGCCCGGGGTCGCTCAGCTTATTCGCGTAACATCACCCTATAAACTGGTCAGTCGTGAGTTTCACGAAGGCGATACCCTTGTCCAGGTCGGCCCGGTTGTTTTTGGCGGCCCCGCTGTGACCGTCATCGCTGGCCCCTGTACCGTCGAGACCCGTGAACAGACGCTGACCATTGCCCACGCTGTCCGTGAGGCCGGCGCAACCATGCTCCGCGGCGGTGCCTTCAAGCCACGTACGTCACCCTATGCCTTCCACGGGCTCGGCGAAGAGGGGTTGCGTATTCTCGCTGAGGCACGTGAGGCGACCGGAATGCCCGTCGTTACCGAGGTGATGGATGTCGAGACGCTCCCTATGGTCTGTGAGTATGCCGATATGCTGCAGATCGGGGCACGCAATATGCAGAATTATCCGCTGCTCCGCGCCGTCGGACGCTCGGGTCGCCCGGTGTTGCTCAAACGAGGCTTTGCCGCAACCGTGAAAGATCTGTTGCTCGCCGCCGAGTATGTGCTCCATGAAGGCAATGCCGATGTCGTGCTCTGTGAGCGCGGGATCCGTACCTTTGATGATACGCTCCGGTTTACCCTCGACCTTGGTGCAGTGCCGATGATCAAGCAACTCTCGCATTTGCCGGTCATTGTTGATCCTTCCCACGCGAGTGGACGCTGGGATCAGGTGCTGCCAATGGCGCGGGCGGCCATTGCCGCCGGGGCCGATGGGTTGATTGTTGAAGTGCATCATAATCCAGCCTTTGCCCTCTGTGATGGGCAACAGTCGCTGGTACCTGATCGTTTTGTCGCCATGATGGAACAGGTCGCCCGCATCGCTGACGCGATGGAGCGCCCAATGGCCTCCTGAGATGGCTTGCATCGTTACGTTGTGAGTGTATGGAAATACGTCGTTGGCGTCAGTATAACTGGCCGTTGCTGGTCTGTGTGATTGTTTTGCTGGTGCTCGGCGCACTGGCGGTCTATAGCGCTACCCTCACGGCGGTTACCGGCACAGGGGTGCCGTTGCATATCATCTATCCCGATCATTTGATCAATATGGGCCTTGGGCTCGCCTTGATGGTCGCGTTTACGTTCTTTGATTATCAGTTGCTCTCGAGTCTGGCACGTCCGATCTATCTGATCGGAGTCTTCTTGCTGATCCTGGTTCTCTTTATTGGTCGTACCAGTGAAGGTGCACGCAGTTGGATTGAAGTTGGTGCCCGTACGTTTCAGCCAACTGAACTCGCCAAACTCGCGCTGATCATTGTGCTTGCCGCCTATTGGCAACGCTTTGAACAGATCAATGACCGATGGCTTGTGCAGCTCGGGGGGTTGGTGCTTGCAGGGCTGCTCGGGTTGTTGGTACTCGTGCAACCTGATCTCGGGGGGGCAATTGTGCTCGCCTCGATCTGGGTCATGATAGCCTGGGGATCAGGTATCCGCTGGCAACAGATCCTGACGCTCACGCTGATTACGCTGCCCCTTGTCTACATCGGTTGGCAATCTGATGCGTTCCTTGATGACTATCAGAAACGTCGCCTGCTCACCTTTTATTATCTGCTGAACGATCCGTCACAAGTTGATTTCAATGATAGCTATAATGTTGTGCAGGCAATGAATGCGCTCACGCAGGGGGGCTTGTTTGGGGCCGGTTTGACGAATGGACTCTTCAGTCAAGGTAATTATGTTCCCGTACAACATACCGATTTCATCTTTGCTGTCATTGGTGAAGAGATGGGCTTTTTCGGTGGAGTCGTGCTGATTACGTTCCAGGCTATCCTGCTCTGGCAGGCGCTCGCGATCGCCAACCAGGCCCGTGATACCTTCGGTCGCCTGATGGCCCTTGGGATCTTTGGTATGCTCTTTTGTCATCTGGTGATCAATCTTGGCATGAATATGAGTCTTTTGCCCGTCACCGGTCTGCCCTTGCCCCTCGTCTCGCACGGCGGTAGTTTTATGATCATTACGCTCATCTCGATTGGCCTGCTGCAGAGCATTGCACTCCGCAGTAAGCGACTGGTTTTCTGATGTTTGCCATCACCCTCGCTGATATAGAACAGGCCGCCATACAGCTGCACGGGGTGGCCCACATGACCCCTGTTATGACGAGTCGTACGCTTGATGCGTTGACAGGCCACTCCGTCTTTCTCAAGTGCGAACAATTTCAGCGTGGTGGGGCGTTCAAGTTTCGCGGTGCCTACAATGCCATTAGTCGGTTGAGCGCGCACGAACGGCAACGGGGCGTGATCGCGTTTAGCAGCGGCAATCATGCGCAGGGTGTCGCGCTCGCCGCCAGACTCGCCGGTGTGCCCGCCGTCATCTGTATGCCCGACGATGCGCCACCCGTCAAACTCGCAGCCACTCGTGAATATGGGGCCGAGGTGGTGATCTATCAACGAGCGACAACCGACCGCGAGGCTTTTGCACGTACCCTTGCCGAGCAGCGTGGCCTCACCCTGATCCCACCTTATGACCATCCGCATATTATGGCCGGTCAAGGTACCGCTGCACGCGAATTACTCGCCCAGATACCCGACCTTGACACACTGGTGATGCCCGTTGGTGGCGGCGGTCTGATCAGTGGCTGCACCATCGCCGCCAAAGCCCACAATGCGACAATCAGGATCTTTGGCGTCGAGACCGAAGGGGCCGACGATGTGCGGCGCTCGCTCGCGTGCGGTGAACGGGTGACGATTGACCCACCGACGACCATTGCTGATGGCATCCGCACGACCGCTCCTGGGCAACTCACGTTTCCGATCATTCGGCATTATGTCGAACAAATTCTGGTTGTACCTGATACAGCCGTGCTGGAAACAATGCTCTTTTTGCTGATGCGGATGAAGCTGGTCGTTGAACCAACGGGCGCCGTCGGTCTCGCCGCAGTCATGACGGGCTTGCTGCCCCCGACATGTCAGCGCATCGGCGTCATCATCAGCGGCGGCAACGTCGATCCTGCCCTTTTGGCGGGCCTCAGCTAGCGTGTTGGGCACCCAGGGCCACTGGGCCAGCCTGCGCCCAACACAGTATGGCCCGCACCACTCAAGGCTTTCACCCCCACGTCCAGCCGGAACGGCCTGGATACCCGCGACCGCCATCGCCTCCCTGCCCTGGTGCTGCTCCGCCGCTCGATGGCGTCACCGGCCCCTCGTAAGGCCGAAGCACCGCGCCCATAGCCGTGCATGGCACGGCCATGAGCGCGGTGCTTCGGCCATCCGGTCGTCGTGGGCGTAACACGCCCCGCTGAGGCGGGGCAGCCGCAGAATCCCCAAAGGCTACAACATCCCCTTCAACTCTTCAGCGGCTTTGCGGTTCATCCCCGGCACAGCCGCCAGTTCTTCGACGCTAGCCTTGCGGATGCCGTCCAGCGAGCCAAACGCTTTGATCAGGGCTTTTTTGCGTTTTGGGCCAATGCCGGGGATCGTATCGAGCGATGAACTGAGGCTTGCTTTGCTCCGCACTTTGCGATGGTACGTAATTGCAAACCGGTGCGCCTCTTCATCAATGCGCTGCACCAGGCCAAGCACAGGGCTATTGCGCTCAAGCACAATGACCTCGGGCTGATGGGGAAGCACCAGATCAAACCGATTGCGGTCAGGACCTTTGGCGATGCCGACAATCGGGATGCGTTCAAAGCCAAGCCCCTTGAGCGCATCAAGGGCCGCATTGACCTGGCCGCGCCCGCCATCAACCAGCAGCAGGTCGGGAAGGTCAGCCCATTTCGCCAATGCTTCGTCGCGCTCGGCATCGCTGGCCCCGGGTGCAGCCACACTGTCCGCAGCATCATCGGGGTCGCCTGCGCCGGTGCTCGCTCCCCCAAAAAGATCAGCCTGGACAAGCTGAACTTCGTCGTTGGGCGCGGACTCTTCGCTGGAGAGCGCTTCAGCGGCACGCTTGAAGCGACGCACCAGCACCTCGTGCAGCGAAGCGACATCATTCGCCCCGACCACCGTCTTGATCTTGAAACGCCGATAGGCCGACGGGCGCGGCTCGCCGCGTTCAAAGACAACCATGCTGGCAACCGAGTTCTGGCCCTGCGTATGCGAGACATCGTAGCACTCGATGCGCTGCGGAAGCGTGGCGAGATCGAGCAGATCACGTAGCGCACTGAGGCCAGCCACCGCCCGCTGTTCGCTATTAAGCCACTGCTGACGCACCTCTTCGAGCTTCTGGTGGGCATTTTTGGCCGCCAGTTCCATCAACTGCTTCTTTTCACCACGACGCGGCACACTCAACTCGACCCGATGACCGGCCTTCTGCTCGAGCCACGACGCAATGATCATCGGCTCTTCAATATGATCGGCAAGCAGCAGAGTCGGCGGAACGTTGGGCGCGTGATCGTAAAACTGCGTAATAAACGACGCAAGAAGATCCGCATCAGTCTCGTCGTCGGTACCCTGCAGCGTGAAGGGCTCGGCATTGACCAGTTTGCCCCCACGAATAAAGAGCACCTGCACAACGGCGCTGCCATCTTCGCGGGCAAAGGCAATGACATCCTGGTCTTCATCAACCGTACGCAGCACCTGCTGGCGCTCTGAAATCTTCTCAATCGCCTGCAACCGATCGCGCAGATAGGCGGCCCGCTCAAACTCCAACGCATCGCTCGCCTGCTCCATCTGGCGACGTAGATCGCGCACAACCTGATCAGTCTTGCCTTCAAGAAAACGGCAGACCGCCTCGATCGTAGCGCGATATTCGGCCTCAGTGACCAGACCCGGCACACATGGGCCGAGGCAGCGTTTCATCTGGTGGTAGAGACAGGGGCGGCCCAACTTGCGATAGTGCTTGAACTTATCATCCTTGCACTCGAAGGAAGGGCGAAAGGCAAAGAGCCGATTGAGCAGATCGAGCGTCTTGCGCACCGAGCCAGCGCTTGCATAGGGGCCAAAATAGCGCGCCCCATCATCAAGCACCCGACGCGTCGAAAAGACCCGCGGCCAGGTATCTTGCAACGTCACCTTGATATAGGGATAGGACTTATCGTCCTTGAGCAAAATATTGTAACGCGGGCGATGCTGCTTGATCAGATTCATTTCAAGGAGCAACGCCTCAAGCTCACTCTGCGTCACAATGATCTCGAAATCGGCGATATGGCTCACCATCCGCCGTGTTTTGGCACTCAACCCACGGGGTGCCCCAAAATAGGATCGCATCCGATCACGGAGCCGTTTGCTTTTGCCGACATAGATCAACTGGCCCTGGGCATCCTTCCAGAGATAGACCCCGGGGGCGTCGGGCACCAGGCGCAGGCGCTCATCGAAGGCAACCGGATCGGCAACGGCAGTAGATGAAAAGTCTGGCATATGATCTATTGTACCGCAGCTTTTCACCGAGTTGTCATCTATTTCGAGTATACTTACAACAGAGCCTTTTATGGGGATTGGGGGCTACAGACCCCCCAGGAATCTCGTTTGTGCTGACGAAAACGGCCAGCGAAGCAGGCCGTTTTCGCCAGCACAAACATAGGTTGTAGGGCCTCAGCCCTGAATATACAGCACATGGGGCCGCAGGCCCCAGGAAAACGATGACACATACTGCACAAAAACCCCGCCATAAGGGGCGACGCTTTGACCCAAGCCCGGGCAAGATCCGCTATTCCCGTCGCTGGATCGGCGCAACAGTCGCAGGTGGCGTACTAACCACCGCCGCGCTAGCAACCGGTCGCCTGAAAACCACCGCCTTGCTGGGAAGCATCGGCGCAACCAGTCTGGCGTATGCTACCTTGTACGAGCCACGCAGCCCGCGGCTTGAACGCATCACCCTGAACCTGCCCAGACTTCCCCTGGCGCTTGACGGCCTCCGGATCGGCCAAATCAGCGACATGCACCTGGGCCTACGGTATACGACCGAAAATAGCCGCTGGGCCGTCCACCAGATGGCCGCCGAAGAGCCCGATATGCTCGTCTTTACTGGTGATTTCGTAAGCTACGAACACGCCATTGCCGAACTCCCTTTTGTGCTCGAGGGCTTGCCCAGGGCACCCCTGGGCCGTTTCGCGGTGCCTGGCAACCATGACTACTGGGAAGGCGTGCCCGAGATCAAGCAGACCCTGACCGATCTCGACATCGAGATGTTGATCAACGAGCATCGTCCGGTTACAATCGGGAAAGAGACCCTGGTCGTGGCCGGGCTTGATGATATGTGGGACGGCGTGCCCGATATCGAGGTCACCCTGCAGCACGCCCCTCCACAGAGCGTCCGGCTCCTCCTGGCCCACTGTCCCGACGCACTTGATTACATCATCAGGGGGCAACGGATCGATGTCCAGCTTTCGGGGCACACGCATGGGGGGCATATGCGCCTGCCAGGCTTAGGCTCATTCTGCCTGCCCCGCTTTGGCTGGCACTATGCAAGCGGCCATTTTCACGTCAACGAGACGCAACTCTATGTCAGTCGCGGGCTAGGCGGGCTCCCTTTACGGCTCGGTTGCCCGCCCGAGGCCACGATCTTCACGCTCCAACGGGGGAGCGCATAAACGCATCATCCGAGGAACCAAGCTATGCTATCATCTTCAGACGAGCTTCAGAACGAACTGAACCGCCTCCAGCATCTTGTCGACCGACGGGACGCCGTTCTCTCGGCGATGGCCGAAGTATCACGCCTGCTCTCACTTCACCTTGATCCGCTTGAAGAGGCCCCTCGGATGCTAGAATTGATTGGGCGCGCCCTCGAAGTGAGCCGTGCCTATATCTTTGTCAACGGTGAAAACGAGGCTGGCGAACGCACCATAAGCCAGTGCGCCGAGTGGTCAGCCCCAGGTTTCCCCCCCCAGATTGACAACCCCGATCTGCAAGACCTGCCTTACGAAGCTGCTGGGTATAGTCGATGGGAAACCCTGTTGAGCCAGAATCAACTCTTGTACGGCATTGTGGCCGATTTTCCCGTTGATGAACACGAGCTCTTGGTCAATCAGGATATTCAATCATTGATCGTGGCCCCGATCTTTGTCCACGACACCTGGTGGGGCTTTATGGGCTTCGATGATTGCACAACCAGCCATATCTGGGAACCAGTCGAAGCAGAAACCTTGCGGAGCCTCGCAGTCATGTTTGGCGTCGCCCTGCACAACCAGCAGATCCAGCAACAGATCCTCAACAGCCAGCACGAAATGCTGCGTGAACTCTCAACCCCGTTGCTCCCGATTGCCGACGAAATTATGGTTCTGCCACTGATCGGCACCATTGACCGTCAGCGTGCCGCCCAGGTCATGGAGACCCTGCTCGAAGGGGTAGCGCAATACCAGGCCACCCTGGTCATTGTTGACATCACCGGGGTCGCCATGGTCGACACCCAGGTCGCACAGACTCTGATCCAGGCAGCGCGAGCCGTGAAACTCCTCGGGGCGCGCGTCATGCTCACCGGTATTAAACCACAGATTGCCCAGACCCTGGTGCATCTTGATGTTGATCTAAGTGACATCGATATGCAGGGCAGCTTGAAGAGCGGCATTGCCGCCGCGCTGCAAACCATGCAGAAGGGCTAATGTCACAAGAAAGCCAGCAAGAATGACCACAACTTTCGCTCCTATGACCGCTCTTTCGCCCCTCGATGGGCGTTATCGTCGTGATCTGGCCGAATTGGCTGGGTATTTCAGTGAGGCGGCGCTCTTTCGCTATCGGGTACGCGTTGAAGTTGAGTATCTGATCTTTCTTTCCCGAGCCCAGGGGATCGCCTTTGTCCCCGCGCTCGACTCGCACCAGCAGGCACGCTTACGTTCCCTCTATCGTGAGTTCACCGATGAGTATGCCGAAGCCATTGCCGCATGGGATCGCAAGGTCAACCACGATGTCAAAGCCGTCGAGTACTGGCTGCGTGAACAGCTTGAAGGCTTCGGGTTGACGCATGTCCAGGAGGCTGTCCACTTTGCCCTGACGTCTGAGGATGTCAATAATCTGGCCTATAGCCTGCTGGTGCGGGATGCCCGTGATATGGTGATGGGGCCAGCGGTGGGGCGGATCATCGAGCGCCTGCGCCATCTGGCTGATACCGAGGCAACGACCGCAATGCTCGCCCGTACCCACGGGCAGGCGGCAACGCCAACGACGTTCGGGAAAGAGATCAATGTCTTTTTTATGCGTCTACGTCGTGCGAGCAATGCATGCAAAGAGATCAAACTGACCGGCAAGCTCAATGGTGCGACCGGCACCTTTGCGGCCCAGGTTGCCGCCTTGCCTGAGGTCGATTGGCTCAAGTTTTCCAAGGCCTTTGTACGTTCGCTTGACCTTGAACCGGTGCTCTTGACCACCCAGATCGAACCGCACGATACGCTTGCGATGCTCTGCGATGCGCTCAAACACACCAATGTCATTCTGCTCGATCTGTGTCAGGATCTGTGGCGCTATATCAGTGATGGCTACCTCACCCAGGCCCTACAAGCCGGTGAGGTCGGGTCATCAACCATGCCACATAAGGTCAATCCCATCGATTTTGAAAATGCCGAAGGTAACTTTGGTATTGCCAATGCCCTCCTCGAACATTTTAGCCGGAAACTGCCCATCTCGCGCCTGCAACGCGATCTTTCAGACAGTACGGTGTTGCGTAACCTCGGGGTTGCGTTTGGCTATAGCCTGCTCGGCTATCAGCGCACCCTCCGTGGCCTTCACAAGATCGCTGTGCGCCACGAGACCCTGCAGGCTGACCTGATGGCCCACCCCGAGGTGCTCGCCGAGGCTGTCCAGACGATTCTCCGCCGCGAGAACTATCCCGAACCGTACGAAGCCCTCAAAACCCTGACCCGCGGGCGGCCCCTCAGCCTGGAACTGCTCCGCGAGTTTGTGGCCAGCTTGACGGTGCGCGAAGAGGTCAAAGCCGAACTATTGGCCCTTAGTCCCGAGCGCTATACCGGCCTGTCCAGTCGCCTCGCCCTGCTCCGCGATGAACAGACCTTCGGTGGCTGGTGAGGGGTGAGACGGCCCAATAGCCCGATTGCGCTAGTCGCACGCACTCCTGGTACTAAGCCGTTCCCCTCCTTGTGGGCTATTCACAGCAGGGCCTATCGTAGCGTACAATAGCTATGCGGTATAGAGATAGGTCTGGGAGTGGGGAAGGTGCCGCACCAGGCGTCAGGGGCCGCCTTTCATTCCCTAGCCAATAAGATTGACACCGCAAGCGCAGTCTGTCGTATCAGAATACGATGGGCTGTGCTTCTTTGTTAAGGGTTTCTTGTTTTTCAGATGCTTACCGCGACACTTTTTCAGCATTAGAAAGCGCTAGAACGGTTATAGTGCAGTTGAAA
The DNA here is from genome assembly GCF_004762035.2 of Candidatus Chloroploca mongolica. Lineage (GTDB taxonomy): Bacteria > Chloroflexota > Chloroflexia > Chloroflexales > Chloroflexaceae > Chloroploca > Chloroploca mongolica. The sequence goes on along the minus strand of NZ_SIJK02000020.1, from coordinate 70,057 downwards.
AAGGGGTTCAAGGCATTACAATGCGACATGGGGCTTGACAAGTGCGGTATACTGCGTCCCGAAGGGCAAAAATCGCACGTTCGTAGAATACGCGGAAACTATCATTGCTAGACCTAAGGAGGACTGCACCGATGCAGAAGACTGATTTTATCAAGGCCGTCGCCGAAAAAGCCGGGGTGTCGCAGAAGGAGACGAAGCTGGTCATTGACTCGGCGCTCGATGTGATCACCGAGCAACTCGCCAAAGGCGAAAAGGTAACCTTGACGGGGTTCGGTACCTTTGAAGTTCGTCACCGTCAGCAGCGTGAAGGTGTCAATCCACAGACGCGTGAGAAGATCACGATCCCTGAAACCAAAACGCCCGGCTTTAGCGCCAGCAGTACGCTGAAAGAGGCCGTCAAGGGCGAAACAGCATAGGGCGGCACGCCTCTTCCAGGCATCGCAGTGAGGTCGCGTTGTGGCTCCAGTCGCTCCGGCACTTGTCGCAATCGAGGGGTTGCCAATGCTGGCAGCCCCCCTCCAGCATGAGCTACATCGGCACAAAGAGGCCCTCAAGACAACGCTCGCCCATACCCACGAGCGGGGAAGGCTGCGCACGCGACTTGAACAGTATCTCGATGGTTCGCCAGGTGGCCTGATCCTCGTTGAAGGCCCACCTGGCAGTGGCGTGAGTACCCTCTTGGCCCAACTCGCGGTGCGCCGCCCCCTGCCCCTCTGGCAGGCCGATGTGGCCGGTGCGCATAGTCTACAGCTGCTCTACGCGCAGTTGGTGGCGTGCTATCGCCCAACCTTGCCGCTCGTTGATCCAAGCGTCACAACCGATCCTGCTGCGTTCGAACGCCTGGTCGCTGATATCGTGCGGTGCAACCCTCACCACCCGGTGGTGCTGGCCCTCGATGAGCTTTCGCCGCCCGGTCAACCACGCTATCCTGGCCCGTTACCCTTGCTCGTCGATCTGCCCCCGGGCGTGACCATCCTGCTTGGCTGTAGCCCGGGGACTGTCACGCCCTGGCGACCCGTCGCACGGTTGTGCCTGCCTGGCGATGATCCTGACTCGACCCTGGTGCAGGCCCAGACCCTGCGGGCCACAGGCTGCCCTTCAAGCTGGATCGGCCCTTTGCTGCTCGCCGCCCAGGGCAATTTCCTCTATCTTCGGCTGGCCGTTGCCATGCTCCAAGCAAAACAGCTCGCGCTTCAGGCCTTGCCGCAGGGCCTTGAGGCTCTGTTGCGGCACTGGTGGGCCAGGCTTGCCCCAGCCGAGCGTCAGTTGGCGCTGTTGCTGGCCGCCGCCGATGCACCGGTGCCACCCGGCCTCGCGGCGCTCGTGATCAAACACAATCCCATCCCGCTGCTTGCCAGATGGCAACAAGGCAAGCTGCTTACGCTTTCATGCGAGGCGCGGGCCGGGTTTGATGTCGATGGAAGCCCCCTGCCACCGGTGCGCGCTGTCCGTTTTGTCCATCGAGCCATCCCTACCCTGATTGCCCAGATCGCCCCGACCGAAGTAGCCCGTATGCATCAGAGCCTGGCTGAGTTTGCCGTACAACGCAACGTCACGGTTCCCCGCCACAATCAGTCAGGGCACCAGCCCGTCCGTCACGATGAACCAACCGGGCCATATCTGCGCCAGGCGTATGCACGGCATGCCGCCCTGGCATTATCAACCATCCCCCCCGGGCAAAGACCAGTTCCCACCGTGAGCCCCAGACCAGCCAGCTTCACTCCACCAGCGGCAAGCCAGCATGAGTTCAGGCTTGAGCCAGACCAGGCCTGGGTACGCACCCACGAACGGAACGGCACCCTCTGGTATGCGTATGATGAAATGCGCTGGTGCTTGCGGATGCTGGTCGAAACGAGTACCCACCAGACAGACGCATTGGTATCGCCAGGCGACTTGATCCGCACGGCGTTGCGTACGGGAACCTTAGCGAGCCGCGTACGCACGCTAGACCCAGCGATGGCCGCTGAAGCGTTTGTGCAGGCGATAGAGCACAGCGGGCGTGAGGTGGCGCTCAAACAGGTCATGGAACACGTCGAACGTCTCCCCGATGGAATCCAAAAAGCCGTCATCTTGCGGCGTCTAGGCGAGATCTGTTACACCAACCGGATGCGTCCAACCGCGATGCGCTTGCTCTCGCGGGCCCTCGATCTCGAAGCCAATCCCTTTTCACGAGCCTGGCACGAGAGCCGCGAAACGCTGCATATGGCCCTTGCCCAGGCAGCCCTGCGGCGCGGTGACGTGGAAGCGACGCTGGCAATTACCGAGCGGATTGAACACCTCGAGCGCCGGGCCATGGTCGAGACCGAGGTAGTGCGCCATCTGGTGACCCTGGGAGCCTGGGAAGAGGCACGCCATCTGGCCTGTGGCATGATGCACGAAACGATGGGCGCATGGGCGCGCGCCGAAGTCGGGGTCGCCCTGGTGCGTGCTGGTTACCCCGATGGGCAACGTTTGATCGACACGAGCACCCTCGCAACGGTTGTTGCCTGGGCCGAAATCGAACTCGCATGCAGCGAAGCCCAGCACGATGAGGCAACCGCCCGTCAACGGATCGCCCGGCTCGCCACGCAGAGCCAGCGCGACCGCGGGCTAGCGGCGCTGGCTCGCACCCTGGCCGCGCTTGGCAATGATGGGGCTGCGCTCAGTGCCGCCGAAAGCATCGTCGGCGTCGAGACACGGATTGCGGCCCTCATCGAACTGCGCCTCACCCTCAACGGCCTGGTCGCTATGCTCGCCCTGGAACAGGCAACCCGTGCGATCGATGCGGTGAATGAGGCCGAACGTGCCCCACTGCTCGTAGCGCTTGCCGCGGCCCTCGCCATCCTGGGGCGTACCGAACGAGCGATCGCGCTTGCCGACACCTTGCCCCCAGGCGAAGAACGCCATCGGGCAATGGCAAAAGTCGCCGTTGCGATGGCCCAGACCGGCGCGTATGAAGCTGCCTATCGCCTCATGGAAAAGGTCGAGGACACAGATGAGCAGGCCTGGGTCTACACTGAATGGGCTCGTCATCTGGGGCTTGCAGGGCACTGGGACGAAGCCATGGCCCTGTGCCAGCGCATCCCCGGCCCAGCCCAGCAGGCCCATGCCATTGCCAACCTGAGCATCGAACAAGCCCGAAATGACAACCCGCGCCTGGCCGTGCAAAAAGCGCTGACCATCACCTGGGCAGCCGAACGTACCCGTGCCCTAATCTTGATGGCACCCCACCTGATCGCCGCCGGAGCCGACCACGAGGCACTCGCCCTTGCCAATGACCCCGCAGTACTTGCACCTGGCGAGGACCGCGCCCGCTACCTGGCCGCCATTGGGACAGCCGAGGCCGAACAGGGACACACGATAGCCGCAGCAACGGTCATCGCCTCAATCCGGCGACCAGCCGAGCGCGCCCGTGCGTCCGCCGCGCTGATCTATGCACTCGCAGACGAACATCCCAGGCTCGCACGATCCATCCTCGCCAGCATCCTGCGTACATCAGCCTATGGGCGCGAGGCCATCCTGCGCACCCTCGAAGTAGTTGCCCCCGCCCTGGCACGCCTGGGGGGGGCTGAATTACTCATTGCAACTGCCGCTGCCGCCGATGAATGTGATCAATGGTGAAAAGCTCGCTCACGGCGAGACAACCGCACCACTTCAGGTAGAGCCCGCTGCGGCAGTACAGGCATAGCAATGTGCCCCGGTACGGATCACCCGTCCGGCAAGATTCGCAGGCGTGAGCTCCAAAATCGTCTGGGGCAGGGCCATGTCGAGCATCTGGTTGAAGTCACAATCGTAGAGGCGTCCATCCCACCCGACTGACAGGATCGTCTTGCACATCAGCCCTTCAACTGTGCTCGGATTAAAGTTATTGACCAACAATTCCATGTACGTGTGCAACTCACCTGTGGCGAGCAGATGCTCAAGATAGCGGCTGATGGGCATATTGGTGAGGGTATAGAGCCGGGTAAACTGGATGTCATAGCGTTGTAACAACTCACGCCGCCACTCATCCTCAATCGACGCCTGAGGAAGCGGCAACTCGGGACCAAGCGGATTGACAATCAAATTGAGTTGCAAGGCAGGATCACGGCCATAGCCACGCGCATTGAACTCTTGCAAGGCTGCGATTGACTGCGCAAAGACCCCGTTGCCACGCTGCGCATCGGTGCCCTCGATCGCATAGTGAGGCAACGACGCGATCACCTCCACCTGGTGTTCGGCGAGAAAGGCCGGCAGATAGGCATAATTCGGCAAGCGTGTGATCGTCAAATTGCAACGATCAATAACATGCCGCCCCATCGCCCGCGCCCGCCGCACCACCTCATCAAAAGCCGGATGCAATTCAGGAGCCCCACCGGTAATATCAAGCGTCGGGATCGCGGCCCGCTCCAAAAACGCAAGACATGCCTCAACAACCTCAGGAGGCATCACCTCGGTGCGATCAGGGCCGGCATCAACGTGGCAATGATGACAGGTCTGGTTGCAGCGGCGTCCAACATTAATCTGCAGAACCTCGACCTGCGGTGCTGCACGCAAGGTTGGCAGGCCCGCCTCGGCAAGCGTCATATTAAACCGTGGGACGGGGACTTCGGCCAGTATCCGACGCTGAGCCTCAGGTGATGCGAGCGTATGCTTGCGTCGCTGCAAAGTTGGGATCAGGCTGATTTTCTCAAGCATAGGCGGTGCCTCCTCATTGTCTGATTGATGGATCTATTGTACTACGTTCCCACCCAGGACCCTGCAGGGCGATTGCATCTTCCGTGCATGCACGCACCCCACCAGGGCACCCCTTGCGGGTGCCTCGTTGTTGCCGGGTGCCGCCGTTTGCGCCGCTGGTTGCATGCCCATGCTGCCACAGAGAGCGTATTTTTATCCGGTTTCGTATGATGCAATCGCCCCTGAAGGACCCTGCAGCAAGGCTAGCAAAAACGACAAAAAAAGGGTATACTCGTACACATATGTAACGTAAGACTTCAGTTGGGGGTTGGGGGCCTACAGCCTCCAAGAATTTTGCGAGTGCTGACGGAAACGGCCAGCACGTGCATAGATTTTTAGGGCGGACGCCCTAAAATAGAGCATTATGACAACTATTCATCCGACTGCTGATGTATCATCAGCAGCGATCATTGGTGAAAAAACACGGATCTGGGCCCATGTGCAGATCCGTGAAGGGGCACGGATTGGCGCGAACTGTATCATTGGTCGCAACAGTTATGTCGACTCTCATGTTCACATCGGCGATAACGTCAAGATCCAGAATAATGCATCGCTCTATCATGGGCTCACGGTCGAAGATGGTGTCTTCATCGGGCCGCACGTCGTCTTTACCAATGATAAATTGCCGCGAGCGATCAATGCTGATGGCAGCCTCAAGAGTGCAGCCGACTGGCAGGTTGGGCAGACGCGCCTCTGTTATGGGGCCGCGCTTGGGGCGCATAGTGTGGTCGTCACCGGCGTCACCATTGGGCGCTGGGCCATGATTGGCTCAGGCACCACCGTCACGAAGGATGTGCCTGATCACGCCCTGGTCGTAGGCAACCCTGGCCGCATCATTGGCTGGGTGAGCGCCAGTGGCGTACGCTGCGCAACCCAAGCCGAAGCCCAGGCCCTGACTGAGCAAGAGATGACCGCAGGTTAGCTCAAAACCCCCCTTTTGATCACAAAGCACGGCTCAGCTTCAAACAGCCTGGCGAGGAGCCTGCCCTGTTCAAGCAGTGTAACTTTTGACCTTTGGGGTAACGGGCGAGCCTGGAAGCGAGGGCATCCCGCCCTTGGAATGCATTCGAAGGCGGGACACCCTCGCTTCCAGGGGAAGTCTGAGCACATACCAAGAAGTTGACAGTTCACAGATCAGAATGTCACCGATTTGTCATATTGATCTTTGTATGCACCTGATAGGATAGTTACAAAGATGCAACAGGGCACACGTATGCGTATATCAAACGCTGCTGGTCGCAAACCTCAAAACAAATCTACACGCAATCCACTGCTCTCGCTTACCACACACAGTCAAGGAGGTATGTTGTGCTAGGTATTGGTGTCATCGGCTATGGTTACTGGGGGCCAAATCTCGTACGGAACTTTTCACAAGCCCAAGGGGCACGGGTCGTCGCGGTGTGCGATCAACGGGCCGAACAACGCGCCAAAGTTGAACGCGTCTATCCAACGATCAAGACCTATGCCGACGTCGACGAGATGTTGCGTGACCCTGCAGTTGATGCAGTCGCCGTCGCCACACCCGTTCATACCCATTTCCCGCTGACCCTCAAGATTCTTCAGGCTGGCAAGCATGCGTTTGTCGAGAAGCCACTCACGTCAACCGTGGCCGAGGCCGAGCAATTGTTGGAAGAGGCCGAACGACGTGGGTTGACGCTCATGGTTGATCATACGTTCATATACACGAGTGCTGTGCGCAAGATCAAAGAGTTGCTTACCAATGGCTCACTGGGCACCCTCTACTATTATGATTCTGTGCGCGTGAATCTCGGCCTTTTCCAGAGCGATGTCAATGTGCTGTGGGATCTGGCCGTTCACGATCTTTCGATTATGGAATATCTGGTGGCAAAGGAACCCGTGATGGTCGCCGCAACAGGCATGGCCCACGTGCCAGGGCGTCCCGAGAATATGGCGTATCTGACCTGTTTCTTTGACGACAACTTGATCGCCCACTTCCACGTCAATTGGATGGCCCCGGTGAAGGTTCGTCAGACGCTGATCGGTGGCTCGGAAAAGATGATTGTGTTCGATGATATGGAGCTCAGTGAGAAGATCAAGGTCTATGACAAGGGCATCATCGTCAGCGAAGATGAGGCCGAGATCTATCAGCGCCATGTTGGCTATCGTACCGGCGATATGTGGGCCCCCCGGATTGATAATGTCGAGGCGTTGCAGATCGAGGCGAATCATTTTGTCGAGTGCATTGCCACCGGGCAGCGTCCGCTGTCGGGCGGCGAGTCTGGTCTGCGTGTGGTGCGTATTCTTGAGGCCGCTTCACGCTCGATGGCCCAGCACGGTCAGCCAATCAAGTTGTAGCAACAACCATGCGTTGTCCCTGAGGATCAGAAGGAGCTCGTTTTATGATACCGTTTGTTGATCTGAAGGCGCAATATCTTTCGATAAAAGAAGAGGTTGATCAGGCTGTGCTGGGGGTGCTGGCAAGCACGCAGTTTGTGCTGGGCAAAGAGGTCGCCGCCTTCGAGGAGCTCTTCAGTGCCTATACGCAGACGAGCCATACGATTGGCGTGAATAGCGGCACCAGTGCGCTGCACCTCGCCCTGCTCGCCGGTGGTATCGGTGCTGGTGATGAGGTGATTACCACGCCACACACCTTTATTGCTACGGTATCGGCGATTGACTATGCGCGTGCGACGCCTGTTTTTGTTGATATCGATCCGGTCAGTTTTACGCTTGATCCCGCTTTGCTCGAGGCTGCCATTACGCCGCGGACGAAAGCCTTGCTGCCCGTCCACCTCTATGGGCAACCCGCCGATATGGATCCGATCATGGCGATCGCCCGGAAACATGGCCTGCTGGTGATCGAGGATGCCGCCCAGGCCCACGGGGCCGAGTATAAGGGGCAACGCGTTGGATCGATTGGCGATATGGGCTGCTTTAGCTTCTATCCTGGCAAAAACCTCGGGGCCTATGGCGAGGGCGGCGCAGTTACCACGAATAATCCCGAGTTTGCCCGTACCCTGCGTATGCTCCGGGATTGGGGGGCCGAACGCAAGTATTACCACGATCTCAAGGGCTATAACTATCGCCTCGAAGGCGTGCAAGGGGCCGTGCTCAAGGTCAAGATGCAGTATATCGAGGCCTGGACGGAAGCGCGCCGGGCGGTGGCCGCACGCTATGATGCGCAGTTAACCCCACGCGGCATCGCTACCCCCGCTACGCTGCCGGATCGACGCCATGTCTACCATGTCTATGCGATCCGTGAGCCGAAACGCGATCAACTCCAGGCTTTTTTGCATGACCACGGTGTGAGCACCGGCATCCATTACCCTATTCCCGTCCATCGCCAGCGCGCCTTCGCGGAACTGGGCTACCCCGAGGGAGCCTTCCCTCACGCGGAAGCAGCCGCCCGCGAGGTGCTCTCGCTGCCAATGTATCCCGAATTGACCCACGCCCAGCAGGATGTCGTGGTGACAGGCTTGCATATGTGGGCCGATCAGGCATAGTTAGCGTGTAAGGAGACAAGATTACGTATGAGCAACCCCCAACCACAGCGCGTACTGGTGACCGGCGGTGCCGGTCTGATTGGTTCGCATATTGTTGACCAGTTAATGGATGGCCACGACCAAGGCAAGTACGGCGAGATCATTGTCGTTGACAACTTTGTCCGTGGTCGCCTCGAGAATCTGGCCGAGGCCCGCGCCCGTGGCGAGGTCACGCTCGTTGAAGGCGATATCTGTGATCGTGATTTGATGCACCAGGTAATGCAAGGCGTTGATCTCGTCTTTCACCTCGCCGCTATTCGCATTACGCAGTGTGCCGAAGATCCACGCCTGGCCCACGATGTGCTTGCGACCGGGACGTTCAATGTGCTTGAAGCCGCTGTCCAGGCCGGGGTACAAAAGGTCGTTGCTTCGTCGTCAGCCTCGGTGTATGGTCTCGCTGAGATCTTTCCGACGACCGAACGCCACCATTCCTACAATAATCGTACCATTTATGGGGCCATCAAGGTCTATAACGAGGCGCTGCTGCGCAGTTTCAACGAGATGTATGGCTTGCAGTATGTTGCCCTGCGCTACTTCAATGTCTATGGGCCGCGGATGGATATCTATGGGGCCTATACCGAAGTGCTGATCCGCTGGATGGATCGCCTGATCGAGGGCAAGCCGCCCGTGATTTTTGGCGATGGCACGCAGACGATGGATTTTGTCTATGCACCTGATATTGCCCGCGCAAACATGCTTGCCGCCGAGGCCGATGTCTCTGATGAGGTCTTCAATGTGGCCTCTGGGGTCGAGACAAGTTTGCAGGAACTTGCCGAGACCCTGATGCGTACGATGGGCGTCGATCTGCCGATTGAGTATGGCCCCGAGCGCAAGGTCAATCCGGTGCCTCGCCGCCTCGCCGATATCAGCGCCGCCCGCGATAAACTGGGTTTTGTGGCTCAGGTCGGGCTTGAAGAAGGGCTGCGCGATCTGGTCGCCTGGTGGAAAAGCCAAAAGAGCGGAGCGATCGCATGACGACCGCATCGAAGCACATGACCATCCCGCTCACCCGCCCACTCGTCGGGGAGGCCGAAGCCGAGGCGTCGCGCCGTCCGATTATGTCGGGATGGCTCACCCAGGGGCCCGAGGTGGCGGCGTTTGAACAAGAGTTTGCGGCCTATACTGGGGCCGCCTATGCAACCGCTGTCTCGAATTGTACAACCGCCCTGCATCTGGCGTTACTGACCCTTGGCGTTGCCCCCGGTGACGAGGTCATTACGGTGAGCCACTCGTATGTGGCGACGGCCAATGTGGTGCGCTATTGCCACGCGACCCCGGTCTTTGTCGATATCGAACCAGCCACGAGCAATCTCGATCCGACGAAGATCGCGGCAGCCATCACCCCGCAGACCAGGGCGATCCTCTGCGTTCACCAGATGGGAATGCCCTGCGATCTGGCGGCGATCCTCACGATCGCCCAGGAACACGGGGTGCCCGTGATCGAAGATGCCGCCTGCGCCAGTGGCAGCGAGATCCTGTGGCAGGGTGAATGGCAAAAGATTGGCAAGGCCCACGCTGACATTGCATGCTTTTCATTTCACCCGCGGAAGGTGATCACTACCGGCGATGGTGGCATGATTACAACCAATAACCCTGAGTATAACGCGCAGTTTCGTTTGCTCCGACAGCACGGGATGAGCGTCAACGACCGCGTCCGCCACAGTGCCAACCAGGTCATCTTTGAAGAACACGCAGTGATCGGCTACAATTACCGCATGACCGATGTCCAGGCCGCCATTGGGCGCGAACAACTCAAGCGCTTGCCCACGATTGTGCTCGCCCGCCGCCGTCTCGGTGAACGCTATCAGCAGTTGCTCACGGCTATTCCCGGCCTGACGCTACCCCACGAACCATCATGGGCACGCACTAATTGGCAGAGTTTCTGGGTACGCCTGCCCGATCACCTCGACCAGCGCGAAGTGATGCAGGGCATGCTCGACCGTGGGGTGGCGACACGCCGCGGCATTATGTGCGCCCACCGCGAAAAGCCCTATCAACGCACGGAAGCCTATCATCTGCCCGAGTCTGAGCGGGCCCAGGATCGCAACATCATCTTGCCCATGTATCCACAGATGACGGATGAGGAACAGGAGTATGTTGTCGCGATGCTGAGCGAGGTGTGTACGTAACAACACCTTCTCGGAAGATCTTTGGATAACGAGTGTTAAGACCGGAGAAGCAGGCATCTATGCAGCCCAAAGACAAACCTTCAACGGTGAGCGAGAAAAAAGAGGAACCGCAGGAAATGATTGCTTCGTCCACGCCCACTGTCCAGGCCACGCCCTCACCCCGCAAGCGCGTCCTGCTCTTTACCAATAGCGTGGCAATGGGTGGTATGGAAGAACACGTCGTCTTGCTGGCCCATCAGCTTGATCGTACCCGCTTTGAGGTCTTTGCGATCTGCCCTGACTGGTCAAAGACGAAAGATCTCACCGCCAGGCTGCATCTGGCCGCAGATCATGTCAGTGAGATCTCACCTGATCGACGCTATGGGTGCTGGACACAGGTGTCTGAAGGGTGGCGGATGTTCAAGCAACTGCGCACGTGGTCAATCGACGTGATGCACATGCACTCGACCGGCTACAAGGGTCAGTTGCTGGCGCTAATCCTGGCACGCCTCGCTGGGGTGCAACAGATCTATCTCACCGAACACCTCGCCCCCGACGAGCCACTGCCCCTCCCGATGCGCCTCTTGCGCGATCTCTTCAGCCTCCAGGTTGATGGCATTGTCTGTGTGTCGGAAAAAAATTATCGTGCGCGGGGGATGCACCTCTATACGCCCCACGAACGAACGACCGTGGTGGTCAATGGGGTTGATGTTGACAAATTCACTCCGGTGCCCGAAGAGGTTTTGCAGGATCTGCGTAGAGAGTATGATCTGCCCGATCAGGCCCAGATCATCGGGACAGTCGTGCGTTTTGAGCCAGAAAAAGGCTTACAAGACCTGCTGGCGGCGTTCCCGACCATCCGCGAGGCATGTCCCGATGCCTATCTGTTGATGGTTGGGGACGGCTCGCTGCGTGAAGCGTTGGAACAGCAGGCCCGCGAGCTTGGCGTGGCCGATTATGTGCGTTTCACCGGTTTCCAACCGAATCCACAGCCCTTCCTCGGGTTGATGGATGTCTTTGTCTTGCCGGTGCCAGTTGGTTCAATGTCGATCGGTCTCCTCGAAGCCATGGCGATGCGCCGTGCCGTGGTGATCACGTTTGGGGGCAAGGGTGAAGCCGTTATCCATGGCGAAAGTGGCTTCTGTGCCGAACCGTGCAATCCTGCCTCGATTGCCCATTTTGTGATCCAGATTCTCCAGAACCCTGCCCTCCAACAGCAATTGAGCGACGCGGCACGCCAACGGGTTGAAACGTCTTTCTCGTCCCAACGCGTCGCAGAGGTACTCGGTGCATTGTATGCGCAAAACAAGGAGCGTTGAGGAACCACAGCAGGCCACAAGCGACTTGCCCAACACATGGATCAGCAAGAAAGCCTTATGTCAAGTTTAAATCCAAAACAGGCCGCCGTAAAACTATTTGACACCGCAGGCACCAAACTACTCAGCCCGCCGGCAACGGGGTTTGGGTACTTTGTGAACCATGGCCCGCGCGACCAGCGCAAAGTGGCCTTGACCTTTGATGATGGCCCGAGTCGCCCCTGTACCGAGCAGTTGATCGAAGCAATGGATGCGCTGGAGGTCAAAGGGACGTTCTTTTGTCTCGGGATGAATGTGCGCTACCACCCTGATTTGCTGCTCCAGATGTACCAGGCGGGCCATGTGATCGGCAATCATTCGGGATGGCATAGCCGCAAAACCGGCCTGATGCCCGGTTCGAATATCAGCCATATTACCGCTGGCGAAGAAGCGATCCGCGAAGTGATCGGTGTGCGGCCTCGTTTCTATCGGCCCCCATGGGGCTGGCTCACCCCTTGGGAAGGCAAACGCCTCACAAAAGCAGGGTATACTATTATCGGGTGGGATGTCTACACGCTCGACTGGGTAATCCCCGAAGTTGACGGAATGACACTCGCACATGATGCGTATCACGCTACCCAGCCAGGCTCGATCTTCTGCTTTCACGATGCCAAGCCCTGGGAAAAGATCTGGGAGAAACGCGAGACAACCCGGGCAGTGCGCACCCTCGTGCCCATGCTGCGCGATCAGGGCTATGAGTTTGTGACCGTCGCCGAGTTATTGAAGATGCCAGCCTATCGATAAATACCACGAACATTGATTAATACAAGGAGAACCTATTGTCATTGCGAATCATGCAACCGGTACCCGAAGATTTTTGGTGGAATGTGGCCCGTCAATGTGCGTATGCAACGTTTTATCATACCCCCCTCTGGCGAGATATTGCCCTACACAGCTTCCCCGTAAAATATCAAGATGCGACCTTCGGAGCCATCCTCGCAAATGGAACTCGAGTAGTCTTCCCGATCATTGCGACCAGAACAATTGGACCTTTCCGCTGGCTTCATTCGACCTTCGAGAATTGTTACGGTGGATTCATCGCCGATGGCCCCGTAAACGACGATGAAGCGGCGGTGCTTTATCAGCATGCATGTCAAATCTCAACCTATACGTTATATGCGATTGACAATCCATTTAATGCCCCCTTGCCTGAGCTAGTTCAGAGCAGGTTACAAGAAGTCTATACCGAACCAACCTATCTCGTACACCTCGATGCTGATTTTGATGCGATTATGGCCCGTTTCAGCCGGGCGCGGCGTACCGCCTATCGACGTGGTTTGAAGAAGGGCGTGGAAGTACGTCAGATGCGTTCACTTGATGAGATGGTCATCTATTACGAAAGCTACCGTGATGCCATCGAACGTTGGGGTGAAGCAACAGGGTACGGGTATCCGTGGCATATGTTTGAGCAGATTTACTATTTGAGTCAAGCATATCCTGAGCAGATCAAAATCTGGGTGATGATCGTGAATAATCAGATTGCTGGTGGGCGCATGATCTTTTATTGGAACAAGGTGGCCTCACTCTGGCATGGAGCCTCACATCGTGACTTTCTCGAATATGATGTCATGCCCGTCGGCGACACTGAGATCATTCGTGATGCGCTGGATCACGGCTATCGCTACTTTGATTTCAATACCAGTGGCAACAAAGAAGGTGTGATGACCTACAAAGAACGCTTTGGTACCGAGACCCGACCGGTCACGATGTGGCGCTTTGCTACCCCGCTCTTACAACCAATGCAACAAATCTACTGGAAAGCGACGGGTAAGCGCTAAGGGCAGAACAGGAGGTTATGGCTTTTGGACATGCTAAAGACAATTGACCGTGAATTCTGGTGGTATGTTGCCCGTCATTGCGATTATGCGACGTTTTTTCATACGCCGCTCTGGCAAGAACTTGCGCTACGCATGCACCCCGAGTTTGCAGACGCCTCGGTTGGCTTTATCACCCCACACGGCATCCATGCCGTGCTGCCCCTTCTCGCCACCAGACGCCTAGGCCCACTCCAGAGTCTGCTTTCGACCTTTGAATATTGCTATGGGGGCATTATTGCTGATGGCGAACTGAGCGATGAAGACATAACAACGATGTATCAACTGACATGTGATTGGAATGTTACTGGAATGCGTTTTCTCGAGAATCCAATTGCACCACGCCTTGATCTATCAGCACAGTTTCAAGATGCAGAGTATCATACATACATTGTCAAGCTGGATGCAGACTTTGACACGGTGTTTGGGCGCTTTGCCAAAAGTCAGCGTAACGCCTACCGTAAAGGACTCAAAGAGGGGGTAACGATCGGTCTCGCCGAGACACTCGATGATTACCGTGCCTACTATGGCGTCTATCAGGATACGATCCTGCGCTGGGGAGAAGACCCGTCCACCTATGGTTATGGGTGGGATCTGTTTGCTACAATCTTTGAGTACGCACAACAACACCCCGAAATGATCAAGCTCTGGGTTGCCCGGATCGACGGAGAGATTGTTGGTGGCACAATTGGCTTCTACTGGCAGCGTCATGTCGTTGCCTGGCACGGCTGCACGGCAACCGCCTATCTGAAGTATAAGACAACTGTGGTTCTCGATACCGAAATCATTCGTGATGCGCTGGCTCGCGGCTATGCCTACTACGACTTCAATCCGACTGGAGAGCTCAACCCCGGCATTGACGATTATAAAAAGCGCCTTGGCTCTACCATCTATCCGGTGACGAGTTGGCAATATGAAAACGCTTTCGTGCAACAAGCCAGACGGGGAGTCACAACGATACGGCAGATTGTGCCTGGCTAAGCATCTATTGCCTGGAATTGAAAGAAATCTATGGACACCTCTGAAGAGGAAGCTTTCTTACCGGGATCAATCCAACCTCAACGATACAAACTCAGAGAGATCTGGTCGAACGCGAGGGCGCTGCTGCGCGCCTCCTGGTATTTGCGCCACGCGACGTTTGTCGGGCGACGGGTACGCCTCTGGGGCAAGCCTGCGATCAACAATAGTGGTACACTCATTGTGCAGAACCGTGTCCGCCTCGTTTCAACCATTGTCCCTCTGGAATTGTTTATCGGGCACCATGGGCACCTGGAAATTGGCGAGGGCAGCTTTGTCAATTATGGCTGCTCGATTGCGGCAAGTCAGCTCGTGCATATCGGCGCAAACTGCAGCATTGGTTCACATGTGATTATCATGGATAATGATTTTCACCGTTTGGAACCTGAACGCCGTGAAGAAATGCCCCCTTCAGCACCGATCATTCTCGAAGAAAATGTCTGGATTGGCGTGCGTGCCGTGATCCTACGCGGTGTAAGGATCGGGGCAGGCAGTGTGATCGGGGCAGGCAGTGTTGTGACGCGTGACATCCCGCCGCGCTCGCTCGCCGCCGGGATGCCAGCCCGCGTCGTTCGGCAGCTCTAAAGTTCGCCCACCAGCAATCCGGAACGGACGGGCATCGCGCCCTACGAACCCCCGCCTTCGTTGACGCAGGATCCGCCATGTCATGCCCGCGCACGCGGGCACCCAGCAAACGCCGGCACCCAGCAAACGCCGGCACCCCGCGCCCTGCGGACCACGTCATGTGCAGCGCCGCATACGCCATGCCCCTGGGTTTCCGCCTGCGCGGGAACGACATAGCAAGGTTTGATGCGTCGCTATGCGCAGCTTCGCGCCTCTGCGCCTTTGCGTCAAACAAACCGTCTTCTTGGCATAGAACCATAGCCACAGACGCTCCCCCTCGCTGCTTTGCCCTCATAATAGTTGCGCAAGAAAAGAAATCGCTACCAAAGGTTGTTCTGCTTTTACCTAGTGACGGCAGGCGCAATATATACTGAGTCTATCAGCATGTGACATGAGAAATTCAGAGAGGAGCCGTTCGAGTTATGGATGAACGCCAAGCACGTGATAGTGCGACCGGCCTTATAGAGCCGATCCCACAGGTGACGATTGATGGCAACGAGGCTGTCGCAAATGTTGCCTATACGCTCAGTGAGGTGATCGCAATCTATCCGATCACGCCATCCACCCCGATGGGTGAGTCAGCTGATGCGTTTGCAGCCGTGAAGCGACCGAATCTCTGGGGGACAGTCCCGACCGTCTATGAGATGCAGTCCGAGGGCGGGGCCGCCGGGGCCCTCCACGGGGCAATGCAGACCGGTGCGCTGACCACGACGTTTACAGCCTCGCAGGGGCTGCTGTTGATGATCCCCAATATGTATAAGATCGCCGGCGAGTTGACCGCCACGGTCTTTCATGTGGCCGCCCGTTCGCTGGCCGCCCAAGGCCTTTCGATCTATGGCGACCACGCCGATGTGATGGCAACCCGGGCCACTGGCTGGGCGCTGCTCTCGTCGGGTTCGGTTCAGGAAGCACAGGATCTCGCGCTCGTGGCCCATGCAGCCACCCTCAAGGCGCGGGTACCCTTTATGCACTTCTTCGATGGGTTCCGTACTTCGCACGAGGTGAATAAGATCACCCCGGTTGATGAGATGATCATTCGGGCCATGATTGACGATGATCTGGTGCGCGCTCACCGTATGCGCGGGCTTTCGCCTGAACATCCGGTGTTGCGTGGTACCGCCCAGAATCCTGATGTCTATTTCCAGGCTCGTGAGAGTGTCAATCCGTTTTATGATGTTTGTCCTAGCATTGTTCAGGACGCGATGGATCAGTTCTATGCGTTGACTGGCCGTCGCTACAATCTTTTTGATTATGCCGGTGCCCCCGACGCCGAGCGCGTCATTATTATTATGGGGTCCGGCGGTGAGACCGCTGAAGAGACGGCACGCTATCTGGCGGCCCAGGGCGAGAAGGTTGGCGTGCTGCGCGTACGCCTCTATCGGCCATTTACCGCCGATGCGTTTGTGCATGCGTTGCCCGCTTCGACCCGCGCCATTGCGGTGCTCGATCGTACCAAAGAGCCAGGCAGCACCGGTGAGCCACTCTTCCTTGATGTCGTCTCGGCGGTCTATGCCTTTGGTGGCAGCCATTTCCTTGATGCACGGACGAGCGGGGCCACCGAACAGCGTGAGTTGCCCAAGATTATTGGCGGGCGCTACGGGCTTTCCTCGAAAGAATTTACCCCCGGGATGGTCAAGGCCGTCTTTGATGAACTGAGCCAGGCGCAGCCTCGTCCGCGGATCACGGTCGGGATCAACGACGATGTCGGTGGCACCAGTCTGACCTATGATCCATCGTTCAATGTTGAGCCTTCAGGTACGGTGCGCTGTCTCTTCTTTGGCCTCGGGGCCGATGGTACCGTCGGGGCGAATAAGAATAGCATCAAGATCATCGGGGAAGAGACCCCGAATGATGCGCAGGGCTATTTTGTCTATGACTCGAAGAAGTCGGGCTCGATCACCACGTCACACTTGCGTTTTGGCCCCGAGCCGATCCGTGCCCCCTATCTGATTGGCGATGGGCAGGCCCAGTTTGTCGCGTGTCACCAGTTCAATTTCCTTGAACGCATTGATATGCTGCGTTATGCCAGCCCCGATGGCGTGTTGCTCCTCAACAGCCCGTATGCGCCTGATGAGATCTGGGCGCATCTGCCCACCGAGGTACACAATGCGATTCGCCAGAAGAACCTGCACCTCTGGGTGATTGATGCGATTGCCGTTGCGACTGCAACTGGTATGCGCGGGCGGATCAATACCGTCATGCAGACCTGCTTCTTTGCGATCAGTGGGGTGTTGCCCCGCGATGAGGCCATCGCCGAGATCAAACGGAGCATCAAGAAGACCTATGGCAAACGCGGCGATGCCGTCATCAAGCAGAACTATATGGCGGTTGATCGCACCCTCGAAAATCTCCATGAGGTGACGATCCCCGCAACTGATGACACTGCCAATGGGCTGCATCTCAAGTCCCCGGTGCCCGCTAACGCCCCCGCGTTTGTCCGCGAGGTGCTTGGCCCGATGATTGCCCAGCGCGGCGATGAACTGCCGGTCAGCGCTATGCCGGTTGATGGCACCTATCCAACCGGGACGACCAAATGGGAGAAGCGCAATATTGCGCTGGAAATCCCCGTCTGGGAGCCAGATCTCTGCATCCAGTGCGCCAAGTGCGCTTTTGTCTGCCCCCACGCCGTGATCCGGCCCAAGGTCTATGAGCCTGCCGCCCTCGAGGGTGCGCCCGAGACCTTCAAGAGTACGACGGCGCGCTTTAAGGAATTGCCAGGACAACTCTTTACCCTCCAGGTCGCGCCCGAAGACTGCACCGGCTGTGGCCTCTGTGTCGAAGCATGTCCAGTCAAGGATAAACGCCAGACGGGCCGCAAGGCGATCAATATGACCTTACAGCCACCGCTGCGCGACAGTGAAGCAGCCAACTGGGACTTCTTCTTGAACCTGCCTGAAGTTGATCGGACGCTGATCCAACTCAATAGCATCAAGAATTCACAGCTGCTCGAGCCGCTCTTTGAGTTCTCGGGGGCCTGTGGTGGCTGTGGCGAGACACCCTATATCAAACTGGTGAGCCAGCTCTATGGCGATCGCTCGGTCATTGCCAATGCCACCGGGTGTTCCTCAATCTATGGCGGCAACCTGCCCACGACACCCTGGACGGCAAACAAACAGGGGCGAGGACCGGCCTGGTCCAACTCGCTGTTTGAGGATAACGCCGAATTCGGGCTCGGGATGCGGCTGACGATTGACAAGCAGGCTGAGTATGCCCGTGAATTGTTACCCAGGCTTGCCGACTACATCAATCCAGATCTGATCAAAGATCTGCTCGCAGCAGATCAGCATACCGATGCCGGCATCAACGAGCAGCGCGAACGCATCGTGGTTCTCAATCAACAGATCGATGCAGCCCTGGCAGGCAATGTCGGCAGCGATGCATCGCTGCTCAAGGATCTGCGGTCACTCTCGGATCTCCTGGCCCGCCGCAGTGTCTGGATCATCGGTGGTGACGGATGGGCCTACGATATTGGCTATGGCGGGGTTGACCATGTGCTCGCCTCGGGACGCAACATCAACATCCTCGTGCTCGATACCGAGGTCTATTCCAACACAGGTGGACAGGCAAGCAAGTCAACGCCACTCGGCGCGGTCGCCAAGTTCGCGGCCAGCGGCAAAGCCACCCCCAAGAAGGATCTTGGTTTGATTGCGATGGCCTATGGCAATGTCTACGTCGCCCGGATCGCGATGGGCTATGACGATGTTCAGACCCTTCGGGCCATCCAAGAAGCCGAAGCGTATGACGGACCATCGCTCGTCATCGCCTACAGCCACTGCATTGCGCACGGCATTGATATGCGCCGTGGTCTCGAACAACAAAAACTGGCGGTACAATCAGGGATGTGGACCCTCTACCGCTACAATCCGATGCTGGCGATGGAAGGCAAGAATCCGTTAATTATCGACTCGAAGCCCCCCTCGATCAGCCCCGAGAAATACATCGCCGGCGAGGGACGCTTCCAGATCCTGGTACGCAGCGATCAAGAGCGCGCCGATTATCTGATCGGCGAAGCCCAACGGACGAATGCCGAGCATTACCATCGCCTGCTTCAGATGATGTCCAAGGAAGAAAGCTGATAAAACAACGATGCTGCGTGGCGACGGTACCGTCGCCACGCAGCATCGTTGTTTATGTGTAACCAGATTGTGTATGATATAACAAGCAGTGTCTACAAACCTCTGAACCAGGAGCACCCCATGGTCGACCTGACCACTAGCTATCTCGGCCTCCCGCTACGCACGCCACTGGTGGCGTCGGCCTCGCCTATTTCCCAGCGGGTTGATAAGGTAAAGCGGCTGGAAGAGGCGGGCCTCGCAGCGATTGTGATGTACTCGCTCTTTGAAGAGCAGATCATCCATCAAAGCCTCGAAATCGACTACCTGTTGAGTCACGGTGCCGATAGCTTTGCCGAGGCGCTCTCGTATCTGCCTGATACCGGGCGCTACAGTATCGGCCCAGAACGGTACATCGATCAACTACACAAGTTGAAAAAGTCGGTTGATATTCCCGTCATCGGCAGCCTCAACGGTGTTTCGCCAGGCGGCTGGGTTCACTATGCCCAGTTGATGCAAGAGGCTGGCGCTGATGCGGTTGAACTGAATATTTACTATATTCCCACTGATCCCGCGATTACCAGTGCCGATCTTGAGCAGACGTATGTTGACCTGGTACGCGCCGTGCGGGCCGAAATTACGATCCCGCTTGCCGTCAAGTTAAGCCCCCAATTCACCGCCCTGCCCAATCTCGCGATGCGGCTGGCTGAAGCGGGAGCGAATGGCCTTGTCCTTTTCAATCGGTTCTATCAGGCCGACTTTGATCTCGAGAATCTCAATGTCGTCCCATCGCTAACCCTCAGCACGCCTGACGAAGTGCGGCTGCCGCTGCGTGAAGTCGCTATCCTCTACGGGCGCGTACCCGTTGATTTTGCGATCACGAGTGGCATCCATTCGGCGTCAGAAGTGCTCAAAGCAATGATGGCGGGGGCACGGGTCGCGATGATGGCGTCAGCGCTGCTAGTGGGCAATGCGACAGCACATGTACGCGATATGCTGCACGACCTGCAGGCCTGGATGGAAGAGCACGAATACGAATCAATTGCCATGATGCAGGGCAGTATGAGCCAGAAAGCCGTCGCCGAACCAGCCGCCTTCGAACGGGCCAACTATATGAAGGTGCTCGGCGCGTACCGCTTTAGCAGTGGCTCATCGGCCCACGCAGCCCTGACTGGCGACATGCTCTATCCCTTCCTCGGTGTCGGCATCGAAAACGACTAAAGCGAAAAACAATGTGGACATGCCAAGAGGCGCGGCAATGCCGCGCCTCTTGGCATGACCACGGCAACCTCCTATTCGAGGGTCAGCATATAGGCCACAAGCGCCTCAAGCTGATCAGGTCGCAGCGCTCGTTCATAATCAGACGGCATAAGCCCCGGGCTATAGCCCGGCGTAACGACGGCATTAGGATTGACTGTTTCACGGTAGAGCCATTCGGCTGCCGTCAGACCCTCGTCATTGTTCGCCGCACGCGTAGCGACCCCCGCCAAACTCGGCCCCAGCGCCGTTGGGCCATCAGGGTCAAGGCTATGACACCCGATGCACCAGACCCGAAAGAGACGCTCACCCTCTAGAACCGGATCAACCGATGGAGGTTGTGCAGCCCCACACGCAACCAGGCTCACGAGAAAAACGAGCCAGACCATCCCACGACCTAATGACATACAAGACCATTTCCAGGAGGGGCACGGCGGCGCCGTGCCCCCCGGACGGGCACGGGCCAGCCGTGCCCCTACAGCCGCCGTGCCCCCGTACGGGCACGGCTGGCCCGTGCCCCCACACCAGAGATTTCTATTATAATAGATCATATGAATGAAAAAAACGCACCAACCATCTACGAGCAGCTTGGCGGGGCCGAGGTCTTACGTCAACTCGTTGAGGCATTCTATACCCGCGTAGAACACGATCCGCGGTTGCGTCCGATGTTTCCAGACGACCTCGAACCCGGCAAAGAGCATCAGTTCCTCTTTCTGATGCAATATTTTGGTGGGCCTGGTGAATATGGGCAACGCCGCGGCCATCCGCGTTTGCGCATGCGGCATGCGCCCTACCCAATTGGCCCGGTTGAACGTGATGCCTGGCTTGAGCATATGCTTGCATCAATTGATGAGGTGGGCATTGACGAACCGGCCCGTTCAGTCATGCGCACCTACTTTGAACAGGCCGCCAACGCCATGATGAATCGCTACGCCCCCGAATGATCAGCACCTGTCCTCATTGCAATTGAAAAACTATCCTTAAACATAGGTGCAACTGAATCACCCTGGTTCTACAATAGAAGCATAGTCAGCCTGACATAGTCTTTGCTTCGCAGGAAACAAGGCTAGCATAGCTAGAGCACTCCTATCTGGGTTGTATCCAACAGTCCTGACTGATGAAGATTCAGGCTTACATCGGGTCTATGGGAGTGCCGACTTCAGTCGGCTTCTTGCAGCCGACTGAAGTCGGCACTCCCTGATGTCATGCTTAAAAACCATTAGCCGACTAAAGCCGGCACTCCTGAGACGCCCATCGTCTAGGATTGCTATAGGCGTGTTTCCAGCGGAGCAGCAAGGTGCGAGAGCGTGTATATGCTATAGCATAGGAGAAATCGATGTTGAAGATGCCGTCGGTTGCAGAACAAAACAAGGTTCCGTTCTGGCTCGTGTTGGTACTCGGTATTAGTTATGTCATCCTGGGGCTGCTGCTCCTTTTTCAACCCCTGCTGACAACGCTCTTCATTGTGCTCTACATTGGAGCCTCGTGGTTGATTTCGGGCATCGCGGATGTGATCAGCCTGTTTCGTAGTCGCGAACGCTGGTTCTTAACGCTGCTCAGTGGGGTGATTGGCATCTGGGCAGGCCTGGCCGTCTTGAGCCAGCCGCTGCTCGGTGGGGTCATTGTGGCGACCTTTTACATCATTATGCTGGGCATTACGGGCATTTTTATGGGCGGCGTCCGCGTGGTACAGGCCTTCCAGGGCGGGGGCATCGGGGTCGGCATCTGGGGCGTGCTCACGATCGTGTTGAGCTTCTTGATCCTCTCATCACCGCTGGCCGGCGTGGTGGTGCTGCCCTTCGTGTTCGGCATCACGGCGCTTGTCGGGGGGATTATAACGATTGTTGGGGCCTTCATCGGGAGAAAGTAGGTCGGTACGCAAACCAAGCCCACATCTCAGCAAAAATGCCAGCAATGCTGGCATTTTTGCTGAGATGTGGTATAATCGCAACAAAGTTGTAATTTGTGAATAACTCCACAAACTTGCCCCCCTTCCCTTGGTAGGGCTGTGTCGCCGCAGCGCATTGCGCACAACAAGAAAGCGAGCGAGCCTGATGCAATCTCTTCTCTTCTGGGCCATCGTGGCCGTTTGTTGCGTTGGACAGGCCTTGCTGATCCACGCCGCCTGGCGGCTACGTCGGCAAACCACTGAGCTGCCCGTCGGTGTCCCACAAAGCCACGGGGCCAGTGATCTGGCCTGGACAGTGGCGACGGCAGTGTTGACCGGGGTGCTGTTGTACGGCTCATTTCTTGCGCTCAGCGCGTAATTCTCTACGGTGACAATATGCCAGATAAGTTGTTACGTCGAAGCACGGTCATCGGTTCATTGTTGACGTTGGTAGCAATCGTGTCGGGTGGCCTGGTTAGTGCCACCGAAAGTGCCGCCGTCTGTACCGGCTGGCCGCTCTGTGCCGAGTTGTTCACTGGCCCGGCTACGCCGGCCCTCTGGGTCGCGTTTGGGCACCGCATCCTTGTTGCATTCGCGATGGTTGTGGCGCTGTTTATTGCCGCAATGGTCTGGCGACGTCCCGACCTTGAGCGTTGGGTGCGGCTTCCCCTGCTGATCGCGCCGCTCTTCGGGCTGGTCGAGGTCGCTGCCGGTGGCATCATGGTCGCCCTGGGGCTCTATGAGGCAATCAATCTAGCTCACCTGGGGCTCGCGCTGCTGATGCTTGGCGCGCAAGCCATCGGGACGGCGGCACTGCTCCAGCCTCTGCCTGCAATGCGTGCGGGTGGTCGGGCTACGCGTGAGGCGCGGCGCTTGAGCGGCCTCGCCTGGTGGACGGCAGGCGCGACGGGGGTGCTTGCCCTGGCGCTGAGTGCGCGTATTCTTGGTGACCCAGCCGCCAGTGCCGCTTCAGCATTGCCCATCAATGCCGGGGGTGCCCTGGCGATGGCCGGAATGCTTGCCAGCGGGACGTTCTGGCAGACGTGGCGTTCGCGACGAGGCGACTCCCTGCTTATTGGCGTCGCTGCGGCGGTGCTGCTCTTGATCCTCATTGAGATACCGCTGATCCTGTTGCCCCCAGCCGCCGCTGGCATGGGCGTGGGCCTCGCCGCACTTGTCTGGGGGGCCACGCTCGCCCTGGCTGTGCTCGCGCTGCGCCGCCCGTTGCCCGCAACGATGCCGGTGGTTGCCGCACGGCCAGCTACGGATGAAGCACCGCCACTCTGGAAAGATTATCTCAGCCTCACCAAACCCAAAGTCATCTCGTTGCTGCTGGTGACCACGGCAGGGGCAATGTATCTCACCGAGGCAGGCTCACCATCGCTCTGGTTAGTCTTCTGGACGATGATCGGCGGCTATCTGGCGGCAGGCGGGGCCGGGGCCATCAACTGCGCGTTCGATAGCGATATCGATATCAATATGGGACGTACCAGTCGGCGTCCAGTCCCTTCAGGACGGATCTCGCGGCGCAATGCGATGATCTTCGGGTTCGTCTTGAGTGCGCTCTCGGTTGTGGTGATGCTCGTCTTTACCACCCCGCTGGCAGCGCTGGTCTCGACCCTCGGCATCTTCTACTATGCCTGGTTCTATACCCAGTGGCTCAAGCGGAGCACCTGGCAAAATATTGTGATCGGTGGCGGTGCCGGTGCGCTGCCACCCCTGGTTGGCTGGACTGCCGTCACAGGTGAGTTGAGCGTGGCCGCCCTGCTGCTCTTTGCGATTGTCTTTTACTGGACGCCGCCCCATTTCTGGGCGCTGGCGCTGGTCAAGCAAAAGGACTATGCGCGGGCAGGGGTGCCGATGCTGCCCGTCGTCGCCGGTGAAGGCGAGACTCGCTGGCAGATCCTAGTCTATTCAGTCATCCTGGTGGCCCTCAGCCTCTTGCTCACGGCAATCGGAGCGATGGGGTGGATCTACTTTGGCGGGGCCGCGCTGCTCGGCGCACTCTTTCTGCAGTCAGCCTGGCACGTCTGGAAGCGCGGCGATCAAGCCAGCATCTGGGGCCTCTACAAGTACAGCCTGCTCTATCTCGCCCTTTTGTTTGTCGTCATGGTCATTGACCGGGTGATGGCCTGGTAGTTTCACCGATGGTTGCCTTAAAAAATCCGCTCAACCAGACCTTACCGGTCTGGTCGAGCGGATTTTTAATTGTTTGCTCCTGGCGTGCTTCTTACGTACAAAAGGCGCAACGTTTTTAGCGTAGGTGCGCTAACCCTTGGCGGCGCTGTACCCCAAGGGTTCCTTCATGGTAGTCTTATGGGTTTCGGCCCGCGCTTAATGTTTCCCACATGCGGTCAGTGCTACAGTAACAGTGCTTCCGGGACTGCCGTCAGCAGCAGCACGGGTTTACGAAGGCACGAGTATGGCCGAACATTGGGCACGACCGATCCCCGCAGAAAGAGCACCTTTTCGTCAGCGCCTTCGCGCCCACCTTGAGCTTGCCGATCCGGTGACATGGATTACCCCGATCACTATGGTCATCTGCGGCGCCCTTGCTGCCGGTCAAGGCGACCCCGGTTTTCATGTGAATGATGCGCGGGATATTCTCCTGGTGGTATTGACGGCGCTGATGTGTGGCCCTTTCGGTACGGGCTTCAGCCAGAGCATCAACGACTATTTCGACCGCGAGCTGGATGCGATCAACGACCCCTCCCGGCCCATTCCCTCGCAGCGCATTACCCTGCGTGCAGCCCGTGGCAACTGGATAGGCCTGGGCCTGGCGACGGCAGCAGTATCACTGTTCCTGGCAATGGAGAGTCTCTGGATGCCCGTGCTGGCAGCCATGAGCCTCATCCTCGCGGCGGCGTACAGTGTCCCTCCAGTCAAGCTCAAGCAGCATTACTGGCTCGGCCCCCCTGCCGTGGGCTTTGGCTATGTTTTCTTGAGCTGGATGGCAGGCCATATGATCTTCGCCCCACTGACCTGGCCAAGTTTCACCCTGGCCATCATCAACAGTGCGCTGGCCGCGGGGTTGCTCTTTCTCAACGACATCAAGAGCATCGAGGGTGATCGCAAGCACGGTCTGCAATCAATGACGGTGGCCTTTGGTGCGCGGCGCACCCTGCTGGTGTCCTACGCGATCATCGGCATCTGCGAGCTTATGCTCCTGGCCCTGGCCCTGATGAGCGGGCATCTGTGGGCGGCGGCCATTGCCGCGCTGGCTCTGATTGTCCCCCTGAACAGCCAGGTTCGGCTCTATCGGGAGCCCACGCACAAGAATTTCCTGCGCTACATTGTGGCAAGCAACCCCTTCATTCTCCTAATCCAGTTCGTCTCGGCCTTAATCGTCGGCGGCTACTTTGGCTAAGCAAGAGAGGAATGCGGTGAGCACCGAGGCCGATTTCACCCCTGATGAGTGGAACCTCCTCTTGTCGGCCCCTGCCTTCGCCGCGCTCTATATCGTCGAGTCCGATCGTTACAGCCGCCTGGTGGCATACCAAAAGATGATGGCCGGGATCTGGGCCATTCTAGAGACGGCGATGCCGGACACTTCGAGCAAGCTGATAGTCGCGATACGTGCGGCGCTACACGCCGGTCAGCGACCGCGCTACCCAGAGCATTTCCCCGAGGATCGTATGGCGATTTGTCGCCTCTCGCTGGAACAGTGCCGTCAGGCTGCCGCGATTCTCTCTCGGCGGGCGCCCAACAGCGAGGCTGTCGCCTACGCGAGCTGGCTCCTCGCCATCGGAGAGGCCGTGGCGGCGGTGCCCGATGAGGCTTTTCCCTCGGGACAGCGCATGACACAGACCGCAGAACACGCCAGAATGGCCCTTGAGGATCTGGCCATCACGCTAAGCATTTGCTGACACTCTCCTGTTTACCTGAATGAAATGAGGAGCAGCGACCTATGACCGAGTTGATCACGCCCGAACTGAGTGAGACCACCCCGCCTCTGCTGATTCCCCAGGCGCAACGGAAGCGCTGGCTGCTGATCCAGCCCAAGAGTAGTACACCGC
Organism: Candidatus Chloroploca mongolica; assembly: GCF_004762035.2. GTDB lineage: Bacteria > Chloroflexota > Chloroflexia > Chloroflexales > Chloroflexaceae > Chloroploca > Chloroploca mongolica. Next base: position 43,728 of record NZ_SIJK02000020.1, on the reverse strand, counting down.
TGATGGTCGACTCAGGCAAAGTGAGCATGCCACTCAACCTCTTGATGGTCGCTACGCTGGTCCAGCAGCACTTCGACGTCGACTTTGTTGATGAGCGCATTGATGATGCGGTGCCCGAGGATTTTTCACGCTATGACGTCGTGGCGATGACGTCGCGCACGCTGAACGCCCGGCGGGTCTATGCGATCGCCGCTCGTGCGCGCGCCCAGGGCAAGCAGGTCATCCTCGGCGGGGTCCACCCGACGATGATGATCGAGGAGGCAAGCCAGTACTGCGACGCCGTAGTCTTTGGCGAGTTGGAGTCAGTCTACGAGGAACTCGCACGTGACATCTACGACGGTGACCTGAAGCCGCTCTACCGGCCGTCGGCAGAGGCTGGATGGAAGCCGATGAGCACGATGGGGCGGACAGAGTTCTCCTTTGCTCGCCGTTCGCCGAACAGCAAACGCTACTCTTTTCGCCTTCCGCTCCTGGCAACAAAAGGCTGCCCGGTAGGCTGCAATTTTTGCTGCACCCCTCGTATCTACGGCAAAAGCTTTCGCGTGCGAGAGTCTGACCGGGTGATCGACGAGATCAAACATCGCCAGCACGAGGTAGGCAAGGCCAACATCCATCTCTCCTTCATGGACGACAATATCAGCTTTAAGCCAGCCTTCGCCGACGAGCTCTTCCACGCTATGGTGGGTATGGGTGTGGGGTGGAACGCCAATATCTCGATGAACTTCCTAGAGCGGCCAGCCGTCGCCGAGTTGGCGAAGAAGGCCGGCTGCGAAATGCTCAACGTTGGCTTCGAGTCTGTTTCCCCAGAGACGATCAAGTATGTCCACAAGGGCTCGAACCGAGTAAGTAACTACGAAGAGATTGTGAAGAACGTCCATAAACAGGGCATTGCCCTTCAGGGCTACTTCATCTTCGGTTTCGATACAGACACTGCGGCGAGCTTCCAGCATACCTACGACTTCATTGTGCAGAATCGCATTGAGTTTCCCGTCTTCACGATCGCCACGCCCTTCCCTGGCACGCCGTGGTACGAAGAGATGCGTCCGCGGGTTGTGCAGCACGACTGGGACAAGTACGACACCTTCCACTACATGTACGAGCCAGCCGGGATGGGCCGTGATGAGTTCCTGCGCAACTTCATCAAGCTTCAGCGTGCCGTCTACTCGTGGCCCAATATCTGGAAACGCATGGCCGGGCGAAGGCCCGACTGGGTCTGGCTCGTCAATATCGCCATGCACCACTTCACGCAGCGCCTCACGCCAGAAACCTTTCTATAGGATCGTCGCCAGGAAGCGCACGAGTCGGTCGGTTGAGCCAGGTCAAGATGTATGAGCCTAACATTCCTCCGCGAAAAAGACCGCCGATCAGTGCGCTTGCTCCTGGAACCCTTGCGGCATGATGTGCATCTCTTGCTCTTTACCCACTCTCCTTTTGATCAGTATAGCTCGCTTGTTGCTGAGTTACTGCACGAACTGGTCAGCCTGCACCCTCGCCTCAACCTTGAGGTTCACGACCTGGCGACTGATGCTGCCTTCGCCTTGGGCGTTGGAATCGGCAAAGCACCGGCAATTATCGTATGTGATAGTGAAAGCGCCGATTTTCGCTTACGCTTTTTTGGCCTGCCGAGCGGTTATATCTTCAGCGCTCTGCTAGAGACGGTGCTTATCACCGGCAAGGCAGCCCCACTCAGCGTTCAGCTGAAAACGCACGCTTTTCTCGATCGAATATACCAACCGTTACATATCCAGGTCTTCGTCACAGCCGCCGACCACGCCTCTCCTGCAGCGATGCTGCTTGCCTACAGGCTGGCGCGAACAAGCCCGCTCATTAGCGCCGAGGCGATCGAAGTACGAGCCTTTCCCCAGTTGGCCGAGCATTACGCGGTGAAAGAGACACCTACAACGGTTATCAACGAGCACCTGATCATCGAAGGCGAGTGCTCTGAGATGGAACTGGTCAGGCACCTGCAGTTTGTCCGGCTATGACGGCTACCAGCGGGGGAGTGCCGGCTTTAGCCGGCTGATGGTTCTTACATCTTACAGCAGGTAGTGCCGACTTCAGTCGGCTGAGTAAGAAGCCGACTGAAGTCGGCACTACCATAGGCCCGATGTAAGACTGAATATGCATAAGCCCAGCGGGGGAGTGCCGGCTTTAGCCGGCTGAAGCCGGCACTCCCTTCGGCAGCAACGCAGAAAACGTACAGCACAGCCCTCTGGTGATCGCGCTCAGCCCTCGCGTGCCTCGGCTTTGTAACCCACGTCTAGCGCGTCAGCAAGCACCTCCAGCACAATGTGCGGCAGATCACCACGTGCCTCAGAGATGGAATCTTGCAGCCCCTTGTCTCGGGGAACCGCCACAACACGCTGTGCAATGTCGAGAAGCCAGTTTGCGTATGCCTGACCTTCGGCCTCTGGTGTTTTCTGGGCAAGCAAGATGGCAACCTGATGGCAGCCTTCCAGAGCCCACTCGTGAACCGCCTCGAGATCATACGGACACTCTACGGGCCAAAGAGGGGACTGTCCCCGCCGCATTGCGTCCATCACCGTCTGAATCAACTCGCTCTGCGATCCCTGCTCCCTCGTTTCGTCAATAGCTGCAATCACGGCCCGTAGCTTCCGATGAACCTCTCCGGGACTACACTGTTCCGAGTGGACGATGACCAGGGCGATCAGGCCCGGTGCCCCAAGGATCAGATCCCACTCGTCGCGACGATAGTTAGCCTCTGTGGTCACGACTCACTCCTTCCATGCCAATACTGGTGTAGACGCTGTGGCGCGGATCGCTTACGAGGTCAGTGAAGCAGGATCGCACGCACCGTTGTCCCGACTACTTGCGACTGCGCGGGCTGCTGATCGCCAGGTCGTGTGGCCCCTTCGGTTACGGCGAGTGCGCACACCTCGTGGGAAGGGACGGGCTTGCGGTGGTCAGCGGTTCGAGCGTCGGGGACTCAAGGCAGGCTTGCTGCGCGCAGTCCGGTGACAATAGCAATGTATCACCGCTGACATTTGGGCGGAGTAATGACGGAGAGCCTGTGCCGTTTGGGTTTCGTTAACAGGCGAGTCGCAAACGCCAGCGATCGGCATGGCCAAGCCGCGCCTCGCGCCCTGTGGCTACAGCGCACAAGGCGCGGCTAGACGCGAAGCCGCCCCGCGAGCACGGTGCAGCCTCGGCAAGCAGCAGGGGCGAGTGTTCGCGCCTACGCGTTTGGCAAGATCGCCGTTTGAAACCAGTAGTCAACCGTGGTCTGCAACGCCTGCTTGAAGTGCCCATAATCCACTGGCTTGACCTGGTAACTGTTGGCACCGCGCCGGTAACAGGCAGCGATGTCCTTCGGGTTGCTCGACGTTGTCAGAACGACGACCGGGATCGACTTCAGATCCTCGTCGTCCTTGATCACGGCGAGCAGCGCCCGTCCATCCGTGCCTGGCAGGTTCAGGTCGAGCAGGATCAGGTTGGGGCGAGGCGCTTTGGCGCTATCGGCGTACCGCCCGCGCTGATAAAGGTAGTCGAGCGCCTCATCCCCGGTAGGGCAGCGGTGAAAGACAAGCTGGAGACCCTCGCGCCTGAGTCCCCGCACGGTTGCTGCCACATCTTCGTCGCTATCTTCGATGAACAAGACGTGCCAATCACTCATTCCCGCGTCTCCGCCTTTGGAGCAGATCGCCGCATCTGCTGTAGATCTGTGTCAACTTTGCCCAGCGTGAACCAGAACGTGCTGCCCTTGTCGGGCTGCGAGGTAAGCCAGATGGTGCCACCGTGGCGCTCGATAATCTTCTTGACAATCGTCAACCCTGCCCCGACCCCACCTCCGTACTCGTCACGCCCGTGCAGGCGCTTGAAGATACGAAAGATCGCCTCCTGGTGCTCCTCTGGGATCCCGATGCCGTTGTCGCGCACAAAAAACATATACTGCTCTGCGCCATCGTCACCCCGGAGCGGCTGGTAACCGATCTCGACCCACTTCTCTGGGTTGTCGTTGTACTTGATCGCGTTCGTGATCAGATTGCTAAAAACCTCGCGGACACGGGCCTGGTCAGCGTGTACCTGGGGTAGGGATTGCGGAATGCGCAACTCGACATCGCTCTCATGAAGGCGCGGCTCTAGCAGGGCCACCACGTCGGCTAGTTCAGCATTGAGATCCACATCGACCCAGGTCAGCTCAAGTCGGCCAACCCGCGAGTAGTGGAGCAGCGAGTCGATCAGCGTCTCCATGCGCTGGGTCAGGCGAATCAGGGTTGTGAGCTTGTCTTTGCCCTCATCATCGAGTTGCTCACCATAGTCCTCGATCAGGAAGTGCGCATAGTTGTGCAGGCCGCGCAGAGGCTCCTTGAGGTCGTGGGAGGCCACATAGGCGAACGAGTCGAGCTCGACGTTGCTACGGGTAAGCTCATCGTTGAGACGAGAGAGCTCCTCAGTCTTATACAGCACCAGGTCAATGATGGCGCGCCGCAGGTCGCGGGCGGCCGTGACTTCGCACGTGCGCCACGGCAGGGCGGTCCTGGTCACCGTCTCCTTCCAGACCTCGAACGACTTGCGCGGACTCAGCCGGGTTACACCCTCAGTCACCTCTACCGGCTTCTCGGGATTGCCTCCCCATCTGACCGAGCGGATCACCTCTGGGCGGAACCAGAGCAGGTAGTTGGGCCGCGAGCGGGCCAGGCGCACCGCGAGCAGGCCGCTCGCCGTCGCCGCAAATGGCGTGATAGGCGGATAATGTTCGGGCAGGGCTTCGGTCGCAAAAACGCTGTCAGCGATCTCCTCGGCGAGCCAGTTGGTGAGCTGCCGCACCGCCGACTCGGGCGGGGTTTCACCGAGCAGCACGCACTGACCCTCCAGACAGACGGCGACCCCGTCGGCCTCGACGAACTGCATCAAGTTGGGCTTGAAGCTCGTCAGACCGGCCACGACATCGTTGGCCATGCTCATGTGTTGCACCAGTTCGGCCTGGACGCCCTGCAGCGCAATCGTATAGGCTGCGTCTTCGGCAGCCTCCTTCTCGCCAATCTGTAGCGACACCATGTGGCCCAGGAACTCGCACGCGGCGCGGATATCATAGGGCAGGTAATGCGGCCCAGTGTGATGGTGACACGCAATGAGACCCCAGAGCTGATCGTTCTTGATCAGCGAGATCGACATCGACGCCTGCACCTCCATATTCATAAGATATTCGATATGAATAGGCGAGACGCTCCGCAGCGCAGCGAAACTCATATCGAGCGGGACGCTCGGATGGCCGGGGGCGGCTGCCAGCATCGGGACGGGCTGGTACGCAACATCGGGGATGAGGCGGAGCCAGTTGCGCAGGTAGAGCGCCCGCGCCTGTCGCGGAATATCTGAGGCGGGGTAACGAAGATCGAGGTACGTCTCAAAGTCGTCACGCTTCTCCTCGGCGATGACGATGCCAGTTCCGTCGCTCTGGAACTGATAGACCATCACCCGGTCGAACCCGGTCAGCTTGCGAACCGACCCGGCCAGGGTCTGGGCAAACGCGCGCACCGTGGCGGTTCGCTGGCACGCGGCCACGATGCCCTTGACCATGCGGTACACGCGTAGGGCCGCCGACTGGTCGCCCTGCGTCGAGGGCTCAAGCTCTAGGATGAGCATGCCGCCTGTGCGGTGGCTGATCACGTCGAAGTGCTGCTCGACGCCGCTGAGCGTCAGGGTGAAAGTGTAGAGCGGGTTCTCTTCGACCTGCTCGCTTGCCAGAGTCTTGCGGAGGTAAGCGGTCTGCTCGTCCCCAAGCAACGTGCTCACCGGCTGACCGAGCAACTCGTGCGGGTGACGACCCAGAAACGCAAACGTATTGGCGCTGGACTGAACGACCGTCAGGTCGGGTTCAGTGAGCGCAAAGAGCACCCCATGGGGCTGGATGGAGCCGGGGATATGGATCGGCTCGCGATCACAGCTAGTCAGGTCGATGCTGAAATCGGACTCTTGGGACATGTTACCCCTTCCCAGCAAGCCAATGCTCAAGTGCGCGGAACGTCTGCTGGGCTGCGCCGATGATGGTAGCTTCGCACTCGGGCGTCGTCGCGTACTCGGCGAGACCTGCGCCGAAGCTACGCCACATTGATCCCGTTTCCTTGCCGTAGCTGTGGAAGAACGCCCCACCCCGGTCTGACGTCACACCTGGCCCGGCTGCGAGTTGGCGTGCGATCAGTTGCCCTCCCAGGGTCGCCCCTTCAAGCACATAGAGGCACCCGAGGGCATGCGCCACGTCAGGCAGCGCAGGAAGTTCAGCACACCATGGGAGGTCGTGCGTTGAGAGTCCGAGGGCGGCCAGGTCGCACGCGATGAGCGGCGTCTTCCGGCGCACCGTGATGTCGGGCAGGACGTGCGCGAGGCCATCGAGCCGATCCAGGGCTGCCTCGACAGGAGCGTAGAAACCGTAGAAGCGCACCAATACTGCGCAGTACGCCTCGCGGGAGCGAAGCCTGGCTGGCAGATCGACAATCACTTCCATCTGGTCATGATAGCTCTGGGTTTCGTGCTTCAACCGTTGCAGGATCATACAGCCTCATGCGAAACGGTAAGGCCAGTACCTTACCTGTGAAGTATAACACAGGTGAAAAATTACTGCCGATCAGGTGGGCGGAACCGGTAGCCTACGCCTGGCTCAGTGGTGATCAACAGTGGGTGAGCGGGGTCCGCCTCGATCTTGCGGCGAAGCTGCGTGACGAAGACGCGCAGCGTGTTCAAGTCATGGTCAGAGTGCGGCCCCCAGATGCTGCGCAGGATCATGCGGTGGGTCAATACTTTGCCGGCATGACCGCTGAGCAGCACAAGCAGGTTGTACTCAGTGGGGGTCAAGCGGATTTCCTGCCCCTCGTAGGTCACCAGGCGGCGTGAACGGTCGATCTGCAAGCTGCCAAAGGTCACCACCGAGCCCCCGTCGCGCTGCATCTGCGTCCCATGGCGGAGCGCGACGCGAATCCGAGCCAGGAGCTCACGCACGCTGAACGGCTTCGTGATGTAGTCGTCGGCACCGAGGTCGAGCAGCGCAACTTTTTCATCCTCGTCGTCACACGCGGTCAGCACGATGATCGGCACCTGGGACCAGTCGCGAATCCGGCGGCACACGTCACGTCCTTCGATGACCGGCAAGCGCAACTCGAGCAGGATGAGGTCGGGCCGCCACTTTGCCGCGAGGTCAAGGGCGGTCTGCCCATCGGTGGCAACCTGCAAGAGGTAGCCCTCTGCACTGAGCACGCTCTTCAGCAGGCGACCGATCTGCAGTTCATCGTCAGCCAGGAGCAGCCGGGCACTCATAATACGATGATGACCTCCTGCGAGCCCGTCAAGCGGTTGCTGGCGTGGCCCGCTACGCTGATGGTCGCTCGCATCCCTGGCGCAAACTGTTTAACCGAGGTGGCCGCAAACCGTAACGGGCGGGACAGACCTGACTGGTCTTGCGTGGGCGTGGCTTCATTCGGCAGTGGGGCGAATTCCACGGACGGTTGATAGGCCATTATACCCCTAGTGGTGAGCGCCAAAAGCAGAGGAGTGTCCTTTTCACGCAGCGTATCACACCGGCGACCCTGTTGTAGAATCGGCGCAAGATAACGTGCGGGGCTATCTGCTCAGGCAAGGCAGTCAAGAACGGCGCGGGATCCAGAGGAACCCGCGCCGTCTGTTGATCTGGTGGCGAAGCCCGTTCCTCAACCGCCGTATTGGCACCGTTAGCGCTTTGCAGACGGTGCCGTCTCGATCGGTACTTTGGTCGTGGTTCGATGGGGTGTCGTAGCCATTGGCGCATCAACTGGCTTGCTCACCTCGCGCACCACATCACCAAGGCTACGGAGTGCGTTACGAACGAGATTCAGGTGCAATTCGCCAACGGAGGTGAAGAGCCGGGTTGTGGTGGCGATCGCGTCATCCCGTTCCTTCGCAGGGAGAAAGTAAAACGGCCACGACACTGCCAACACCCCCATCTGCGCCAGACCTTTGCTAAAGGCTTCCGTCACATCAACCAGATCATCGTTCTTCCGTGCTGCGGTATCTATGCTTTGTGCATCTGCCATACGATTACCTCCAGAACTGTGACTATGAGATGATTATAACCATTAGGACTACCCGGCATTACGATGAGTTGCGCTACGAAAAGGGCCGGACGTAAGCTCCGCTCAAAGGCACACATGCCAGGATTGGCCAGGCTGTACGCTCCGGTGATTCCTCATAGCATAAATGTACAGGAAGTGACATTTGGGCTATACCCGCTTATCGGGCCGAACACATTTGGATTTCGTTAAGCGCATGGATCACGATGGATCGTTTCAATTGCGCAGCCGCGCCTCGTTCCTAGAATATCAGCGTAGGGCTGAATGTCAGCGCACCCTTGTTTGCTCTTGGCGTGCCTTTTACGTACAATGGTGGCAACGTGATACGAAAGGAGAAGGTATGCGTCCTCGTAGCACCGCAACAATTGAAGATTTGTATCACCTGCCAGAGAACGCAAAGGCTGAATTGGTTGATGGGGAAATTGCCGAGGCTGAACCAGCTGTCCCTCATTGGCGTATGGCGGTGAACGATCTTTTTCCTGACCCAAAGAATCCTTTTATCCTGCCGGCCTAAAGCCAATCCTTATGAGCGACGCCATATGATCATCAGGGTCGGGCAACGAATAGAGGAGCACGTTTGAGATGGCTGCGTTCACAAAGTTCGCAAACCGCATTGCAGTGCTGACAGGCGGCGCGTCCGGTATCGGCCATGAGCTTCTGGTTCAGCTCGTGCGCAGAGGCACGCATGTAGCAGTCTGCGACATCGATCGCGAGAAACTGGAGGCTGCAGCTCGGCACGCTCGGGCCAGTAACCCTCAAGTCCGGGTGACCACACATGTGCATGACGTGTCTGATGAGAAAGCGGTTGGTCGGCTCGTGAAGGAAGTCGCTAGTGAGCACGCGTGTGACGCGATCCACTTGCTCTTCAACAACGCTGGCGTGGTGGGTGGTCGCTCGTTTGTTGTCGGGCAGCGCGACGAGTGGGAGCGGACATTTGCGGTATCCTGGTTCGGCACGTACTATTGCACGCGAGCATTTCTTCCGATGCTCATTGCAGCCGATCAGGGTGTCGTTGTCAACACCTCTTCAGTGAGCGGGATGTGGGCCAGCTTGGGGGCGAAGTCGCCACATACCGCCTACTCATCGGCAAAGTTCGCGGTTCGGGGTTTTACCGAGTCGCTTCTCGTTGACTTCCGCGCCCACGCTCCCCATATCTCTGCGGTGCTGGTCATGCCAGGACATGTGCGCACCGGAATGCCATCGCCTCCACGATCGTGGCGCCGTGCACTCAACGCGCTGTTCGCCGACTATCAGCCCGTGTCCAGCGAACAGGCAGCGGAGGTGATCCTCAACGCAGTTAGCAACGGCGACTGGCGCGTAATCATTGGGCAAGACGCTGAAGCGGTCGACGCACGTGTCCGAGCAGATCCGTGGACAGTCTACGATTGACAGCGCACGCGAGGCGAGGTGATTATGCAACAGCTTACGGCTAAAGCCGAATTCCGCATCCACAGTGGTTCGCTTGTATGACGCCTTGAGATGCGCTAAAATAAGCTACCCTAGACGTTCTGCGAAACGCAAAAACCGGGCACATCAAGCGGGGCGGGAACTATTATGCCAACACAAACACGTGTCCATATTGGCAAGGTTGTCCAACATGCGCGTCTGTTTCATGCCCAACAGTGGCAAGGCAGCCCAATACCTATGGAAGACCTGCTCCAATCAGTCAATAACTTGTTCAGTCTGCTCGATCAGAAAAATACGACCCCACAGCCGTTTTTTGAGCGAACAATTACCTCAGCGACCGTAAAAGGCCTGCTTCTTCTGAAGTTATATGCCCTTCCCTCACTCTATCGACAAGGTGATTTTGCACGAGTTGGCTTATATGAAAACGATGTAGCGACGCTCATGTTTTATTATAGTCCAGATATGCAAGAAATACGTGCTGAACTAGCACCATTTGTCAGCAACCAAGATTTGGCTGCCATTCAAGATATTATACTTGACCTTACCCAGCGTATTTCTCGCTTTCAGCGCAATCAAGCGCAAGCATAAACCACGCGACAAGCAAGACGTCACGCACGCAAGGCCGCTCGCTCGCGCCGATGTTCACCCTATACCTGGAGGTTTCCGTATGGCGTCTTTCAGCAAGCGTTTGCTGCAGTTGGCGATGTTCATCCACACGCTGATCTACCGATTGTCGCACGGTCGGCTGCTCAATGTCGGCGACCACATTATTCTGCTTACCACGATTGGTCGCAAGAGTGGGCAGATGCGCACGGTGCCGCTCTATAGTGTGCATGACGGCGACGCCTATGTCGTCATCGGCTCGTACGGTGGGGCCGATGCCCACCCGGCATGGTATCATAACCTCCAGGTGCGGGCGCACGCCCTCGTGACCGATCGTGGGCAGACTCTGCCCGTGATCGCTGCGGTCGTCGAAGGCACCGAGTACGAGCGGCTCTGGACAGTGCTAAAGACCGAGAATCCAAACTATGAGCGCTACCGCAGTCGCACGGCACGCACGATCCCTATCGTTCGCCTGCACCATCGTGGCGCATCGCAACCAATGCCGTGAAGCTTATCAAGGAGTGCCTGTATGGCTGAGACATCCGCGCCCCACGACTATTTTACGCCCCTGGATGGGGCAGAATTTATCGTTCTGACGACCTACCGCCGCACTGGTGCCGCAGTGCCGACGACCGTCTGGTTCGCCGAGGCTGGGGGTACACTCTACGTCACCACTGGGGCACAGGCGGGCAAAGCAAAACGGCTGCGCGCCAACCCATCGGTGCTGGTTGCGCCGAGTGACCAGGTCGGCAATGTCCAAGGGCCAGCCTTGCAGGGGCACGCCCGTGTGCTAGAGCCAGACGAGGAGGCATCGGCCATCGCTGCGCTACAGCAGAAGTATGGCGCGGCCTTTACCAACCTGACCGCCCAGATGGACGCAGCCCAGCCAACCAGAGGCCGGATCTACATCGTCGTCACGCCGTAAGTAGTCTGTAACGCACATTTCCTTGATATTCTGGAGTGCCGGCTGAAGCCGGCTGAAGCCGGCACTCCCTTCGGCAGCAGAGCAGAAAGCGTACGTTGCACACCAATAAAGAGGAAAGATGCGGCGACTTTCACAAGAAACCCCTAGCAATAGCGGCTGATCTCTGGTATACTTTCCTTCGAACCTCCCTGCTCAAACATGTGAGCAATGGTAGTGGCTATAGATATCAGGTTGAAGAGGAGTTGCACATGGCAACGATGGAACACACCCTAACCGAGGTGGCCGAGGCCGCTCCGATGCTCGTGGTGAGCGAGACCGCATCAAGCCGTCTGCTGGCAATGATGGACGAGAAGCAACTCGAGGGGTACTCCCTGCGCGTTTTTGTGTCGGGGGGTGGCTGCTCGGGGATGCAGTACGGGATGACGTTTGACGACGAAGTACGTGAAGGCGATAGTCAGTTTGATGCCAGTGGCCTGCGGGTACTGGTCGATCCGATCAGCGCCAACTATCTGCTGGGCGCTTCTATTGACTATGTTGATAGTCTGATGGGTGGTGGCTTCAAGATTGAGAACCCGAATGCCGTTTCGAGCTGTGGCTGTGGACATTCGTTCCGTACGGCCAATGACGGCGGCGAGGCGAGCAATGAGGGTGGTTGCGGCAGCTGCAGCGGCTAAGTGAGCAGTTGACCGGCCAGGGTACGCAGATACCAGGGGAAGGCTTTTGCCTTCCCCTGGCTGATTCCTAGGATCGTCCCGATGCGTGAGGACGCTGAACGCCTTGAAGTCGCTTACCGTGAGGGCATCAGGCTCTTCAATGCCGGCCATTACTGGCATGCCCACGAACAGTGGGAGTATTGCTGGCTGCGGGTTGAGGGCGAAACGGCGACGTTTTACAAAGCCATCATCCAGGCCGCAGCGGCCCTCGTCAAATGGCAACAGGGCAACCGACGCGGCCTCGCCCTGAACTGGGCCAAGAGCCGTCGGCGCCTGCTGAGCCTGCCAGGTCACTATCAGGGTCTTGATCTCGTCAAACTCCGTCAGGCGATGGACGCACTCGATGACGGGGCATCGGAGGCCCCACCTGTGCTGATGGTTGTTCAGTGATCTGTGAATGAAGTTTTCCGACATGCCTGGGAGCGAGGGCGTCTCGCCCTCGGGGGCGTTCGAGGGCGAGACGCCCTCGCTCCCAGGGCGATTGCATCTTTCGTGTATGCACCCCACCAGGGCACCCGCAAGGGGTGCCCCTACAGGGTCGGGGATCGGGCCGGGTGTACGGGCACCCCTTGCGGGTGCCCGTACAGGGCCGGGGGCCGCCGTTTGCGCCGCTGGTTGCATACACATGCTGCCAAAGAGCGCGTATATTTGTCTCCGGTTTCGTATGATGCAATCGCCCTACCCTCGCCCTCGAACGCTCCCCGAGAGCAGGAAGCCCGCGCTCCCAGGCTGGCCTCTTTCCCCGCATAGAGCATTAACAGCTTCCCGGAAGCTTTCAGGTTACAGCGTGGTACCATGAGCGTGCTATGATAGGGTACAATACAGCATATCGTTGCCGATGTTCTTACGCCTCACGTATACCTCCTACATCTTTGGGAAGTTCATCAGGCAGTAGAGGGCGGCTTCCATGCCACCTTCGAGAAAGGGACGGACGTGTCAGCCAAGATCCTGGTTGTTGATGATGACCCAGCCATCGTCAACCTGCTGGTACGTACACTCAAGCGCGATCACTATACACCAATTACCGCATCAAATGGACTAGAAGCCCTCGAAATGGTGGAACGCGAGGCTCCCGACCTGATTTTGCTTGATGTGACGATGCCAATGCTGGATGGCTTCGCGGTGTGTCAACGCTTGAAAGATAATGAGGCGACCGCCCTCATTCCCGTCACGATGCTGACTGGCCTCGATGATCGCGAGCATCGCCAACGTGGTCTCGAAGTTGGGGCTGATGACTTTCTCACCAAGCCGTTTGACCATAGCCTGTTGCGCGCACGCATCAGTTCACAATTACGGGTTAAACGGCTGACTGACCAGCTTGAACGCACCGAGCACGTCATTTTTATGCTGGCGCTCGCCGTCGAGGCCAAAGACTCGTATACCGAAAGCCATCTGCGCCGTCTGTCGAGTTATAGCGAACAACTCGCCGTTGCTGCCCATATTCCCGCCGAGCAACTCAAGGCGATCCGTTTTGGCGGTCTGTTGCACGATATTGGTAAAATCTCGGTTGATGACGCAATCCTGCGGAAACCAGGCAAGTTGACAAACGAAGAGTATGAGCAGATCAAGAAGCATCCCGAATATGGGGCACGCATTATTCAGCCGATGCGCTTTGCCGCTGAGGTAGGGCCGATTATTCGCCATCACCACGAACGATGGGACGGGAGTGGCTATCCCAATGGTCTGGCCAGTGAGGCGATCCCGATTGGGGCACGCATTGTGGCCATTGTGGATGCCTATGATGCGATGATGACCGACCGCCCCTACCGGAAAGCCCTTGGCCTCCCCGAGACGCTTCGCCGCCTTCGCGAGGGCCAAGGTCGTGAATGGGATCCGCAGTTGCTCGATCTCTTCCTGGCCCTGGTCGAAGAAGGCCAGTTGATGGAACCGAAGGAAGTTGGTGTGTTGCTGATGGACGATTAGGGTGAAACGCGAGAGGAAACTGGTTGCTGTATGTATGTTGAGGCGTTGGAATACCTGGCCTGTCCGCAGCATCCAGAGATGCTGCTTGAGTTGATTGAAGGCGCCGAGTACGATGACGAAGGTGAGTTGATCACGGGTGAGTTGCGCTGTCCGACGTGCGGGATGCGTGCGACTATCCGCGAGGGGCTTGTCGATCTCCTTGGAACCCCGCTGATGCCCGATAGCATTGCGCAATTGGCGAATGTGCTGCCGGTCGCGGCCTGGGGCTATGAGCGTACCTGGCGGCCCCAGTCGTTGTCGTTGCTCGCCGGTGAGCCGTTCGATTATAGCCGCGAGTTGCCCCTGCTGGTCGGGTTGACGATGCCTGAACGCGGCGGCCTGATTGTTGATGTCGCTTGCTCGAATGGCCTCTATGCGCGCACGCTTGAACAGGCGCGCCAGGGGGCACCCGGACATGTGATTGGCATTGACCATTCGCTGGCGATGTTGCAACAGGCGCGTACGTATGCGCTCGCCGAGGGGCTGCGCATTACCTATGTGCGCGCCAAAGCCCAGGCGTTGCCCTTTGCCCCTGGTGCAGCCGCAACAATGGCGATGGGGGGCTCGCTCAATGAGATCGGCGATATTCCGACCGCCCTGCGTGAACTGCGCCGTGTCCTCGATCCCACAGGCCGCTGTGTGTTGATGAATCTCGTCCAGGGTGAAGAATTGCCCACCCGCGCCCTCCAGGGCTTGCTCGGGGCCGGTGGGGTGGCCTTCCCCTCATTGGCCGAGGTGAATCGCCTCTTTGCCCTAGCCGGGTTGCGCCTGCGTGCCCAGTGGCAGTATGGGGTCGTGCTCTTTAGTCTGGTGACTTGACCGCATTTTTCGCTTTGACGTGAGTTACTCAGGACAGGTATACTGTTACGGTGAGTAACCTTTCCCTTCAGACACAACTTGAACGCCTCGCCAGTGACCGCTGGGCGCGCCGTGGGGTGCGGATTTTGCTGCGGGCAACCGGGCTAGCCCTGTCGGTGGCCTGTCTCGCCCTTGGGCTGCAGTTGCTACTCGGCTGGTCGCTGATGTGGACGTGGGTCTCGACGCTGACGCTGATCTGCGTGGCGGTCGGGGCCTTGCTGGTCTTGCGCCCACGGATGTCGAGCCACGAGGTGGCCCGTCGCCTCGACCGGCGCTTTCAGTTGCACGAACAGTTGGCGACGGCGCTCGAAGTCGATCCCGCAAGCGAAGGCGTTGCGACGTATCTCAATGAGCAGTCGCGCCGTACGATGAACCAGATCAGGCGCCGCGTGATGGCCCATCGAGCCTTTCCATGGGCTGAACTGGGCCTTGTTGTGGCCCTGGCGTTGCTGCTCGGGGGCATGATGATCATGGCTGGCGTGGGCTCCACCCTTCCCCAACCTGGAGCGGAACCTCTGCCCGGTCTGGTCACCCCACCTGTGCGTAGCCCTGCCGATGAGGCGGCCCCGCCCGAGCCGCAGCCTCCTGAGGCTGCCGAGCCGCAAAACGATCAGGCCAGCCAGAATGATCTCGCGAATGCCGCTGCGCTCGAAGCGCTCGCCAATGCGTTGCGCGATCAGGGCCTTACGCGCCCTGCCGCCGACGCAATCGATCAGGGCAATCCGGCCCAGGCTGCTCAACAACTCCGCGATCTGGCCACCCAGGCCAGCGGTCTGACCAGTCAGACCCGCGCCGAACTGGCGCAGGATTTGCGCGCCGCCGCCGATCAGCTTGCGCCAACCAATCCCGAGGTGGCCGAGCAGATTCGTGAAAGTGCCGATGCACTTGCGCCCGGAAGCAGTGCCCCGGAAGCAGGCTTTGAACAACTGGCCGATACGGTCGAACAACTCGGCCAGGGGCAGGGCAATCAGGGCGAAACGAATGACCAGGAGGAGAATGCCGCTGCCGGTGCGGGTGGCGGTGCCGGGCAGACGGCGCAGCCAGGTGCCCAGCGCGAGCGCAGTAGCGACCGCCTTGGGGTGGATGGCGTGCCCCTCGAACTCGATGGGGCGGGGGAAGGCAATCAGCCAGCCCAGGGCAGTGGCAATGAAGCCGCAACGGAGGCCGGTACGGCTAATCCGCGTGGCGGGTTTGAACGTGGCGGTCAGAGCAGTCAACGGGTAGAAATTGGTGACGACCCGTTGCGTATCCCGGCGGATCTACGAGATGTGGTTCAAGACTATTTTTCGCCGTAAGCGGCGAACTGCCGATGCTCCGGCGCGATCAAGCCAAGGGCAGGGCCAGACCAACCATGGGCCACTCTTTGATGAAGCCTTCCTGCGCCGCATGCAACGGATGAGCCTCCAGGCCCAGCGGACACTCCGTGGCAACCCGGCGAGTGGTGAACACCCCAGTCGCCATCGGTTGCCGGCGACCGTTTTTAGTGACCATCGTCCTTATAGTAGCGGCGATGACTTGCGGTATGTTGACTGGAACGCCTATGCGCGTCAGTCGCATGTGCTGGTCAAACTCGGCGATGCCGAACAGGATGTGCATATCCACCTGCTGCTCGATGCGTCACGCAGCATGATGCTCGGTCAGCCGTCTCGCCTGCGGTTGGCACAACAGATTGTGGGTGCGCTCGGCTACCTTGCGCTTACTCATAGTGATCGCCTGCATATCGTGCCCTTTGGCCCAACGCCCCAGCGCCCGTTCGGGCCGGTGCAGGGCAAGGCAAATATGCTGCGGATGTTCAAGTTTATCGAGCAGATTACGCCCCAGGACGAAACCCATCTGGCCGATGTGGTCAATCAGTATACCCGTAGTCGGCCCTTTGGTGGCATTCTTGTCATCTGTTCAGATCTCTTATCACCTGATAATTTAGAAGAGGCGTTGCACTCGGTTGCGCCGCCGCGCTGGCAAACGGTTGTCTTGCACCTGCTTGATCAGCGCGATCTGCAACCCGATCTCGATGGGCCGCTCGAATTGCAGGATAGCGAAACGGGCGAACGGATCGAGTTGACGCTGAATGACGAGGTGCTGGGCCACTACAAACGGCGGGTGGCCGCCTGGCGTGAAGAGGTGGCCCGGATCTGCGGACGGCGCGGCGCAACCTATGCCCCGGTGATGAGCCACTGGCCGATTGAAAAGATGGTGATACCCTACCTGCGTACCCGTCGGTTATTGCACTAGATCGGTAAAGAAGGCTGTCATGTCGTTGCTCGCGCCGCTTGGCCTACTTGCCCTGCTGTCGCTTCCGGTTATTCTCTTGCTGCATATGCTGCGCGAACGACGCCGCCGTGTTGTCGTTCCCTCACTGTTGCTCTGGCAGGGGTTGCCCCAGCCGCAAGAGGCGCAACGGCGCCGCCGGTTGCCCTTGACGCTCTTGCTGCTGCTCCATCTGCTGGCCGCCCTGCTGATGGCACTCGCCCTCGCCCAACCACATTGGCGCTTTGCGCTCTTTGGACAGGCTGGGCATCTGGCGATTGTGCTTGATACGTCAACCAGCATGGCCGCACCTGCGTCGAACTTCGGCGGTTCGCGCCTCGATGCGGCGCGCGAGGAGGCCCGACGCTTGATCAGTAGCCCAACCGCACCCACGCGGATCACCTTGATTGAGGCTGGCCCACAGGCGCGCCTGCTCGATACGGCTGATCCCGAGAGCATGCCACGCCTGATGATGGCGCTCGATGAGTTGCAGGCCGGCGGAACCGGCACCGATCTCGCGGGGGCACTGACCCTCGCCGAGGCAGCGCTCCAGGGTTTCCCCGAGGCTCGGGTGGTCGTCCTGACCGATGCGGCCCTCGCTGAAACCCAGGCGGCCAGTCTTGCAGACCACGCGACGAGCGTGCCGGTTGATTGGGTTACGGTTGGTGGCCCACGCGAGAATCGAGCACTCGTCACGCTCACCGCCCGCCCGCGCAGCAACAACGGGCCAGTGCAAGTCTATGCCCGCGTCGTCAACTATGGCAACGAGCCAGAGCGGACGATCCTGCGCCTCTTTGGCGATGACCAGTTGCTTGATGCCCAGGTCATCACGCTCAGGCCACGCGGTGAGACCGAATTGACCTGGACGGTGCCGCGTGGCCTGGCGATCTTGCGTGCCGAGCTTGATGGCAACGATGATCTGCCGATTGACGATGTGGCAACGCTCAGCCTGAACCAGACGCGACCAGTCGCCGTCACCATTGTCTCGGCGCAACCCGAGACCCTGCAACGTGCACTGCGTGCTGTGCCAAGGCTTACCGTGAGCACTGTGAGCCCGACGAGCTATGGGCGTACCTTGGCGACGGTCGAGCCTGATCTGACGATCTTTGATGGCTTCCTTCCCGCGACCTGGCCCGCCGGCGGTGTGCTGGTGATCAACCCGCCTGCTGGCACACCGTTGCTGGAGGTGAGCACGCAGCAACGCCAACCCGTGCCGGGGCAACTCGCGCTGCGCGTCACCGCAGCGCAGCCGACCCTCTTTGAAGGGGTGAGTCTCGATAGTGTCGAGTTCGGGCCAGTGGCGGTGATCCAGCCCCACGCGTGGGCGACAGCGCTCTTGCTGCGCGGCGACCAACCCCTGATGCTCCGCGGTCGTACCGGAACCAGCGAAATCGCGGTCTGGGCCTTTGATCTAGAACGCGGCAATCTGACGAGCCGCGTTGCGTTTCCCTTGCTGTTGACGCGCACGGTGCGCGATCTGACCCCGCCGGCCCTGCCTGGTGCGATATTGGCTGGCGAATCGCTGGTGATCGCACCCGATCCACGGACAACCCGCATCGAACTCGGGCGACCGGATGGCAGCGCCGAGGTGTTTATGGTCGGGCCAGGGGCCACGCAGGCGCTCGATCTCGCGCTGCCGGGTGTCTACACCTTGCAAGAATACGCCAATCAACAATTGCTTTATACTGGTCAACTGGCCGTCAATGCAGGTGCGCCTGCCGAGTCAGATCTGACGCCGCGTGTCCTCCCGGCATCAGTTGCACCAGGCCTTGATCCGATGCTGATCGAAGATGAGACCGGGCAGCCCTTGTGGCCCTGGCTGCTCGGGCTAGTCCTGGTTGTCTTGCTGTTTGAATGGATCTATGTTCACAACCGGCGGCGCACGCCGGGTGAAAGCACGGCATAATGTTTTTGCGTAACCCTCTGTTACTCTGGTTGCTTTTGCTCCTTCCTCTTGTCGTCCTCTTCTGGTGGCGGCAACAGCGCCGGATGCGTCCGGTGATCCTGGTACTACGGCTGGCGATCTTTGCCAGTCTGATCGTCGCGCTCGCTGATCCGGTCTTCGGCACGCCCCCGGCCCCACCAGGGCCACTGGTCGTGCTCGTTGACCAGTCAGACAGCCTGCCCCCCGACCTGCGAACGGCGCTCCGTGCCCAGGCCGCGAGTCTGGCCGAGGAGGGAGGCGACCAGGCGCGGGTGCTCTATATCGGGGCAAATGTCGTGAGTGGGCCGAGCAGCGCCCAGGACGAGCCGGTGCTTCCCGATCCATCGGGTAGCGATCTGGCCGCCGGATTACAGGCCGCACGGGCCTTGCTGCCCGGTGGCGGCAAGGTGCTTGTGCTCTCGGATGGCTTGGCAACCGGCGCTGATCCGCTGCGCGAAGCACGGATGGCCGCCGAAAATGGCGTGAGCATTGATGTCGTACCGCTTGCCCCACTCCGCCAGCCTGATGCCGCGATCATTGACCTCAGTGCGCCGGTGCGTCTCCGTGTCGGCGAAGAGTTCCCGATTACCATCAATACCCGCTACCATCCCGGTACCGCTGGCCCGACCGCTTCGGTGACCGGCCAGTTGCGGCTGTGGCAAGATGAGATCCTGCTTGGTGATGAGACCGTGACCCTCTTTGCGGGCGACGAGAGCTTCACCTTCCGCCACGAGGCAACCAACCCCGGGGTGATGCGCCTACGTGCCGAGCTTGATCTGGGCGAAGGCGATAGTTTTGCCGCCAACAATAGCGGGAGCACCATCGCTGTGGTCAACGAGCCGCCCGCCGTACTGGTCATTGCCAACAGTGCCGACGACGCCCTCTTGCTCACCGACGCCCTCGAACGGCAGGCGCTTGTCACCCAGCGGATCAGCCCAATTGAACTGCCAACCCGCCTGGCCGATCTGGCGGCCTTTGATGGCATGATTCTCATCGACGTACCGGCGGCGGCGCTCTCGCTCGAACAGATGGCCAATATCCGCGAGTTTGTGCGCAGCGAGGGCAAAGGCCTCGTCGCTGTCGGCGGGCGAACCTCCTTCACCCTCGGCGAATACAAAGGCACCCCGCTCGAAGAGGTTTTGCCCGTGCAGATGGACCCGCCCCCACGCCCGCAGCGCGGCGAGATCGCCCTGCTCTTGATTGTCGATCGTTCGGCCAGCATGTCCTCGGCCTTCGGGGTGAGCAAGTTTGATATGGCCAAAGAAGCCGCAATCCTCGCGACCGAGAGCCTCGGGCCAGACGATCGCATTGGCATTCTATCCTTTGATACCGGTACGTTCTGGGTCGTTGATTTTCAGACGGTCGGCGAGGCGGCCAATCGTGCGCAGATCCAGCAAGCAATCCTGAATCTGCCCATTGGCGGGGGAACCGATATCGAACTCTCGCTCGCTACGGGCCTGCCCGCGCTGGCGGTGCAACCAACAGGGGTGCGCCATGCTGTGCTGCTCACCGATGGGCGTAGTTTCACCAACAATCCCGCCAACTATCAGCGCCTGATGGAAACCGCCCGCGCCAACGATATCACGCTGTCGACGATTGCCATTGGCGACGACGCCGATGCGATGCTGCTCAATCAACTGGCCCGGCTTGGCGGTGGGCGTTACTATTTTGCCAATCGGCCCGAGGATATCCCGCGCCTAACGTTGCTCGAGAGTGAACTGGCCCGCGCCGATCCTGCGGTTGAAGGGCTGATGCGAGCCAACCTGGGCCAACCGCACCCGATGCTCCGCGATTTTGCGCCCGCCGAACTGCCCGACCTCAATGGCTACGTCGCCACGACCGCCCGCGAGACCGCCGAAGTGGTACTGGAGGCCCCCGAAGCCGATCCGCTGCTCGCCGTCTGGCAGTATGGCCTGGGACGTGCGGTCGCCTGGACCCCCACCGTTGGCACGCCGTGGGCCAGCGAGTGGCGTACCTGGGAGGGCTTTGAACGCTTCTGGGCGCAGATGGTACGCTACACCCTGCCCGAACCCGACAGCGGGCCGATTCAGGTCGCAGTTGAACAACGCCCCGGCGGGAGCCGCCTGGTGGTTGATGCGGTCTTGCCAGGGGGCGAACCACTCGATCTGGCAACCGTCAATGCCCGCGTGATCCTCCCCGACGGCAGCCAGCGCAGCTTTGACATCCGACAGAGCGCACCAGGGCGCTATAGCCAGGATCTGGCGCTCGGCCTCCCCGGTGCCTATGTGCTCTCGGTGGCCCTGCAATACGACGGCACCCGCGAAGTGCGCGAGATTGGCTATGTGCAACCTGTGCCCGCCGAATACCGGCTGCTCGCCAACCCCGAGCACGGGCAGGCACTCCTCGCGCAAATCGCTGACGTAACTGGTGGTACCATACGTGAAGAACTGACGCCCGCACTTACCGAAACTCCTGCGGAGCGCACCACGAGCACCACGGGCCTCTGGCCCTGGTTCCTGAGTCTTGCCCTGGCCCTCTGGGTCACTGAAATCGCCCTTCGCCGAGGTCGCTTGCGACGCTAAAAACCTATGCATCCAACCAATCACCTTGCCTTTGGAGGCCAGGGGCCGATCCTGCATCTGGCCCCAGCCAACGGCTTTCCACCCGAAACGTACCGTCCGTTTGCCGAGGCCTTGACGCCGCACTTCCGGGTGATCGGCCACCGTCCGCGCCCGCTACGAGGTACGCACCCGCCCGCAAGTATCAGTTCGTGGCACGATCTGGCGGCCGATCTGTCCACCGATCTTGATTACCTTGGCAACGAACGAATTATTGGCGTCGGCCACTCGCTCGGCGGCATTCTGAGCCTCTACTGTGCCGCCCGTCAGCCCGAGCGCTTTCGAGGCCTCGTCCTGATCGACCCGGTCTTGCTGCCGCACCTGCTCTTGCCGGCGCTCTGGCTGATGCGCAAACGCGGCTTGCAACACTACTTCCCGCTGGCACGGGGCGCAGCGCGGCGACGGGATCGTTTTGCCAGTCACGACGAAGCCCGCACGCGCTACACCGGGCGCGGCGCCTTTGCCAATTTCGTCCCGGCGGCGTTCGACGGCTACCTCGAAGGCGGCCTGCGCCCCGCCCCCGACGGCGGCTTCGAACTCGCCTGGCCGCGTGCATGGGAATCACACATCTTTGGGCTGGCCCCAATTGACGCCTGGAACGCCCTGCGGCATATTCACGTCCCGCTGCTCATCATTCGCGGCACAGAATCAGATCTGATCATCGATCGTAGCTGGGTCGAACTACAACGCTACGCCCCGCACGCCCACCTCGCCGAAGTCGCCGGCGGCCACATGGTACCGATGGAACAACCCGAAGGCGTCGCCGAAGTGATTGCTGCATGGGCACAGGGCGTGTAGGGAAGATTGACGCAAAGGCGCAAAGACGCGAAGACGAGGAAATAGCGAAGCACACCCTGAGTACTACATGGTCGGCGGGCCATGTATATATAGCAGTCCTATCTGGGTTGCAAACAGGAGTGCAGGCTAAAACTGACTAAAGCCGGAACTCCTCAGACACAGATCGTCTAGGACTGTTATAGCGACACAAATCCAAATCAAAAAAACAACAATATAAAAATAATTATGAAAAAAATTATGAAAAGAGCTCTTCTTATAAACAAAAATTGAACAGAATACCATGAAGGTCGATTATACATCCATTGCCATGACCGCCACAACCCAAACCAACCATTGTAGTTACACACATTAGCTACTAGGCTTGGAGATGCAGTCCTTTCGATCCGCATAGCGTCCCTTGCATTAGCAATACAGGTATTGCCTATGGCGAAACCGCCTGCTGTATCTGTATAGGCAATACCATAATCACTTTCACGACACATGTTATTTTCAAGCCCTGGCGAAGCTTCTGCTGAGACATACATACCATAAACCTTGTTACCAATACAGACATTGCGCTTTGCTATACCTTTCGCTCTATCCTTATAGAAGATGCCAGCCTCTCTATTGGCAGAACAGAGGTTATCGATCAACACAGGCTGAACGTTATCTGTTGCCGCAATACCCCACTGATTAAGACGACAAACACAATCGGCAACTGTACCGTATGCCTGGCCGCGCAATACCAACCCACCACCTCCTCGTTTCGATCCTCTTTGATCCGACACGCCTCCAGTGAAACAGCACCGTTGTACTTCTAACTGCCGATCAGTCACATCAACTGCGCTGGCAGGAGCAGTACCCTGATAAACGACACTCAACTCCGTTAACCTAAACAACCCTTTCCCTTGAACATGAAGCACCGCTCCTTCACTTGTACCCACAATCCGTGTTGCCTCTATACCTGCACCACGTAGACTCAGAGGCTTATCAATCCGCAACGATTGGGCCAAGTGATAGATCCCTGCCAACAGGTGGATCTCTGCTCCAGACGGTGCGTCTGCAACTGCCTGGGCAAGATTCTCATGCGGTGAAACCGTGATTGGTGCCGATGGATGTGACGGCAGATGTGCGAGAGCCGTAGTACATGTGTCGATTTGCGCTTTGATCTGGTTCAAGTTATTCTGGAATTGCGCTCTTCGTTGATCCGCCTGCTGTTGAATGCGGCGTAACTCTGCTCCAGCTTGACGCGTATGGTCTTGAAGACCATGTGCAACGTCCTCTAGCGACGTGACCCGCCTTAAGAGATAAGCCAGCCGTGCCTGGTTCAATTCACGTTCGTAACGTAGCTGCATCTCGGCAGTGTCAGGAACCAGGACATAAGCTGCCTGCAGTTCCCAGTTACACTCCGGGCAGTTTACCTCGGTAGGGCTGTAGACACAAGTGCAGACGGGACAACAGGGATTCTCGTTCATCCAAATGCTCCTTCTGTCATGCTTCGTCAAGGTCTCAGAATGCTTTACAGCTTGAAGACGGATACCGAATCCTGATACGCCTCAGACTATAAGGCTATCTGTTATCAAATCTTAATCTATACAGACATGCACCATCAATTGTCCGTAATAACTCTGTGCTTTCATTGTTCACCCGAACAAAACACTACCCATCAAGCGCAACGGTGACGATCAGCAAATGGCGGAATTTGTCAAAGTTCCGTGAACCGACACCTGGAATGAGGTAACACACCATATCTCTTGCAGTGTAATGACATCATACAGAAGTACACCCGTCGCGGAGGCTACTGACAGGCGCGTACCATCGGGGAACCAAGCAAACTGATTGAACAGATCCTGTTCTTTGCTCAGGCGAGCGAGTTGAACAAGATTAACAGCGTTCATCTGGGAAATAGGGGCTGTCGTTATACGAGTACGCCATCCAAGATCTCGCCTCTCATTCACCCTTGTTTCCAACGCAGCGAGCCTCACCTCCAACGCCTGGATCCGAGCCTGATCACGCTGTGCGTTGGCGGCAAGCTGGCTCTGGGCATGCTGGAGCTGCCGTTCTCGATAGGCCAGCCGCGCATGGGCCAGATCACGCTCGTAGCGCAGTTGGATTTCAGCGGTGTCGGGTACGAGTTCGTAGGCTCCCTGAAGTTCCCATCCGCACTCGGGGCAGATGGCTTCGTTGGGGCTGTAGAGCCGGGTGCAGACTGGACAGGAGCAATGAGTGCTCATGGTTGTGTTCCTGGAGCGCTAGGCTGGAGCGCATTCGGCAACCCCCAAAACCGTATCGTGCCATCCCACGAGGCCGAGGCGAGGAGTTGCCCATCTGGGGCAAAGGCGACACTAGTGACAGGATTCATATGCCCTTCCAAGGTGGCGAGCAGCGTCCCATCAGCAACGCGCCAGAGCCGTATACTTCGATCACCAGAGCCAGAGGCAAGGATCTGACCATCTTGCGCAAAGGCCACGCTTCTGACCGAACCAGTATGTTCTTCCAGCGTGGTGAGCAACGCCCCATCTGACACACGCCAGATCCGTATGGTTCGATCATCAGATGCCGAGGCAAGGGTTTGGCCGTCTGGTGCGAAAGCCACGCTGTTAACATCACTCGAGTGCTCTGCCAACGTGTGTAGTAACGATCCATCGGCGACGCGCCAGAGCCGTATACTTCGATCACCAGAGCCAGAAGCAAGGGTCTGACCATCCGGTGCAAAGGCCACGCTTCTGACCGAACCAGTATGTTCTTCCAGCGTGGCGAGCAGCGTCCCATCGGCGACGCGCCAGAGCCGCACGGTTTGATCATCAGAGGCGGAAGCAAGGACCTGACCGTCCGGGGCAAAAGCCACGCTATTAATATCTCGTGTATGCGCACCCAGAGTGCGTAACAGAGCGCCATCAGCAACACGCCAGAGCCGAACCGTGTCATCCCACGCAGCAGAGGCGAGGATCTGCCCATCCGGTGCGACCGCGACACTCGAAACCTGATCAGTATGCCCATTCAATATGTACGGCTGCATACGGTCGGTGATGTGCCAATATCGGATCTTCCGATCAAATGAAGTGGAAGCGAGCGCTTGACTATCAGGGGCGAAAGCTAGTCCTCTGACAGGACTAGTAAATCCTGTCAGGACTTGTATCAGTTGTCCGTTGTCTACTCGCCAGAACCGTATACTGCCATCAGAGCCAGAGGCAAGGGTTCGCCCATCTGGTGCAAAAGCCACCCTCCAGACTGTATCGGTATGCCCTTTCAGGGTTCGCATAAGCGAGCCATCAGATATACGCCAGATCCGCACGGTTTGATCCTGGAAGGCAGAGGCAAGGGTTTGCCCATCCGGTGCAAAGGCTATGCTATAAACCACATTATCAACATCACTCGTATGCCCCCGCAGTGTACGGACAAGTCTACCATCGGTCATACTCCAGAGCCTCACTGTGCCATCCCACGCAGCGGAAGCGAAAGTCTGGCCGTTGGGCGCAAAGGCAAAGCTTCTGAGCAAACCAATATTCCCTTCCAATGTGCCGATCAGGGATGCATCAGCGACGCGCCAGAGCCGCACGTTTTGGTCTTCAGATGCAGAGGCAACGGCTTGTCCATCGGCGGTGAAGACCACGCTTATAACAGCTTTGGGGTGGCCTTCCAGGACATGCAGCTGTGTCCCATCGGCAACGCGCCAGAGGCGTACTGTCTGGTCATGTGATCCTGAGGCGAGGGTCTGACCATCCGGCGCAAAGGCAACACTATTGACACGATCAGTATGCTCATGTAGCGTGTGGAGCAATGATCCGTCTGACACGCGCCATAGCTGCACAGTATTATAAGCGGAGACTGAAGCGAGAGTCTGTCCATTGGGGGCGAAGGCCACGCTGTAAAGCCAATCGGTTGGAATATACCGGATCTCCTGCATGGTGTTAGCATCGTAGAGGAAGATGCCAATGGATGTGGCGACCGCCACTTGTGTGCCATCAGGTGCCCAGGCTACATCATTTGCGATTCCATTGCCGAGTCGCACTAGTTGCCCCACCTCTGCCGCATTGTTTGTGCTGATGACAACAGGGAGAGATATGGGAACTGTTTCTCTAATCTCTGGAGGCATTACCGCTCGATCGGATTCGGGAGTTATCGCCGGAGTAGAGGTTCTTGTCGAGGCAGAGTTCCTCACCGGAGTGGGAGTCTCGTTACTCCAGAGTCCCGTTACGCGACTAAGATCGATATCGATCAGCCCGAACATCATCAAGAACATGATGATGAGTCCGACCAATATCGCAAATCTATAGATATCCCTTTCTGTATCTAATTCTCTGATCTGATCCTGGGCATGACGGTTCGCATCTTTGAGTTCCTTCAGTTGTCTCTGGGCTTTTTGCAACGCGGTTTTTGACACTTCCAGTTGGGCCTGGGCCTGCTCAAAGCCGGAGTAGAGCAGAAGACTGTCCAGCGACGAAGCCTCTTCGAGTTGCACCAAGCGCGCCTGAACCTGCCGCAACGCGGTCGTTGACTCTTCCAGTCGGGCCTGAGCCCGTAGACGCTCTTGATAACTTGCATCTTGGAGTTGCTCCAGCCGGTTCTGCGCTTCCTGGAGTTGCTGTTCGCGCTGCTCCAGCCGGGCCAGCGCCTGCTGTAAATCGGTTTGCGCTGCAGTGCGCTGGGCTTGCACTGCCTTGCGTTCACGGCTGAGTTCAGCCTCTAGCGTGACAAGGTGCGCCTGGGCTTGCTGAAGTTGCCGTTCACGGTAGGCCAGCCGGGCCTGGGCCAGATCGCGTTCGTAGCGCAGTTGTACCTCGGACGTGTCGGGGACAAGTTCATAGCGACCCTGTAGCTCCCAGCCACATACGGGGCAACTCGCCTCATTAGGTTTGTAGGCGCGATCACAGACTGGGCAGACAGGGTTGTCTTGAATAGCTGTGTTCATTGGTAACGGCCCTATCGCCAACGGTAGAGGGTTTGCCAATCGCTTGTGCGTAGTACCTGTACGTTTCCAGGCAATACGATCGCCAAGTACTCTCCATCCGGCGCGAAGGCCATGGTTGAGACGGAAGAGCCGTGGTATAGGTCGTGCAGCCGCGTGCCATCACCGATGCGCCACAACCTTACGTATCCTCCCCCGGCCGCTGCGATGACTTGCCCATCCGGCGCGAAGGCCATGGTTGAGACATTAGAGACGTTAGAGTCGTGGTCTAGGGCGTGCAGCCGCGTGCCATCACCGATGCGCCACAACGTTACTTGTCGTCCCCGTGCCACTGCGATGACTTGCCCATCCGGCGCGAAGGCCATGGTTGAGACGTCAGAGTCGTGGTCTAGGGCGTGCAGCCGCGTGCCATCACCGATGCGCCACAACCTTACGCCTGCTCCCCCGGCCACTGCGATGACTTGCCCATCCGGCGCGAAGGCCATGGTTGAGACGTCAGAGT
>NZ_SIJK02000020.1:0-16165 GCF_004762035.2 Candidatus Chloroploca mongolica | reverse complement strand
CGTGGTCTAGGGCGTGCAGCCGCGTGCCATCACCAATACGCCACACCTCCACACCCTTCTTAGCCATCATAGCAAGGTACTGTCCATCGGGTGTGAACACAAGGTGCGAGATCTCAGCCCGTGCTGTCAATGTATGCAGCAGCGTACGATCAGGAATGCGCCATAACATGACGCGGACCGTACCTGCGGAAGCCACAGCGCAACTTTGCCCGTCTGGTGCCAAAGCGGCGCAGCGTATGTTGCTCAAGTCCATGGTACGCGGGATAAGCGCAGGGACATCGTAGAACAGGAGACCTAACTGGTTGGCTACCAGCAAGCGAGTGCCATCATGCGCCCAGGTTACAGTAGGCGCTCCATGATAATGATAAATAGATGGAATTTTTGAACTAGATCGATACTTAATTTCGTCCCCGATTACTGAGAGAGCCCGTACAAGATATTCTCGGGTATAGATATCAAAGATAACAGGGCTTAACGCTTGATCTTCAGCACGCATCGCCTTAGTGATCGCATCGGTCAGAAGCCCCCGATCGTACTCTCGTTCACGGCGGAGTTCGCCCAGCAACGTCTCTACCTGCGACCGCGCCTGCTCTTGTTCACGGCGGAGTTCGGTCACTAACGCCACAACTTGCGCCTGGGTCTGCTCCTGTTCACGGCGGAGTTCGGTCACTAACGCCACAACTTGCGCCTGGGTCTGTTCTCGTTCACGGCTTAGCGTGGTTTCAAGCACCTCGATCCGTGCCTGATCTTGGGCAGCTTGCGCGGCAAGGCGCGCCTGAGTTTGCTGAAGCTGCCGTTCACGGTAGGCCAGCCGTGCCTGAGCCAGATCGCGCTCATAGCGCAGGTACACCTCGGAAGGGTCGGGTACGAGTTCGTAGCCACCCTGCAACTCCCAGCCACAATCGGGACAGATGGCGTCGTTGGGGCTATAAGGCCGGGTGCAAACGGGGCAGAGTGCATCGGTTGTCATAGTTAATCTCCTGGGGGCAATGCACCAAAGCAGCGGTAGACTTCGTTGACATGCACCGCGAAATTCAACCCAGAAGCAATCTCCTGGCGAATCCCGCCGTGGATCACACCGAGGACGTGCAAATCGGTCTGGCGGAAGAGCGGTGCCCCACTGCTGCCATGGGTCACCGTTGCCGAGATCTGAACAATAGCAATACCATCTTGCCGCCGGAGTGCGCTAACCGTTCCATCAGTCAGGGTAATTTCGCGCCCAAGCTGCTCACCCAGCGGGTAGCTCAACACTCTGACCAGATCGCCAAGCTGGCACTGGATCTGTGGGGGTGCCAGAGGCACCCAGGGGTAAGTGCCTGGGGGCAGGCATAGCACAGCCAGATCGGCCTGTGCATCCCATCCAACCAACTCTGCATCAAGCCAGGCGGTGGCATCGCTGTCAAGCGCAACCTGGATCTGTGCGGCCTCGGCCACCACATGGTAGGCAGTCAGCATATGGCCCTGGGGCGTCACGACAAAGCCAGTCCCAGAACCTTGCTCGCCGTGCCGAGTTTGCACGACAATATAACCTGTTGCGGCCTGGGCCTCGGCCAGCGACAAGGCGCGGCTGTGATCCAATGGCGCGGGTAGATAGCGTTGTAGCGGATAGAAACGCGGAGCCACGACGGGTGGTGAAGCAGGATCCTGCTCCCATCCCGGCACATCGGCAGCCATCAGGCACACAGGGGAGGTCGCATCCCATGCACCACCAGCCGCAAAGAGGCGTTCTGCCATGTGCATCTTCATGGCCTCGAACAGCGCACGGACGCTGCGGGCATTGCCAAAAGCCTGCGGATTGGCAACCTGTTGGGCCAAGAGATAGCTCCGCGCTGCCGCTGCGGCCTCGGGTGTCACCGTACACCCTTCGGCGACAGCCATCTGATCGAGAATGATCAGCCACTCGTCGGGCGTGTAGTCAGGAAACTCCACGCTCATGAAGCGACTGGTGAGGCCAGAGTTGCTCGCCTGAAACTGTTGCATCTCGCGGGGATAGCCTGCGGCAATCACGACCAGCCGATCGCGATGGTTTTCCATCGCTCGATTCAACTCGGTGAGCGCCTCATGCCCAAAGTCCTGTGGCCCACCCTGCGCCAGAGCATAGGCTTCATCAATGAAGAGCACCCCATCAAGGGCGTCCTTGATGATCTTCTTCGTCTTTGGCTCTGTCTGACCAACATAGCCCGCCACCAGATCGCTACGGCTAGCCTCAATGACATGGCCCCTGCGTAGCAGACCCAGCGCACGAAAGATGCGGCCCATCAGGCGGGCGACGGTCGTCTTGCCTGTGCCGGGATTGCCAACGAAGAGCATGTGCAACGAGCGAGGTGCCGTCATGACACCGCGTTGGCGCTGGGCCTGCTCAAAGCGCAACAGGGCCACCTGCCCGCGCACCCAATCTTTCACCGAGCCCAGTCCCACCAACTGGTTCAGGTCGGCCAGCACAGCTTCGAGATCAGGAATCGGTGCCTCCAGAAAGCGTTGAGCATCGGGCGGCAGATCGGCGGGCATGAGCGGCGTATCGACGGGCAGCTTGTGCTGGCGACGGCGGACGGCGCGCTGACGTTCCATGCTTTCGGCAAGATTGCGCATCACTCCTGCATTCCCGAACTGCTCATCACGGGTGGCATAGATACCGCCAACTACCTCACCCAGCCGTACCTCGGTCTCGGGTGGGCACGGCAAACCCTTGCTCTGAAGCATCTGGAGTACGATCTGCAGTAATTCGCTCGGATCGTAATCTGGAAAGTGGATCTTGTTGTCGTCAGGAAAGCGGCGACTTAGGCCGGGATTAGAAGCGACAAACTGCTTCATCTCATGAGGATACCCAGCTACAATCACCATCAAGCGCTCGCGCTCATTCTCCATGCGCGTTAGCAGCGTATTCACTGCTTCTTGCCCAAAGTTGCCCCGTGCTGGGTCGGCTAATTGGTACGCTTCGTCAATAAAGAGAACCCCATCCAGGGCGCGATCTATCACCTCATTCGTTTTGATTGACGTACCTCCCACATGCTCCGCCACAAGATCGGCGGCGGTGGCTACCTCTACCAAATGACCGCGCCGCAGGAGGCCTAGATCACGGTAAATCTCACCCATCAGGCGAGCAACCGTAGTCTTACCTGTACCAGGATTACCGGTAAAGACTAAATGCAAAGTCGGTGGCTCACTACTCTGCTCGATCAATCCGTGCTGATAGCGCTCGGCTGCATCAGTCATCAATGCACTCAATGCTTTGATGCGCTCCTTGACCGTTTGAAGACCGATGAGTGCATCAAGACGATCCCAAGGGCTAACCTCGGTCATGACCGAAGCCTGAAACCATTGCTGGGTACGTGCAGTGGCTTGATCGAATTGCCGCGTGGTGCGCAAACGACTCAGCCATTCGCGCACATTGATCCCCTCGGCTGCCATCCAGGTCGTAAGGCGCGCCCGCTCAAGCCAGGCAACACGAACACTATCTTGCAAGCGTACCAGATCAATCAGCCGGTTTAACTCTTCCACATCAGGCTCGCTAAGACGCACAATACTGTAGCTCTGACGGCCCTCGCGCTGATGCTCAACACAGGCACGCAGTTCCGGCAAGGGGAGGTGAGCAACAGCCGCATGCAAATCGGCATAGGTTGCGCTGCTAAAGACAAAGCAGCAGATATTCGTATTGCGTGATGGTAGTCGCGCCCATTCGCCAACTCGCCCTGCCAGGGTGCGTTGATCATCAAAGAAGCGCAACGTCGTCTCCGCTTGCAGCAAGATTACTGCCGTTTGAGGGGAGAGTTGCTGCATCAGGGTGTCGAGCAAGCTCACGGCATGAATATCGCTCATCCCATGCCCGTGCCGTGGCACAGTTGTGCCCGAGTGTACGGGTGCTTGTGGCAGCAGGCTCTGTTTCCCCAACGGCCCCCTGGTACGCACACGCTGCATTGAAGCACTAGCCTGTCCTGCGACAGCCACAGCTGGTGATGGCAAGCAAGCCTGCTGCGAATCACGGTCGAGGCAGTAGAGGCCACCACTATGGGTTGTAAAGAAGACAATCCGCCGAAAGCCGTGCTCACGCAAGAGGCGATGTAGCGCCTGTGGTAACCCACACTCTAGATAGTCTTCAGTAATAAACTGATCATTCACACCAGAACCGTAGAGCACAAAAAAGCGATGCCCTCGATCAAAGCGCAGTACCTGGCGCAGACGTTCCACTGCCATTATGAGCCTCTGGTTTGTTGACGAACTGGTTGTCGCTCGCGCACTTCATCGATCCGAGCATAGGCTAGGTCAGGCTGATCGTCTACACTCGTAATAGCACCCGTCTGGAGACCACGCTGCCGAAGCGCTTTCGCAATCGCTTCAGCACGAGTCCGAAGTTCGTGCTCAGGACGCTGTTGCGCATCATACGAATGAATATTCAGGTTATTCTCCCCTGTATCATTGGGGGTAACCACCACCGTCACTTTGCTGCCATCCAGATGGGATACCTGGGCGACAAAGCCATGACGCTGATCTTCACCTTCATAGGTATCATCCTGTAACTGAAAGCCTTGCTCCTCAAACGCCTGTACCACGGCATCGGCGATATTGGTGCGCAACTGAGAACTGATGACCGCATCACGCGCCTGGGCAATCGTCTGCTCCAGCCGTGCGTGCATGCTAGGCAGGGCCGTTTCAGCGAGTTGGCGCAATTCACTGGTAGTGAGAGGCTGCGCTGTATCCGTAATCTGAGTGATCAGCGCATTTAACTCCGCTTCCAACGCACTGAGGCGACCTTGGGTCCAGTAATCAACTTCGATCATGATGTCCAACTGGTTCGCTTGCAGATCCATGGCCGGACAGGTACGGTTGCGCTGCGCCAATGCCAGAATCTCGCGGGCTGTTTCGAGGCTGCGGATGTGCCACATCTGCCATTCACGCTCCAGACGTTCCAGTTCAAGGCGCAGATCAGAGAGGCTGCCATAGGCTTGCTGGGCCATCGTCACGGCTGCCTCCGCGACACCTTGAGCCAGGTTTGTTTGCGCCTGTTCGATCATACGCGCCAGACGATCGAGTTGATTCGGGGCAAGTTGCTGATGGGGATAGTGACGGTCAATAAAGTCGTGCAGGATCTGCGCCGTCTCAATCCAGGAGCTCGCCAAGGTGTCTTTGCGCTGCTGCTCACTCTCCATGCGTTGATGGATGGCGCGGATCTGCGTCTCACGGGTCTGGCGCTCCTGGTCAATGAGTTGGGTCAATTGAGCTGACTGTTCGGCCATCAGTACCTGAGTCTCGTGGCGAAGTTGCTCGGCGACCGTCTGCACATGGCGGAGCCGAGCTTCGCGCTCGTCTTTCACCATCTTGGCAGCCTCGCGCTGGGCAGTCTCAACTTCATCATGAAGGCGTTTAGCAGTATCGGCAATGTTTTGACGCAGCGTCCGATGCTGCTCTTCTAGGCGTCGCGCCATATCTGTCTCAACCTGCCTGACCTCTTGGCGCATGTGCTGGGCGGTCTGCTGGAATTCGCGTTGCCGCTGTTCGAGTGGCTCCAGGCGCCGTCGGAGCTCGGCTTCGTTATCACGCATCAAACGGTTCAGCACTTCGGGCAGATTCTGTTGCATCGAGCGTAAGTGCCCTTCTGCCATCTGTAAGCGTCGGTAGTCGGCGCTATCAATCGTCACTTGTTTACGTCCGCTCATCGGATCAACTCCTTGCTATGCATTGGGTTAAGGTCATCAACCTGCAGTGCGCGCTCTACATACATGCTCCAGAGCCTGATCAATCAGGGTTATAGCCCCTCGGGGAGGTACACCGACCAGCAAAACATGGTCAGCTTGAACTTGAATTTCGATCTGACGTGGCCCAGAGGCGAAATCGAACTCGGCAAGTCGATCAGTCAGGTAGTGAATGCGCTGATTACGGCTGCCACGCAACCCACGGTGATCGTTCTGCCTGGCGACATAGCGGCCATCAATCAACACATCTATTTGATCCAGCAAATCCGCGACACTGGGGCCGGGCGGATCGTCTCGCAGTTGGGCCAGCGTAAACCCACTGAAACAGATCAGCGATAGTGGGCGCTGCTCGCGTGCCAGGTTAATCAGTCGAGTCAACCCGGCAGCCTGGAGCATGGGTTCGCCACCCGAGAAGGTCAGTCCTGTTACCTGGGGATGGGCCAACAGTTCCGCTACGAGGTCTTCTGGCGCGACAGTCCGAGCTTGCCGCATGGGAATCCAATCGGGAGCGAGACAACCAGGACAGTTGAAGGGGCATCCCTGAACCCACACCACGGCACGCAAACCTGGGCCCAGGGCGTGGGTAGCTGTGCATGTGGCAGCGACATTCAACAGCGGCCATCCCCCGGTTTGCGTGGAGTTGTGGTACAAGGGTTGCATTACGCACCTCCGACAACATAGAATCTTTGCACTTCTTCAGCACGAGCCTGTGCTTCCAGAACCTTTGCAAGGATAGCATCAGCTTCCTCGAGAAAGTGCCCAACCCGCTGAAGCAGTTCCTCGGCAGAATGTACGTCAGGCTGCGTGCCCAGTGCCTCAGCCACCATGCGATCCGCCTGCTGATACAAACGGAGTACCTCAACATGTTGCTGGAATGCTGCCTCAAGATCCGCATAGCGTGCGGCAACTTCTTGCCATGCACGATAATTCTGTTGAAGATCGCTATGACATTGTTCAGCTTTTTGCAGCAAGCTACGCACTTGTTCTTGTACATATTCCAGTTGGTTTGGTGCAAGTGTAAGAAACTGCTCAGTCTGCTTGGCTAACTGCGCTTCAAGATCTTCTGCATTACATTCAGTAGCAGAACGATTGCGTTCGGCGATGGCAAGTTGCTTACGCAACTCCTCGACATGCTGTGCCAACTTCGACAGACGGTCTAACTCTTTGAGGCGCTTGCTGAGTTTCACTTTGTCCGCTTCTAAGCGCTTACGATCAAGGTTCTGCTTGTTCAGTTCAGCCTCAGCCGACCGCAATTTAGAAATCGTTTTATTGAGTTCGTTCAGCTGATCAGAGCCTGCGGCAAGGTCCTTATGTCGCTGTTCAAGCGCCCTTTTCAAGGCTTGGCCAGGATCGGCCCGCTCGATCAGTGTACCGACATTGTCCAAGCATGTATCACCCTGTTGAAGAGCTTGTTTCAAGCTAATCAAGAAATCCAGAGCCGTATCGGCATCATTCATATCCGATGAAGTAGTGAGCATAGCACACCAGGCAAACGCCTGGTGTAATACCTGAGGAGCAAGCTGCCATTCCGCAACCGATGCATCTGTCAGTAATTGGGTCAGCGTAGCGTGATATGAAGGTACCATTATGCTTCCTCTATGGGCATCTCTGGGCTGATATTACCAAGTGGGTAATGGCATTGAGTACCGCCTGAAACCGGATCAAAGACCAGAATACCAAGATTTGCCCGATCAACCAGCACTCCTACTCGATAACGTCCAGGCGGCGGGAATTCAGTCATAGATGTCTCCAAACCAATTGGAGTACCAGTTCCCATCAAGCGCAACTGCACAGGTAATTTGCCATACGTCTGCTGTTGCACATCTATGATCACATCTTTCCCATCACGCTGGGCATAGTATGGCTGAAGGCGTCCAGCGAGCATCCGGCCTGCCTCCACAATTTGCAGAGCTAGTTGGTCCAAGGTGGGGCGTTGACGATGAATGAGCAATTCGAGGGTATGAGGATAGTACTCCTCAATCTGGACACATTCGTTTGCAATAAGTGCTGCTCCCCGTGATACGGCATAGAAACGTTGATCATTATTGAGCGTTGTTTGATCGAGACGTCGATCATTTGCGTCTTGTATACCCAGACAGTCTAGAATGGCCTCTTCGACAAGCGGAAACTGGCTAAATCCACCCACAAGCACGACACGGTCAATAGGCCATTCCTGTTGCCGAGCCCGGTTGACGAGTTCATCTATCACCTTTGTCATACCAGTCCGAATGGAAGAGAAACTTTCACGCACCTCGTCAATCGTAATCTTATATTTACGCTTCCATCGATAGAACGGTGTGTCAATGAGATCGGGGTCATCATACTGTTCAAACCTACGCTTTGCTTCGTGATGTTTTTCCAGCTTGACTTTTTCAAACGCCAGAATATCTTCAACAACCTCAGGATCAAGTGGATCAAATTTTTTTGCGCTTTTCTGATAAACTTTGCGTACAACATGTTGATCAAATGCAACTCCGGCACTGCCTAAACCAGATTGTCCGCTACCGTGAAAGTCAAGTACCCGAATCGTGTAGCGATGTGCTGTTTTTGACACACGGCAAAGCACCATATCAAAAGTCCCCCCTCCCATATCACAGATAAGCAGATGCAATGGGTGACTAAGATCAGGTTTAGCATGCCAAATATAGTAGGCTGCGGCACAGACTGGTTCGCTCTGTAGATGATCCACCGGCAATTGCAAATCATCAACCAGAATCTGGCGTAACGCTTCGGCTCCTACGTTGGTCTGGCGCTGCCAGAGTTCAGGAACAGATACAACCATCCGGCGAATTGAACCATGACGACGTTCAAAACTATGCTCGCTTTCACGCAACAGGTAGTTCAAATAATCACGCATCACTTGAAAGGGAGAAGCATTCGCAGTCCAACCATGCTGCTTCCAATCGACCTCTTGCTTGAGTGGAAGCAACATTTTCATATTTTCGCAAAATACTGAACCCTCTTCATTAACTGCATCACTACGCGCAGCTTCACCAATCGAGATGATCTGGTGTTGATTGCGCGTGTGATATGCAACTGCAGTCGGTACATACGGATGGTCATTCGGAGGAACTGGATAACGAAATTGTTCCAACTGACCTTCCTGGTTGAAAAAGGCTATTTTGGTATACGTTGTGCCCAAGTCAACACCGATATTCATATGCTCCCTCTCTTAACTGATATGCAAGCGAAGCCAGAGGAGGCACACGCAGTGCCATACTAGATGATGATTATGCACAGCCAGTATACCGTATAATAGGCGTTGAAAGCGAGTCTCCCATGGCAAGATTCCAATAGGAAGACATCAATAACAACTGTGTCGAGACTTTCATACCTAAAAATAAAACTACCGGAAAATCATCAACCGCATTCAAAGCTATTGATCAAGCTCAGAATTTTTGCTATAGTAAGAGCAATTATCCTGATCGACTAGCTTGTTTTTACCTTTATAGGAACTCTTGTGATTTGTCATCACCAAGACCTTTCGAGCATATTAACGTAACATTATAATACATATGAACAATCCTTTTGCCCTAAAAAAGTGTCCTTTCTGTTTTGAACAATTCACACTCGGTGACTGTACAGTTTTTTCATCCACACAATTCGACGAAAATGGCGAAGAATTGGTAGTACGTCCAAAACTCGAAGGCATTAGACGAATTACAGAACAGTTTATACCCCAAAAACTATCCTATGATCTTTTTCAGAAACATCAACCATATCGTCAATGCCCAAAATGTAAAAAACCTTTACCGTATAACATTACCTCCAACGAGAATTGTGTAATTGGCATTATTGGCGGGCGAGGTTCTGGCAAATCTCATTATATTGCAGCACTTATTGAGACTCTATTATATCGTATTCCAACGTATTATGAGAAACTCGGTATTATTGAAATTGCCCCCCTACCAAAAATCCAGGCCCAATACCGACGCAACTATTATGAGCCACTGTTTGTCCAACGTGGCAAACTACAAGCCAACATCCCTGGAACACTTACCGATCCTCTGGTATTTACATGCTCATTCCGACCATTGCTTGAAGGCATGCATCCCCGTTCATTGAATTTGGTTATTATTGATGTTAGCGGAGAAGATCTTAGTAACGATACGAATATGGTACGCACTGCTCGTTTTCTACTGCATGCGAAAGGGCTTATTATGGTAGTAGATCCTCTCGTAAGTCCAAGTGTAATTAACTGCTTACCAGAAGGTTTGAAACCAACGGAGCCCTCAGGAGAAAATCCACTCGACGTCTTAAATAATTTAATTCTGAACACTCGTCAGCACCGAGGAATGAAGGATGGTTCTACGTTACCTTTACCGCTAGCCGTAGCTATTGGTAAAGGAGATTTACTGGGAAATGTTATCAATCGGTCAGATACACAAATTGCATCATTAATTGGACATGATAGACAATTAATTGATGCTGATTATAGAAACGGATTTCGTCATGAAATATACAATTATTTTAGTACTGCATCAGAAAAATTTCTCAACCAGTTTGATAATGCTCCATTGGTACAACGCGCTCGACAGGCATTCAGATCAGTGAGTTTCAGTGCAGTAAGTGCAACCGGCTCACATTTCGATGAGAAGAGTGGGAAGTTTCAAGCCTCCATTAGCCCACGGAGATGCGCCGACCCTTTACTATGGCTCTTTCATCAACTCGGTTATCTGCAAACTGAATCAGTCACGCCCGACCCCGGCGCAATTAGAAATCCATGAAGCACCAAGCCCAACTCATACAACTCTCTTGCAGGCTTTACTTCGGGTAATCAGGAGATCTGGCTCATGGGACAAATCGATCAACTTTGGTATACCGCTTCACCAGTTGGCCTTGGGACAACTGGATATCAAGTACGGGCGGCATCGCCAGGGCTAAGCGATTTGAATGCCCCTCGTTTTCGGCTGATTGAGGCTTTAATTCGCTATGAAACGCCTCTTGACACTACCCCTACTACCCTCGATCCTGATCAAGCACCTATTACCCTGGCCTTCCTGGAGAATAGTAAAGAATGCGTGGTCATCCATCGCGTCTTTGTAGGGTTAACCTGGGATCGCCGACCTGGTAACTTCTTTACCCATCTCTTGGCTGGCATTCCCACTGATATACATCCACTCGACATTATTCAGCATTGGGGATCAAGTTTCTGGAACTGTGACGATACAGGCCTTGAGCGAAGTCAAACCAATCTTCCTACAGTGAGTAAGGAAGACCTACTTCGACAAGTCCTATATAGCAAGCTGAGTTTAGAACTCATTAAACCAGAACAACTCATCTATGTTATTCGTGCCTTCCTGAGCCCCGGAACCAGCCAACGCCTTTTCATTGCTGCTCCGCCTGATCACGTAGCAAGATTGATCTGGGCATTGTTGAGATGCTTGCCTCGCTGTATGACTCGTCGTTTGCGCTTTAGTACCTATGAGCAGGATGTGACCAAGTCTGCCACACTTACTTCTCCAACCCTGGTAACTAATCGCCCCTTGATTGTCGGAACTTGCTATGGACAGGCTGCGGAGGATCATCGATTACGCTCACCACTACTTCCATCGGCCTTATTCACTGCTCAAAACTCTCAGGCTCGTGCTTATGACTGTTATACTGAACAAGGTAGCCCACTCAATGATCATCAACGCATCGCTAACTTCGCACATTTTGCTACAGCTTGCCTGCTGAGCAACGACCAGCAGCAGCAAGAAAAGCTTGAACGACTTATCAAGATTATTGATGATCGTGTTGATCCTGAGGATAGCGATGAGAACCACCTTCAAGTGCTCCTTACTGTCTATCGATTTCTTATGACTGAGGGCACCCAACCTCTGACTCGTGATGATTTGACCGATCTATTTAGTCAGACTTGGCCGGCAATAGATGTAATTGGCGAACAAGTTGTACAAACAACTTTTCTTAATCTAGCACTGAATGACGCAACTTGGTGGGAACAATATGGAAAAAAAGGTCTAGAGGCAATATGTCGTCACGCAGAAAGTCAACCAAATAAAAAACTAAAAGCAGATCTTAAAAAATTAGCTGATGCATGTGTAAGAGTTTTTCATGAAGCACTCCAACAACATCACACTAAACACTTTGATATCGCATATGCCATCCTGAGACAATGCGATCAACATCGGGTTCAAAAGGAATTGATCGCTATTTTAGAAACCTATGCAAGCCCTAACGACTCGTCACGCTATCCCTTCGAGTTACGCATAAAACTGCTCTCCACCTGGAGTAGTTATAAACTAAGTGGAGATCAAGAGGGCTTGTATCAACGTTGGTTGATTCTTACCTGGGATCAACTCGTAGATTTTCTGAAATGTAATCAATTAACCTCGGCACGCAAAAAGCAGGCTATTGAGCTAAAGATATTAGGTGATGAGAGCTTGTCATCACAAACTTTTTATAAACTTTCTAGGAGCGAAGAATGGAGACGATTATTACCAGATGTAATTCAACATATAGCTGATGGGTCTAATGCAAAAAGATTAGTAGACTTCTATGTTGATTTACCTCGAATTGAGAACAACAAACAAGATAATAATGATTTTTTTAATCATCTTCTACTTTGTTCAAAACATTTTGCTCCTGAAGACATCGATAGACTTTTGAAAGCAAGAAAAATGAATGATACTGACGTCATTAAATTAATCATAAGCAATAAATCACTACAGCGAGATTTCGATCAACGTCCCTATACAACCACACTTCTTCAACGATCCATCGCGGATATCTCTCTCAAAAACATTGATGAAAAAATACCATTGCTTGATATTGTGAGCAATGTACAGACAAGTATCCCGCTGAAAGCCACTGCTCAACAAGCAAAAGCATGGCTCTCCATCAAAGCATTCCGTGACAAACCAAACACCCATTCTCAGACGTTACAAGCTTTGGAGGAAGCACTACGCAGTATGCCGTCTGAGATAACGAAAGAATTGACTCAGTGGCTGCTGACAGTTCTTGCCCCTCTGCCAGAGAATAGCGATGAACTGCTTGAGATTATGAAGGTATTGGGACCATCTTTCGACTCAATTCAGAGGTCGCCCCAACATTCATTCGCCACTAGTGACTCCGAATGGGTTCTGTTTTTCAGACTATTCGAATATGTACTAGAGCATCATCAACGAAAGCCAGATCTTATTGCACTTTATGCTGAAGTGCTTTTCCGTCAACCCTTCCCTTCGAAGCTATCCTCAAGCGCAACGAGAACAAATAAGAATCAAGAGAAGGTTTTAAAGTTATTAGTAAAATCCAACCGCAGCGTATACAAAGCAATTGACAAGTACTCCCGGCAATGGGACAGTCCCAACAAAGAGCACTGGCACAGTTTTGCGGAAAAGCATTATTCAAAATCACTTTTTGAGCGAATTTTCAAAGATAAGACAAATCTACTGATATTAATACTCTCTATTGTCTTAATTCTACTCTTAAGTTTTGTATCTATTCGACTAATAGAGCACTTATATCCAACATCAATGCATCGTATTGGTCAATCTTCAATATCAACTATTATCAAGATGGCTCAAGAATTATTTGGTAATGAGACGATCCAGCCTCTATCTTCGACAGAAACTGTTGATAATGAAATGGTAAGCACAGGCTCACAAGAATCTTTGCCATCTATATACGCAGCAGATCAGTTGATACTACCAAGCACAACACCGATTATCTCGCCTGCATCACAAAACGAGGCAGTCTCCACTAAAACAACTACCAAATTACCTTTTTATTATGCACCCAATTTCGACCAACAAGCCGGCATTTTTGAATCGGAAACCACACTCTTGCTACTGGCACGCTATAGTGGATCAGATAATTGGCTGCAAATTCGAGAGCCTCGATCTGGCGAGGAATTCTGGGTTGAAGCTTCACAACTTAATATTTCTTCGCGTGTTATACAGAGTTTGCCTTCTCGATAATGGCCGGGGATGGTTGCCAGCAATTGCCTAACCCGCAACAAAAACCAATAACCCGATTTCAACTTTATGCTAGCACCACCGCCCGTTGAAACAGATAATCCTCAAACCGCCGCAGGCTCACCAGGCGCAGACGCGGGGGGTCGTCAGGGCTAAAGGCGGTGCCTTCGACAAGGCTGGTGCGCGGGTGCGCGGGCGGCGGGCGGTTACCGACGATGATCGGGCTAAGCGTGGTAAAGACTTCGTCAATCAGGCGATCTCGCAGCAGTTCGCCATAGACACGCGCGCCACCTTCGCTCAGCAGTGTCGTGATGCCATGCTCAACGCGCAGGGTCTGGAACAACAGGGCGAGTTCAACCCGTTCCCCAGGGGCCACGACGATCGTCAGGTTGGGATGGTCGGGCAAGGCGGCACGCACGCGCTCCGCGCCGGCGGCGGTGGTCGCAATGAGCAACGGTTGACCAGGGACATGCAGCGCGGGCGCACTGGCAGGCAGATCACCGCGGCCACTGATCACCACCAGCATCGGCAACGGCTGACGACCCTCGGCGGCCCGGAGCGCCGCCAGCTCCACCTCGGCAGAGGGAAACGGCTCCCACGGCGTCCAGCGATGGCGTTCAGCGACCCGCAGCGTCCCGCCGCCCGTCAGGATTGCGTCGGCGCGGGCGCGGATCAAGGCCATCAGCCAGACATCATGAGGAGCGTGGCGGCTCACGTCGCCACCACCAGAACGGCGCGGCTCATCAAAAGAGATGCGGCCATCCTGGGAGACCACAAAATTGGTGAAGGTGTAGGGACGTTCGGCGGGCGCGGGCGGCATGCGCCAATCGCTCCCGTACAGCGCCTGGAAAAGCAAAGGAAGACCAGGGCCACTGCCCCGGTCTTCGTCAAAAAGCAGCGTATAGGGCACAATCACAGAGGCACAACCATGCCCAGGCGACTCGTGCCAGCCGTGAGGCGATCACCGCTCTGCACCTGGAGGCGCGCCGAATCGCGTTGCAGATAGAGGTCAGCGCGGGTGCCAAAACGGGCGGTACCGAGACGCGTACCGGCGTCAACCCGATCGCCAGGACGCACCCGACAGACGAGGCGGCGGCCAATTGGCCCGGCGATCATCGCCAGCAGGATTGGCCCCCACTCGGTGTGCAGGCCGAGGTAGATGCGATCATTGCGATCACCGGCCTCGGCATCGCCAACCGAGCGAAACTCGCCTGCGACATGCTCGACCAGACGCACCATCCCTGCGACCGGACTCCGCACAAACGGCACATTCAGTGCGCTGATGCCAATGCTGATCCGCAAGCAATCGGAATGGATAAACCGATGCTCGTAGACATCATCAACATTGAGCACCACG
Organism: Candidatus Chloroploca mongolica; assembly: GCF_004762035.2. GTDB lineage: Bacteria > Chloroflexota > Chloroflexia > Chloroflexales > Chloroflexaceae > Chloroploca > Chloroploca mongolica. The sequence goes on along the minus strand of NZ_SIJK02000020.1, from coordinate 1,202 downwards.
CCATCGGCGACCGCAAAGAGCGTTGCTGGCTCGTAGGGCGTAGTGCGTTCAGGGTCGCGGTAGAGGGCAGCGGTCAGGGCGGTGAGCGCAAGCGGCACGGCGGCGAAACGAGGGCGCAACCCAAGGGTCAACCCAGTCAACCCAAGCCCAAGCCCAAGCAGAGGCGTCGCCTCAGGATCAAGTCCGGGGATCAGTTGCGGGCGTTCATTTGGAAGTGTCTGCTCTGGCATAAGGCATATCGTCGGGGCAGGTGCCCATTAGTAAGCTTGTTTCATCCTCTATCTCCTGATTCTAGCACGGCCGTCGCATGAACGCAACTAGAGAAACTGGTATAATAGAGATCATGTCAAACCCATTTCGAGCCTTTGGCAGCGCGGTGCGGGATCTCTTTGACGAGATTCTTGTGCTGACCGTCTGCAACCTGATCTGGGCGCTGCTCTGTCTCCCGACCTGGATCTTTGCCAACTTCTTGCTTGGCGAAGGCCAGCCCTTGCTGGCCGGAGTGACGCTGCTGGCCGGTATTTTGCCGACTGGCCCTGCAACAGCCGGGTTATCCTATATAGCCTACCGAGTCGTTGATGGACGCGCCGTCAAGCTCAACGACTATTTTGAGGGGATGCGGCGCTACGCCCGTGCGGGCTGGATCATGGCCGCCATCTGGCTCACCGGGTTTGTCACGATTATCTTCAACCTCAATTTTTATGGTGGTGGTGACAGCATCTTCAGCGTCCTGATGGTGGTCTTCTGGTTCTACGTGCTGCTCTTCTGGCTTGCCACCCTGATCTACGCGCCGGCGCTGGGGCATCTGCAAGAGCAACCAACCGTGCGGATGCTTGCGCGCAATACTTTTTTGATGGTCATGGGCCGTCCGATCTACACCCTGGTGACCCTCGTGCTGATGGGGGTCTTCTTTGGCTTGAGTCTGGTTCTGCTCATCGTACCACTCATGATCACCTTCAGCTTCTTTGCCGTCTGGGGCGCACGAGCGACCAAGCAGCTTGTTGATGAAGCCCGTCGGCGACGGGAAGAGGCAGCCGGCACCAAGGCAGCGTCCAGTGGGGTCGAAGAACGAGGACGCAAAGGCCAGGTACGGCCCAAATAAGTGTTAGACAAGGTTTCAGAAAGGGCCTTTGAGCGTGACCGTTGGAGTGCCGACTTCAACGCTTGGTGTGAGATCAGATGATCTACCAATCAATCAAATC
>NZ_SIJK02000001.1:308931-322503 GCF_004762035.2 Candidatus Chloroploca mongolica | reverse complement strand
GGAACCGGCAAATCTAGTTGACACCAGGCGGCAAATCTAGTTGACATTTAACAGCGTCCCACGTGCCAAAGCGTGGGCGGCGCCCCAACCGCGCCTCGACCTGTTCCATCAACGGGAAGAAGTACGAGGGATCGCTCTCGTGAAAGGGGCGCGTCCGTTCGGCCAGGACAACCTCGGGGCCATGCGGCAGGCGCGTGACGACGATCCCGGTGGCGTAGCCCCAGAAGATGTCGACGCCGATCTGGATCTTCGCCCGTGGGGTCGCGTCGGTCGTCGGGGCCGGATGGTCATGACCGTCAGCCGCCTCGTCGGGCGCGGCATTGCGGCGCTTCTTGACGCCGAGGCTGCAATCCGGGTCCCCCGCGGGTTGGCGGGTTTTGTCGAGGCGGCCCTCCGGAATGAAGACCTTGGGATTGTTTTCCTTGACCCAGGCGAGCAGGCCTTGGGTATCACCGGCGATGGTGTCGCCAACACCGCGCCATCTCATCGCTGCGGCGCCCTGTCGCCGGCATGCCACGATCCGTGGTTACCGTGTCGCCTGTGGGGATGGTGCGTTCTCTACGCACGCCTCCCACCGGTATCGTGCAATTCGCATGTGCCCTTGCACTGTATTCAGATGCGCCGCCCACGAGCTGCGTCACGCAGGGTTTGTAGGTTGACGATCTCAGCCACTTCATAGCGTGTCGGCACACTCTGAGCCACCGGACGGATGTTGAGCATCGTCGGGAACCCACCACAACGCCCATGCAATTCGGCAACCAGGGCCAGGGCGACCGGTGCCAGGGCCGGTGGGTTCAGGATGATCGGCGTGGTTTGCCAGGCTTCGGGTGTCAGATCTGCCGCATTCGCCAGTTCCTGCGCAATATCTGCCAAGGGACGGGCGCGGTCTATCTGGGCAAGCAAATCACGAACTTCCAGGCTGCTCACACCGCAGTGCGCGGCGATCTGCGTTCGCTGTTCCTGGGTGAGCGGGTGACTGTAGTTGAGTACCAGGATCATAATTGTACTTTCATCAATTGTGCTGGCGCATCACGAACGACCCGGCCATGTTCGTAGACGGTTCGTACGTATTGCATCGGTACACCGTACTCACGACAGGCCAAAACTGCGCCTGCACTCATCTGTTTTGTTCCTGACGTGATATCCACAATCAGTTGATCCACCATTGCATCAGCCGTTTCGAGCGCATCGACCACGGCACGATGCGAAGCTTCGATATCAAACGCATCCGTGAGGGGCAATTGAGTGAGTTGTACCCGATCACCACCTGATTCGGTACGGAGCCATCCCGTGAGCATCTGCGCATTGCCACGTGCCTCACGTGACACAATCAGCCAGAGATGGGTCAACGTTCGATCACGTAAATGATGCTGAATCGCACGCTGTTCGCTTGCTTGTGGATTTTCGCTCACAAAGACAACAAGGCCAGCATAGCTTCGATCAAGAATCTGCGCTGGCTTGAGTGGCTTCAAAGGTGGTCGCCGACGGGCATTGTACCAAAGCCAGAGGAAGCCAACAATGAGGGCGAGGAGCAAGAGGGAACCACCGCTGAGCAGCATGAGGCGAACCACGACTGCTTGATCGGGGTCAGGACTCAGCACGATGAAAAGGAGATCATAGACAGCATTGCCAAGCACGGCCAGCACGATGGTACCGACCAAAAAGAGAACAGGAATGCTTGGATTGGTTACGTCTTGAAAGATATCAACGATACGTCGGCGATTCAAGGAAAACCTCACTGATCTTGCAGACACGCTGTTGTCTCACCAGACTGATGATAGCACATGAAGGCGTCACAAATATGCACCCCACAGATAAACCAAGCTCAGATCAGCCATTGTCGCCGAAGTGAACTGCGTACCCTGGTGCCGGTCGCAGTGCGGCCAGCGCCTGGAGCGTCGTTGCGGCGATCTTGCCGCCGGTGAAGACGGCGAGGAAGATGGTGGACAGATCGACCTTACCGTGCCAGTTCTGGAGTGCTGGGTGGTACTCTCCGGTGACGATCGCTACGGCCCTGGAAGGATTCCGGGTGAAGCAGAACGATTGTCCTGGCGCAGCGAGACCGAGGAAGAGCGGCGAGATGGTCGTTCTCCTGGCAGTTGTATTCGCTCACCTGACCATAGATGGTCACGCAATTGATCGTGCAAAAGCAGCACGTTCATGGAATGCAGTAACGGGGGATGATGTTTATGTTCCCAGACCAAAGAGTGAAATTCCAGTCTGGGTCGGTATATTGGTACGCAATATCCCACTTGAACTTAATCACCTTCCATCTTTCTGCATAGATAGAGAAGGCACCGCTGCCTGCCTTGAGGTATGCTGGGACGTGCAGGCACGCCTGAAAGCCATCTTGCACCGTGTACGTTCCGCTCGACCTGGCCGTCAACTCTGCGTGAATCACGTCGGCTGCCAGTTTGGGGCCGCCACGCACCGGCCATACCTGCCCGTAACCGAAAGCAGACACGTGGACTTTGGCGTCGCCAATTGCCCTGATTTCTGCTGTCAGATTGATGGGATTGCATACTTCCCACTCATATTCGTAGCTGAGGTTATAAATGGCAGCGGCTTCTAACTTCACTCCCACCTTCAATATCCACCAGACCGGGTAACTGAAGTCCAATTCGTAGAGGTCAAGATGCCCCTGTCTGATCGGGCCGCCATCTGCGTCGGCGCACGCGACATTGTATTGCACTTCCTTGACGTTCTGGTTGAATACCTGATAGTTGTAGCCAAATTGCTGCACATTGTCGTTCACAGGGAGGCTCCACACATTGGCGGTCGCCAACGTTCCCGACCGGTAGAAATCAAATTTCGGGATGTCTATGAAGTAGTTGGCTTGTTGCGTAGCGTGGGCTTTGATCCTTGGTACGCTCTCAATGACCACTGAGCCGGGGAGATTGCCGCCAAAGCGTTTGCCGCCGATTGCTTTGTCCCAGGCGCGGTAGAATGCGCCGCCTGGCTGCGGCGGATCGCCATAGTAACCAGCCAGGGCGGTTTTCGCGGCATCGCTGGGCTTGCCGGGGCGGTTTTTCAGGGCAATGGCTGCCCCTTCTTTGGGCAGGGGCTTGACGATGCCGCCGTCATCTTCCAGCGCCTGGATGAGAATGCTCTCGGCCTGGTTGCCGGGCACAAAGCGCAACGCCCAGTAGGCGGCCATCTGCACCCGTTCGTCGGTGTCCTGGTTGGTGGTTGGCAAGTAGGTATTGATGAGGGTGAGCAGGTTGGGATGGCCGGTGTTGCCCAGGGCCAGTAAGAGGAGCCGGGTCTGCTCTGGGGAAACGGCCGTTGAGAGGCGCGAACTCAGGTCGCCGTAGATCGTCGTAGCCATCCCGGGGTTGCGATCGGCCAGGGCGCGGCCAAAGGTGCCCCAGGCAAGCAGGGCCATATGCTGCTCGTCTGGCGTGAGCGCTGGGTTGCTGATGAGCGCCTGGATCAGGTTATAGGTTTCTGGCTGCGGCTCTTCCAGCAGCGCTAGATTGGCAAAGACCTGTTCCTTGCTGCCCGCAGATGCCTGCGCAAACAGGGGGTCAGCAGGGTCAATCAGGCGGCGCAGCAGAGCTTGGGCGTCGGGAGAACCGTCGTTGCCGAGCAAATCAATGTAGCGGTTGGTGATGGGTTCATTGGCCAGGCTGTTGCTCAGGCGGTTGGCGATGGCGGGAAGGACAACAGCCGTTGCCGGATTACGGCCGTCGACAACCATGATCTGGCGCATACGGACATAGGCAGCCAGGTCGTCGCCGACAGCAGTGGCATAGGCGTCGAGCTCCGCGTCCAAGTCTAGCGTATCCATATTAATGCCATAGGTAAGTTCGGGTATTTCGCCCAGATCAGCGCCGAGGCCCGCCCTTTCGTACACCAGATGGGCTGTTTGGGCGGTCACCTGGGTCGGGGTGTTTTCGACGGCCCGTAACTGCAACCAACCTGTCGAGCGGGAGGTGCCCCAAATGGCTATGCCACCAAGCGTATCTGGGTCAATCAGCATCGGGTTTTCGTCCATCACATCCGTCAGTTCGTGAAACGAGACGGAACGAAAGACGCCATGCCCTCGGTCTAGCACCATCTGAACCGTATTTGTCAGCGTGACGCCCTGCAAATTCCCCCTGCTATAAAGCGTGGTGAAAGCCTCATCGGTCAGCCGTTTGGTCAGGTGCAGCCCATCCCCTTGCAGCACAGCGGTGTACTGGGCTTCGTAGACCCCTTGCCCGCCATATTCCACAGTAGTGTAACTATTTTCTTCTGCCAGGCTTCCTTGCAGTGAGTTCAGCACACCCTTGAGGATATTGGCCGCTTCGGGGTTCACCCCTTGCGCCACTTGTACCTCCACAATCGCGCCGGAGGTATCTTGTTTGAAGAGCATCGGCGTGAGCAGGTCGGTCAAAATCTGCGGGTCATCCACAAACTCATCCGGCCCGGCAGGGTTTTGTTGGCACAAAACCGGGCTGACCAAGATGATAGAGCCAACAAAAACATCAGCCCCCTCTTGGCCGGTGATGCTGATGCGCGCTTGACCATACGAGAGCGTGGTGCTGGGGGTTTCGGCCCTTATTCCTTCGTCCTGGCTCACGGTGCCGAAAAGGGAATGGTTGGACATCTGGTAGTCATAAACATAGGTCTTGCCTATCTGGTATTGCAGTGCGCGAGTCATCGGTTGGGGGGTAGGCGCTGCTCTATCTCGCGCCAGCATAGGCAAATAGACCGTATGCGGAGATCTGGCAAAGGCACACTCTGCCGTTCCCTGCGCCAGCGTGGGCGTCATCGTTGCCGCCAGGTTTTGCGGTCGGGCTTCCATCGTCGCTGCGGGCGTCCGTGCCGTCGCGTGCTGTGCAATGAGGAGTGAGAGGAGCAGCAGGAAGGTTAAGGGCCACATCGTTTGGCTTATTCGCATGATTCAGGTCTCCTTCTTGGCAGTGACCCAAGCGTCTATGCTTGGGCTTTTCCCTCGTGCTACCAAGCCACAGGCGCATGGCATCCGAGACGTATGGCCTCTTGACCAGTGCTGTCCGGACGAACCTGACAGCGGTTGCATATCCCAGGGGACATGACCTTGAACCTTTTACCCACCGGGGTTGGCCCAATGGAACCCGCAAGGCTCTGTTGGCAACGGGCAGGGAAGCTGGGTTCACCGGCACGGTCGGACGGATGTCTTCACATGTAGCACGATGGTATCAGAGTTGCCGGTTTAGCGCAACCCAATGGGCAAAAGCTGCTGAAGCAAGGCACTCCTCCCAGCGTTGATGGTTTTCAAGAATGAAAATGCGTAGAAGCCCGTGCCCTGGGCGTCAACGCCTTGGCTCCTGGGCACCAAAGGTCATCTGCGTGGCCTGATCCAGCTGGCGAAGGCCGTAGCCGATGGCGTTGACGCCGACGGTGGGGGCGGATCGAGGTGATCCGCGAGGCTAGCGACACGCACCAACGCAAGATGCAATTGCCATAGCGCTTCAGTGCGTCGGTGCACGGGGAACCCGCGAAACACGGATGTGTCGCGCGGGCTGTTCATGTTCAGCGTGCGCCTGGCCCCTTAGCGGCGGGCCAGGGGCAGGTAGACACGCTGCAGCGTCGGGGTGGTGGTAGCCACAGCGTCGCTCTCCGAGCGCAGCGTAGTGACGCCGCCGCTGCTGCTCAGGTTGAACTGCCATCCAGGTGCCAGACCGGTCACCGTAACGGTCGAGAACGCGCCCGCGCTGCTGCCGGCGCCGACGAACGCGAAGCTGTCGCCGGCGCGGGGTGCGTAGCCCTCGCCGAACGCGAGTACGAGTTCGCCATCGAGTTGCGCCGCCCCGCTGACAGTCAACTGGTCGTACTGATCCGCCCCGACGAGATCCAGCCGTAGCTTGCTGTCGGGTAGAAAGGTCGCCGCACCTACAATGGACAGGGTGCCCGGTTGGGTACCGAGCGCGGCCAGTGTCTGGAGATTGCCATTCGGCGGCAGGGGTTCCAGCCCGACGTTGATCGTGCCGTGGTTCACCAGGGTACCGACGATCGCGCCACTGCCGCCGAGGGTGCCGTTCTCCCAGATGGTGAGGCTCTGGTCGGCAACGACGCGCCCGCCGTCCAGTTCGATTGCCCCGGCGCCGGTAGGCTCGGCGCTGGCCGGGGCACCCACCTCGATGCGCTGTGCCCGCGTCTGGCTCTCCGCACCGGCAACCGACAGCGACGCCTCGTCGTCGCCCAGGCCGATGAAGAGCGGGCCGACGCAGCGGAAGGCACCGCCGTCACTCACCCTGAAATCGCCGGTTCCACTGAAACCGATACTACAGCTCGCGCCGGCCCCCTGCCCGGCGGTGAGGGTCGCGCCCGCGCCCTCCACGAACACGATGGGCAGCGATCCGGGCTGGTGGCCGACTGAGAGCGAACGGCCGATATCGACGATGCCGCCGTCAACGATGCGCAGGCTGGAGACGGCCCCGGCGGTGTTGCCGAGCAGCAGATCCTGCCCGATCAGCAGCGTGGCCGGCTGCTGCAGGCTCTCGTCGACCCCACCGACCAGCACGCGGCTCCACGTTGATGAGCCGGGCGGCAACGCCACGGGGAGCCCCGGTGCCAGATTATCTACCGCAAGGGTCTCCGCGACCTGCACGCTGCCGCCGTCGCTGATGCGTAGGCTGCCGGGGTGGCCGCTGCCGAGCTCCAGCCCGGCCTGGATGCTCCAGCTGGTTGAGTTGGTGGGGTTGATCGCCTCATCGAAGCCGACCCCACTGACCGACACCTGCGAGAAGCCGCCTTCACCGCCGCTGGGGTCGAAGGCGGGATCGAAGTTCGGCGAGAAGGGTTCGCCGCCAATCCGTGCGCTGCTGCTCTGCAACGCGCTGCCGCCGACGAGGCTGATGTAGCCGGGGTAGCTCTCGCCCACCAGCAGGCTACCCGAGTCCCATTGCCCGCCTACGAGGGTAGCGAAGCGCCCCACCCCGCCAACACCAAGTTTCGTTTCACCCGTGGTGAGCTTCCCGCCAAAGAGCCCGAAGCCGGCGCGGCCCGCCTGCCCGATTACCAGCGGCCCGCTCACGTCGATCTGCCCGTCCGCGAGGATCTGAACGATGGCGTTTGTTTCGTCGTCGGTGGCGCTGGTCGGCAGCGCGCCCACGTACAGTTCGCCCACCTGCACCCGATCCACGACCGACAGACTCGTCTCGCCCTGCCCATCCCGGCTGCCCACCCGCAGCGCGCCGATGATCGCCAACTCGCCTGCCGTCCAGGTCACCTCGCCGTCCTGCAGCTCCACACTGCCCACTTGCTGCGTACCGGTGCTGACGGTGTAGGCATTCGCCAGGTTGAACAGCGCCCTGTCGCCCTGGCCCGGCACCTCTTCGCCCGCCCAGTTGGTCGGGTCGCTCCAGGCGCCGCCGTCGCCGTTGATCCAGCGACCGAGGGTGGGCGAGAGCAGCACGATCCGGGCCCGGCTGAGCGTCGGATCGAAATAATTGGCTGCCAGCGCGCCCCCGCTGCTCGCCCGATACAGGAAGCTGAAGCTGATCGGGGCGGGGAAGAGCGGATCGTTGCCGGCGAGGATCAGGGTGGAGTCGCGGAACAGCCCGCCGGCTGGCTGCGCCGGGTCGTCGCCGGGGGCCATTTGGTAGACCACGCTGCCATCGGGCTGAAGCAGCGCACTGCTGAAGGTGGCACTGATCGAACGCGAAGGCTGGCCGCTGCCGCTGCGCTCAAGCAGGGTACTGCCGTCGCGCACCAGCCTGAAGTTCCAGGTGTCGTTCGGTGCAAAGGTGAGCAGCGCGTAGATCAGGTTGTCGGCGTCATTCAACTGGAGGCTGCGCACCTCAAGGGCGCTGACTTCGGTGGTCGAAAATTGCTGTTCGACCTGGGTGGTGCCGTTCAGACTGCTGATGCGAAAGCCGATCTGCTCTAAGCGCGGGCGCGGCCCGCTGCAGTCGGAGTTGGGGTAGACCAGTGTGCTCAGGATCTCGTGGATCACCCCCTTGCCGTTGGCGTTTATGCGCACCCGCGACTCGTTGCTGCTGGCTGCGGCGAGCCTGCCGTTACTGCACGAAGTACGCGTGGACGGCCGCCGTAAGACTTCCTGGCTGCTCACGCCATCGCTGCGGTAGACGATAAAACCCGAGTCCCCCTCGACTTCGGCATCCTCGGTAGCGAGCCAGCGGCCGCTGCTCGTCGCGGTTTCGTTGCGGAAGCGGCTGCCGGGCGGCCCCAACTCCAGCAGCGTGAAGCCGCCGCCGACCTCCAGGCGCAGCGCCCGCGTGACCAGGCTCTGCCCAGCTTCGATGATCCAGAAATAAACGCGCCCGCTCGCGTCGACGAACCAGGGCTCGGCGCGGTTGATCGTAATGCTGGTGCCGATCCCCGAGGGCAGCTGGGCGGGCACCTGAGCGCCGTCGAGCAGGAAGGGCTCGATACTGTTGGCGATCAGCCGGTAGACGCCGATGGTGCCGGCGATCTGGGCGAGGAAGTAGACCGTACCGTTGTTGTCGATCAGGCCGCCCGCCAGCGCCTGGAGCTCCGGGTTCGGAGGCAGGGTGATCACGTCGAAGCCGACGGCAGCTCGCGCCGGCGACGGGACGGGCAGCAAACAGAGCAGCAGGATTATGGCGAGCAGGCGCCGGAGCGGTGCGAGAGCAGCGCGGATTCTGGTCATCGGGGGTTCCTGGTTCCAGCGCAGGGCGATGAGCGTGCGAAGGCGGACCCGCAATACCGCAGAAGTCACACTGTGCCGGTTTCCCTCATGCTGAGCAAAGCGAAGCATCTCGGCAGGGACGCTTCACTTCGTTCAGCGTGACAGCGTTCCTTATGCGCTACTGCGATCTTACCTTTGACTCTTGTATGTGAGCACAGCCTCCGAATATTTGATCAGAGACACTGCATTGCACTATCACCTATGCGACTCTCGTGTACTTTCAGTGTTACAACCAGTATACCATGTCACTCTACAGCTGTCCCCCCACACCCAGAGATAGTTCAGGTCAACGTCGCTCTGCTGCACCCGGAGCATGCCCTGGACATCGCGCCACTGCTGATCGGACGGGCTGAGAGCGTACCAACGCAGCTTCGCATAGGCACGCCGTTGCATCCGGTGACCACCGGGGCGTTTCGGTAGCGGTGACTGTTGCACCCACCACCAGGGAAAAAGTTAATTGTGCATAACCATACAAAAAAAGATCTTCACGCAGGGCTTCATCAACCTTCACTATCGCGGGTTCACGGCTATGGTATGCTCAGCGCAGTATCCTCCCCGCATCATACCCACGCTGACCGTGCGTTGTATTGTTCCAGCGGTGGGTCGTGCCCACCTGATCCTTTCCGTACAACGGCGATGAAGCGTCGCGATGCGAAGGAGACCGTCTTTGCCCACCCTGCGCCCGTGGCGCGCCCGTGGCTTCGCGGAAGCCATCGTGTGGAGAGGTGCGGGCGATGGTGATGGTACGAAGGGAGAACCGTGATGCGTCGCTTGTTCATGCTCCTGCTCATGGATGACCATTGACGCTAGCAACTGACTGATGAATGTACCACCGTATCTTCATAGCTTTCCCCCGATCAGCGCTGAGACAGCGGAACGCTTGATCCTTGGCACGATGCCGGGCAAGGCCTCGCTGGCAGCCGGGCAATACTATGCCCATCCGCGCAACCTCTTCTGGCGGCTCATGGCGGAAATCCTGGGGTTCTCGCCCGAGGCTTCGTATGAGGAACGTCAGTTGGCCCTCCAGTCCGCCCGGATCGCGCTCTGGGATGTGGTGCAATGCTGCACGCGTACGTCGAGCCTCGATGCAGACATTGATGCCAGGTCGGTGGTGCCCAACGACCTAGCGACGTTTTTGGTCAACCATCCCCACATTCACCAGGTCTGCTTCAATGGTGCCAAAGCGAAGGCCATCTACGACAAGCACGTAGCGGCCAGGATCCGTGCCGTGCGCCCAGACCTCGTCTATGTTCAGCTACCGTCGACCAGCCCGGCCAACGCAGCGATCCCGTACGCACGCAAATATGCGGCGTGGTCGGAAGCGTTGCGCTGATTACCCCAACGGCATGGCCTCTTTGTGCTTGAGATGCCGATGGCAAAGCTTCCAGCTGCACGGTCCGCAGGGCACCCCAATCGTGCGCAGGGCATGAATCGAACGTTCACGGCTTTTCGGCTGGTTGATTTCCATATAACGGGTGGATGACTTGAATCACGACATTGCCCTTTTTGTGACCCTGATCTACGTAGCGGTGGGCAGCGACGATACATCTGCACCGCCGCGCTGCACCTGAAGTTTCGCAAAGATCCGGCGATTGTGCCCTTTTACCGTGTCTAGCGCCAGATAGAGCCGCTCGCCGATCTCGCGATTGGAGCAACCCTGGGCGATGAGGCGCAAAATTTCCTGTTCCCGTGCGCTCAAAGGCTCATGCATTCGGCCTGCTGCCGATAGGTGGTCAGCGTGGATAGTTGCATGCCTCATTGATTCTGGTCTGCGTGGCATTTTAAAAATCCACTTATCTTCATTAACATCGAGTGCATGAGCAACGCAGAAATCAACACCGGATTCATTGATATTTAATGAGTCCTGAATGATTATTATTCCATTTTCTTTTGCTATATTTATGATTTCGTTTTGCATCATCTTATCCTTTTTTTGCCGCAGGACGCGGCATCTTATATCGCCCCTACAGTACTGGTGCTGTTTTGGTTTTGCACACAACTATAGCAATCCTAAATCATTCGTACATCACCGTAGAGCGCGAGCTTGGCGAAGTCAAACTTTTGTTCGTCAAGCCGAGCGACAAAGCGCGCGGCAAATTCCTCGAAGGTCGCATCATTTTGGGGATTGGCCCGCAGGTCGGTCTTCCCTTGACGCCACACCTCCTCAATCGGATTCTGCTCCGGGGCATGTGGGGCGAAGTTGAGGCAGGTGATGATCCAGTCTTCGGGTTCGCGCCCTGCATTGATCTCCGCAAGCAACGCTTTGACGGCGCGACAGGTGTGCCAACTCGCGTTATCCCAACAGATGGTGAGCTTCACGTCGCGCTGGCGGTCGTGCAAGGTGAGGAGGAAATCCGTCGTTGACAGCTGATCGGCGACGCAATAGGGCACCACGGTCATCTCGCCCGTCCGCGCATCCAGCGCACCACGGTCATCTCGCCCGTCCGCGCAGCCAGCGCACCGTCGTAGGTCTGGCGTTCGCGGGGGTTGGTCAGGGCAATGGTCGTACGCGTATCCCGCTTGCCCCAGGCGTAGCCACAGGCATCGCTCCAAACCAGGAAACACTCGTCAACGAACAACACCTTGCGCGTCCCAGCCAGGATTTCTTCACGGTGCGCTTCCATATACGCCGTTCGTTCTTCGCGTTTGGCCGCGATGGCTTGATCGTTTTCTTGGGACTCTGCGCCTGCGTTTTCTGCCAACTCAGTCCCGCCGCGTGCAAGAGGTCGTCGTAACTTTGAAGCGACTGGTACTCCACCTCAAAGGTGGTTTTGAGGTAGGTCTGCAACTCGGCCACACTCCAGCGCTCCTGCGCTTGCAACCACGCGATGGTTTGCGTACGTTCTTCCTCGGTCAGATAGCTGACCGAGCCAAGATACCCGATCTGCAGCCCGGTCACCCCCTGCTCCTGGTAGATCCGCTTCCACTTGTTTTTGTCAAGTGAAAAGGGGCTCTCCCGCACTTTCCGTGCAGGAGGCGTCGCTTCGGAAGCGCGAGCGAGTATGCGGCGACGGAGCAGGTCAAACGTGGCTCGTCCATACATGCTGCGCTTGATCAGCTTCAGCCGATTCACCTGGCCCTCGACTTGTCCATTGCGGTAGGGCAATGAGAGGGCGGCCACCACCGCCGCTTTGTCGCGTTCTCACCCGACGACAAAGCGCTGAAGCTCGGCAATCCCACTGGCCGTGGCTCGCTGGAGCCACCCATCAAACGCCGCAGCCGTGCGCTCCCGCACCATCTGGATGAACTCCTGCGCCAGTTCATCGGCCACATCCACCTGGGGAGCCTGTTACCACGGCTGACACCCTCGGCATATTCGTTTGAATGGTCGGCCACTGCTTCGGCGGAATGGTCACCACAATGTTCCACCAGGCCCACCCACGGATCAGCAAGGGCTACCTCCTGCTCGACACCGCCGCCCACGCGCCGGTGGCACCGCGCTGGGCAGCGACACAGGCCCCGTGGGTGATCGGGCTGGTCGGACGGCTGCTGGAGTTGCTGCCAACCGAGCGGCGGGCGCTGCTGCACAACGATATGCAGCCCTTCAAGGGGACAGGCGATATCCACCTGAACCGGCTGATGGCCGACGCCTCGCATACCACGCTGCGAGCCTGGCTGATGGTTTATCGCGGCATCGCCCAGTACGACGGCGTCGCCGCGCTGCGCACCATGACCCAGCCGGTGTGGGTCGTCGTCGGCGAAGAGGACACGGTCTTCACCGTCGAGGACTCGCAGGTCATCCACAGTCACATCCCCGGCTCGAAGCTGATCACCGTCCCGGGTGCAAACCACATCATCGTCGTGAACAACCCCGAGATCGTCGAGCGGCTGATCCTCGACTTTATCCGCGATAGCATGATCTTCGACGAGCCAGAGAGGGTGAGCGCGGCTGTGGATAGAAATCAACCAGCCCAGAAGCCGTGAACGTTTGAGAAGGACTTATCGCTCTGTGATGAGCAAAAACAAGGATGGCCCATCGGCGCTGCTGACGGGAGGACGACGCCCTAAGGTACGCTGGCGGCAAAACGTTGACAGCAGCGCTGCCGAGAACATTCGTGTTCTCGGCAGCGCTGCTGTCATGCAACCGTATATCGCGGAGAGCACATGGCACTCTCGCCAGAGACAAGCTGCGCCTGCGATGTATGCCACCGGGCGCCCCTTTCAAGCCTTTGCTGAACGCTGCCCGGTCGAAGCCTAGCGGAATGTCTGGAAGATCTTGCGGCCGAGCATAAACGTGACGACTGCGGTGATCAAGAGTATTGGGATCGGATAACGGCGGATCATTTTTTTCAGACCGCCGCGTAGCCCGTTAACATCCTGATCTTGAAGGTAGTCTCCGCTGCGCTCAAGGGCGTCGGCGGCGGCTTTGGTGGCTTTGTTGAAGCGGCTCTCGGTGACCGCATCGACTTTGTCCTGCACGTCATTGGCCATCTCATCTATGCTATGGGAGCGCAGATAGTTTGCTGCCTGGGGGGCGGCATCGTCGTCGTGCGATCCGGTGGCCCGCTCGTTTCTACGAAGATTCATGCTCATATCTCCCTTTACTCTATTGAAAATCGTTTCTCAGCTTCGATCAGAAGGCTTTAAGGCAAATCGATCAAGATACAAGGCTATCGTTAGATTCAGCCTCCTATGCTCGACCGGGTGCTGCCGCCTAGTGTTGTCTCGAACCCTTCTCCCAAGCGTAGCGCACGGCTGTCTTGAACTCGTCCCAGGTGTTTGGATGGCTCTGATTCCAGGTACGGCGCAAGTCTGGCTCAACCACATCCCACGTGTGACCATGAATACCCGCGTCGGTGGCCATATCGGTGCCAAAGATATAGGCCCGGGCGTAGTCACTGTAGGGCCGTCCGCCCGCTGCCACCGTCGACTGATAGTGGATCTGAAAGTCGCGATCATTGTTGTCGTTGGCGCTGTGCATACCGCGGGCG
>NZ_SIJK02000001.1:191434-308831 GCF_004762035.2 Candidatus Chloroploca mongolica | reverse complement strand
AAGTCCGGGTTGGCGGTGCTGACTGGCGCAGTACGCTGGCCCTGGGCGAAGTCCGGGTTGGCGGTGCTGACTGGCGCAGTACGCTGGCCCTGGGCGAAGTCCGCGTGGTTCGTGTCCGTTGCCGGCGAAGAGTTCCAATCAGTTTTGTGCCATTCCTTGCTGCGCTGATCGATGTCTACCACCCCATATTGGTGCATCACCGCATTGACATTGACCCGCTCGGCCATGGCTGCATCGACGCTGACAGTCAACAGCACGCCACCCCGTCGCACGCCCTCGGCATAGATATGGGCCGATTCTTCGGGCACTCCGGCACCCATCAGACTGCCAGCCAGGCCACCGACACTCGCGCCGACACCGGCCCCGAGGGCGGTAGAACCCACCGCAGCGCCGATGCTACCGATAGCGGCGGCGAGAGGGCCGATCGCCAGCACCGGGCCAATCCCAGGGATGGTGAGCAATCCGGCGCCCACCAGCAGGCCGACCGCTCCGCCGACCACGCTGCCGCCGACCGCGCCCGAACCTATCGGGTGATCTGCGCCTACCTCGTGCTGACGGACGCTCGCGTCGTTCGCGTCACGGGCCACCATGCTAATATCTTCGCGCAGGATACCGTGATCGATCAGATCATTCGCGACGCTCTGGGCGTCACCTACGTTGTCGAAGAGTCCGGTTATAGTTTGAATCATTGCTGTGTTCCTTTTATTCGTAGAACAGTGCTGCTTGCTTATTTGGATGCTGTGGCCTAGTGTTGTCTGGTGCCTTTCTCCCAAGCGTAGCGCACAGCTGTCTTGAACTCATCCCAGGTGTTCGGATGGCTCAGATTCCAGGTACGGCGCAAATCTGGCTCAACCGCATCCCACGTGTGACCGTTAACAGTCGTGTCGGTGGCCATATCAGAGCCAAAGCTATAGGCCGGGGCATAGTCACTGTAGGGCCGTCCGCCTGCTGCTACCGTCGACTGATAATGGGTCTGGAAGTCGTGATCATTGTTGCCGTTGGCGTCGTGCATACCGTGGGTGGTGGCGTTTGGGTAGTTGTTGCTGAGTGGCGTAACCCGCTGCCCCTGGGCGAAGTCTGGTTGGTTCGTGTTGGGTGGCGTACTGCGCTGGCCCTGGGCGAAGTCCGGGTGATTCGTGCTGGCTGGCATGGTACGCTGGCCCTGGGCGAAGTCCGAACTGAACGTACTGGGTGGCGCAACACGCTGGCCCTGGGCGAAGTCCGGGTGGATCGTGTCCGTTGCTAGCGAGGGAGTCCAATCGGTTCTGTCCCACTCCTTGCTGCGTTGATCGATGTCTACCACCCCATAGCGGTGGAGGATCGCATCGACATCGACCTGCTCGGCCATGGCCTCCTCGACGCTCACGGTCAGCAGCACGCCGCCCCGTCGCACGCCCTCGGCATAGATGTTGGCGGACTCTTCGGGCACTCCGGCGCCCATCAGGCCGCCGGCCAGGCCACCGACACTCGCGCCGACACCGGCCCCGAGGGCGGTGGAACCCACCGCAGCGCCGATGCTACCGATAGCGGCGGCGAGAGGGCCGATCGCCAGCACCGGGCCAATCCCAGGGATGGCGAGCAACCCGGCGCCGACCAGCAGGCCGACCGCCCCGCCGACGACACTGCCGCCTATCGCACCCGTACCCACCGATTGGTCTGCGCCGACCTCGTTTTGCTTGTGCTGCTGTTCGTTCGTATCATTCGCCACCATGCTGATATCCTCGCGCGGGATGCCGTGATCGATCAGCTCTTGCGCGACGCTCTGAGCGTCATCTAATTTGTCGAAAAGTCCGGTTATGGTTCGCATTATTGATATGTTCCTTTCACTCGTAGAAGAGCACTGCTCATTCGTAGAGCGCTGCTTGCTTATATCGTCGTACCTGACGTAGAGAATGAATGATGTGTACCTTCAGTCTAGCGAATGTGGGTGAAGAGCGGTAGCCGATAAACTCCGACTCTCGTATGAGCAGTATCCCTGACAGTGTGAGGGTTCCATCCCGGCGATGACAACGCGAACCTCATGCGCCCCAGGATGATCGTGCAGCGGGATCTGGCCGTCATACACCTCCACGCCATCAAGCGTCACCAGTGCATCGGTTCCGCGTTCGACCGTGATCTGGTAGGTCGCCGTGCCGACTCGGTAGTTCGCGGTGTAGCCGGGCCACTCTGGCGGTAGGCATGGGGTGACGGTAAGGGTGTCGCCGCGGCGGCGCAGGCCGAGCAACTGCTCGATGCCCAGCCGGTAGAACCAGCCCGCCGATCCGGTGTACCACGTCCAGCCACCGCGTCCGGCGTGGCCGATGGCGGTGTAGACATCGGCGGCGAGGCTATAGGGCTCAACCATGTAGCGCGCGCTGTGCTCGGCGGCGTGGTGTACCGGGCTGATCAGTTGCAGCAGTTCGGCCACTCGCTCGCCCTCGCCCAGCAGCGCCCATGCCCAAATCGTCCAAATTGCGGCGTGGGTATACTGGCCGCCGTTTTCACGCACCCCCGGCAGGTAGCCCTTGATATAGCCTGGGTTATGGTCGCCCTGGTCGAAGGCCGGAGTGAAGAGCCGGATCAGCCCGGCTTCACGGTCGACAAGCAGGTTGTCCACCGCCTCCATGCCCGCCCGTGCGCGGGCCGGGTCGCCGACACCTGAGATCACCGCCCAGGACTGGGTCAGCGAGTCGATCTGGCACTCTGCGTTGGCCTGCGCACCAAGCGGCGTGCCGTCGTCGTAGAAGGCGCGCAGATACCAGCCGCCGTCCCACGCACTGGTCTCGATGGCTACACGTAGCCGCTCGGCCTCGGCCCGGTAGTGTGTAGCGCGCTCGGTGTCGCCGCGGGCTGCGGCCAGATTGGCGAACGGGTGCAGCACCGCGATCAGGAACCAGCCGACCCAGACGCTCTCGCCGGTGCCGCCGGCACCCACCAGATTCATGCCGTCGTTCCAGTCGCCAGCACCCATCAGCGGCAGGCCGTGAGCGCCCATCCGCCCTAGCCCATAGTCGATCGCCCGCGCACAATGCTCGTACAGGCTGGCTTGACGCGCTGAGACCGTGGGTAGGTCGTAGTACTCGGCCTCGCCCGGCTCCAAGGGCCGGCCCTCCAGGTAGGGTGCCGGTGCATCGAGCAGCGCGAGGTCGCCCGTCGCCTCGCAGTAATAGGAGGTGACATAGGGCAGCCAGAGGTAGTCGTCGGAGAAGCCGGTGCGGACGCCGCGCCCGCTCGGCGGATGCCACCAGTGCTGGACGTCGCCCTCGACAAACTGGCGTGCGGCGGCGCGCAGGATCTGGGCACGAGCCACCTCAGGCGCGGCCTGAGTCAGGGCCATCACATCTTGGAGTTGGTCGCGGAAGCCGTAGGCCCCGCCCGATTGGTAGAAGGCCGAGCGCGCCCAGACCCGGCAGGCCAGGGTCTGGTAGAGCAGCCAGCCGTTTAAGAGCAGGTCGAGGGCCGGGTCGGGCGTCTGTACCTGAGTCGCGCCGAGCAGCGTGTGCCATCCCGCGACGGCGGACTGCTGGGCGCGGGCCGCCGCGTTCGGTGTGCGGTAGCGCTCGACGAGCCGCCGCGCCTCAGCGGTGTCGGTGCCCTGACCAAGCAGAAAGACCAGCTCGCGCTCCTCGCCGGGATCCAGATCGAGTGCGCAGCGAATGGCGCCGCATGGGTCGCGCCCTGCGCCGACGCGACCTGAGAGGGTGCGGGCGGCCATGCCTGTTGGGCGTCCGAGGTCGCCGTTGCGCCCGATGAACTCGGTGCGGTCGCCGGTGTAGCTCAGCACGTGCTCGCTCGCGGCGAGGAACGCCACCCGCCCGCCGAACTCGACGTTGTAGGCATTGTGGGCCAGCAGCGCGGCGCACTCCTCGTCATAGGCAGTAACGATGTAGGGGGCCATCTGGGCGCGGAAGACGCCCAGCACCCACTCGGCGTAAAGCGTCGCCGTCAGCTGCGCGGGTTGGTCGCCGTGATTGCGCAGCCGCAAGCGGAAGATCTTCACCGGGTCATCGCTGGGCACAGTGATCGTCAAATCGCTAGCGATGTCGCCGCGCTGGCGCGTGAAGCTGCTGTAGCCAAAGCCGTGGCGCACACGCACATGGCCTGCGCCGACGGGGCGCGGTGTGGGCGACCAGATCGCGCCGCTGGTCTCATCGCGTAGGTAGAGCGCTTCGCCCAGGGGGTCGCGCACCGGGTCGTTCGCCCAGGGGGTAAGCCGGTTCTCGCGGCTATTGCCGGCCCAGGTGTAGCCGCCGCCGCTCTCGGTGACGATGCAGCCGAAGCCAGGGTTGGCGACCACATTTATCCAGGGCGCAGGGGTGGGCCGCCCGGGGATCAGGTCGATCACATACTCGCGCCCGTCGGGCGTAAAACCGCCGTAGGGCGAGGGCTGGATCAGGGTGACGGGCGGGAGTGGTGCGTCATCTATGACGGAGATGATTGGCACGGCAGGGGCTTGGCCAGCATCAGACTCGCGACGGCGCAGGTGCTGGGCCAGGTCGCCCCGGCGGGTGGACAGCAAGGCGCAGGCTACTGCCTCCAGCAGCACCTGGTCGGCTGCGGGCACGAGATCGCCACGCAGGAGAAAGACGCCACCACGCTGGTTGAGCAGCGCCCCGGCGCGGCTGCTACGCACCAGGCTGAGCAGTTGATCCTGGCGTCCCTGCGCGTAGCCTCCGCTGTCTTCGTTGAGGATGACGAGATCCAGTGTTAGCCGCTTGAGCCGCCAATACTCGTGGGCGCGCAGCAACTCGGCCACCAGGGTTAACTCGTCGTCTACGCCGACACGCACCAGCACCAGCGGGAAGTCACCGGAGATGCCGTAAGACCACAGGCTGGGCTGACCTCTGGTGTTCGCCGTGAGGGTTTCGGGTGAGGCCCGCCGCCGCACGTCGAGGAAGAGCGCGGCGCTGGCGAGGCGTTGGAAGCGGTGGGCCTGGTCGGCGTCAATATCAAGATCGTGCAACTCCACCTGGCTCTGGGTCCAGGCCAACTCGAAGGCCCGCTCTGCGGCGGCCGGGTCGCGCAGGCGGGCGGCCAGGGCCAGCGCCTCGGCTCGTCCCTCGGCCACGCCGGTGACGAAGGTGATTTGGGCGCTGGCCCCAGGCGCGATCCGCACGCGCCGGCGTAGGCTCAGCGCTGGGTCAAGCACGGCGCCGGTGTGCCCGCCAAGGGGTATGTGGAGCGCCTGCGGGTCGGCCATGCTGCGCCCGCGCCCGACGAAGGCGGCCCGGTCGCTTTCGTGCTGGGTGGCACCAAGGGGGTGGCCCCGCACGCTCACGCTGTGGATGGCCCAGATGCGGGCGGCACCAGCAGCACGCGGGCGGCGCACGGCCAGCAGCACGTCGTGCTCGGGCACAAACTCGGTCTCGACGAACAGGTTCGAGAAGGCGGGATGGGCTTCGTCGGCGGCGGGCGGGGCTAGCACCACCTCGCTGTAGCTCGTCAGTTCTAGCTCGCGTGGCGCACTGGTGAGGTTCGTGAGCGTGACCCGACGCAGCTCGGCGTGCTCCTCAGGCGAGACCACGACCTCCATGCGCGTGTCGATCCCGGCCACCCGCTGCCGAAACTCGGCCCGATCTAGGCCGTAGGTTACCTGGTAACTCTGTGACTGGTGGCGGGTTGGTTGGTGAGCGGTGGACCAGACCGCGCCGCTGCGGGCGTCGCGGATATAGATGAAGCTACCCCAGTCGTCGCGGCTCACGTCAGAGCGCCAGCGCGTGATGGCCAGATCATCGAAGCTGCTGCTCCCACCGCCAGCAGTGGTGAGCATCAGGCGGTAGCGACCGTTGGAGAGCAGGTGGCTGTAGGGCACGCTGGTGAAGGGCGTGTTGAACTGGCGCGGCGATGGTGGGGCCGCAAAGGCGATCTGGGGATCGCGTGCGGCCGTCCGCGCCGTCTGGGCCGGGCGCGTTTGGGGCACCCGCTCCTGGAGCAGGGTCTCGGCTGACTGTACGAGCGGCTCGGCGTGGAAGCGCCGCTGCATCACATTGGCGTGGAGCACGTTATCCAGGGCGAGCAGGCTCATGCCTTGGTGGTGGGCCATAAACGAGCGCACGATCGCGCGGCGATGGCCGGGCGGCAGGCGGCTTGGCGTGTAGTCGACGGCCTCGTACAGCCCGTAGCTGCCAAACATATCATCGGCGACCAGCACCCGCAGGTTGTCCAGGGCCTCGGCTGGGCGCACCGGCAGGGCCAGCATCGTCGCGTAGGGCGCGATCACGAGATCGTCGTCGAGGCCGCTCTTCAGCCCCAGGCCAGGCACACCGAAGGCGTGGTACTGATAGTTCATCGCCAGGTCGCGTGCATTGTAGGCCGACTCCGAGATGCCCCATGGCACGCCACGCTCTTTGCCGTACGCGATCTGGCGGGCAACGGCGGCGGCGTAAGTGGAGTCGAGCAGTGTCTCGGGGTAGCGGCGCATCAGCAGCAGCGGCATCAGGTATTCAAACATAGTGCCACTCCACGAGAGCAGCGTCGCGCCCAAGCCCACCGCCGTGAGGCCACGTCCCATGCGGAACCAGTGCTCCTGCGGCACATCGCCTCTGGCGATCGCCAGGAAGCTGCCCAGGCGGGCCTCGGAGGCCAGCAGGTCATAGAAGGAGCTGTCGCGCCGCTCATCGGACACGCGATAGCCGATTGAGAAGAGGTGGCGCTGACTGTCGTAGAGGAAGTCAAACTGCATCGCCTCAACTTGATCGGTGCAAGCGCGGGCGATCCAGGCATGGCGTGCAAGCAGGGTGGTGGCCGTGGAGACGCCGGTATCAGCCAGTTCGCCGAGGGTCGGTGGCCGGTCACGGTGATCCAATGCGGGCACGAGGCTATCAATATCTTCCAGCAGGCTGCGAGCCTGGCGGCCAATGCGAGCACCCCACATGGCGACAGGTCCGACGTCGCCTAGATCCTCCGCCCACTCTAGTACCTCGCCGAGCAGATCGCGATAACCGCCCACCGTAGCAGGCGTATCGCGGAGGAACTCGGATAGGGTGGCAACCGCCTTGCGCGCCGACCCATGGTCCCCAAGCTCCTGCTCCATCAGCGCGAGGGAATCCTCGATCCCGACGAGGGCTTGCTGGCCGATCAGCGGCGTATTGCGCAGGGCCAGGTAGCCCTGGCGCAGGGTGAGCAGGGTCGCCACGAAATTGCCGCTGTCCACCGTCGAGACATAGGCTGGCGGCAGCGGGTGCAGCGTACGGGTATCATACCAGTTCAGCAGGTGGCCCTCGTAACGCTCGAGGAGCGCCAGCGTCGCGAATACCCGCTCGGTGCGCTCGGTCAGTTCCAGCACGCCGATATAGCCAAAGTCGTAGGCGGCCAGATCGGCCAGTAGCTGGAGCCCGATGTTTGTGGGCGAGGTGCGGTCGGCGATCAGGGGGCGCGGTGTCTCCTGGAAGTTATCGGGGGCCAGGAAGTTGGCCTCGGCGCGGACGAACTGCTCAAAGAAGGTCCAGGTGGCACGGGCCAGCCGTCGCAACAGAAGCTGATCTTCGGCGCTGATTGGGAGTACCGCATGAATGTGTGGTTGGTCGAGCCAGGCGGCGAGGGCTGGCGCAGCGAGCCAGTCAGCAAGTATCGGCAGCGCAGAGAGGGCCTCGGCGTGCCGGCGACCAGGGGCAGTCGCCAGGGCCGCGCCGACGATGAGCATGGGCGCGCCTCGGCGCAGCACCGGCATATGGGAGCGCTGGAGCCGGCCCTGCGACTGCGCGGCGGTCTCCCACTCGAGCAGGTTGCGCCGCGTGATCAGCGTGCGGGTCAGGGTGCGGACGATCGCATCAAGGTTGAGCAAGGTCTGGTCGGGCAGAAAGGCGACGTTGAGAACCAGACGCAGAGCGCTGAGTTGAAGCTCGCGGAGCCTGGCCCGCAGCGCACCCATATTGCCCGGTTCCAGCACGGCGGCGCGGGCGGCGGCTAGCAGGTCGAACGCCAGCGGCGCGGCTAGGGGCGCCAGGGCCAGGCATGTCCAGACCGCCGGGCGGCCGGGCAGCCAGCGCCAGCCGGCGACGAGCAGGGCGACCGTTGCGGCTGGGGTGAGGCTGCGTCGCAGGTTGTCCAAGATCTTATAGCGCGCGATCACTGGCAGGCTGTTCGCCCGCCAGCCCTCGGCCGACGGTGTGCGAGGCAGCAGCCAGGCCGCGATCTGCCAGTCGCCGCGTACCCAGCGGTGCTGGCGTGCCGCCCAGGCCGCGTAGGTGGTCGGGTAGCTGTCCACTACCTCCACATCGGAGAGCAACCCGACGCGGGCGTAGAGGCCCTCGATCAGGTCGTGGCTCAGCAGGGCATTCTCGGGGAAGCGCCCGTGCAGCGCCGTGCGTAGAACCGCCGGGTCGTAGATGCCCTTGCCGGCGAAGATACCCTCGCCAAACAGATCCATGTAGGCATCCGAGACGGCGGTTGTATAGGGGTCAACGCCAATATTTCCAGCGAAGACGCGGGCGAAGCGACTGGCCGTGGCACTGGGCAGGTCGATGCCGACCCGCGGCTGGAGGATGCCGTAGCCCTCAGCCACTCGCCCGGTCAGCGGGTCGAACCGGGCCTGGTTGAGCGGGTGGGCCAGCGTGCCGATCAGGGCCTGGCCGACGTCACGCGGCATCTGTGTGTCGGCGTCAAGGGTGATCACATAGCGCACGCGCTCCAATACGCGCAGGTCGCCGACCATTACGCCATAGGATGTCTCGCCCGCGCCGACCAGCAGTGTGTTGAACTCCTCCAACTTGCCGCGCTTGCGCTCCCAGCCCATCCAGCGGCCCTGCTGCTCATTCCAGATGCGGTGGCGATGCAGCAGCAGGAAGCGATCCGCGCCGTGGCGCTCGGCGAGTTGGCGCATGCGCTCAGCTGCGGCATCGAGCAGCGAGGCATCCTCGGGCATGTTCTCCTCGGGCGCGTCGGCGAAGTCGGTGAGCAGGGCAAAGTGCAGGTTCGGATCCTGGTTCGCCAGGGCGATCACCTCCAGGGTGTCGAGTTGGCGGCCCACGCTGTCTGGAGTCAGTAGCAGTGTCGGCATCACCACCACGGTCGTCAGCTTAGCGGGGATGCCCGCCGAGAGATCGAGGCGCGGTAGCACGCGCGGTGGCAAGAACGTCGTGATGGCGCGGTTGACCAACTCGCCCGCCAGTGCGCTGGCCGGGATGAGCGCCAGGGCGATGGGTAGGAGGGGGGAAGCATCGGCAAGGGATGGGCGCTGGCCAGCACCCATCCCTTGCCGATGCTTCCCCCCTATGGCATAGCCGTGCCGCGCCAGCCGCAGCCCGGTGGCCACAATTGCGGCCGTGGCCGCGCCGACAGCCCCCAGGTAGCACGCCGTTGGGTGTGCCATCGCCGCATTGCGGGCGCGCTCCAGGGGTGACGGACGGTAGCCAAGTTGGGCCGCAAACGCCGGGCGCCCTGCGCCCACCAGATAGTAGCCGACGTGGCGCTGGCGTGCGTCGGCACCGACTGCCGCGTGGGCGTGGGCGACCGTGCGGCGTGCGACCTCGACCTCGTTCATGCGCGCCCCGCGGGCCAGATCTTCGACCGCGTGGCGGTAGCGGTCGCGGGTTGCGCTGGTGCCGCGCGCATAGGCTCCCGCCGGGTCACGACACAGCAGATGCTCGATCTGGCTCACCTGCGCAAACCAGTCTGGCCAGTTGATCGCGCCCAGGGCGCGCATGCTGCTGATGGTGTTGCCGACCGAGACCTGATTCGCGGCCTGACGCTGGTGCTCCTCGTGGATGAGCGATTCGATCGTCGTGTGCGGCGTGACGGGCTGGGTCTCCAGCCAGGTCACCACCCGACCGATGTCGTGCTCGCCCTCGTGGGCGCGCAGGCGACGCAGCAGTTGGGCGGCGAGCGTGATGGGCAGGGCCGGGTGACGGCGCGTGAGCGCACGCAGCACATCTGCGCCCATAGCCTCGCCTGGCGCACCGAGCAACTGCTCGACCCAGGTGTCGGCCTCGTGGCGGAGCGCACGCACCTGGAGTACCTGGGCCGATAGTCGGCTGAGGTTCTTGACCAATCCGATCCGCAGCATGATCGCCACGGCCCAGAGCTCACCCATCTGGAGCGGGGTGATTGACTGGTAGGCACTGAGGAAGCGCAGCAACACTGTGGCATCCACTCGACCATCGGTGTGGCCAATCAGCTCTAGCGCGATGGCGTAGACGCGGGGCAGATCGGCGAACGGGCCATGCCGTAGCTTCGGCAATTGGCGGTAGTAGCCCGGTGGCAGATCGTGGCGGATCGTGCGGATCTGCTCATTGACAAGATAGGCATTATCGATCAGCCACTCGGCGGCCGGGCTGATCGGCACACTCAGCCGGATGTCCTCGCCGAGGCTCCGGTGCGCCCCGGCGATCTGCCGCTCATCATGATCGAGCGCGCTGCGCAGGATGTTGCCGCCGTGCGTCCGCACGGTAGCGTCAGCCTGGTCGCTGGCGAGGGCGAGGGCAAGCGCATCCAACTGCTCGGCACTCAGCAGGTCGCCGAGCAAGGGGGCGAAGGTCGGCTCAGCCAGAGGATCCGGTGCGGGGTGTGGGAACAGACTTGCACCGAGTGACCGAACGCCATCCGCGAGTGATGCGCACGTCTTGCGAATCATGATGAGACCCTCCTTGCTGGCACTCTAGAATCTCGCACCTAATGGCCGACCTTGCCAGCTTGTCTGGCAAAGTCGGCCACGCCCAAAATAAGTATGTCTGGGGCCTGCGCCCCTACCCTCAATACCGTTCAAAGAAGCGCACGCCAAGCCGCGCAGGATACGCGCACCTCCACGAAAACCTTTGCGCCTTTGCGCCTTTGCGCCTTTGCGTCAAAAAAACCGCCTTCTTTGCATTGCCCCTAACCTCCGACGCTGCGGCCGCGCAGCATGGCGCTCTCGTCACGCTGGGATCGGCGCAGGGGTTGGCTTGTGCTGGGGCCAAGATCGACGATCTGCACATACAAATCCCGCCCACGGCTCGCAAGCTCAGCCGAGAACTCTAGTTCGTCGCGCAGGGTGTGAACAATGACATCGAGCGGGATGCCGCTTGCGCGGGCCTCGGCGACCAGATTGCCAAGCTGTGCCTCAAACGTCTCGGCGGTGAGGTCGGAATCGGGGAGGAGCACACCAAAGGTGTTGAGGAGTTGGCAGACCGGGCAGTTAACGCCAAATACACCCTTGGCAGGCAGATCCAGCGGCGTGCCGCAGTTGCTGCAGCGGAGCGATCCAAGATTCTCCATAGGGCGTTCCTTTCTTCTTTTCTTGCGCTCTGGCACACGGACAGCGCATCACCCTGTGCCCAGAGCCTGCTGGCCAGCCTTGTCGACGCGACAGAACCGGGGAGGAGATGATTATTGCAACAACAGGACTGCGTGGGGGTGAATCGGGGCCGATCAGTTTGCTCTTCCATCTCTGAATATCATAGCAAAGATGTGACAGCGTAGAAAGCGGGCTTTCAGGACCTCTTAGTTGCTGGAATACCTGACACTGTCAGGTATTCCACACGGATCTTCCCAATGAGCCTAATGCTCACTCCTCAGCTGGGAGAAGATCGCTGGGAGCGGGGCCGTTGATCACCGTGCCATAGCTGTCGAAGCGTGAGCCATGGCACGGACAGTCCCAGGTCTTCGCGGAGTCGTTCCACGCCACGACACAGCCAAGGTGGGTGCAGAGCGCCGAGCAGTGGTGGAGCCTCCCCTGGTCATCGCGGTAGGTGGCTACCTTCATCGGCCCCCAGCCGACTACGGCCCCGCTCCCGGCAGGGATCTCGGTCGCGGAGGCGACTTCACCGCCCTTGAGCAGATCGGTATACTGCGACAGCACATTCAGCCCCTCGCTTACGACCTCGCCGAAGCTATGCCCCGTCGCCCGCCCCGGCGCGTAGAGTTCCGCCCATGGATTGGGAATTCCGACAATCTGGTCGGCGATGATCATGGCACCGATGGTGCTGTGGGTCATGCCGATGCCGGTCTGCCCGGTGATCACGTAGACGTGCGGCGAGACCAGATCATGCCCCATCAGCGCCAGGCCGTCGAAGGAGTTCGCCACCTGACCCGACCAGCGGTAGAGCACTTCACCGGCCAGCGGAAATTGCGTGCGGGCCCACTGTGCGAGGCGCTGGTAGCGTGCATCCATATCATCGGCCTGGCCCGTCTTATGATCCTCACCGCCAACGATCAGCACGTCGTGATCTTCTGCGGCCTGGATGCGGACGTAGTGATAGGGGTCGGCCGTGTCAAAGGCCAGAAAGTTTGGCAGGCTGCCGGTGGGGATGTGGAGGCCGATCACATAGGTGAGCGCGGGGAAGATCCGCAACGAGTAGCCGAGCGTGTCGTCGATCGGCATATGGGTCGCCAGCACCACCGAGTCGGCGCGGATCACCGGGCCGTCAGTGGTCTCGAGTGTGACGATCGCCTCGGCGTTCACGCGCGTGATGTGTGTGCCGCAGAAGATCTGGCCGCCCATACGCTCGATCCCGTGGCAGAGCCCGGCGAGATACTTCAGTGGGTGAAAGTGGGCCTGGTGTGGAAAGCGCAGGGCCGGGCTGAGGCGCACGTTGCCAAGCGTGACCCCTTCACTGAGCAGCGCGACATCGTTGAGCCCAGCGCGTTGGGCGGCGTCGCGCTCCTCAGTGAGGGTGCGCAACTCGCCGCCTGGGGCGAGGAAGAGGTAACCATCCATGCGGGCAAAGTCGCAGGCGATTGCCTCGTCGCGGAATGATGCGCTCGATCATGTCGATTGCGGCAAGATGGCTCTCAGCGGTCAGGCGCGTGCCATCGGTACCGCGCAGATATTCGGTCTCGGCGTAGCCCTTGTCGAGCATACCAGTCAGCTGGGCGGTGGTGTTGCCGGTATCGCCACCACCGATCGGCCCGTCGTCGAAAACCGCAACCTGGATGCCACGCTTGGCGAGTTGATAGGCGGTCGAGAGGCCCGCGATCCCTGCACCCACGACTGCAACTGCGATGCGCAGATCCGTGGTCAGCGGGCTATACGTGGGAAGATTGAAGCCGTCGTGCCAAATTGAGGTGGTCTGGATGATCTGTCTCTGCATTCGGTTCTCCTGAGATTCTCGCCATCCCTCGTGGCCGACATGGCCAGTAAAGCTGGTCATGTCGGCCACGAGCAAAATAAGTATGTTTGGGGCCTGCGCCCCCCCCTACCCTCAATACCGTTCAAAGAAGCGCACGCCAAGCCGCGCAGGATGAGCGCACCTACACGAAAACCTTTGCGCCGTTGCGTCAAAAAAACCACCTTCTTTGCAAAGTAGCCCCCTAGCCTCCGACGCTGCGGCCGCGCAGCATGGCGCTCTCGTCACGCTGGGATCGACGCAGGGGTTGGCTTATGCTGGGGCCAAGATCGACGATCTGCACATACAAATCCCGCCCACGGCTCGCCAGCTCAGCCGAGAACTCTAGCTCGTCGCGCAGGGTGTGAACAATGACATCGAGCGGGATACCGCTTGTGCGGGCCTGGGCGACTAGAACACCAAGCTGTGCCTCAAACGTCTCGGCGGTGAGGTCGGAATCGGGGAGGAGCACACCAAAGGTGTTGAGGAGTTGGCAGACCGGGCAGACAACGCCAAATGTACCCTTGGCAGGCAGATCCAGCGGCGTGCCGCAGTTGCTGCAGCGGAGCGATGTAACAAGATTTTGCATAGGACTTTCCTTTTCTTGCGCTCTGGCACACATACAGCGCATCATCCTGTGCGCAGAGCCTGCTGGCCAGCCTTTGCGACGCGACGGGTCTGAGGAGCAGAACCGCCGCGTGGCATGTGATTATCCCTATTTATTGACGTTCTGGCGAGCTTTGCCCTTCTGGGCTTCCGCCTTGCCTTCCGCCTTCATGTGATCGTCGCCAATCAGGCCGCCAACAGCGTCTTTGGTCTCGCCCTTGAGCTCCTCGCCCGTGCCCTTGACCCGCTCCTCCGCCTTCGCGCGGTTCTGGCGAGCCTGACCTTCAACCTGCTCGGCATGGCCTTCCGCCTCTAACTGTTCGTTATGAACCACATCGCCGACAGTCGCCTTCACGGCTCCCTTGATTTCCTCTGCTTTACCCTTCACCCGTTCGGTTCCGTTGCTCATTGTCGAGTCCTTTCTCTAGCGCTGCGCCGCATCGTTCTAGCGATCCGGCGCAGCAACAATATGCGGACACGGAGGTTGAGACGCACCACAACCTCCGTTTTATCGTCCTATGCCAGGCGTCCACGGCGAACAAGATTGACCACGCCGAGAAGAATGATCGCGCCAACCAGCGAGATGAGCATCGCGGTCAGATTTAGGGCACTCTCGTTAATCGTTGGTCCACCAAAGAGAAGCCCACCGATCATGGCACCCACGATGCCAACAATGATATTGACCAAGACACTGTTGCGGTCGCCCAGCACGAGACCCGCAGCCCAACCGATCACCGCGCCGACGATGAGCCATACAAGAAGATTAATCATCGATTTGCCCTTTCAACGGCATACGCCGTTGGATATACGTTTAAATTGCGATAGGGAATGTGGCTTGTACTCTTGAGTATAGCGGCTATGCGCCAGCGCCGGTAGCCGAAAAATTCCGCATGGAGTGTCAGGAGTATCCCTGACAGCGTGAGGGATACCGTTGAGGCTACGTTGCCCCTTCGCCCATCAGGTAGATTTTGTCCTCATCGAAGCGCAGGTAGATGGAGAATTTTCAGGGGTAGCCCAATCAGCCGCCAGCGTTGTCTTTTGGTCCGTGTTGACGTAAAGGCGTAAAGCTGCGCATGCACTTCCCTCAAACTTCCGTGCATGCGCCCCACCAGGGCACCCCTTGCGGGTGCCCGTACACCGGGCCCGGCCCCCGGCCCTGTAGGGGCACCCCTTGCGGGTGCCCCTTGCGGGCACCCCTTGCGGGTGCCCGCAAGGGGTACCGCCGTTTGCGCCGCTGGTTGCATGCACATGCTGCCACATAGCGCGTATGTTTGTATCCGGTTTCGTATGATGCAATCGCCCTGGGTGCATCCCTGCTGCACAAGCAACCAAGCGCACCATGCGGTACAATGGGAGGATAGCTGGAAGATGGGAGTCGAGCAGCAGGCATGATGGATCACGATCAACTTCAATTTGATCTGCGCCAGGCGGCAAGTGTCCGGATGTTGAAGAGTCCGCATGCGCCGTTGATGGTGAGTTTTTTGTATTGTGCCTTTAAGTCCGAACAGCACGCTGCTGTGCCCTATGCCGCCCTGCTTGATCGGCTGGAGACGGCCCTTGAGACGCTGAATGAACGCCATCCCGGGCTCTATCCGCTCAGTGCGGCGGCGTATCTCAAGCAGTGGAGTGATGATGAACATCAGCTTATTCGCATTATTGTCCGCGGGAGCGACGACGCAACAACCGTTGAATTGACTGCCGAGGCCGAGCGCGCCTTGGGTTGGGTTGAGGATTTGTATCGCCGCGAGTTTGTTGGGACTGAGTCGCGCTTTTTGTCGATCTTTCAGTTGCTTGAAGAGATCGCGGTGCGGAGTACCGAAGATGTTGAACAGCGCTTGGCTCAACTCGCGCAGGAGCGTGCGGCGATTGAGGCCGAGATGACCCGGATCCGTGAGACGGGTCGCGTTGAGGCGCTGACTTCAACCCAGATTAGAGAGCGGTTTCTGCAGGCGGGTGAGGTGGCGCGCCAGTTGTTGCGCGATTTTGCCGCCGTTGAACAGAATTTCCGGGCGATTGCCCGCAATGTGCAAGAACAACAACTCCATCCCGAGGCCCGCAAGGGTTCGGTTGTGGGCTATGTGCTCGATGCAGATGAGGCGTTGCACGCTTCTGACCAGGGCCAGAGTTTCTATGCGTTCTGGGAGTTTCTGACGGTGCCTGATCAACAGGATACATTGCGCCATTTGCTCGATCAGGTCTATGGCTTGCCGGCGCTGAGCGATCTGGCCCCTTCCCATCCGCTGCTCTATCGGATGACGCCGGCGTTGCTCGAGGCCGGCGAAAAGATTGTGCAGTCGAACCATCGCCTCGCCGAGCAACTGCGCCGTTTGCTCAACGATCGGGCGCTGGCCGAGAGTCGCCGCGTGCGCGAGTTGATTGATGCGATCAAGCGGCACGCGGCACGCCTGGCCGATGCGCCGCCTCCCGAGGGTTCGTTGCTGGTGCTCGAAGGTTCGCCTGAGGTCAATGTGCCGCTGGAACGCCCCCTCTGGGAGCCGAATGTGGCGACGGTTTTTACGGCCCAGCCCCAGGCAACGGGTGAACTCGACGCTGAGTTGAGCATTGATGTTTTGTATCGCCAGTTTTATGTGGACGAGCAGAAGCTCCAGCAACGCATCGAGACGCTGCTTGCCACGCAGCCTTCGTGTACGCTGGCCGAGGTGCTTGTGGCTTATCCGGCTGAAAAAGGGCTGGCCGAGGTGATCGCGTATCTTTCGCTGGCGAGCCGCGATCCGCGTCATTCGATTGAAGATGAGCTTACCGATCTGATCACGTTGCCAACGACTCCCGAGCTCGCCGAACGCGAGCTTGCCGTGCCCCGCGTTACTTTTCGGAGTGCCTATGCGTCCTGAGCAGCTTGCCCCGTATGCCCCCGCTGTGATTCGCCTGTTGCAGGGCGTCCTTTCCGCCGATGATCCTGGTACCTGGAATCTCTTGCTGCACCATGAAACGCCGGTGCGCGACTATCTGGCGAAGATCGGGCTGGAATTGGTGTTGCATGAGACCGATGGGTACGCGTTTTTGCGTCAACCTGAACTCGAGGGTGAAGAGGGCGAGAAGCTTACGCTGCCGCGCTTGACGCGACGCGATCGCTTGACCTATTATGTGACCTTGATGTGTGCGCTGTTGCGCGAACGCATTGATCAGTTTGAGGCAAGTACGCCCGAGGCCGACCGTCTGATCCTGACGAGCGATGATCTGTATGAGATGATGCGTCCCTTCCTGCGTGAACGCGGCGATGAACGCGCCCTCGTGCGGAAAATTGACGAAACGGCCAGCCGCGTGGTCGAGCTCGGCTTTCTGCGGCGGCTTGCCAACGAGGCCCGCTACGAGGTTCGGCCTGTCATCAAGGCCCGCATTGGCTCTGAAATCCTGGCCGAGGTGCTTGCGCGACTGGAGCAGTATGCAGCTACCGATGCTTGATGAGCAACCCCAATCACGTGAGGGCTTTCGCCTGCAGCGCCTTGAAGTCTATAACTGGGGTACGTTTCATGAACGAGTCTGGACTGTTGAACCGCACGGGGGCACGGCCCTGCTGACAGGGGCGAATGGCTCGGGCAAATCAACGCTTGTCGATGCGCTCTTGACGCTGCTGGTGCCTCCCCGCCCGCGTAGCTACAACCAGGCCTCGGGCTCGCAGAAGAAGGAGCGCGATGAGCGCACCTATGTCCGTGGCGCGTATGGTCGCATCAAGGATCTTGAGAGCCACCACGGGGTTGTGCAGTACTTGCGCGACAAAAAGAGCTACAGTGTCTTGCTGGCGTGCTTCAGGCATGAACAGGCCGGGCAGACGGTGACGCTGGCTCAGGTGCTCTTCTTTGGCAAGGATGATGAGCTCAAGAAGATCTATTGTGTTGCGCCGCGCTCGCTCTCGATTGTTGAGCATTTCCAGCTTGCGAAGGCCGATGAGATCAAGCGCGCCCTGCGCAACCTGGGGGCCGAAGTCTATGACGAGTTCGCCCGCTACAGCCGCGATTTTCTCAAACGCTTTGGCCTGCGCTCAGAAAAGGCGCTCGATCTCTTCAATCAGACCGTGGCGATCAAAGAGATTGGCGGGCTGAATACGTTTGTGCGCCAGCATATGCTGGAAAAGACCGACGCCCAGGGGCGCATCGATCTGCTGCGCGAGCACTATAAGAACCTGACCAGTGCCCACGATGCAATTGCCAAGGCCGAGCAGCAACTTGTGCGCCTGCGTCTGCTGCTGGGCGAGGCCGAACAGCACGCCCAACTCCAGGCGCGCATCGTTGAAGCCGAGCGCTGCGCCGAACAGGTGCCCCGTTTCTTCGCCCGCCGCAAGCTCGATCTGCTCGAACGGGCCATTGCCGTGGCACGGGCTGACCTCGCCGAGCATGCCTCGCACCGGATGGTGCTCCAGGCGCAACTTGCTAGCCAGCGCCAGCAGGAACGCGATCTCTACGCTGCGATCACCAATGATCAGCTTGGGCAACGCCTCGAATCGCTCAAACAAGAGTGCGCCCGGGTGCAGGAACGCATGGTCGATCGTCAGAAGCGGGCCGAACGCTACAATCGCATCGCCGCGGCTCTCGACATTCCTGCGCTCACCGACGAGGCTGCCTTTGTGAACATGCTTCGGCTCAGTCGCCAGAAGTTGCCGCTCATTGACGAGGATCTGCACAAGCTCGAAGTTGCGCGAGATACCATCAAGCAGGAGGAGGGGCGGCTAGCGGCTGAACGCCAACAGCTTCAGCATGAAATTAGCTCGTTGCAGCAGCGCAAAAGCCGGATTCCGTCGGAGGATTTGCGGCTACGCGCCGAACTTGCCGATGCCCTCGATCTTGCTGAGGAAGAGATGCCCTTTGTCGGGGAGTTGCTGAAAGTCCGGGACAGCGAAAAGGCCTGGGAAGGGGCGATCGAGCGGTTGCTGCGCGGCTACGGGCGGCAATTGCTCGTCACCGAAGCCCACTACCGACGGGTTGCCGGGTATGTTGATGGGGCCAACCTGCGTGGCCGCCTGGTCTATCACCGCGTCACCGAGCGCCGTGTTCCCCCGACGACCGCCGGCCTCGATGCCGATGCCCTGATCTTCAAACTCGAGATCAAGCCCGGTAGCGCCATGCACGATTGGCTCAAAGGCGATCTGATTGAGCACTGGAATTATGTCTGTTGCGATCAGATCGAACAGTTCCAGCGCGAGCGTCGGGCGCTGAGCCTCAACGGCCAGATCAAGAGCGGGGCTTCGCGCCACGAAAAGGATGATCGGTTTGCCCTGCATGACCGCACCCGGTATGTGCTTGGCTGGGATAACCGTGACAAGATCGCGGCGCTCAAACGCGAATTGCAAGCCCGCGAACGCGAACTCCAGACGGTACGGGCGGCG
Organism: Candidatus Chloroploca mongolica; assembly: GCF_004762035.2. Taxonomy (GTDB): domain Bacteria; phylum Chloroflexota; class Chloroflexia; order Chloroflexales; family Chloroflexaceae; genus Chloroploca; species Chloroploca mongolica. The sequence goes on along the minus strand of NZ_SIJK02000001.1, from coordinate 289,886 downwards.
CTTCAAACCAATGAGCAGCAGCGCCGCGCATGGCAGCAGCGCCTCCAGGGCTTGCGCGATCTGCTCGCCTTCGACCATTACACCGAACTGGACTGGCGCGCCGACCAGCAGCAGATCACCGCGCTTGAAGCACAGCAGCGCGAACTTGAAGCGACTGCCGACCACTTGCAACAGTTGCAGCGGCAGCGTGAGGCGCTGATCAACCAGATTGCCGCTGATGATCGGCAGCTTGAACAGATCCAGCAACTGATCGGCACGCGTGAAAGCGATCTCAAGCGCTTTGAGCAGCAGCGTGCCGCCTGCATTGCCCAGATTGGCCCCCCAGCGACGGCGCACGAGCCAGCGCTTGCCAGGATCGAGGCGGATCTGAAGGGCAAAACGCTCACCCTCGAGACAATTGACCAGCAACAGAGCGAAAGCGAGCGCTTCTATAACAATAGTGCCCGTAGTCTCGGGAGCAACCTCAGCAAATTGGAAAACAGCGTCATCGCCCAGATTGTCAACTTCAAACGGGATTACCCCGCCGAGACCGTTGACCTCGACAACTCGCTTGCGGCAGTTGGCGAATGTCGGCGGATGTGCGAACGGATCGAACGCGACGACCTGCCAGTCTATCGCCAGCGCTTCAAACAGTGGCTTGATGGCAAAGTCGTCGACTCAATTATTGGCTTTCACACGGCGCTTGAGCAACAGACTGATACGATCCGTGCGAGCATCGCAACCCTCAACCGCTCGTTGCAAATGATTGACTACACCCCGGCGACCTATATCCGCCTGCGTGCCGACCAGACGCGGGACACCGAAGTCCAGGACTTTCGTCGCCAACTGCGCGCCTGCATTCCCGATGTTGGTCAGCGCACTGCCGAGTCCAACGAAATAAGTTTTCAGCGCATCCGCGCCCTCATTGAACGCTTCGAAACCGAGGAACGCTGGACAAGCAAGGTCTCTGATGTGCGCAACTGGCTCGATTTTGCCGCCGAGGAGCGGTACCGTGAGGACGATAAGGAGAAGAATTTCTATTCGGACTCATCGGGCAAGTCGGGTGGGCAAAAGGCCAAACTCGCCTATACCATTCTGGCCTCGGCCATCGCCTATCAGTACGGGCTTGGTCAGGACGAACGCCGCGCACGCACCTTCCGCTTTGTGGTGGTTGACGAAGCCTTTAGCAAATCCGACGAAGACAACGCACGCTATGCGATGAACCTCTTCAAACAGTTGAACCTGCAACTCCTTGTGGTGACACCGCTCGACAAAACCCATGTGGTCGAACCATATATTGAAGCGTGCCACTTTGTCAGCAATACGCTTGACGAGAACGACTCGCGGGTCGTCAATCTGACGATCCGCGAGTATTACGAGCAAAAAGCGGCGTTTGCCCAGTTGTCGCGAGCCGAGCGATGATCACGCCCGACGAGATCGCCGTCAAGGCGAACCGGGCCTATCTCCCGTTTGTGCGGGCCTGGCTCCGTGGCGAACCCTTTACTCCGCTCGATCTTCCGGTGGGTGGTCTGCCTCCCGACTATCGTGCGTTGCAACGCGCCGTCGAGGTACTGTTGCAGGGGGCGCAAGCGCAGCGCGGTGCGGGATACACCGTTGAACTCCAGGTCCGCACCACGCGGGCGTTTGGACAGCAATCCCTGCCGCAGCGCATCCATATCGCCTCTGCTGACGATCTGTTGTTCCTGGCGGGCAAACGCGAAGAGTTTGCCGCATTGATGGACGACGTAGCCTTGATCCGTGCCACCCTGCCCGAGCTTGAAGCGTGGCTCGTTGCCAATCCGCAGCATGTGATCGAACACCATGGCCTATGGCCAGATCTGCTACGGGTCGGTACCTATTTTCGCGCCAACCCGCGCCCCGCACGTTACCTCCGCGAACTCCCCATTGCCGTGCATACCAAATTCATCGAACAGCACACCGGGATCATCGCCCGCTTGCTCGACGTGCTTCTGCCTGAAACCGAGATTGACCTAACCAAAAGGCAATTCGAACAACGTTACGGCCTGCGGTATGATGTGCCACTGGTACGCCTCCGCCTGCTCGATCCATCGCTCGGCGAGCGCCTGGGGCTGCCGCTCACCGATCTCGCCGCCCCGGTAACGGAGCTTGCCGCCCTGCCATGCGCTGGCCTTGACACCATCATTGTCGAAAACAAAATGGTCTTTCTCACGCTACCGCACCGACCGGCGACCCTCGCCATCTTTGGCAGTGGCTTCCAAGTCGAACTCCTACAACAGCTCCCCTGGCTCGCCCACTGCCGCATCTGGTACTGGGGCGACCTTGACGCCCAGGGCTTTCAGTTGCTCGCCCGGCTCCGTGCGCTCTTCCCCCAGGCCTCATCACTCATGATGGACGCCGCAACCCTCGAAACCTTCCGCGCCTTTGCCGTCGCCGGAACGCCCTCCCCAATAGCCGACCTCCCCCAATTAACCCCCGACGAACAAGCCGTCTATGCCAACCTAGTCCAGACCAACCTGCGGCTCGAACAAGAACGCATCAGCCATGCGTACGCCGCCGGGCAGCTGCAAACGCTCACGGCTCCCGCGCCACAATAACCCCAGCGGCGCTGCGTCTAGAAGTAAACGCTGATGAAGATTGTATGAATGAATTGAACACATGTCATGCCCGCGCACGCGGGCACCCAGCGGCGCATCCCGGGTGCGTCGGCCCGCATGGTCATGCCCGCGCACGCGGGCACCCAGCGGCTGTCAGTGCCTGTGCAGAAGATCTGCGTAGGCTTACGGCAGTAACTCGACCTCGAAGCTGTCAAATACAGTCGGCTCCCCAGCCCACAGCCCGGCACCGCCAGTGGCGTGGGTGTTATCGAGGATGCTGCTGAGCGGCTCGCCGTCAACTAAAGCAAGGAAGTTGTTGCCACGAACCTCAATCGTCAGGGTATGCGGTCTGGTTTCTTTGAGTGCGGCACTACTAACCACACTAGAAAGAGAAGTGAAACGGTTACCATAACCATACGCATTATTAGGGTCTGCTTTTATAAACTTGCGCCACTCGCAGTCTCCTTGATCGCAGAAAAATGCATAGCCCTCGGTGTCAGTAAAGCGAAAGATCACGGCAAACATCTTTCCCGTAACATTTGTCGTAATGATGTGATTGTCACCGCTAGGTTTGTAGATGAGTAAACCCTCACTGCCTACGAGCTTGCCATCGACAACCGCCAACCCACTGCGAATAGGCTCCCACTCCTCGCGCATGGTCGCATTGAAGTCATCACGGAAGGCCACATTGCCCGTGGGCTTCGTCGTTGCTGTTTCTTCCGCACTCGCGCTGGGAGGCTCAGGAGTGGGCGTGATGTCGGGCGTAGGCGTGGCGTCGGGGTTGGGCGTCGGGGTTGGGGCCAGCGTCGGGGTGAGCGTCGGGGTCGGGGTGGCGTTGAACCGACGGCGCGCTTCGGCGCGTTGGGTTGCGGCGTCTTTGTAGTTGGGGATGATCGTCAGCGCACGGTCAAACTGCTCGATGGCGTCGGCCCATTGTGCCGCACGGTACGAGGCGATTCCTTGTTGGTAGTAGGCATCGGCCTCTGCTTCGTTGATCTGGCCTAGACGGTCGGCAGTATCCTTGTAGCTGGGGTTGACCTCGATCACTGACTGGAAGACGGCCCGTGCCTGGGTGTAGTCCTGCACAGTCTGGTAGGCTACCCCCGCCTGGTACTGACGCTCGAGCTCGGCATCGCGGGCGGCAACAAGAGCCTGAGCTGTCGCGGTTGCTTGTGTTTCCGCCTCGCTCGTCGCCTGCTGCGCCACCAGTGTTCCCTGTTGGGCTACGCTTGTCTGCGCAACCTCGGTTGCCGTCGCCGCAGCCTGAAGCGCTTGCTGCTGGGCGATATACCAGTATGCACCGCCGCCTAGCCCGGCAAGCACGAGTACGGCGATGATAATCATAAGAAGTGGGTTGCGCGTGCTAACGCGACGGGTAGACATAATATTTTCCTTCACCGCCCGTTCACTGGGCAGACAATTGACCTCACTGTCTTAGTAACGAACGGCAAGAAAAACTGCTTGCGCTAGTTCTTAGCGTGTCTCATCACGCCGGGCGACCAATGCTCCCCGCTCGGTTTCCCCTCTAGCCCCAATACCTTGCAAATAAGCTCACGCGAAGGCGCGAAGGCGCGAAGGGTGAGCGCACCTCCGCTCAAAACTTTGCGCCTTTGCGCCTTTGCGTCAAAAAACGCCTTATTTGAATGGTATGGCTGTCACACCTGCCGTATCCCCACCACACAACTCTCGAAATCGCCGAGACTCAGATCGATCCCGAGGTGCATCCATGCCGCGCCCGAGCGCACTTCGGGCTGACCTTCGATGCTGTAGCTTCGCTGCGGGTCAAGCCCTTGCAAGCGCAGCGGCGGTAGCCGCGTCTGCGCCGGCAGGTGGGTGCGGAAGGCAAACAGCACTGCTTCGGATCGATCTGGCGCGACGTATAGTACCGCCGCGAAGGCGTGGCGCTGCGGTGAGCGTAGCCGGTATAATTCACCGAACTGGACGATCGTGCGGATCGCTTTGTAATGGGCGATCAATGCCGCCGCTTCCGCTCGCTCCTCTGCCGTCCAGCGCACCAGGTGCCCACCAAGGCCCAGGATGCCGCACATGCCGACATGGAAGCGGAAACGCAGTGAGAGATGCGAGGCAGGCAGATCGGCGACCCAGGCGTGCATCGTGTTCGCTGGAAAGATCTGTGAAAACCCTTCCTGCATCGCCAGGAAGCGCGTTGGATCGATGTTGTCGCTCAGTTGGAACTGATCGGCCAACCGCATCAAGCCGAGATCGACCCGCCCTCCACCGCCTGAGCAGTTCTGCCAGACAATCTGCGGGTGCCGCTCACGCAACGCCCCCCAGACTCGGTAGAGGCCTTCGATGTAGCGTACCCACACTTCACGCGGTTCGCCCGGCGCATCGTGCCAGCCTGGCTCGCTGATGTTGCGGTTCATATCCCATTTGATGAAGTCGATCGGGTGTTCGGTCAGCAGGCGATCAAACTGGGCGATCAGATAGTCCTGAACTTCGGGCCGAGCCAGATTGAGGATCAGTTGATGGCGGCTCTCGGTGCGGGCACGGGTCGCAAAGTGCAGCACCCAGTCGGGATGGGTGCGGTAGAGTTCACTCTTCGGGCTGACCATCTCTGGTTCGATCCAGAGGCCAAACGCCATGCCGAGTTCATGCACCCGCCTGATCAGCGGCGTCAGTCCATGCGGAAACTTGTGCGGATCAGGGCGCCAATCACCCAGGGCCGCTGTGTCATCGCTGCGCCCCGCGAACCAGCCGTCGTCGAGCACGAACAACTCTACGCCGAGGGACGCAGCGATTGCGGCCAGTTGCATCTGCGACGCTTCATCAACGTCAAAGTGGGTCGCCTCCCACGAGTTGTAGAAGACCTTTTGCACTTGCCGCGCACCGGGCAAGATCGTCTCACGGATAAAGGTGTGCCAGCAGCGGCTCATTGCGCCGAAGCCAGCAGCGGTGTAGCCGGCGTAGCTCACGGGTGTCGTGAAGGCCTCGCCCGGGCCGAGGCGCCAGGCAAAATCCCAATCATTCAGGCCAATGCCGATGCGTGTCGAGCCAAAATCGGTCACTTCAGCCGCGATTTGCCAGTTGCCACTCCAGGCCAGCGCCCCGAACCAGACCTCCCCAGCGCGTTCATCGGCCCCGGGACCCAGATCTGCTGCCGGATCGCGATCAACGGCAAACCAGGGGCTATGGTGATGGCTACTCGCCAGCCGGCGGCTCTCCAGGCGCTTGACCCCTTCGCTGAGCGGCTCGTGCCGCAGGATCGCTTCGTCCATATGGCGACCGACCATCTGCCGCAGCCGGTAACGTCCGTACTGCGGCAGATGCCAGAGCGCCGACCAGATCCGCTCGATCAGGATCGGTTCCGTCCCGAGGTTCTCGATCCGCACCGCCCGCTCAAGCAGATCATAGGCTTCATAGAGCCGATACAAGAGCGTGACGCGCAGAGGGTAGAACCCATCTTCGAGCGTGATCGCCAGCGTAGGCAGCGGCTCTGACGCTACGGTCGCCCCCACATAACCGAGCACCACATTGCGCACACCGTCGGCAAACGTCACTTTCAGACATGGCTCAACAAAGGTGTTCCCGGTATAGCCGGGGTACTCTTCAGGCGTCAGTTGGGCCGGAGGGTTAAACGAACTCCAACCGTCAGGACTCGGCGGCGGCGGATAATCGGCCAGCGCGGGGAGCCGTGGTCCCCAGTAGCGATGCGTGAGCGCCCCGGCGTCATTCAAGCCGAGCGCATACGCAGTTGACGTCGTTGCCAAGATCCAGCCGGTCGCGTTGGTGAAAATAGGCATTCGCAGTACCCCATAAAAGAAGCTTACCGGAATCGTTTGATCCCTAACCCCATGTACCGTTCAGTAGGCCACCTTGTCACCCTGAGTACCACATGGCCCGCGGGCCAGTGACACCGTGAGCAACCAGTTTGTTGCACCGGCCCGCCCATGTCACCCCGAACGAACGTGAGGGGTCTTCCATGCAGATCCGTGAAGATTCCTCACTGCGCCTGCGGCTTCGTTCGCAATGACCGCAGAGGTGTTGCGCTCCGACCATGAGATTTGTTCCTCAGGAGCGGATCGAAGGGTCTCAGGCGTCCCCACGGCAGCGATGCTTCGCTGCGCTCAGCATGACCATGTGGCACCTTCAAGTGTAATTGGTATAACCCGGAACGGTTGCTTAAAAGATTACCCCAATCGCCCCCAGGGTGAGGCCCGCCCCCGTGCCAAGCAGAACCACCCGCTTGCCTCGCACGATCCGTCCGTCGGCAACCGCTTCGGCGAGCGCCAGTGGGATCGAGGCGGCAATGCAGTTGCCCCGTGAGGGCAGGTTGATGATCAGTTGCTCGCGGCGAAAGCCGTAACGCCGGGCGAGGATTTCAAGGGCATGGCCGCTGGCCTGGTGGGGTACGACGGCGTCTATCTCTTCGCGCGCCCAGCCAGTGCGGACACAAAAGCTGTCGAAGAAGGGCTCAAAGAGCCGCGCGGCTTTTTTGTAGATCGCTGACCCGTTCATCGCAAAGGTGTTCATCTCTGGGGTCGTCGTCGGGTCGTTCGGGTGGTGCAGGGTGCCGCCGCCCAGGATCGCCGTCAGGTCGGCTCCGCTGCTGTAGGTCGCAAATTGCTCCCAGACGACAGCACTCGCTTCGTTGGCGGGCGCGCGAACAAGCACCGCCGCCGCCGCCGCGTCGCCAAAAAGCACGGCACTTTCGGGTTGGTTGGGGTTGAGTGCGTAGCCTGCGCGCTCACTGCTGATGATCAGCGCCGTCCGGTAGCTCCCGGCGGCTACCAGGTGCGCAACGCTTTGCAGCGCCACCAGAAAGCTGAGACACGTGGCATCGATGTCAAAACAGGTGCTGCCTCCGTCGGGTGCGCCAAGTTCGCGCTGTAGGTAGGCGGCGGTGCAGGGAATCGCCTGTTGTCGCCCGCTCGCTGCGGCGACGATCAGGTCAACGTCATCAATGGCAAGCCCTGCGGCAGCCAGCGCACGCTGCCCCGCAATGGCCCCCATGCGCACCGTTGTCTCGTGGGTCGCCCGTCGCCGCTCTTTGATACCCGTGACCCGCTCGATCCACCCAGCTTCGAGGCCGTAATCAGCTTCAAGTTCGGCACTGGTGACGATGCGTTCGGGAAGGTAGTGGCCAAGCCCTGCGATTTTGACATGCAACATAGGATGGTGTCTCTGCTTCTATGGCCGGCGCTCTTCACCGGCAAGACGCTGCAACTCGGCGAGCCGGTTGAGGGCGTCGAGAGGGGTTAGTTCGTTGATGTTGAGCCGACGGAGGTAGGCGATCACGGGACTCGGCGCAAGGTCAAAGAGGCTCAGTTGCCCTTCGTAGGGCGGTGCGCTGAGCGCGACCGGCGCTGGTTCCAACACTGTTTCAGCAGGTCGCGTCGTGGGCCGTGTTCTTGGCGCTGCTGCTGTCTCATCGTGGGCAGGGGGCTCGTCGCTTGGCCCTTGCTCCACTGGGAGACTCGGCGCGGTCGCGCCGTCGCTGCGCCCTCGTGACGGCGACGCAACGCCCGCTGCCGGGTCGGGATGCGCCTGTTCAGCACCTGCTTCGCCGGGGGCAGGATGCCCTCCGGACTCTTTCCCCAACTGCTTGCTCCGCGCTCCTTCGAGTTCACGCAGCAATGCGCTTGCCCGTGCGATCACGGCCTGGGGAATGCCGGCCAGTTGCGCGACGTGAATGCCGTAAGAGCGGTCGGCCCCGCCCCGGCGCAGTTCGTGCAAAAAGACGACCTGCCCCTCTTGTTCGACCGCCGCCATATGATAGTTGCGCAGACGCGGCAAGACCTCTTCCAGCGCCGTCAGTTCGTGGTAATGCGTCGCAAAGAGGGTGCGGCAACGCAGGCGAGGCTCGTTGTGAATGTATTCGACGACCGCCCGCGCAATTGCCATGCCATCGTAGGTCGAAGTCCCGCGCCCAACCTCATCGAGAATGATCAGGCTCCGCCGGGTGCTCTGCAAGAGCAACGCCGCTGTTTCGGTCATCTCGACCATAAATGTGCTCTGGCCGGTCGCGATGTCGTCTTGCGCCCCGATCCGCGTGAAGATTCGGTCAACTAGGCCAATTGTTGCAGCTTCAGCGGGCACAAATGAGCCTATCTGTGCCATCAAGACAATCAAGGCCACCTGGCGCAGACAGGTCGAGTTGTGGCTCACCAGGCCGTTGGCAAGATAGGCGTGATCGTGGTCAACCGACAGATCATAGACCTCGGCCTCGCCGGGGGTCAGGCTGACCACCGGGTCATAGAACGGGCGTTGCTTCGGCACGCGGAGGCTGCGGTTGTGATGCAAAAGCACGTCATTCGGTAACGCATCGAGCGGCAGCGCAACCATCGTCTCTTCGACCGTCGCAATAAGCCCGAGATTGAGCAGCAAGAGTTGGACCTGCTGCGCAATCGTCGCTGATGGCATCAGCCACTGAAGGATGCCGGACGGCTTGAAGGAGGCGTATTTGCTGGCACAGAGACCCTGCAAAAAGGCGACAATGGTCTCGCGGGGCGCACCGAGCAACGCATCCGGTAGGGTACAGGCACATTCGGCAGAGGCGGTCGCCGTGCAACAATCTCGCTCTGAATGGGCCTGCGCAAGGCTGTCATCAGCCGCCGTAGGCAAGGTCTTATCCACCTGTGAAGCGTTAGGGCACTGGTGTGACCTTGCGTCCTTCATACAGCGCCCACTGGTCACCGTCGGAATCTTGCCCCGGCTTCCGAGGTTATGCCCGAGTTGATAGGCGTGGGCCGGGGCAATGGTTGGATCACGCCCCCAGAGATTGATGCCGCATGCGAGGACGAGCCAGTCACCGGGTTGCAGGTCGCCGAGACAGCGCCACACCTCGTGGCCGTCGGGTTGTCGCACGCGCACGCGATGCTCGGGCGTGCCCTCAAGCGTAAAACCGTGCTGCGTGGTCAACCTGATGGTCGCCTGATGCCCCCCGCGATAAAAATGGGTCGCCTCGCGGGGCTGCGCAAGGCCCTGTACGATTCTTCCAAGGGGCGCAAATGTGCCCTCGACTGCCCCAGGTGGCATCAGATCGGCCATCCGCACCAGGCCGTGCTCGCTATAGACCAGGGTCGAACCGACCACACATTTGCCAGCCATGTTGGGGCCAGTGATGATCAGCAGTTGCGCCTCGTCGGTATCGAGCCGCAGATCATTGGGGACAAACGCATCTTCGAGCACCTGCTCGACGACGGGATGGCGCCCGGCGGTAATCTGGAGGCGCGTACTCGCTTCGAGGTTCGGGCGACTATAGCGCCCGCGCACCGCAGCCTCGGCGAGCGAGGCAATCGCATCGAGGTGCGCCAGCGCCCGCGCCGCGTTGCGCAGCCGGTCAACGCCTTTGCTCAGCGCCTCGCACAGCCGCCCGAAGGCATCGCGTTCGAGATCGGTCAGTTGCAACCTGGCCCGATCAATGATCTGCTCGTACTCTTTCAGTTCAGCCGTAATATAGCGCTCGGCACTCACGAGCGTCTGCTTGCGCTCATAATCTTTCGGGATCAGCCGCTCATCCACGTTGCGCGAGAGCTCGATATAGTAGCCAAAGACATTGTTATACCCAACCTTGAGCGCTTTGATCCCGGTACGCTCGCGCTCTTTGCCCTCAAGCCGATCAATAAATTCCTGCGCGTGGCGGCTCGCCTGCACTAGCGCATCCATCCGCAGGTCAAAGCCGGGACGGATCACGCGCCGCGGGCGTTCGCCGCCCTCTTCGGCAGCCCGCAGATAATTGGAAGCCCCAAGCAGCGCCGGCGGATCATCATCAAGCCCCGCCTCGAGCAGGGCAAGCAGATCGCCACATGGATCAAGCAGCGGCGGCTGCGCCACCACCGCCTCTTCAGCGTCCCCAAAGAGATCATCCTCGCCTGCCGCGGACGCCGCTGCCCCCGCGTGCGCAGGGTCAGTGCCACGCTCATCGAAGAGCGCTGCCTCCGCTGGCAAGAGCTCAGCGAGGACACCGCCAGTCGCTGCAAGCACCGCCGGCAGCGCCCGCAGCGAACTGCGCAGTTGCACGAGGTCACGCGGGGTTGCCACACTGGTGCCCTGCGCAATGCGATTGACCGCTCGTTCCATGTCACCCACCGGGCCGAGCGCCTCACGCAAGGCAGCCCGCAACACCGTTTCTTCGACCAACCGCGCCACGGCCGCCTGGCGGGCCAGCAGCGGCTCCAGTTCCAGCAACGGCTGATTGAGCCAGCGGCGCAAGAGCCTCGCCCCCATTGGCGTACGCGTGCGGTCGAGCACACTGATCAGGGCCGTTTTGGCCCCCTGGCGCTGTGGCTCAAGCAACTCAAGGTTGCGGCGGGTCTGGGGATCCAGCAGCATAAAACTGCTTGTTGTATAGACGCGCAGCGTATTGAGTTGGGCCGCATAGTGGCGCTGTGTCTCGTGGACATATTGGAGCAACGCACCGGCAGCGCGGGTTGCCAGGGGGTGCGCATCGAGGCCAAAGGCGGCCAGCGAACCAACGCGCAACTGACGCAGCAACACCTCGGTCGCCTCACGCAGATCCCAGCGCCAGGCTGGCCAAGCCGTCACATGGCCCTGCGTCCAGCGCGCCTCACTCGCCTGGTCAAGCCGTCGGGCGACCCGCTCGTGGGGCAAGAGCATGTCGCGCTCATCTTTGGTCATCGGCGCGAGATCCTGGGTCAAACGGGACTGCGACGGGGCAAACTCGGGCAGGCGCAGGTTCTCAAGATCGGGCACGAGCACCTCGGCAGCCTGGAGGCGCGACAACTCACCGTGCAACTGGGCTGCGCTCCGCTCGCCGTGAAATTCAACCGCCGCAAATTCACCCGTACTCAGATCGGCATAGGCCAACCCGATGGCTTCGCCTTCCACCAGGGCGGCGGCAAGATAATTATTTGTTGTCGCGGCCAGCATCGAGCTATCAACGACGGTTCCGGGCGTAATCACCCGGACAATCTCGCGATGCACCATCTTGCTGCCGTGCTCCGTCGGCGTCGTCTGTTGCAAGCCTGAGGCAAAGACCGAGCGCGGGCGCGTATCATTGCGCGATGCCTCGGTCTCCGTCATCTGCTCGGCAATCGCCACCCGATAGCCCCGCCCGACCAGATCGGTCACATAACGCTCAACCGCGTGGTATGGCATCCCCGCCATTGGCGCATAGAGCTTCTGCTGATCACGGGGCCTGCTCTTGTCAACCGCATAATCTTTGCGGGTCAGCGTCACATCAAGCAATTCGGCGATCAGCTTGGCATCATCATCAAAGGTCTCATAAAAATCGCCAAAACGAAAGAGCAAGATCGCATCAGCCGCCTGATCCTTCAGCTTGCGATACTGGCGATACCAGGCATGAATCTCAATCCTCGCCATGAAGTCAACTCCGTCTCCCACGCACCAGTGCATCTGTATACGCAGCGACAATCTGATCGGCAATCGTCTCAGGCGTGAGCCCACTTGTCTCAACGGTCACATGGGCAACCTCGGCATACCAGGGTGCCCGGGCCGCCCGCATCGCGGCGAGGCGGGTCGCTGCTTCATCGCCAAGGAGCGGGCGTTGTTCCGCGTCGGTGCGCAGGCGCGCCAGCAGCAACCCATCGGGCGCATCAAGCCAGACGACAAACGCATGCTCGCGCAGCAATTGACGATTCGCGGGTCGCAACACAATGCCGCCGCCCGTCGCCACAACGGCCAGTTCACCCGCAAGCGCCTCAGCGAGCGCCTGAGCCTCGCGCTCACGAAACGTCGCCTCGCCGTGGGTCGCAAAAATCGTCGGCACCGGCATGCCAGCCGCGTGCGCCACAAGCGCATCCGTATCACAGAGCGGACGCCCAAGCCGCGCCGCCAGCACCGGCCCCACCGTAGACTTGCCCGCCCCGCTTAGCCCTACCAGCACAACTGGGCATTCAGCTGCCCCCTGCGTCATGATGTCCTCTCACCTTTTTGCTGCTTCCGCATATGATAGCACATTCTGTCCAAAGCATTCTTATGGCGACGGCAGAACCTGCAAGCGCCCTATCCCCGCCAGGCGCTCATCAACGAAAATATGGAGCTCATACGCGCCGATGGGAAGCGGCGCACCAGTGCTGAGCGTAATGCCACTGAGATAATTGCCCCCTTCCGGCTGCGGCAAGAGGCCACTCCGGTCAAGCGTTGGTTGGTGCTGCCCGTTGATGATCCATTCTTCGCGAAAGCGGCCCTCGCTGCTGTCGGTGATGCTGACAGCATAGTAGAGGGTCGTCAGGCCAAAGCTGAAGCTTGTGCCTTCTTCAAGCAGTTCGTCACCATTGCGACCTGCACCAAAACGCACCCTCGCGCTTGGCCCCGGTGCCTCGGCGATCACTGGGATCCAGACCTGAAAGGGCTGCTCGTTCAACCCCCGCCCCGCTGGCGCCCTGGCCGACTGCGAAGGTGGCGCAGTTTGCCCTGGGGTCGTGCTCAAGAGCGAGGGGCGTTGTTCGGTGGAGTGAAGAGCCGCACGCTGCCAGACAAGCGGCAGATTCTCAAAAGATGCCCTGGAAGCAACACTATTCGCCTCGCCGCGCACTGTCACGACCAGCAGAGCGAGCAGCATCACCAGGGTGCCATAGCGCCATATGCTCAACCATCGTGGCATGATCTGATCCTCCCTCTACCCTCGTGGTCGGCTGACGCGACGCAAGGCAACTCCGGCGATCAGGATCAGCACGGCAATGAAGACCGGTGCCGTCGTCAGTCCGCGGCTCCCCGTCACCGGCAACGTCGCAGGCTGGCCCGCAGCCTCCGTCGGCGTTGTCTCGGCACTGCCTTGCGTTGGTTCCGTTGTCGGCGTTGGTGTCGTCGTCTCCAGGGTCGGCGTAGGGGCAACCGTGCTCGTCACCGTCGCCGTCGCGCTGACCGGGGTTGGGGTCGGCTGCTCGTCTTCGATCGGCCCAACGACTGGTGTTGGTGTCGGCAGCTCGGCCCCACCCGGGCCACGCAGGCGAATGCGTACCTCGGCCTCGCGGGGTGATACGACCGCATTGCCAAACTCGTCGGCCACATTGACGGCATTGGCCCGATTGACGACGGCATCTTCAATCGGCCCGTTGACCCGATAGGCCGTCGTAAACGAGACCATCGCTTGCGGGGCCAGACGTTCGATGCCGAGGCTTGCCAGCAGATCATCCCAGCGCAACTCACCAGTCACCGGATTATGGAAATCGGGCGGCACACTCGCCCCGGTGAAGGTGAGCAGATCGGGGCGGTAGAAATCCACGACCGGCGCACGGACAATATCGGCGAACCCGTCGTTGCGCAGCGAAAGCGTAAAGCTAATCACGGGCGTATCAAGTTGCACAAAACTCTCGACAAGTGCCTTCTCGATCACAATGCGCCCACCCTTGATCGTACCCCCGGCATTATCTTCGGCTGCCGCGCCCCCTTCGCCCCCCAGTCCTTCGCCAGCCTCGACGCGCACCCGATTGATGACCTCATCCTCGATCGTGATCGCCCGAAAGACGACGATCACTTCGATCGTCTCGCCAGGAGCAAAATCACCAAAGGTATCGCTCAGATTTGCCCAGCGTAAGATACCTGGTTCTTGACTCGTCGGTGGCGGCACCATCAACGCAACCACCGGATCAAGGATCGCGGTCTGATACTCATCAACGAGCGGCAGTTCCGTGATCACGGTTGAACCAGTATTGCGAATCTGAATCGTAAAAGTGAGGTACTGGCCGACCTGAACTTCATCACTACCAAGCAGTGTCTTGCTGATCTCGAGACCTACCTCCTGTGCCGGTGCCGGCAGCGGCGTCACAGTGCCACTCGTTGCCTCAGGTGGCGGCATCGTCATCGTAGGGCGAACCGTAGCTGTTGCCGAGGCGGTGATCGTCGCAGTTGCAGGCGGTGATGAGGGAAGCGTTGGGCTCGGGAGAACGGTGGCAAAGCGTGTCGGTGTCGTGTCTGGTGAAGGGGTAAATGATGGCGTTGGGGTGGATGTGAACGTGGGAAGCGCCTGGGCGAACGGTGCGGCCCGTGCCTGGGTGCCGGTCAGCACAAGCAAACCAATCCATACGCAGCAAACAACAAGAGCGTGGAGTCTCGACATCGTCAACCTCCCGTCTTTGCGAAGGGCTAGCGCCCCCCTGTCATTCCCGCGCACGCGGGAACCCAGACCACCGTCCCGCTCCAAACGTTGCGCCATTGCGCCATTGCGTCAAAAGGTAGTGGCCCTCACCCCCACATTGACGCGCATGCGCGTCAATGTGAGTGTTGCGCAATTTCAAGCCCTACCAGCACCCGCTCGGTATTGGAGAGATCGCCGATGATTTTCCGGACGGGCGGTGGCAACGCACGAATCAGGGTTGGCAAAGCCAGGATCTGATCCGTACTGGCCCGCTCAGGATCATCGATCACATCAATCACCTCGATATGATGCTTGTCAGGCAGATGCTCTTCGCAAATTGCCTGCAAATTGGCAATCGCCGTCAGTGAGCGCATCGCATGCCCCGCAACATAGAGCCGAAGGATCCAGAACTCGCTTTGGTCGGTGGGAAGATCCGGTAACTGCTTTGACACATTCTGCTCACTCATAGATCCTCCTTATGATGATAGCTGCAGGCTGGAAGAAGGTATTTCGATCAGACTGATTCCCTCCGATGAGAGGACGAGTTTGCGGATTTGATTGGAATGCGCCATACCCCGCGATTTCAAGATATACAACCCACGGTTGCGTTTCCCGTGCATCTCTAGGTTGCGCACGAGCAACCATGTATCAACCAGCGACGAAACGCCGATATCGGTGCCCTCAGGATCCTGTCCCATCACGCTCAGGCTAGTCAGCAAGAGCGTGATGCCATGTTGTTTGCAGAAATCAATGAGCCGGGTGAAGAGAGCCCGTACTTCGCTGTTGAAGCCCTGGGAGATCAGGCTGGTGATCGGATCAATAATGACGACGGACGGTTTGATGCGGGCGATCTGGTCGGTAATCGTCGCAAGATGCAATTCCAGGCCAGCGAGCGTTGGGCGTACTGCGTGGAAATGCAAACATTCCTTGGTAAACGCAGGCTCCAGATCGATCCCAATCGAGCGCACGTTGCGTATGATCTGCGCGGGCGACTCTTCAAAGGCAACAAAAAGCGTATGTTCGTTACGTGCGTACGCCGCTGCCGCAAACGCTGAAGAGAGACTCGTTTTCCCCGTCCCAGCCGTCCCTGAAATCAGGATCGTACTCCCTTTATAATAACCACTCCCCCCGAGCATCTCGTCTAGTCCGGTCACCCCGGTGCTGATTCGCTCGGTGCCTACATTATAGTCAAGGCCGAGCGCCGTGATGGGAAAGACCGTGAACCCGTGCTGATCAATTAAAAAGGGGTATTCATTGGTGCCGTGCATCGTACCGCGATATTTGACAATGCGGATCCGGCGGGTCGAGAGTTGCGAGGTGACGCGGTGATCGAGCACGATGACACAATCCGCGACATATTCCTCGAGCCCGTGACGGGTGAGCGTGCCGTCGCCGCGTTCGGCGGTGACCACCGCAGTCACCCCGCGCTCTTTGAGCCAGCGAAAGAGGCGGCGCAACTCGGCGCGAATCAGCGCTTCGTCGTGGAGCCCGCTGAAGAGGACTTCCAGGGTGTCGAGCGCTACGCGTTTGGCCCCAATGCGGTCAAATGCATGCTCAAGCCGAATGAAGAGCCCATCAAGCGTATATGCCCCGACCTCCTCAATTTCACTCCGCTCCAGGTAGATATGCTCAATCCACAGCAAGCCACGCTCGCGCAGATCGTCGAGATCAAAACCCAGCGAGGCCACATTGTTCACCAGTTCTTCCGGGGTCTCTTCAAAGGTCACAAAGACCCCCGGTTCGTCGTAGAGGGTGGCCCCACGCACGAGAAATTCCATTGCCAAAAGCGTTTTGCCGCATCCTGCGCTACCAGCAACCAGCGTCGGGCGCCCTTGCGGTAGACCACCAGCCGTGATTTCATCAATCCCATAAATGCCAGTTGGCGTTTTTGCAAGGTGGCGAGGGGTTGAAATAGGAATGGTGTTGCTCATAAGATTCTCCTCTTTGTCCACAACGACGCAGTGTGGTGCCCTGTTACCCCTCAACTAAGACTGCGCGTACTGGTGCTCCATCAACACCTTGCAATTTGAGCGGTAGGCAGAGAAGCGTTGCCTTTCCCGGTTGTACGTCGGTCAAGACAACCCCTTCGAGGATCAGGACGCCATGCCCCAGCAAGATATGATGCGCAGGCAGGGTCGGCGTATGCGGAGGGTCGACCGATAGATAATCAATGCCCACCAGTCGCACCGCCTGCTGTACCAGATAGGTCGCAGCCTCGGGCGTCAAATAGACATAATCATGGCAAAACGCAGGTCGCTCAAGCAAGCCATCGCTGGTATTGCGGGTACGGAAGAGCACCATCTCGCCAGGCTTGAAGCAATGGCGGGCAACCTCTTCGGCGGTAATCGCGGTTGGATGCTCAATCGCGATGATCTGCGCAGGCCCACACAGATCGGCGAGGGGCACGTCATCGAGGCTCGCCCCATCGGCAAAAATGTGCCGTGGCAGATCGATGTGCGTCCCGAAGTGGGTGGTTGCGTTCTTGATCGCCGTAATATTGACGCCATCGGCAGCAATGGTGCAGTGCGGTTCAAGGCACACCGGCGCGTCGCCCGCATAGACCGGCATTGTCGCATTGATGAGCATCGAAAGATCATGAAGGATGTTCATACCCTGCTTCCTTCTGGCCCATTCTCTCTTGCCTAGATTGTACCCCGGATTGCACGATTCTGCTGACCGCAGTTTCTGTCTATCGTTCAACCACCCCGGTTAAGGGCAAGACGACAATCTGTGCATCCTGTAGCACCCCTGCGACAAGCTGAAATTGCGCCACAGGCAACCCCTGGTCATCGGGGTCGTCAGGGTTCACCAGATACGCGATGTATCGACCATCCTCAGGTTTGCCACGCTCGGTCAACCAGGCTCCCTGAGGGTTGAGCAGATCAACCTCAAACCGCACCCGCGCATCCTTCACCGGCAGAGCGCCCTCGACCAGGCGGATCGGGCGATCATCGTAGGCCGCAGCCCCACGGATGCGCAAACCAAGGGTCGCGGTACCACTTGCGGTCTTCTCGATGATGAGCGAGGAACCGACAAAAGCGCCGGTGCTAGTCAGTGCTCGTCCTGGGATGCTCTGAACGGTTGCCGGTTGCTGATCATGCAGCAGGCGGACGCGCAGGAACACCGCATCAGGGGCAAGGTGCAAGGCCGTCAACCCAGCTGTGAGTGGCAGACGAAGCCGACTCAGCCCCGACGCATACCTGAGGCTCGCGTTGCCCCCGGTGAGTTCGCCGGCCCGTTGCGCTGCAATGTCGAGCTCGACCATCATTGGTTCGGCAGCGCGACGGGGCACAGTGACTTTGCCGAGTTGGATCCGACCCTCCTCTACCTTGATCGTTACCTGGTTCGGATAGGTCGGGTGAAACATGCCGGACGCAACCACTCCCAGTTCCAGGTTTGCCACCAGGGTTGGATCAGCCGCATACAACGTCAACCCGTGCGCACTCCACACCTGATTGGCAACCCGGTAGCCGTAGCGTTCAGGATCTTCGGCACTGGCAAGCAGCGCATACGAAGGGATCATGCCAACGGGAAGCGGCGCAAAACTTCCATAGTAGCGAATCCGCCCCGGCCCATAGATGGTGCTCCCGGCCTCTTGCCAGGCCCGGCTTAGACTGAGTACCGCCAGCCCTGGCATGCGTTCGTCGTTGCTGATCAGCACATGGGGCGGGGGCCGAGTCGCATCGAGGGGAAGGCTCCGCCGTGGATCAGGGGTGAGCCGATAGAGCAAGGCTGCACCAATCTGCCCCCGCATCGTCACTTCAGGCTGCGCTTCGAACCCACCTGTCAACGCGGCGAACGCCTCTGGGTTGTACTGGTCGGCATGGATCACGAGCGTATCCACGCCAAGCAAGCGCAGATAATCAACAATCTGCGGGTTTGGTAAGCTCTGCAGGCTACGCAAAAGATCGAGCGTCCCAAATGGGATCAGCGCGCCATAGGCGATGGGCAACTTCTTCCAATGCAACAGCGAGGCAAAATGGCGCTCGGTCGTGCGTTGCAGGTCATCGCCACGCGCCAGCGCACCAACGGGCAACTCGATCATTACCTGCACATCCGCATAGGCTGGTGTCCCCAGGGTCGCATAGAGCGGATCAAGCCGCCCGAGCGCTTGTTCACGAAGCGTCAACGGGGCCACCCCGTGCTCGCCAAGGATAAGCGCACTACAGAGCGTAACCAGCCCAAGCTGTTGCCAGGAGGGGCGTCGTTCGATCAGGCGACTCAGGCTCAGTGCCGCGAGCGGTGCAAGCGCAAGCAACGCGATCAACCCCCAGCGCGACGGCACGCGCATCGCACCAAATCCGGGGATCACCTGATACAACAACGGGTAGGGTGTCGGCACCGGCAAAGGCGGATCGCCACGTTCCCAGCGCAAGCCAGTGCCAAAACTGAGCAGGATAGCAACCGCGAACGTCAACCACCAGAAGCGTGTCCGCCACGAACGCGGCACAATCACGGGGCTGAGCATCGCAAGCCCGAGCGTAACAAAACCCGCAAAGAGCGCCAGTTCGTGAGGCGCCTGCGGCAACAGCTTAGTGCGCCCATAGAGCCAGTTCTCGGGCAGTACGGCAAAAAAAGCCGACAATGGGGCTGACCAGTGATCAAGCTCACGGATGGTGCGGACGATCCCCAGGGTGCGATAGATTTCGAGATAGGGCAGCAAGAAGGGCACACACACCAGCAGCGCAAGCACGCCCCCGGCGCTGAGCCGACCGAGATACATCCACGGGAACGCTGTCCCCGTGCGCACCCGTGCCCAGAGCACAGTGAGCACCCAGAACCCCACATACCCAAGGATCAAAGGGGCCAGAAAAAAGCCATAGTAAAAAGCATTCGCCGCCTGCAACCCCGACCAGAACCCGACCCTCAACGCATCGCGCCAGCTTCCCCCACCCTCTTGCTCGGGCTGCAAGAAGCGCACTAACGCCGCCATCGCGAGGGCCATCCAGCCACTCTGCAACAAATTCAGCTGCATAATATGGGCAAAGCGATAGGTCGAAAAGGCAAAAATAAGGCCACCGACAAATGCAGCCCCGGGCTGCGCCCCAAGGGCACGGCTCAACGTGTACCCACCCCACCCGGCCACCACAAAACTCAGCAAAACCAGCAGATTATGCGCCAGCACGGGATTATTGCTCAGCCAGATCACCGGGGCGGCCAGCAGCGAAAGGATCAAATGATGGTCGTGGTACGCTGCTGTCGAGGGATAGGGGTAAAAGATCGGAGCATGCCAGACTTGCAACGGATCATGCGCCAGGGCATACGCATTCCAGGCCAGAATCCAGGTTTGCTGCAGCGTATCAGCATTCTCGGTGAGTGCGCTATCGAGGTGCAACGCCAGCGGCCAGGTCATCCCAATGGCGATCACCACATAGAGCAGGGACATCAACCAGAATTGATGAGAGAAAGAAAAATGTTTCATGCCGAACGAGGCAGGTTAAAAAAGAGTAAAAGACGAGTATACCACATGACTCAAAAGCCGCTGGGTGTGACCTAACGCCCCGTAAGGCCGAAGCACCCGCCCCGCCAGACGCATGGCAACGGGCCAGCATGCATAGCGCGTGCTTCGGCCCACCCAGCGCGTGCTTCGGCCCACCCAGCGCGTGCTTCGGCCCATCCAGCGCGTGCTTCGGCCCATCCAGCGCACTGTTGATCTATAATGGGGCAGTAGCACAACAAAGGAGGAAGCTCTTGCCACCAACCCCCTACCTCATCAGCGACCTGCACGATCCGGCGGCCCCCGGTCAATGGCGCGGGTTTAGTGATCGCGTCATGGGCGGCATCTCGCGGGAAGAGGTCACCGTTGATACCATCGAAGGGCAGCGCTGTCTCCGCTTACGCGGCGAAGTTCGCCTCGAAAACCAGGGTGGCTTTGTGCAGATGGCACTGCCATTGGAGACTGCTGATGGCCCGCTCGATGCGCAGGCATATACGGGCATACGCCTGAGCGTCTGGGGTAACGGCGAAACCTACCGGGTTCACCTGCGCACCAGTGCCTGCCGTCGGCCACAGCAATTCTACTGGGCCGAGTTTCGCGCCGTCGCAGAGTGGCACCTGGTGGACCTGCCCTTCGCCGCCTTTGCCCCCAAATGGCTCGAAGCGCCCCTCAACCCCGGCGCCCTGACCCGCCTCGGCATCGTCGCCTACGGGCGTCAGTTTCATGCCGACATCGCCATCGCACGCGTCGCATTGTGGTAGGGATGCTTGCTCTCATACCCCCCATCATTTTTGCTGAAAAAGCCAGCTTTGCTGGCTTTTTCAGCAAAAGAAAGCCTACCCTAGGGCACGCTCGAGTAATGCGGCACGGGCAGGGCTATAACCCCCACTCTCGCGCCAGAAGATCGTGCCCTCGCGGTTAACCAGCAAGAGCGTAATTGACGCTGTTGACTTGATCTGCAGCGCCGAACGAACCCGGTTGACGTCGGTATAGACCGTCAGTGTACGATCACGGACGGCGGCATTGGCAATCGTGGAAGCCATGCCCCCGTCAATAAAGGGACGGGCAAGGTTATAAAAGTTGCTAATAATCGGCAACTCATAGACACGCAAATCAGGGTAAGCGGCCATTTGCTGCTCAAGATAAGGAAACCAGGAATCGACCTGTACCTGATGCCAACGCTGAAAAGCAACTAGCGCCAGGTTGCGCTCGCCCCCAAAACCCGCAGGCAGGGTGAGCGTTCGCCCATTCAGATTACGAGCCTCGACAATGGGAAAGCTTGCATTATTCAAGGTCATTTTTCTCTCCATTCTGTCCCATATCTTTATTGTACCCTGCTTTCGCCTGTTCTGTGTAGGGGTTTTACCTGTTCTCTGTAGGCAGGGCGATTGCATCTTCCGTGTATGCACCCCGCCAAGGCACCCGCAAGGGCACCCGCAAGGGGTGCCCGTACCGGGGCGAGGCCGAATCCGGTGTACGGGCACCCCTTGCGGGTGCCCCGTTACGCCTTTGCGCCTTTGCGCCTTTGCGTCAAAAAAAACACCTTATTTGCAAGGTATTGCGTCTAAGACGACTCACCTGGTCAATAATCAGCCCTGAGACTCAAGGCATAGAGGGGTGCCGATGTAGTATCATGGCCTTGCGGCGATCAGAGCAGAACGTGTGAGGAGCGTTACGCCTATGACGCACTATGATGTCATTATTGCGGGCGGTGGAGCGGCCGGGTTGAGCCTCGCGTATCAGTTGATCAATAGTCCCTTACGTGACTACTCGATCCTGGTGATTGATAAGGGCAACAAGCAGCGCAATGACCGTACCTGGGCCTTTTGGACTGACCAACCCACCCCGTTTGAACCGATTGTCTATCGGTCGTGGGAACAGTTGCATCTGGCTGATGACGAACGTGGTCAGGTTCTTGACCTGGACAACTATCGCTATCAGATGATCCGCGGCATCGATTTTTATCAGTTTGTTCATGCCGCCTTGCAGGCTTGCCCGCATGTGACCTTGTTGCAAGGCAATGTCGAGCAGATCATTGATGGCCCCCGGGTTGCACAGGTCATTGTTGGCGATCAGACCTACACCGGCACATGGGTTTTTGATAGCATTTTCCGCCCGAATGAACGTCTGAATGATGAGCGCTACCAGTACCTCCAGCTCCATTTCAAGGGCTGGGAGATCGAGACGGCGACCGATGTCTTTCGGCCCGAAGCAGCAACATTGATGGACTTCCGCACCCCACAGGCGGGTGAAACGCGTTTCTTCTACGTCTTGCCCTTCTCGCCGCGTCGTGCGCTTGTCGAATTCACCGTCTTCTCTGATCAGCGCTTTAGCAACCAGGCGTATGCGGATGCCTTGCATGAATACCTCGCGCATGTTCTGGACGTCACGGCCTACCAGATTGTCGCTGAAGAACAGGGTGTCATTCCCGCAACCGATCAGCCCTTCCCACGGCGCATTGGTGAACGCGTGATGACCATTGGTACCAAAGGTGGGCGAGTCAAGCCGACAACCGGGTATGCCTTTGTGCGCATTCAGCAAGATACTGCCGCGATGATCCAGTCCCTCATCTACTATGGGCATCCCTTTGATGTACCTGAAGATGCCCGCCGCTATCGCATCCTCGATACCATTATGCTCGAAATGATGGATCACTATGGTGAAGAACTTAAACCAGTCTTTACCAGTATGTTCGAGCGTAATCCGATTCAACGGATCTTGCGTTTCCTGGATGAAGAAGCTACCCCGCTCGAAAATCTTCAATTGATTGCAACCATGCCGCCCTGGCAATTTATTCAGGTCGCGTTTCAATGGCAATGGACTCATAACAAACCCTTGCATCCCTTTGCCCGGCTGATTCAACCCCCGCATGATCCCCATCCCGAACACTATGATGCCGAAGGCGATGGGTGGTTACATAACGCAGTGCGGATGTTTTAAGTGACGAATTCGTCACTTAAAACATCCGCACTGCGTTACGCAAAAGATACAACAACCCAACATCCTATTGCGCAATGTGCATACCTATGCTATACTATCCCGAGAAATCAGACTGCCCGATGCTTGTTCTGTCTATACACTGGGAAAATCCTGGTAAACTGGCAGCCTCGATTGTCCCCCATTGGTTCCCTTATTCCCTTGGCTCTTTTGTGCAATCAGATAACCTCTGTAGCTGGTTACGTGTATGTGTAGAGCCATACTACGGCTCTTGAGCCTTTGTGTCTCCACTCTGTTCGCTGGGGTCTATCGCCCCTGCGCCTCTGGCGCACCCGCAGGTGACGCGGCGCGCTCTCACGCCACGGTGCCTGTGCGTTTCTTCGTGTGTGGTGCGACATCCTCGCCCGATCTTCTTCCCGCCAAATCTATGTGATGCATGTGACCAACCCCAAGGAGAGCACGATCGTGAACGTTGGTGAATTAGAGCTGAAAACGCTGCATGATCTGCGCGAAATGGCTCGCAAGCTTGATATTACAGGCTATAGCGGTCTTAAAAAGCAGGATCTTATCTTCAAGTTGCTCCAGGCTCAGTCAGAAGAGCAGGGCAATACGTTTAGTGATGGTATTCTTGATGTTGTGTCCGATGGCTTTGGCTTTCTGCGTGGCGAACGGATGCTGCCTGGCGCGGATGATGTCTATGTCTCGCAATCGCAGATTCGGCGCTTTGGGCTGCGTACCGGCGATCGCATCTGGGGCCAGATTCGCCCTCCCAAAGAGAGCGAGCGCTTCTATTCGCTCCTCCGGGTTGAATTGATCAATGGCGTTGATCCCGAAACAGCGCGCAAACGCCCCCTGTTTGATCAGTTGACCCCCATCTTCCCCAATCAGCAGATGAAGCTTGAAACCGAGCCGAATCTGTTGCATACACGCCTGGTTGACCTGATTGCCCCGATTGGGCGCGGTCAACGTGGCTTGATTGTGTCACCCCCCAAAGCTGGCAAGACGATGCTGCTCAAGGCGATCGCCAATGGCATTTCAACCAATTATGCCGATTGCCATTTGATGGTGCTGCTTATCGGTGAACGCCCCGAAGAGGTGACTGATATGCGTCGCTCGGTCAAGGGCGATGTGATCTCTTCGACGTTTGATGAGCCTGTTGAAGATCATACCAAGGTCGCCGAGATGACCCTCGAACGGGCAAAACGCCTGGTGGAAGGCGGCCAGGATGTCGTGATCTTGATGGACTCGATTACGCGCCTCGCCCGAGCCTATAACCTCGATATGCCCCCCAGTGGCCGCACCCTCTCTGGCGGCATCGATCCCGTCGCCCTCTATCCGCCCAAACGCTTCTTTGGGGCCGCACGTAATATCGAAGACGGCGGCTCGCTGACGATTATTGCCACCTGCCTGGTCGATACCGGTAGTCGCATGGACGATGTGATCTACGAAGAGTTTAAAGGCACCGGCAATATGGAGCTGCACCTTGACCGCAAGCTCGCCGAGAAACGGATTTTCCCCGCGCTCGATATTCAGCGCTCGAGTACCCGCCGCGAAGAATTGTTGCTGCCGCCCGATGCGCTCCGCCAGGTCTGGACGCTCCGCCGGATGGTAAGTATGCTCGGTGATAACGAAGGCACTGAGTTGATGCTGACCCGGATGTCCAAAACCAAGACGAATATCGAATTTCTTGCTACACTAAGTAAAGGCGGATAAGACATCATGCTGAAATGAGGCTTCTTCTGTGCAACGTTTTGACTCTATTATCGCTGGCGGTGGTGCGTCAGGCCTGAGCCTGGCGTATCACCTTGGTAAAGCAGGTTTGCATAATCACCGTATCCTTCTGGTTGATCGCGAGGTCAAGGTTCGCAATGACCGTACCTGGTGCTTCTGGGAGGTGGGGGACGGCGCCTTTGAGCCGGTGGTGTTCCGAAGTTGGGAACATCTCTGGTTTCATAGTGAGACGCATTCGCAGCGTCTCGCCATTGGACCGTATCGCTACAAGATGATCCAGGGGCTCGATTTTTATCAGTTCCTCGAGCAGTGGCTGCAAACCCAGCCACAGATTACGCGTCTTCACGGGTCGGTGGATCGCATTGAAGATCAGCCCGATGGCGTGACCGTCTGGGTTGACGGCCAGGCTTATCACGGAAACTGGGCGTTCAATAGCGTGATGCGCCCGCAACCCCAACTACCCGGTTATACCTATTGGCTTCAGCATTTCAAGGGGTGGGTCATTCGGACGCCTGCGCCGGCTTTTGAGCCAGCAGCGCCAACGTTTATGGATTTCCGTGTACCGCAAGAGCACGATGTGCGCTTTGTCTATGTGCTGCCCTTTGATCCCTATACGGCCCTGGTTGAGTTTACCTATTTTTCGCCTACGCTGGTGCCGCAAGAGGAGTATGACCGCCAACTCAAACACTATATCAGCGAACGCCTTGGCTTGACGAGTTATGCGATTGAGCATTGCGAATTCGGGGTTATTCCGATGAGTGATGCGCCCCTGGTGCGCCGCCCTAGCCCCCATGTGCTCAATATTGGCACCGCCGGAGGGCAAACCAAGGCTTCGACCGGGTATACCTTCCAACGGATCCAACGCCAGTCTGCTCGCATCGCCGCGAGCATGGCCTTGACGGGGCAGCCTTTCTATCGCGAACGCGCCTGGAATCGCCATGCGGCGATGGATAGTGTCTTGCTCAAGGTGCTTGATACCGGGCGTGAGCGCGGGGCCGATTTCTTTAGCCAGCTCTTCTCGCGGAATGATCCTTGCCATGTGCTCCGTTTTCTCGATGAAGAGACGATGCTGCTCGAAGATGTAATCTTGATGGGTACGGTCAATGTGCCCGCGTTTCTGGCTACAGCAATTGAGTTACTTGGGATCCGCCTCCGCGATCATTTCATTGATCCGTTGCGTCGCGGCGATGGCCCGTATCCCGTTCCGGATTAGGCGCGCATCTGCTTCGCGTGTCAACACGAAAGGCCAGCATTGCTGGCCTTTCGTGTTGCTAAACCCGCTCAAGGCACGCTCCTTCGGCGCCGCATCCAGCCTATAAGAATGATCCCATAGGAGCCGAGCACGATCCAGAGCGGAAAGGGCGGAATCTGGGTCGCCGCCCACGCGGGCATGGCAAGTATCCGTGCTCCTTCGGTCAACCACGCAACCGGGAGCCACGCGATCGGGCCGAGGAATTGCCCCAGGGGGAGCCAGATCAATCCGGCGAGCAGGGCCAGGGTGCATGCAGCCATCGCATACGGCACGATCGGCACCAGCAGAATGTTGGCGAGCGGGGCGACGAGGCTCAGGTTGCCAAATTGGTAGAGGATCAAGGGTAAGGTCAGTACCTGTGCCGCCATGGTGGCCGTGAAGGCTTCGCTGAGCGGGGCGAAGACCGCCCATCTAAAGGGACGGTGACGGGCGAGCCGCTGTTCGATGGGGCGGGCAAACGCAAATAGACTCGCCGTCGCCAGCGCCGAGAGTTGAAAGCCAACATCCCAGAGGGCATGCGGGTCGGCGATGGTAAGCAAACCACACCCGCCCGCCAGCAGGTGCCACGGTTCGCGCTCACGATCCGCCGCCCGCCCAATTGCCGCCAGGCTTGCCATAACTGCGGCTCGTAAGACCGCCGCTGAGGCACCGGTAAAAAAGGCGTAGATCCACATGACGCTCAGGGCGAGACCGAGGGCTGATCCGCGCCCCAGACGGAGCCGTGTGGCGACGCCTGCAAGCAACGTGGCAACAATCGTGAAGTTCCAGCCCGAGACGACGAGAATGTGGCTGGTGCCGGTCACCGAAAAGGTGGTGTAGGTCTCGTCCGGGATGCTCGATTGAATGCCTAGCAGAATGCCGACCCCGATGGCCGCCTGCGGTTCAGGGAGCATGCGGATCATCAACTGGCGGCAATGCTCGCGAAATTGCAGCAGCATCCGCAGTGGGGGCAATCCTGCGTCACCCTCGAGCACGGTAAGCTTCGCTGGCTGGTTGAGGATCGCAAAGATGCCCCGGTGCGCTAGATAGGCGCGGTAATCGAAGCTTCCTGGACGTTCGGCAGGCCGCGGTTGTTGCAAGGCTCCAGTGACGAGCAGGCGCTGTCCATAGCGGTAAGCTGGATACGGTGCCACCGTAAGTTGCACCAGGCCCTGGGCCCGGCGGGCCTGGTCTCCTACGCGGACTGCCTCTATCTGCAAGACAAGCCGTTGACCATCATCGCTGCGCCGCGGATCAGCGGCAACCCAGCCGATCATTGTCTGCTCACCACGGCCAATCAGCATCGCAACATGATCCGCCCCAGGGGGAGGGATCGCGGTCTGGTAGCGAAGCCCGCCCAGGCTCCCCACGAGTGCCAGTAGTGCCATCAGGCGTAGGTTCGGCTGCCGGCGAAACAGACCTACACCGAGCAACGCGCCCCCCGCAATGCTCCACATCAACACGAGTGATGGGGTTAGGATGTCAGCAATAACAATGCCTAACAACCAGGCTATCACAAGGCGGATCAGCATAACACCTCTTTCTAGCGCCCGACTGATCTACCGCTGGTGGTGGCAAAAAGATACGTTGAGGAAGCCTTCATTCGCGAAAAAAAGTCAGCGTAGCTGACTTTTTTTCGCGAATGAAGGCGGAACGAATCGCGGTGGCACAACGTCCTACCCTATGAAGAGAAGCATAGGAAAGGGAGGTCTGCTATGCGTTTATCTGGTCTGATAATTATCGCCCTGTTTGTGCTCACGGCATGTGGGAGTCTCGATGCCGGTACAGCACCGGGCGTGCCAACAATAGTTGCGCCTGAACCAGCGACAGGTACACCCATCCCTGAGGCCCTGCCTGTCCCCGAGGCAACGCTTCCACCACAACCACGCGCAACGCCAGTGCCTATCCCACCAACGGCCCCGCCGGTGACGGGTGAGGCCCCCGCCGAGTTGCTGGAACGCTTGCTGGCCGATGTGATCGCCCGAACAGGTGCCGAGCGCGAGGCGATTGTTGTTGTCCGCGACGAGGCTGTTGTCTGGTCGGATGGCTCACTGGGCTGCCCCGAGCCAGGCATGATGTATACCCAGGCCCTCGTTGAGGGCTACCATGTTGTTTTTGATGTAGCCGGTGTTTTCTACGATTACCGCGTCGATAGCCGAGATGCCTTCCGGCTCTGTGAAAATGCCGTCGGCGAACCACCAACCGTTGCGCCGACCCGGTAGGGGCACGGTGGCGCCGGTAGGGGCACGGCGGTGCCGTGCCCCTACCACCGTGCGGGCACGGCGCCGCCGTGCCCCAGGAATTTCAAATAGAAGAGGAGAAACAATCATGCAAACACGTTCAACAACCCTGATCGGGGTTTTACTCGGGGCCGTGCTGGTGTTGGCCCTTGCCGGGGGTGCCTTTGCCGCGATGAGTCTGCAACAACCAACCCCAGCCCAGGCGCAAGCAGGGGTTGCCGGGATGCGCCAGATTACGGTGATTGGCAATGGCGAAGTCCGGGTGGCCCCCGATATGGCGACCGTCCAGATTGGGGTCGAAACAAGTGCCCCAACAACCCAGGAGGCCTTGGCGCAGAATACGGCGCAGGCCCAGGCGATCATCGATCAGATGAAGCAGCTTGGCATTGACGACAAAGATCTGCAGACGAGCGGCTTCTCGATTTCACCAACCTATGATACCAATGGCCGTGCGGTGACAGGGTATCAAGTCAGCAACATGGTGATGGTGACGATCCGCGATCTCGATAATGCCGGCACGCTGCTCGATCAGGTTGTGCAGTCAGGGGCCAATCGGATCTACGGGATCAATTTTGGCCTGAGCGATCTCAAGACGGCCCAGGCCCAGGCTCGCGATGCCGCCATCCTTGATGGGCGCGACCGGGCTGATCAGATGGCGCGTACCAGCGGTGCAACCCTCGGAACGGTGCTGGTTATCACCGAAAACGTCGGCTCGGCCTCGCCCTTCCCAATGCTCGACATGGCGATGAGTGCCCGCGGCGAAGCTCTTGGTGCTCCAGTCCCGGTGCAACCCGGCGAGCAGGTGATCACGGCGCAGGTGCAGTTGACGTATGAATTGCGTTAAAGGCTTGTCTATTTGACGCAAAGGCGCAAAGGTTTTCGCGTAGGTGAGCGAACCCTTCGCGTCTTCGCGCCTTCGCGTGAGCTTATTTGAAAAGTAGTGCGCCCAGGCCAGCTATGCTGGCCTGAGCGCACACAACGCTCACTGTTATAGGGACGCGACCCGATCCCAGATCGCTGGGGCAAGATGTTGGGCATGGGCGGCAATGGCAATTTCGTCCAGCGTGAGGATTTCGCGGTCACGCATCAGCATCTGGCCGCCACAGATCGTGTGTGTCACCTGGCTACCGTCAAGGCCAAAGACGATCTGCCACGGGTAGTTGCCACTGGTGAGCGGTGTATAGGGGTAGTAGTCGAGCAGGATTAGATCGGCGGCGGCCCCCGGTGCCAGCACCCCGACCGCCTGCGGGAAGAAACGCGAGGCAATGCGAGCGTTGGTTGCCACAGCCATATTCAGCAGGCGATCCCCTGGCAAGGTGCGCGGATCGCCACTACTGGCGCGGTGCAGCAGGTAGGCGGCGTGGATTTCGGTGAACATGTTGTTCGTGAAGCCATCGTTGCCAAGCCCGACCGTTAACCCCATTGCGAGCATCTGCTCGATGGCGGCGGTGCCAACGGCGTTATTCATATTGCTCCGCGGCTGATGGCTCAGCATTGTGCCGGTAGCCTGCAACAATTCGAGTTCGCCCTGGTCAACGTGGATGGCGTGCGCAGCCAATGTCTTTGGCCCAAGCAAGCCATAGTCATCGAGGCGGGCGGCGACCCGTTTGCCACAACGCGCCAGGCTGTCGGCCTGATCCGCCGGGTCTTCTCCGAGATGAATATGCACACACGCCTCAAGCTCGTGTGCTGCCTCGGCACAACGGGTGAGCGTTTCCTCATCCAGGGTAAACGAAGCGTGCAAACCCAGGGCGGCCCCAAGCTTTGGATCGGGCCGCTCACGCAAGCGGCGCAGAAACCGCACATTCTCGGCCAACCCGGCGACACTTCCCTCTGGTCCATTGCGATCAGTCACCTCATAACAGAGCGCCACCCGCAGCCCCGACGCTGTCACCGCGTCAGCAAGCGCATCCAGCGAACCATCAATCGCCGACGGGCTGGCGTGGTGATCGATCAGCGTCGTTGTCCCGTGGCGGATCGCATCGACCAGACCAACGAGCGCACTATACTGGCAATCTTCGAGCGTCAACGCCCGATCCAGCTTCCACCAGAGCTGTGCAAGCACCTGCATAAAATTGGCCGGGGCTGGCCCTGGAATCGCCATACCGCGCGCAAACGCCCCATAAAAATGGGTATGCGCACAGATCATCCCCGGCATCACCAGCTTGCCATGGGCATCAAGCCGCTCAACCGCAGGATAGGCCGCCTCAAGCTCGGCCATCGAGCCAACCGCCACGATCCGATCCTCTTCATAATAGACCGCACCAACAGGAATCACCCGCTGATCGGCATCACATGTCACGACGGTCGCGTTTGTAATGAGCATATGCTTGTTCCTTTTTACCCTCGACTCGGAGTGCCGACGTCAGTCGGCACTCCGAGTCGAGGGTAATGCGTTGCGCCTTTGCGCCTTTGCGCCAACACGGGGCAACCTTATGTGCAAGGTGTTGCCTCTAAGGCTGCTTTCAGCCAAGCTTTGTGCGCAGGCAGGCTGTAGCAGCGGATGCCAGTGGCTTTGTAGATGGCGTTGATGATCGCTGGTGCCGTTGGGATCGAGTTGAGTTCGCCGACGCCTTTGGCGCCATACGGGCCTTCCTGCGTTTCGTCTTCAACAAAGAAGAGGGTGACCGCAGGGGTCTGGTTGATCTGGGGGAGTTTGCATTTGTGCAGGGTGTCGGTTTTGACCTGGCCTTCTTCCATAACGAAGTCCTCTTGCAAGGCCATGCCCAACCCCATCGAGATGCTGCCTTCGATCTGGCCTTGCAAGCCCAATGGGTTGATCGCACGCCCAACGTCGCTGGCCGCAATGACGTCCAGAACCCTGGTTTCGCCGGTTTTGATGTCAACTTCAACAAGCACGGCCTGGGCGGCGAAGCCAAAGGCGACATGCTGGTACTGGGCGACCTTTGGGGCGACGTATTGATAGCCGACTTTGGGGGTGCGCCCTTCGTGCCGGGCCACGCGCACGACTTCGCTCAGTGGGGCGCTGTTTGTGCCACTCCGTACGCATCCTTCGGCAAAGATCAGGCTGTCAGGGGCGGCATCAAGCATTTCGGCGGCAGTCCCGCGCAACAGGGTGCGTAGTTCTTGACAAGCGTGACGCACCGCATTGCCCGTCACGTAGGTCTGGCGCGAGGCGGTGGTCGCCTGGCCGTCGGGGGTCAAGTCGGTATCGGCGAGCAGTACCTCGATCTGGTTATACGGCACGCCAAGTTCTTCGGCGGTGATCTGGGCCAGCACGGTTGGCAAGCCCTGTCCGATTTCCGCTGCGCCCGCCCGCACAATGGCGCGTCCGTCGGCAAAGAGTTCAACTTCGGCGCCGGCGGCATCGTAGGCGCCGCTGCCATAGCCGGTGTTCTTGTAGGCACAAGCAAAGCCCCACGCGCGCCGTTTGTCACCGTCGCTTGCTATGACAGGTCGCTGCGCTACCTCAGCGGCGACGAGTTCCAGGCATTCACCGAGGCCGCAGCTTTCGGTGAGCACCTGGCCGGCCAGGGTCTGTTTGCCATAGGCTAGGATGTTTTTGCGCCTGATGTCAAGTGGTGCGAGACCGAGTTCTTCCGCCAGCACATCGAGTTGACACTCCATCGCAAAGCCGCTCTGCGTGACCCCAAAGCCCCGAAATGCCCCTGAGGGCACGTTGTTGGTGTACATCGCATAGGTATTGACGCGTGCATGCGCGACTTCGTAGGGGCCGGCGGCGTGCGTCGTGGCGCGCAGCATCACGTGCCCGCTGAGGCTCGCGTAGGCGCCGCCATCGCCATAGATCTCAACCTCGTGCGCCACCAGGGTGCCGTCACGTTTCGCCCCGGTCTTCATCCTGATGATCGTGGCGTGGCGTTTGGGATGCACTCGCAATGACTCTTCCCGGCTAAAGACCATTTTTACTGGGCGACCGGTGGCCTGTGCGCCCAGCGCCGCCAGGATCTGTACCGAGACGTCCTCTTTGCCGCCGAAGGCCCCGCCGATCAGACAATTGACCACGCGGATGCGTTCTTCGGGAAGATTGAGCGTCGCCGCGATCTGTTTGCGATCGTTGAAGGGGATCTGCCCACCACAGTAGACAGTGATGCGCCCATTGGCGTCGGGCACCGCCAGGCCCGCCTCGGGCTCGATAAAAGCGTGCTCAACGGTCTGGGTGCGATATTCGCGCTCGATGATGACATCGGCGGCGACAAAGCCGGCCTCGACATCGCCGAGTTCAAGGTTGTAGTGCGCCAGGAAATTGCCTTGCTCGCGGCCCTCATGGATCAGCGGTGCGCCGGGGGCGGCGGCCTCTTTGGGGCCAGTGACAAGCGGCAAGGGTTCATAGGTCACGCTGATCAAACCAAGGGCAGCGTCGGCGAGCGCCTCGCTCTCGGCGATCACCAACGCGACGGCATCGCCAACATAGCGCACTTTGTCGTAACAGAGCACCGGCCAGTCGATCTCGTGAACCCCGCAGTCTTTGCGCCCTGGGATATCGTCGGCAGTCAAAACGGCCACGACCCCGGGCAGGTTGCGGGCAGCAGTTGGATCGATCTTCACGATCCGCGCATGGGCTTCGCTACTCCGCAGCGTTTTCGCATGCAACATGCCCTCGACAAAAAGATCGGCAGCATAGCGGCCAGTGCCATCCACTTTCGCTTCACCATCAGGGCGTGGCACATACTGGCTGACCACCTGCAACGGTGCTTTGACGGGGGGCGGCGGCGGCAATGGCTGCCCCGCGACTTGCTGCACGGCACGAATAATCGCGTTGTAGCCCGTGCAACGGCAGATGTTCCAGCGATGCGCCGCGTAGATCTCCTCGAGGGTTGGATCAGGCTTCTGTGCGAGCAGTGCTATACTTGACATAACAAAGCCAGGAGTACAGAAACCGCACTGGGTCGCCCCCTGGTCAAGATAGGCTTGCTGCACGGGGTGGAGGCTGCCATCAGGCTGACGCACCCCCTCAATCGTCGTAATCGTTGCGTTGTCAGCACGTCTCATCGGCACCAGACACGAGCGTACCGGCTCGCCATCTTTCAGCACCATGCAACTGCCACAATGCCCGGTCGAACAGCCATCTTTGGTTCCCGTCAGATGCAGCTGCTCACGGAGCACCTGCATCAACGTGGTTTTAGGTGTGACGGTGACCTCACAGGGGCGACCATTGACGATCAGGGTATAGGTTGTCGCTGGATCCATCGCTTGCTCCTCGCTTTCGCACCCTGGGAGCGCGGGCGGGACGCCCGCGCTCCCAGGAATGTCACAAAACCCTTTGCGCCCTACGTAGTGCCGACTTTAGTCGGCTGAGGCCGACTAAAGTCGGCACTACAACGGTCACGCTCAAAGGCGCTTTCTGAAACCTTGTCTTTGCGTAAAATCATGAGGGAATTTCGTTCACAGGCTCCTCATTAGTGTGTAACCTACGTTTCTTGATCCCAACGGGAGCTTCGACAGGCTCAGCTTCCGTCCGTTCGCAACGCCCATCGTCCGCCGTTGGCTGAGCTTGTCGAACGTTGGCTGAGCTTGTCGAACGTTGGCTGAGCTTGTCGAAGCCACTACCGAGAGCAGAAAACTTTCGTTGGCTGAGCTTGTCGAAGCCAATCCCGAGAGTAGAAAACTTTTGTTACACACTACTCATTTTGCAACGCTGCCGCAGAAAAGGCGTGAAACCCTGCGCTATCAAAGGTTCCGTGGCCTTCGATGTTGATGGGATGGACGCCGTCGGCGAGGAAGGTGGAGAGGCTGAGGGTGCCGGTGAGCAGGCGTCCGTCATCAGTGGCAAGGCGTACCCGGCGCGGGGCGGCGCCAAGCGCTTCGCGCAGCGCCTCAACGGGTGTCTCAGGCTCAAAGCAGCCGCCCCAACCAGCGGGATCGGCCCAGATTACGGCGATGCCAGTGGCAAGCAACGTGTCATCCTCTTCGGCAAACAGATCGGCAGGAGTGCGCAGCGAAAGGGTCATACCTGTCTCCCCGTGGTTTCAATGGCATGGCCAGCGCCACCGCGTCCGGCTTCCACCGACGTTCCAAACAGCGGATGCAGCACCCCACTCTGGGTCACCTGCGGCATCAATAGCGCATCGGTTGGGCAGCGCGTCACACAGAGGCCACAGCCAAAACAGCGCTCAGGGTTGAATTCGGCAAGTTTATCAACCATATAGATAGCATCATAATGACAGCTACGTTCACAGAGCTTACAGCCAATGCACTCCTCCTCTTGGTAGAGCACAGGCACGCTCTGGCGATGGGCAACGAGGGTGCGCCAGCGCTTCACCCCGAGGCCCACAATGGCTTGCACCGAGGCATAGCCTCGTTGATCAAGCCAGGCCTCTACGCCAGCGGCGAGGCTGCCATAGATGTTTGGCCCGCGCTGGAGGGCGGCGGTGCAGACTTGCACGGCACTGGCTCCGGCCATCAGCATTTCAACCGCATCTTCGGGGCGATTGACGCCACCACAGCCGATGATAGGAAGCGAGACGGCGCGGGCAAGATCAAAGATGCAACGCAAAGCCAGCGGCTTGAGCGCCTGCCCCGACAACCAACCCATCCCGTCCCCAGTCAGCACCGGCTCGGC
Source organism: Candidatus Chloroploca mongolica (assembly GCF_004762035.2). GTDB lineage: Bacteria > Chloroflexota > Chloroflexia > Chloroflexales > Chloroflexaceae > Chloroploca > Chloroploca mongolica. The sequence continues at coordinate 255,192 of NZ_SIJK02000001.1, read as the reverse complement.
GGTCTCAATATCAATGCTCATACATGGGCCAAAGGCATTGACCGCGACAATGGCATCAGCCCCTGCTTCTTCACATGCCCGTGCCACCGCCACCAGTTCGTTGCCAAGGATCGGGAGTTTGACGAAGAGGGGGAGCGGGGCCAGGCGTTTTGCCATACGGATCGTCTCAAAGAGCATCTCGGGGCTGCGGCTCAGATAATCGGCGGGTTGATGCGCGGCGGCATAGGCTGCCGTAGCCGGATCGGTCATCAGATCGCCCGAGGTGCGTGCATAGTGGAGTGACAGCTCAAGCGCATCGGCAAACCGAGCAACCTTCGGGGTCAGCGTGGCGATTTCGGCGGTAGTATACCCAATGTTGATGATAAGCGGAATGCCAGCCGCGTGCGCCGCCGCACGGGCCTCGCCGTAATCACGGTCGATCCAGCGTTCAACGGGGTGGGCTGACCAGAGTTGATTATTGAGCATCCCGCCGCGCACCTCGCGATAGGGCGTCAACGCGGGGGCTGGCAACGTCGAAACGGTATGGGTCACCAACCCGCCGGCACCACCCTCGGCAGCAGCCCGCAACAGTGTCCCATCGGCCACATTCGGCCCCGAACCGGGCATAATCGGCGTGCGAAAGGTGAGTCCGCAGAGTTCAACAGAAAGATCGGCCATAGCCTGGCTCCTCCACAATGTCAGGGCTATCGCCCTCAAACGTATTCTTGGTGAGAGCGACAGCCCTCACCCCCACTGCTTCGCTAGTAAGCAAGCCAGCAAAGGAACGATGACGGTTTCCGGTCTTGCGCCGCCCTGTGGGTGTGTTCGAGGGCGGGACGCCCTCGCTCCCGGGAATGCCAGCACACGTCGTTCACAGACGCCAGACATTGCGCCTTTGCGCCTTTGCGTCTTTGCGTCACATCATCAGCACACGTCGTTCACACCCTACGGAACAGTTTTTTTAATCGCCAGGCCGCGAATAGCATGAGGTGATGGATAGCCGTGCTGGTCAAGCCAGTCGCCAAGCTGGCTCGCAATTTTGCCATAGACGGTCGAGCCACGGATGATCGCGGCGGTACAGACCTGCACGAGACTCGCGCCGGCCATCAGGAATTCGACTGCGTCCTCACCACGATTGATCCCACCAACACCGATGATGGGCAGGTCAACCGCTTGCGCAATGTCATAGACACAGCGCACCGACAGAGGCTTGATCGCTGGGCCCGAGAGCCAGCCATAGCCATCGCTGCCCCCCAACAAGGGGTAGCCTGTCTCGATATCGAGCCCGAAGGCCGGGCCAAGCGAATTGGTCGCCACAATCGCGTCGGCCCCGGCGTCCTGCGCTGCCCGTGCGGCCGCCCGCATCTCGCGCCCAAGTGGGCTCATCTTCACAAAAACAGGGACATCAAGGGCTGCTTTGGCGGCGGCAATCGCCTGGATCATCGGCGTCGCATCCTCGCCGAGATAGTGGGTCGAAAGCTCAACCGCGTCGGCCCAGGGGCGCACCAGCGGCGCAAGCTGGGCGATCTCCTCGCCACTATAGCCGAGGCTCAGGATCAAGGGAATCCCGGCCTCGTCGGCGGCGCGACGGGCCACTGCGTATTCATAGGAGAGCCAGCGTTCGGGGGGCATTTCCGACCAGAGTTCGGTATTGAGCATACTGCCGCGTACTTCGGCCATATGCGGCATTGGCACGGGGGCCGCATCAACCGAGATCGTCTTGGCAACGAGCCCGCCGGCGCCACCGTGCGCCGCTTCGGTCAGCATGCGCCCATCGCGCACATTTGGCCCTGCCGCTGGCAAGACCGGATTGCGAAAGCGGAGGCCGCAGACTTCGACGGTAAGATCGGCCATAACGAGATCCCTTCGTCTAGCGCATTGTCAGGGCCATCACGGCTTTCTGCACATGCAGGCGATTTTCAGCCTCATCATACACAACCGATTGTGGCCCATCAAGTACCGCATCGGTGACTTCGATATTGCGGTCGGCGGGGAGGCAGTGCATATAGATCGCATCGGATTGGGCGAGCGCCATCCGTCGTTCGTCGGCGATCCAGTTGGTATACTTGTGTCCAATCGCCGCACTGGCCGCAGTATCTTCGGTCGTCAGCCAACACCCCCAGCTCTTCGGGTAGACAATATCGGCCCCGGCAAAGCCATCATCCATATTGTCCATGATTTGGAAGCTTCCGCCAGCCCGTCGCGCATTTTCGCGGGCCTGGTCGACAATCTCAGGCATGAGCGCATACTCAGGCGGATGCACAAGGCGCACATTCATCCCATACCGGCCCATCAGCAGGATGAGATCCTGGGGCACGCTGAGCGGCTTCTGGTAGCTACTGGCGTAGGCCCAACTGACGGCAATCGTCTTGCCGCGTGGATCGCCTTTTTTCTCGATGATCGTCAGCAGATCGGCCAGGATCTGAAAGGGGTGGTAGATATCGCACTGCATATTCAAGACAGGAACCCGACTCGCCGCGGCGACCTCACGGATATAGGCATTGCCGACGCCCCAGTCACACTGGCGAATCGCAATGCCATCGAAGTAGCGCCCATAGATCTCGCCGATTTCACGGGCCGTATCGCCGTGGCTGATCTGCGTTGTGACGCTATCAATGAAGGCCCCGTGGCCGCCGAGTTGGGCAATGCCCGCCTCGAAACTCGCTCGGGTCCGCGTGCTGCTAAAGAAGAAGAGCATGCCAAGCACTTTGTCGCGCAGGTAGCTATGCTCGCGCCCGACGGCCCGGGCACGCTTGAGATCCATCGCCAGCTCGATGATCGTATCAATTTCGTCTTTCGTCCATTCCTGAGTCGTGATGAGGTCGCGTCCGCGTAGGTTCGTTTGCATTGCTTGTCATTCTCCTGGATCTGCTACTCCCCCCCTCCCAACGGTGGGGCCTTGCAAACAAAACTGATTGGTTGACGCAAAGACGCAAAGGCGCAAAGCTGTGCATCCAGATACATCAAACCTTCGCGCCTTCGCGTCTTTGCGTCAACACGGGTCAACCTTATGTGCAAGGTATTGGTCTTAGAGCAAGGCCGGCAATAAGGCATAAAAGGCAGTTGCCTGAACCACTTCGTCGAGGCTGACGCTATCGTTGGTGGTATGGGCCGTAACTTCGTCACCAGGGCCAAAGCCGATCGAGGGAATACCGGCCTTGCCCGCCCAGTAGATGCCGTTGGTGCTAAAGTTCCATTTGCCTGCCGGTGCGGCGGGCAACCCGATGGCCTCGCGGGCGTGCAGGCCAGCCTGCACCAGGGGATGTTCTTCTTCGATCGCCCACGCCGGGAAATATTTGTCGACGGGAAAAACAAAACCGGTGTAGCTCGGCTCGTCATAGAAGAGTTCTTCGATGACGATGCTGTCGCGCTGCTCGGCAGGGATCAGCGCTTCGAGTTGCGCCACGACCATCGTTTTGGTTTCGCCAAACGTCATACGACGGTCAATGAAGATCGTGGCTTCGTCGGGGACGGCGTTGAGCGAAGGGGTTTTGACGTGCATGTCACTGACGGTGATTTTGCCGTGCCCGAGGAAGGGATGATCGCCCAGTGCAGGTTCGAGCGTGCTGATCGCCTGGATGATCGGGAGCAATTTGTAAATCGCGTTGTCGCCAAGGTGGTTCAAGGCAGCGTGGGCGCTCTTGCCGCGGGCGGTGATCTTTAGTTCGAGTCGCCCTTTGTGGCCGCGGTAGACCTGCATACAGGTTGGCTCGCCGATGACAACAAAATCAGGGCGGATCTTGGGGTCAACTTCGACAAAGCTATTGGGGGCAATGCCGTCGCACCACTCTTCCATGTTGCCAAAGTAGTACATGGTAAAGCGGTCAGGATCAATAAGGCCGAGTTCCACCCCCAGGGCAATGCCATAGATCATCCCAGGGGTCGAACCCTTCTCGTCGCAGGCCCCGCGTGCATAGAGCACGCCGTCCTCGATCTTGCCCTCAAAAGGATCCCATTGCCATGCATTCGGGTCGCCGATACCAACCGTATCAAGGTGGCTATCATAGACAATCACGGTTGGCCCGTGCCCCATGCGCCCGAGGATGTTGCCCATCACATCAAAACGCACGTCTGCGAAGCCGAGGGCGCGCATTTCAGCGGCCACCCGCTCGCCGACTGGCCCAAGCTGGCTCTCCATGCTTGGGATCGCACAGAGTTCACGTAAAAAACCGATCAACGTCTCGCGTCGTGCCGTAACTGCGGCTTGCAGTTGTGCGAGTTGGGAAGGGGAAGGCATAGGCGTTCCTTTAGGGATGACCACCAATATACCGATTGATCATCTGCATCCAATAGGGCCAGTCGTGGCACCAGCCATCCCAGAGCCGGAGCGCATTGCCGATGCCGCGCTCCCAGAGTTGCCTTGAGAGCAATTCGTTCGACCAGGCATTGGGGTCGTCGCGCCCAGTCACCAGGATGATCTCGGTCGAGCGCAGGCGATCGAGTGTCCAGGCATCACCGATATTCGGCACAAAATCAACCGGATTATGAAAATAGAGGCCCTGGGTATAGTGGCTAAAGAAGCGACGCAGGTCATAGAGACCACTCATGCCAATGACGCGATTGACCACGCCAGGGTGACGCAGGGCAAAAATGACGGCCTCGGTCGCCCCAAACGAACAGCCGGTGGCGATCAAGAAATGATTCGGATTCAGTGCACGAATCAACGGTAGCAACTCGGTCAACAAATAGTGTTCGTACTGCTCTTCGCGCCACATCCGCGCATCAGTATCAACCGCATAATTGTACCAACTCTCCCCAAAAACACTATCAACACAGAAGAGTTGAAACCAACCCGAGTTGATCTGATACTCAAGCGCAGCGACCATCTGACGATCTTCGAACTCATAGAAACGCCCGTGTGAGGTCGGAAAGACAATGACCGGTGCCCCACTATGCCCAAACACGACCAGTTCCATCTCACGCCCAAGCGACGGGCTGTGCCAACGATGATACGTGCGCTGCAAGCTCCTACCTCCCGCAAGATATCTAGACTATGTGCTCAACCGGGTATTGTGCTGATGAAACAAGCTAATACGGAAAGAAATCCTCGGGCAACAGGTGCGCCCCCGTGAGACTCACCCGCACTGCTTCAGGCTCACGAGAGACGGCTTGAATGACGGCTTCCATAAAACGTTCTTCATGTTTCCAGCGCACGAGATCACCAGGGCGGAGATCATAATGCGTGGGTCGGGTATAGTTGCCGGTGCAATCAATGAGCACGTCGTGTTCGTCACGGTGATCCACGGGCAAATCCGTATACCGCAGCCCATAGTTGCGGCGAAAGACACTGATCGTTATTAACGGAGGGATCGGGAGCATCGGCTCACTCTTCGCTAATCGTTATCCCGAGGATCATCTCACCGGGACGGCTGAGGTCGGCGGGGTTCTGAGGGTCACGGAGCGGAATGCCATTGACGATCTCTTGGCCTTCAATGACGCGCCCAAAGATTGTATACTGGCTATTAAGGTGTGGCGCAGCACCGGTCGTGATAAAGAACTGCGAGCCAGCACTATCCGGATCGGCTGAACGGGCCATCGCGAGGAGGCCGGGTTGATCAAAGAGGATCTGATCGGTGAATTCGCCGGGAATGCTATACCCTGGGCCACCTGTCCCATCACCCGAGGGGTCGCCACCTTGGGCCATAAAACTAGGCAATACGCGGTGCCAGGTCAGCCCATTATAGAAGTCGTTGCGGGCCAGAAAGACAAAGTTATTGACGGTTTGCGGGGCAATGTCGGGCAAGAGTTCAACGATAATCGCACCACGTGGCGTAATGATCGTCGCCAGGTAATTGCCGGCAGGATCGATGGTCAAGGGTGGCGGCGCACTAAAGGTGTAGGTGGTAGCCGTTGGCAGGGTTGCCTGGGTCTCGCCAGGAACTGAGGGTTCAGCCGTTGGTGCGACCGAGGCGCTTCCCCCACCAGAACGGTTGAGCAGAACCGCGCCAACAAGAATGAGGACAAGAACCACAATGACTGCCGAGAAGACACCGGGCATGGGATTCGCCGGCCGTTGAGGGGCAGGATTTTTGGAACGTGACTGACTCATAAAGTTTCCTTGATTACCTTCGATTACCTTTCACTGGATGCGAGAGCACCGTTGCTGCTAGACGCAGCACAGCATTGATGAGTATAACACATACACGTATGCAAGGAGCGCATATGTTACCCCTGGGCCTTTGTCTTCCCACGTTTGGTGTGCGGTACGTAGAACTCCGTTCGGCAGCCCTGGCCGCCGAGTCGCTTGGCTGCGATTCGCTTTGGGTCTGGGATCACTATGTGTCGTGGAATGATCCGCGTGAGGCGGTACTCGAGGGCTGGACGACGCTCGCCGGGCTGGCTGAAGCAACGCGCTCGATTCGCCTCGGGCCGCTGGTCGCCAATAATACCAACCGCCACCCGGCGCGACTGGCGAAGGTTGCCGCGACGTTGCACGAGCTCGCCGATGGTCGCCTGGAACTCGGCCTCGGTGCCGGCGGGCTTGCCGCTGAGCAGATCTCTTTTGGCATTGACCAGGGTGATCGTGCCACCCGGACGGGCCGCCTCGAAGAGGCCCTCCAGATCATTCCGGCGCTCTGGACGGGCGAGCCGGTGGATTTTGCGGGGCAACACTATCAATTGAAGGGCGCGATTGCGTCGCCCCGGCTCGATACGCCGCCGCGCATTATTGTGGGCGGACGCAGCCCAGCGTTGACCCGCCTGGCCGCACGGTACGCGGGCGGGTTCAATGTGGAATGGCGCTTCCGCGACCGATTTCCGCAGTTACTGGCGATCCTCGAGGCAACGCTGGCCGACGTTGGGCGCAATCGGGCTGACTTTGATCTGTCGATCCATGCCCACTGGCATGATCTGGCTGAAGCACCGGACGCAACGCTCGAAACCTGGGCGAACCTCGGCTTCAACCGCGCCATCGTGATGATGCCGCTACCCTTGCCGATCAAAGCATTGCAGCGACTGTTGCGTTGAGGCCCTCGGCCAGCGTCGTGGTCGCATGGTAGCCCGTGCGTTCCGCGAAGAGCGTCACATCGGCCCGCGAGTGGCGCACTTCGCCGGCACGTGGGGGCAAAAAGATCGGCTCGACCTTGACCTGCAAGGCAGCGCCAATCAAGGCAGCCAGTTCGCCGACACTCGCCTGGCGTCCGGTGCCAACATTGAAGACGCCCCCGGCCACATGATCACTGCGTGCCGCTGTCCACAGCGCCTGTACGATATCGCCGACAAAAACGAAATCGCGTGATTGCAAACCGTCGCCAAAGATACGTGGCTGCTCGCCAGCCCGAAGCGCAGCGACAAAGCGGGGCACCACGGCCGCATAGGGTGAGGCCGGATCTTGCCCCGGCCCATAGACATTGAAAAAGCGTAGCGCGACGGTCGCTAGCCCATAGAGATGGTGGTACAACTGACCGGCCTGTTCGGCGGCGAGCTTGGTACTGGCATACGGTGAGAGCGGTTGCACCGGGGTTTGCTCGCTCACCGGCAACTGCTCGGTATTGCCATAGACGGCACAGGTCGAAGCCTGCACGACCCGTTGCACCCCGTGACGACGGGCCGCTTCGAGCACATGCACTGTTCCCAGCACATTGGTCGCATAGGCCTGGGGCGGATGTTCGACCGACTCGACCACCGAGACCATCGCGGCGAGGTGGAAAACCAGGTCGGCCCTGTGCATCGCCGCTGCGACCGCCTCGGCATCACAGACATCGCCTCGCGTAAACTGGACTGCCTCGCCATACCCACTGATCCGCTCGCGACGACCACTGCTCAGATCGTCAAAGACATGCACCGTATGGCCTTGCTGGACAAGGAGCTTGACAAGATGCGAGCCAATGAAACCGGCCCCGCCAGTAACGAAGATCTGCATAGAGCCTTCCTAAAGGCAATACTTTTCAAATAAGCTCACGCGAAGGCGCGAAGGGTTCGCTCACGTACGCTAAAAACTTTGCGCCTTTGCGTCAAAACAATCGCCTTCTTTGCAAGGTATTGTTCCTAGAGGATAACCTCGCGATACCAGTGCCAAAAGCGTTCGAGTCCAGTCTCTACGCTCGTGCTACTGGCATAGCCAAGCAGGCGAGCGGCCTTGCTCGTGTCGGCAAAGGTCAGGGGCGGCTCGGTCGCGGGCAACGGGCGCACCTCGATCTGCGCCTGCAGGCCAGTAATTGTTTCGAGCAAGCGCACAAACTGCTGCATCTCGACGGGACTCGCATTGCCGAGATTGAAAATCTCGTAGGGATGCGGCCGGTCGAGCGCGGCCAGGATGCCGCCAACGATATCATCAATATACGTATAATCGCGAAAGAGTTGCACCCCCCCGTTGAAGAGCACAAAGGGTTGCTGGCGCACCATCTTCTCGACAAAGAGATAGGGCGTCATATCGGGCCGACCCCGCGGCCCATACACGGTAAAAAAGCGCACAACCGAGACCGGCAACCCATAGAGGCTGTGGAACGTATAGGCCAGCACCTCGGCGGCTTTTTTCGTTGCCGCATAAGGCGAAAGCGGACGATCGGTTGCATCGCTCTCGACAAACGGGATCTTCTCGGTCTTGCCATAGACCGACGAGGTTGACGCGAGCACAAGATTCTTGACCTCGTAGCGACACGCAAGTTGCAACAGATTGACCGTTCCCCCGACATTGACCTGCTCGTAAAGGGGCGGATTTTCAATCGAAGGGCGTGGCCCAGGGAGGGCGGCCAAATGGATGATCCGCGAGGGCGCATAGCGCGCAAAGAGCGCCGCGAGCGCCGTTGCATCACGGAGATCGGCTTCGACCAGGGTAAAGTTAGGCTGTTGACTCGCCCACTGCAGATTGTGGCGCTTGCGAGCGGGATCGTAGTAGGGCACAAAATTATCGAGACAGACAACCTGCTCACCACGTTGCAACAACGCATCGACCACGTGGCTCCCGATGAAACCGGCCCCGCCGGTGACAAGAATCGTCATGTGATTGCACCTGAGATAGTGATGGGCGAAGGAGGGTTGCACCTGGCTTGCCTGCAACCCTCCTTCGCCCCACGATCAACATTTGCAAGCCACCCCAGAGGCGCAGTGGCCCAGGTTTGTTATGGTGGGGACAGCGGGAGTTGAACCCGCACGCCTTGCGGCACATGATCCTAAGTCATGCGCGTCTGCCAATTCCGCCACGTCCCCATGAATATCGGGGTGAGTATACCATGCCGTGTTGTTGTCCGCAACACGACCGGAAGCCCGGTTTTTGACGCAAAGGCGCAAAGGCGCAAAGTTCTGTATAATAGATCTCTCTGCGCCTTTGCGCCTTTGCGTCAGATCTCTCTGCGCCTTTGCGCCTTTGCGTCATCGACAATCCCGTGGGCGCAGCAGCGATGAGAGGGGCCGGTTGCCGACGGGCGGGCCATGGGCTGCTGCGCCCCTACAACGCACATCGCCCCGCATTGGATGGCGGTGGGGTAATGCGGTGTCAGATACCCAACGCTAACGCTGTTGGGCTTGTGCTCGCTCCTCCACCCGAAGGTGGCGCAGCACCATTACGCTTCACATCCTCGCCGCTCTACGTCTCACCATCACTATCAGCGGCAAGGTTGACGATCCCGAAATCAACCCCCAGGAAGCCGGTCGGCTCATCGGGCTTCGGACTGGCTTTGGTCTGCGTAATGTGCAGGGAGAACTGCCCGTCACGCTGCACCAGTTCCGCGCCCCCCACCTTCCAACTCGTGTCGTACAGGTAACGCCGTTGAAACTCGCCCAGGACAAACTGACCAACCACACGCCCGGTCAGCGTATTGAGACTCACGCGGTCAAGGCTCATCAGGCGGTAGGTGCGCGCATCGTAAGCGTGCGCGAAAGCGGGCGAAAGCAGGGCGCGGAAACCCAGGCGTAAACGTCCTGGGTTTCCGCGCCTAAAGGAAAGCATTCTATGAACAAAGAGCTACCGAACTGGGCACTCCGGGCGGCCAACGTGGAAGATCGGGATGTTGCCCAGGCAGCGCATCGTCACGGCCACATGCACATCACGTGGCCGCCTGCGCAAGCCTTACGCATCTGGGCAAAACAACAAGGGTGGGCAACCCCATTCTTTGGTTTTGAAGAAGCATTTATCGCGACCATGCTTGAAAGCAACGAGCATTTCGCGCTCGCCATGGCGAAAAGTGGCCTCGAGATCTCCATTCCCAAGCAGGATTACGCGCTTTCAGATGAATATATCCGTGAACTTGATGCATTATATGAGGAGCGATCATCGATGGGATACCCGAATAACTGGGGGGTCCTCGTCGAAAAACTCCGAGCGATACGCCGTGCGGTCGAAGCGGGCGTTGTGGTGCATATTGATGGCGAACAGCCCATGGTGAATTGGCAGCATTTCTACCAGTGGGCGCACGGTCGATATCATATGCTTGAAGATGGCTACGACAAATGGATTGGTGATGACGCGTGAAACGCATCCGTGGCAGCGTGTTTGCTGCCGTGGGCAAGGGATCGGCCCCGTCGGAGCTCATTGGAACGTCATGCGCGGCAATCTGCAATCCAAAATCTGTAATCTAAAAGGGCTACGCTGAAAATGAGGGAACTTGGTTCCCTCATTTTCAGCGTAGCCCTAAAGAGGCCATCGCCCTCCTTGCGGCCCCTCTTAAGAACGTGTATACTTCAGATACGGCAATTCTGCCGTCCGCATAACCTCGCAGAGTAACGGAATAGCCTGTGGAGTAGCCATGAAAGCCGTCGTCATGGCAGGTGGCGAAGGCACCCGCCTGCGACCTCTGACCATTAATCGCCCCAAACCGATGGTCTCACTGGTAGATCGTCCGGTGATTCAGCATATTATCGAACTCCTCAAAATCCACGGCATTACCGATATTATCATTACGGTTCAATACCTCGCCAATGCGATTCAGGATTATTATGGCGATGGCAGTGCCTATGGCGTGAATATTACGTATTCCCTCGAGGAGATGCCGCTTGGTACGGCTGGGAGCGTCAAGCATGCTGAGCATCTGCTTGATGAGCCCTTTCTGGTCATTTCTGGCGATGCGTTGACCGATTTTAATCTGAGTAAGATTATTGATCATCATTTCACGACAAAATCACAGGCGACGATTACGCTCTATCGCGTTGATAATCCGCTTGATTATGGTGTGGTGATTATTGATGAAGATGGGAATGTTCGTCAGTTTCTTGAAAAGCCGAGTTGGGGCGAGGTCTTTTCCGACACCGTCAATACCGGCGTCTATGTGCTTGATCCGTCGGTGCTGGCCTATATCGAACGAGGCAAACCATCGGACTGGTCAAAAGATATCTTCCCGCACATGATCGAGCGTGGCGACCGCATTCAGGGCTTTGTGACAAGTGGGTACTGGACTGATGTTGGCACGATCGAAGAGTATATGCGAGCGTGTGGCGATTACCTTGGTGGTAAGGTCAATCTGCCGCGTCTCGGGCACAATATTGGTGGTGATGTCTGGGTTGATGGCGACGCCGAAATCGCCCCTGATGCCCAGCTTCACGGGCCGATCTATCTTGGGCACGGGGCCAAGATCAAGGCCGGGGTCATTATTCATGGTCCATCGGTGATCCGTGATTATACGATTATTGATACCCGCGCCAATATTGATCGTTCGATCATCTGGCGCAATTCCTATGTTGGTGAACGCGCCGAGCTGCGGGGCGCGATTGTTTTGCGCCAGTCCAATATTCGTCAGCGGGCGATGCTCTTTGAAGGGGTTGTGATTGGCGATGGCGTGCAGATCGGGGCCGGGGCGGTGATTCAGCCCAATGTGAAGATCTGGCCCAGCAAAGAGGTTGATGAGGGCGCAACCGTTAGTAGCAGCATTATCTGGGGGAGCCAGGGCCGCCGGGTGCTTTTTGGGCGCTATGGTGTGACTGGCCTGGTTAATATTGAAATCACTCCTGAATTATGCGCCAAGCTCGGTGCCGCTTTTGGTGCTACTTTGACTCGTGGTTCGACGGTAACCATCAACCGTGATGCCCACTATACCCCCCGGATGCTCAAACGGGCGCTTGTCGCCGGTCTGCCTTCGGCTGGCATCAATGTCTGTGACCTGCAAAACGTGCCCATCCCGGTGGCGCGCTATTACACCCGGGCGATCAATGCCTCTGGCGGCATCCACGTGCGGCTCTCCCCCTATGATAACCGGGTCGTTGAAGTCAAGTTCTTTGATGAGCGTGGCCTCGATATTGTGTCAACCGTTGAGCGCAAAATTGAAAATACCTTCTTTCGTGAAGATTTTCGCCGGGCCTATCTTGATGAGATCGGACGGATTCGCTATGGCGATGCAATTGCCTCAACCTATACGTCCGCCTTTCTCAAGGCGCTGCGGCCTGATGCGCTCGAAATGATCGGGCGGAGTTTTCACCTGGTGATTGACTATGCTAATACAAGCGCTAGTATGGTTCTCTCGCCAATGCTGCGGCGCTATCGGGTTGACTCGGTTGAGTTGAATGTCAATCCCGATGAGCAGATGGTCTTTCAAACAACGGCGCAGTTTGAGGCAGCGGTACAGCGTTTGACCCAGATTACGCCCGTCGTCGGGGCGAGTATGGGGGTGCGGCTCGATAGTGGCGGCGAGAAGATTTTCCTCGTTGATGATAAGGGTGTGCGGCTGCACCCCTTGCGCGCCCTGGCGGCTGTTACCGCGATGGCTATGCAGGCCCACGGCGGTGGCACTGTCGCGGTGCCGGTGACGGCCCCCCGCGCCTTCGAGAAGATTGCCGAGCGGTATGGGGGGCGCATTCTGCGTACCCGTGCCACGATGGGCGCGTTGATGCAGACTGCTTCGCAACAACCCGATCTGCTGATGCTTGGCGATGGAACCGGGGGCTATATCTTCCCTGCGTTTTATCCGATTACCGACGGGATGTTCGCGATTGTCAAACTCATGGAACTGCTGACGCTCACCGAGGCTCGCCTTAGCGCGGTGCTCGCCGAGTTGCCACCCTATTATATGGCGCAGAGTCGAGTTCCGTGTCGCTGGGAATCGAAGGGCAAGGTGATGCGCATCCTCAATGAGCAGTACGCTGAACGCCGCGCCGAGCAGGTTGATGGCATGAAAATCGATCTCGGCAACGAGTGGGTGTTGATCCTGCCCGACCCCGATGGGCCTTTTTTCCACGTCATCGCTGAAGGCTACAACGAAGAACAGGCCCGCGTTCTGGTTGAAAAGTATACTGGCCTGGTGACCAGTTTGCAGTAGCGATCTCTTGCCTCGCACGCCAAAAGCCAGCAGAGCTGGCTTTTGGGGTGCGAGGCAAGGTTTGTCGACTGGCTTTTGGGGTGCGAGGCAAGGTTTGTCGACTGGCTTTTGGGGTGCGAGGCAAGGTTTGTCGACTGGCTTTTGGCGTGCGAGGCTGGGTTTAATCAAGCTCGCCAGGGAGCCGGGTGGTCTGGCCTTCGTACAGGGCCGGCCCTTCGCTGCCGATGGGCAGCCGGATAATTTCGAGGTCGCCAAAGATGGTGGTGACATTGAGGTTGAGGCGTACCGGGGCGGTGTCATAATTTTCGCTGATGTAGTCGGCCCCGCCACTTGCGCGGTCGTCGCTGCTAAGCGTCTCGACCTCGACATCGCCAAAGAGCGCAAAGCCGTCGATCTTCAGGCCGACATCCTCCGCGAGACGTAACTGCACATCGCCAAAGACGGTCAACACGCGCATCGTGTGTTCGCCATACTCAGCCGGTTTGCGCACGAGGTTCAACCGCACATCCCCGAAGATCGTTGAGACATCCTCTTCTTCAAAACGCCCCGAGCGATGCGTCCGGTTGATGTCGTGAAAAATAGTCAAACGAGCCATTGCTGTTCCTCCTTATTTCCTCAAATCTGGATGATGCGACGCTTGCGGGGGAGGTTTTGTTGCAAGCGAATTGATCCTTTCGTTGACTACCTGGCTGAGAAAAAAGTCCGCGTAGCGGACTTTTTTCTCAGCCGAGGAGGATCTGCTATAGTATAGGGGCTAGTAGCTCGAACTGAAAGCGGTTGGTTAGGCTAGGATGACAGTGCAACGGCGGAGACAACGACAACGTGTGCTTGATGGTTTGCTGGCGCTCTACCCAGTAGGGCTGATCGGGTTGACGCTGGTGGCGCTGATTGCGCCGCAGCGCACCGGGCTCATGGCGCTGACCCAGGTCTTTGCGCATTTTCTGTTTCTTCCGTTGCTGCTGCTGCTGCCGCTGGCGGTGCTGGTGCGCCTGTCGTTCCTCCGGCTGGCCCTGGGGGCGGCGCTCGCGGTCTTTCTGATCGTCTATCCGCCTGCCTTCCATGTCGGTTCTGCGCCACCTCCCGCCACAACGGAAGCACAGGTGCGCATCATGACCTGGAATCTCTTTTATGGGCGGGTGTCGCCTGAGCAATTGCAGGCACAGTTGGAAGCCTATCAGCCCGATATTCTGCTGGTGCAGGAGATGCTTGGCGAGGATTTTGTGGTGACCGAGTGGCTTACGACGCAGTATCCTTATCACTTTATCGGTTCGTATACCACGGCCCCAGGGATGGCGATCTTTAGCCGGTACCCGATCATTGAGGCGTCGGTACCACAATTCACCGAGGCTCATTGGGATATGCCGCGCATCATCTGGGCGCGCCTCGGCATCGAGGGGCATACGCTGAGCGTCGTCAATGCGCATCCTATTCCGCCACGAACCTTTGGCACCAACTGTGCTGTGTGGCGCTGTTATAATCAAGGGCCACGCGATGCGCAAATTGTCGATCTGCGTCGTTTTGTTGATGAGATCCGGGCGCAGACGGGCGATCCGCTGATCCTTGGTGGCGATATGAATGTGACGGAACGCGAAGAGGCCTATTTCGATCTGGCGCATGGGCTGGTTGACGTGCATCGGGCGGTTGGCCGTGGCTTTGGAGCCTCGTGGCGGCCAGGGACGCTGCAGGTGCCGTTTGGCTTGCTGCGCATTGACTATTTCTTTACCGCACCAGGTGTGCGGCCACTCAAGGTGAGCACTGATTGTCAATGGTATGGCAGCGACCATTGTGTGCTGGTCGGGGATTTTCGTGTTGAAGAGCAGGGGTTGATAGGAAAGCCGTGATGCAATTGCCCTTTTTTGTCTATGGGACGCTCAAGCCGGGCGAGTCGAATTATGCCCGCTATCTGGTGGGCCAGACGATTGCCGAAGTGCCTGCGTGGCTTGATCAGGGGACGCTCTTTACCGAAGGGCCGTACCCGTTTCTCGTCCTTGAGTCTGATCTCGCCCGCCCTGAGGAACAGGTTTTTGGGACATTGATTACGTTACGCCCGTCGGTCTATGAACTCGTGCTTCAGGATCTTGATCGGCTCGAAGGGTATCTTGTTGGTGGCACCCAGAATCTCTACGAGCGCATCATCATGGATGTTCTGACGGAACACGGCCCGTATCGCGCCTGGGTCTATGTTGTTGGCACCCAGATGCTGGCGCAGATCCGGGCCGGGCAGTTGCGCAAAATCCCTGGGGGCAACTGGACATCATAAATACTTCAGGTGTCAGATGCCAGCTTTGCTGGCATCTGACACCTGAAGTATTTATGGAAAAGACTTACCGCGCCATCTGGCGGGCAGGCAGGGCCATGCGTTCTAGCGTTGCTTCACGCAGGCCGAGTGGTTCGAGGCGAATGGTGCCGTCTTCGGGGGCGTAGGCGAAGATCGCTCGTTCAAAGTATTGGATCGTACGCTCTTGCCCATCGGCGGTGATTGTGCGAAATTCTTCCGAGAGCGGGAGGCCAAAGGCCATCAAGCCGCCTTCGCGTTGCCAGAAGGCACGAAAGCCATCACGGAGGCGATGGCCTGTCTCGGGGAAGACCAGGGCGTCGCCGGCTTCGGTGAGCGGCACAAGGGCATCGGCGCCGCCATAGGCCCGACTCGTGGCGGCACGACTGCCAAGTGGTGCTGGTTGCACAAACCAGATGGTGTCACGTTGCTCGTTGTCCATCACGAGTTCAACCGTGGCAAACCGCTGCCGTACCTCGTCGGCAATCTGCCGCGCCGGACCCTGAGGCACACCAAATTGAGCCTCGCCCCCGAGCGCACGCCAGTAGCGGTAGAGGGGAGCGGGGATCGTTTGGCCTGCTACCTCGCCATCCTCAGGTAACGGCAACAGCTTGTCCGGATCTTCCAACACCGCCAGCAGGCCCGCAAGATTCTGGGCAAATTCGCTGTCGGTACCAGTGATCAATTCGGGGGTGATCGCGGCAATGCCCATGCTCCCGGCCCAGTCGTGCATGCCCCCAGTGATGGCGTAGAGCGGCCAGTAGCGGCTGTAGAGATAGCCGGCGGCATTGGCATACCGTTCGGCCATCGCGATCGACGGGGCATGCTCGCACGAGGCGGGAAAGACCAGGCCTGCATTGGAGTGGAGAAAGATCGCCCCGGCTGCATCAAAGAGAAAGGCGCGCAAGAGGCGCACCTCGACCTGCGAGTCTGGATACGGCCCGCCGGTCTCGGCGATCAGCCCATACGCTCCAAAGACCGTTTGGCGCCAATCATTGTCGGAGCAGGCGTCGAGGTTAGTATTCATGTTGCGGTTGAGGTCAACCCCGGCCGCATCAAACCGCCACCCGAGCGCAAGCCCATCGGGGTTGAGCGAGGGAATGAGAAAGAGGCGCACCGACGGCGGCACGAGCTCGGGATTGGCCGCAAGATGGGCGATCAACTCATTCGTCAGGCGATAGGTATTCGCCTCGGGGCCGCCATGCGTATTGCCGACCACAACGAGCTTGCGCGGCCCGTCACCGAACTGCACGACCTCGATCGGGCGCCCCTGGGCTGATAAACCCAGGACAAAACGACGCTCTGACTGCTGCGGTGGCGTTGCCTGAAGCAGCGGTTGCCAGGCCAGCAGGGGACTGGTCAGCACCGTCAGCCAGAGCGTGGTAAGAACAAGCACAAGGAACTGCAACGTCTATCCTTCACCAAGCGCTTTGCGCTTTGCTTCAACAAAATGGCGTTGTTCCAGCCGGATGCTGTTGGTAAGGCGACTGATCGTCGCACTCTCTTCGCTGCTGATGCCGCCCTCGGCGGCGGCAACGGCAAAGAGCGCATCAAGAAAGCGGACACGCTCGGCAATCGTGGTACGCTGGGCAAATTCGTAGGTCATGACATAGGGATCAAGCTGATCGTCGGCGCTCTCGGCAAGCGCAACCTCGGCGACGAGCTCGGCGCGTTCGTGGCTGATCTCCCAGCCATGCTTGAGGGCGGTCACGATACGCGTGCGCTCGGCCTCGCTGACGGGGGCCTCGACGTGGGCAATGGTGGCGAGAATGCCCCCGGCAAGCGCCAGTTTGCGTGCCTCGTCGGCTGGAATGCCCAGGTCTTCTTCGGGGGCTTTGCCGAGGCGGACACGCACCCCATAATAGACACGGTTGTTGAGAAACTCATCGAGATGCTGTTCACGGTTGGGGCCACGGGCTTTGATGCCAAAGGTACGCCGCAAGAGCGCCCCCATCCCGGCGAGCGGGCCAGCATCGGCCCGCATGACCGCCTGACGAATCTCATCGCCGACGGTGCGCTCTTCTTCGGTGACGACCCGATCAGCGGCGAGCAGGCGATCAAGGGCTTCGAGCGCCAGCGCACGATCAGCCGGGCCACGTAGGTTGGCTGCGAGTTCTCCGAGCAAGCGGGTGCGCTCCTCCGGTCCGACCGGCGAATAGAGGTAGATATCGAGTTGCGCCCAGTCCTGCATCGTCAGACTCATCTCGTCGGAACCGACGTTCTGGCCCATTTCGGCCAGCAGATTCTTGAGGCTATTGACCTCATCAAGCGCGAGTTCACCGTCGGCCCAGGCCGCAGCGATAATGACTTTGGCAAGCGCCATTGCCAGCGGAGATTTTGCCATGCAACGTTCCTTATGCTGTCTTCATTGCGGCGGCGTCGAAAAGGCCGAGTTCCTCGATGCTTTGCCGTCGCATCAAGAATTTCTGGATCTTGCCGGTCACCGTCATCGGAAAAGCCTCAACAAACTTGACATAACGAGGGATCTTGAAGTGAGCAATCTGGCCTTGACAAAAGGCACGGATCTCTTCTTCATCAGCGGTCACACCGGGCTTGAGTTTCACCCAGGCCATGATCTCTTCGCCGTAGCGACGGTCGGGCACCCCGATCACCTGCACATCGCTGATCTTGGGATGGGTATAGAGAAATTCTTCGATTTCGCGGGGATAGACATTCTCGCCGCCGCGAATAATCATATCCTTGATGCGCCCGACAATATTAATATACCCCTCTTCGTCCATTACCGCCAGATCGCCGGTATGCATCCAGCCAGCGCGGTCAATCGCTTTGTGCGTCGCCTCGTCGTTGTTCCAATACCCGAGCATCACACTATACCCACGGGTACAGAGTTCCCCGGTCTCCCCATGCGGCACGATCCGTCCGCTACCGGGATCGATGATCTTGACTTCGACGTGCGGATGCACCTGACCGACGGTACTGACCTGTTTTTCGAGCGGGGTGCCAATGCGGGTCTGCGTACTGACCGGACTGGTCTCGGTCATTCCGTAGCAGATCTCGACATCGTGCATATGCATCACCGACTGCACCTGGCGCATCACTTCGACCGGGCAGGGCGACCCGGCCATCACCCCGGTGCGCAGGCTGGTAAGATCGAAGCGCTTGAAGTCGGGATGCTCAAGCTCGGCGATGAACATCGTCGGCACCCCATAGAGCGCCGTCGCACGCTCGGTCTCCACGGCCTGCAAAACGGCCAGAGGCTCGAAGCCTTCACTCGGATAGATCATCGTCGCCCCGTGGGTAAGACAGCCCAGGTTGCCCATTACCATGCCAAAACAGTGGTAAAGGGGCACCGGAATAACGAGGCGATCCTGCTCGGTGAAGCCCATCAATTCGGCGACAAAATAGCCATTATTGAGGATATTGTGATGGCTCAGCGTGGCCCCTTTGGGGTAGCCAGTCGTGCCCGAGGTGTACTGAAGATTGATCGGATCGTCAAACTGCTGTTCGGCCTGACGGATCTGCAGGTCTTCGGGCCTAACCTGCTCAGCGGCGGCTAGCAGGTCGGCCCAGGTCAGCATGCCCGGCGAGCGTTGGTCACCGAGGCGCACGACCATCTGAAGCTCGGGGAGGCGGGCCGCTTGCACCTGCCCTGGTGAAGCTTCGTTCAATTCAGGCACCAGTTCATACATTATCGCAGCATAGTCACTGGTGCGAAACTGGGGCGCAATGATGAGCATCCGACACCCGGACTGACTCAGGGCATATTCGAGCTCGTGGAGACGGTAGGACGGGTTGATATTGACCAGAATCAGGCCAGCTTTGGCCGTCGCAAACTGGGTAATCGCCCATTCGGCGCGATTCGGGGCCCAGATCCCGACGCGATCACCTTTGACCAGGCCGAGCGCCATCAAGCCACGCGCACAACGATCAACCTCGGTTTTGAGCTCAGCATAGGTATACCGTAGCCCCTGCGCACAGCAGACCAGGGCTTCGTTCGCGGGAAACCGCGCCGCAATGCGATCAAAACACGACCCAATCGTCTCACCGAGCAGCGGCTGTGAACTCGTCCCACTGACATAGCTCCCTTGCGTTGTCTCCATAAGCTCCTCTGCTTGGCTCTTCTGATGTAAATATTCACATGTAGGGTAACAGGCAAGCCTGGGAGCGAGGGCGTCCCGCCCTCGAAGGCATCCCGAGGGCGGGACCCCCTCTCTCCCAGGACACGTGTGAATAGTTACCTGATGACGTATACGGGCAACCCTGCCCCTTATCAGCCGCGTTCGATATGCTACCAACCACCGCCCGAGCGACCACCACCAAAGCTCCCACCGGAACGCCCGCCCCCAAAGCTCCCGCCCGAACGCCCGCCGCTTCCCCAGCCGCTGCTCCCGCTACTCGATCCACTGCTCCAACTGCCCGAGCCACCCCAGCCGCCGCGTCGGCCTGCGCCCATGATGATCACGGGGCCAAGACCGCCGCCACCGCCTGAGGGGCGTGAGGTGTGGCTGCGAATCTCATTGGCAGCCTCCCGGGCTTCTTTCGCAATGGCCTTTGCCTCCTCAATCGTCTGTTTCAGTTCTTCCTCGCCGGTAATCGGCAAGCGGATTTTATCAAAACGGGCGCGGGCCTGCGTAACTTGCTTTTTTGCCCCCGACGGCGTCCGCTTGCCGGCCTGCTGGGCCAGGCGTTCGGCCTCTTCCAGCGCGGTGCGTGCCTCAGTCAGGGTGCTATTGAGGTCGGTACGCAACTGTTCAAGGCGCTGGGTATCGGCGAGCGCAGCCTGATAGACCACGCTGCTTTCGGTCTGGACGTGGCTATAGGCTTCGAGCGCCTCTTTGAAGGCTGTGCGTCGCCGGTCTTCTTCCCAGGTTCCGGCCTGTTTGTGCGCCTGTTGCGCCTCTTCAAAGCGTTGCACGAGTGCTTTGACTGACGCAGTTGTTGTGGCCTGAATATCGTTGCCGTGCAGATTGATAAAGCGCGCGATCTTATTGATCTCGCCACTGACGAGCGGCCCGAGTTTCTCGACCTGCTGACGGAGTTTCTCCATCGACTCGGCTTCGCCGCGTGCCGATGCCAGCGCTGCATCAGCCAGGCGATCGGCGGTGGTAGCAGCGGTCGCGAGGCGCAACCAGTCTGGTTTCGCCTGAGCAGCCTCTTGCTGAGCCACGGCAAGCTGTTGCGCAGCCTCGTGCAACTGTTGCTCGGGGGCTTTGCTGACATCGGGATCGTTGGCCTTGACAAACGCGAGGCCAGCCTCGATGCTGCGTTCGGCCTCTTCCAGCAACTCACGCGCCGAAGCACGGGCCGTTTCAAGGTCTTGCAGGCGGGTGATGATCGCCTCAATCAACTGATCGACATAGGTGAGTTCCTGCTCGGCGGCATCAAGCTGCTCGCCTGCGGCCACAAACGCCTGCACCTCCATCGAATTCTGTTGCTGCGCGCGTTCCCAATGCTCGTGAGCGCGGTCGGCGGCGGCCTCGGCCTCGCTACCATTGCCCTGAATATCGCTCCAGCTAGTCTCGGCGAACTCATCCACCTGATCAAACGCCTCGTGGCCCTCGGCAATCTTGCGGGCCGCAGCTTCACCACGAGCCTGGATCGTCGTGAGCCGGGCAACATTGGCGGCCCTGAGCGCGGGTGCGCCGCTGCCCGAAGCAACGGCCTGAACGAGTTTCGCCTGGGCCATGCCAAGCTGATCGCGGGCGGTATCATACTGCTGAGATTGCAGCGCATCGGCGGCAGAACCGAGCGACGTCTCGGCCAATTCGAGGGCCTCGTGCATCAGATCGAGGCGATAGCCCTCGGCGAGCACCGCCTCGGCGGCGGTACGTTCAGCGGCCATATCGGCAAGAATGCCAGCAAACTGGTTGGTCAGCGCGATCAAAATGTGCGCTTGTTCCGACGCTACCTTGGCGGCTGCCGTCGCTTCTGGAGCCTGATACGACTTCATTGCGGCGGTCGCACGTGCAACCTCTGTACTAATCGGGGCGAGGGCGGCCTCGGGATCGGCAATCGCATCGCCCAGGATCGCAAGACGGTTGGTAGCGTCGGTCAGGCTTTTTTTGCGCGGTCGAGTTCCTCCTGCGCAAGACGCGCCTGTTCATCAAGCTCACGGCGAAGTTGCTCGATGACAGCCAGTTCATCGCTGACTGTATCGCAGGTGACACTCACCTGATCGTACTGCACGGCAGCCTCTTCAAGCTGCGCATTGCTTGGTTTTTCATGGCGATCGAGTTGGTCACCGGTCTCTTTGAAGGCTTGCTGCGCCTTGACAAAATTGGCGGCCACGGCTTTTTGCATGGTCTCAAGGCGTTTGACATCGGCTTTGGCATACGAGACCGCATCAAACTTCGCCTTTTCGTCGACGTTACGGAAGCGCTGGCCAAGATCAGTAATCTTGAGACTGGCCTTCTCGCGGGCATCCTTGAGGCGCTGCTGCGCGGCAGCGCGGGCCTGCGCGGTACGGCGGCGGCGCGTAAACGCAAACGCCCCGGCCCCGGCAGCGGCCAGCCCCCCCACACCGAGCACAACCGGTGTGGGATCAAAATTGACCGTTGTGCCGCCACCGGGGGTTGGCGGATTCACGATCGCATTCTCGATCGCCCCGAGCGCGCTCACCACCCCACCGGTAAAATCGCCTGCCGATAGGCCAGGGTTTAGTTCGGTTCTGCGGATCGCCTCAGCATTCTCATTGATGCCAAGCGCACGCGCCCAATCATCGCCATAGGCGATATCGCTATACGGTGGGTTCTCGGCCACATAGATCGCGATCAACGCATTTGGCATCGTCCCATCGGGACGCCCAACACCATCATCGATCATACGTTCGGTAAAATCATCGGCATCACCATCGGGCACAATATAGACCGCAACAGTGGCCCCGCGATTCAGCAATGGACGAGCCGCCTGCTCAACCTCGCCACGATCCAGGCGGGCGTTCGGATCGGTAATGAGAATGCGTCCTTGCGCAAACGCTGGAGCAGCAAGGAGCAGAAGCAAGGCGAGTACTGCTACAAGCCGAAGAAAATGACGCACAGCACTATTCCTCCCCACAATAGCTACGGCTTCTTTCTTGTGCATGAGATTATAGCATGGGGGGCTGGCCTCATCCGCATGATGACGACAAGAACACCCTACCCCTCCTGCGCCTGGCGTTTCTGATCGAGGCGCTGCTCGGCGGTGAGCCGCTCTAGGCCATAGTCGTTCTGATCGACAAAGTGCATGCCTCTGGCGAGCGTCGGGTGAACGGCGCTGATTGCGCGGAACATCGCCTGGGCAATCTGGCGATAAGAGGGATGCCCCTGGCGTGCGCTGCGCAGTTCGATCAGGTGATAGGCCTCGCGCAAATTCAATTTGATCCGCCAGCGCACGCGAAAGCTGAAAGGAACCGCATACTGGGCTTCGTGCGGAAACTCGGCTTGCATCGCGATGCAGACCTCGGCGGCCTGTTGCAAGGCAGCGCTGTAGATATGGGCCACCCCAACCTCCTCAAGCTCGGGTGGCACGACGAACCCATGCGCTACCGTGAAGTGCTGGCGTTCCTGGGTCAGCACCCGGTGGCGCTGCAGATCGCGGTACGCACCGATGTCGGCCAGGATATCAAAACTGTAGTATGGCTCTTCAAACGCCCGTCCGGGACGATGAAAGCGGCTCGCACGCTCGCCGAGAGCGGCCTCAATCAGGGCAACCCGCTCGGCCTCGGGCATTGCCTCAACTCGTTCCTGTATGGCCGTGAGTGGCAGATCCAGGTGAGGATAGAGGATCGCCGCTACCATCTTCCCTTCAGCCTCAGGATCATAGTCAACCAACCGAACTGTCACCTCCTCCTGAGAAGGGTGAGAGACATCGATGTGAGCCGCAATATCGGCGACGCGCTCGCGGAGCGCCGCGATGTACGTAGCATAGGCGCGTCCGCGTTCGCCTTTAGAGCGCTTCACAAAGGCTGGGATCACCAGATCCAGTTCGGCTTGCATCGCCTGGCCGAGCTGCTGCGTCTCGGCGAACGGGGTGGCGGCAAGCTTGGTGAGCAGATATTCGAAGGCACGGCCATTGCCAAAGAGCCCCACATTGGTGCAGGTCGCCATCGGCAGCAGGCCGCGCAGCAGGTCGAAAGCTTTTGCCTGGGTCGCGCTTGCGTAGGCTCGCTGCGACGTCGCCGGGTCACGAGGAAACTGGGTCTGCACCCACGCCTGCACCGGGGCAAGCAGCGCACTGTAGGTACCGAACAGGTGATCCATCGTGTCGGTGAAGCGTGCGGCATAAGGCGACGCCATAAGGGCAGGCTCGCGCAGGTAGGCGTAGCCCTCAGGCCCCTGCTGGTCGAAGCGGACATAGCGCGTCGACTTTTCGAGCGGCGAGAGGCCAAGCCGACTATCTTCGAGCACCTTGGCCGCGATATTGCTCACGCCCTCGCAGGCAAGGTGGGCACCACCGAGTTCAGCGACCGAATCGTCACCGTAGCCAACCAGCACCCGCTCGTAGAAAGCCTCGGCCTGCTTGACGGCCACCAGTTGCGCAGCGGGGTCATTGCCGGCCCCGGCGACGATCAGGTGGAAACCCGACTCTGGCTCGCTGATAAACTCATCAAGCAAGAGGCGGCGCAGGCTTTTGGTACTGCGACTATAGCGCGAGAAGAGCGCACCCTTGACCACCTCGGGAAGATTGCGCAAGCAAAAGATAGGTCGCTCGGTATTGGTCACAAAGGGCTGGAGCAGCGCGATCTCCTGCGGGGTAAAGCGCTCGGCATTAGGCTCAAACATCAAGTGGCTCCTGATATAGTCTGTCAAGGAAGTTTCCCGATAGTTTGTCACCCTGAGCGCAGCGAAGGGTCTCATGCGTTTAGATGGCAGAGATGCTTCGCTGCGCTCAGCATGACACGACTCAAGGTATTGGCTCTAGAGCATTGTACCGCAGCCTGGGAATTGCGTCAGGGCTACGCTGAAAATGGGGGAACCAAGTTCCCCCATTTTCAGCGTAGCCCTGGGAAATGCGTACGAAGCACACAGACTGGACATTGCAAAAAGTATGCTATAATCCACGCTATTGTCATCTGTACCTATTCAGCCCCGATAGTCTCGCAGTGACCCGCTGGCCTGGATACCAGGGCGTAAAGTGCATACCTCTGAGCACCCGTAGCTGCTTGGGCTTCAGGTTGTTGTCTAGCCCCGGTTCTCGCAAGAGACCGGTTTTTTCGATCTATTTGCAATCTATCATTGAGGAACCGTGCATCATGCCCGAAGCGCCACTGATCGGCTGCCTGATGCCTTGTTCTTCGCTGTCTACCTACCATACATGGGTCGGATGGACACCGGCCCAAACTCCAAGAAATGGAGGGGTTCCGTGGGGTTTCTACGCTTTTGGTTCAAGACAATCCGCCTCTCGATCGCCCGTATTGGAGCAGGTTGGATGTTCGCCCTGCTGACGTTTAACTTCAACCGCGTTTCTATTGCCGATCTCGGTGCGCTTGCGGTTGTCGTCACGTCACTGATCGGCTTGCATCACTTCATCTCCTTCTTTCAGGTCTACTGGGGTCGTTTTGCTGATCGCTATGCACTTTTTGGCTATCGGCGCACGCCCTACATCTTCCTCAGCGGCATGGGCGCTTCGCTCATCTTTCTCTTGCTTCCCTCAATTGCGGTTGGTCTTGGCGAGCGGAGCCTGGCGGCGACCTTCGAGGCCATCCTCTTGATTGGTTTTTTTGGGGTTGCGATGGCAATGAATGGTAGTGCCTCGAATGCTCTAATGGCCGAAGTTACCACAGAAAAAGAGCGTGGCGGGGTTGTTGCCGTGGTCTGGGCCGCCATCATCCTGAGCGGAATCATCACGTCAGTGGTAGCGGGACAGATGATGCCCAACTATGATCCCGAGGCGATGCAGCGCCTTTACAACCTCACGCCTGCGGTGGTCTTCATCACAACCTTTCTCGGTATC
This sequence comes from Candidatus Chloroploca mongolica, assembly GCF_004762035.2. GTDB lineage: Bacteria > Chloroflexota > Chloroflexia > Chloroflexales > Chloroflexaceae > Chloroploca > Chloroploca mongolica. The sequence continues at coordinate 229,866 of NZ_SIJK02000001.1, read as the reverse complement.
ATTGGGATGGAGCGCCGCATTACACCGGAGGAGCAAGCCACATTGCTTGCTACGCAGCCTGACATGTCGGCCTCACCGCTGAGCACCTTCCGTGTCGCCCGTAATCTGATGAGTTCGAATCCCCATGTGCGGGCCTTCTTCTTTTTCGTGCTGCTTGCGGTGATGGGCATCTTCCTTCAGGACGCAATCCTTGAACCCTTCGGCGCGGAAGTCTTTGGGATGAACCAGAAGGAAACCGCCGCCTTCCAGCAGTCCTGGGGAGGTGGGGCCTTGCTTGGCATCTTCCTTATGGGGATCATTTCGTCCTACACGTCGCTCAGCAAAAAGACCATTGCGACGCTGGGTGGCCTGATGGTGGCGATCGGCTTGCTTGCGGTTGCTGGCGCTGGTCTAACGCACCAGGCTGCGCTGATCACTCCGGCGTTGCTGGTGATTGGTCTTGGCGTCGGCTTCTTTGATGTCGGTGCCCTCTCGATGATGATGGATATGACTATCGAAGGCCAGGTTGGGCTGTATATGGGCCTCTGGGGGATGGCGCAAGGCCTCGGAACCGGTTTTGCCAATATCCTCAGTGGGGCGTTGCACACGGGTCTCATCGAGACGGGTCTGCTGTCTGAAGCGATGGGCTATGCGGTTATCTTTGGCTTCGAAGCCGTTGCGATGCTACTTGCCATTGGCCTCTTGCGCAGCATTAGTATTCAGGAGTTCAAAGGCCTGACGCGATCTGATATTAGTGCCGCGCTGGCGATGGATACGGCAGGATAAGCTCAAATGTTCGTTTTTGCGTATCACGCTTTGCTCTTGATCCATGTCGCCTGCTTTGCCATCTGGATGGGCGCGATTGTGGCATCCTTGCTGGTCGTCCGAACTTTTGAGCCACGCCTGACCAAGCCAGATGGCCTGACCTCTGATGGCGAACTCCTGCGTGCCTATATTCGCCACGAGGTGAAGCTGGTTGATGTTGTCTTTCTTAGTTTGATGATCTCAGGGCTTGCCCTGGCTCAGTTCTATCTTGGTTGGAACACCTGGGTTTTTCTCAAGATCGGTCTTTTCATTGCGCAATTTGCCGCTACAATGGGCTTCGTCTTCCTGCGCATCCGCCCGATCACCTACCCTTGTACCCCGGCGACTTATCGCCGCTGGTACCAACTCTTTGGCGTCTCGTTGAGCTTTTTTGCTGTGACCCTGTTGGTCGTCTACTTCGGAAGGTGAGCTTTGCCCTACGTGCTCCTTCGCCCCATCCATACGTCGCTTATTGTGCTCCGGTGATGTCGCGGCGGGCGATCGTGCGCCATGCCGTGTAGCCAAAGAGGAGGCTGTAGATGATGACGACGAGGGTGGCCTGGAAGGGGGCAGGGAGCACGGTTGGGTCAAGGGCATTCGTAAGTAACGACTGGTCGAGGCCAAAGAGTTGACCGTTTTGCATCACCAGGCTGTTGATGTTGGGTTGCAGCAGCAGGTTGATCACCTGGCGGATCAGTGGATTGACAAGACCGAGTGAGGTGAGCGAGCCGGCGCCGATGTCGAAGATGAGGAAGACGATGCCGCCCGCAATCCCGGCGAGCGTCGAACGCCCCAGCGCAGCACTGGCAAGGGTGAGCAAGAGGTAGGGCAGGATGATCAGCAGCGCTCGTGCGATGCCGATCGGCAAAACAAGCAGATCACGTACGCTCAGTGTATGTGGCAGCCCGAGCCAGGCGCTGGCAATGAGCGCGATCAGCACGCCGACGAGCAGACCAAGCACGACCCCGATGAGCAGACCGAGTAGCAGGGCCATTGTTTTGGCGAGCAGATAGGCCCGGCGATCCGGCGCGCGACTCAGCAAACTCCGCAGCGTCCCCCAGCTATAATCGCCGCCGAGCGACCCGGCAGCGAGCAGAATCGCCAGGATGCCACCGGTGCTATTGACCTGCCCAAGCACCATGCCAAAGATGCCAGGCAGACTCAGTTGACGCCGGATCTCGGCCACCTGTTCCTCGCGCAGCACCGTCAGGCTGATACCAAGTGCCCCTTCGTGCAGCGCCACCACAAGCGTCCAGAGGATCAGCGAAAGCGCAAGCAGACCGAGGAAGATCGCCAGCATCGCCCAGGCCAGGGGGCGACGCCAGAGCTTGAGCCATTCAGCAGCAAAGAGACGAGTGAACATACTGTACCATTATGGTGCGCCAGTCACCTCGAGGAAAAAGTCTTCGAGGGAACCGGCATCTGGCGCAAGTTCGGCGACCGGCACCCCGGATGCGGCAAGATACGCATTGAGTTCAGCAGCCCGACTGGTGGGCGTCACCACGATTAGATGGTCAGCCGCTGTTTCGACACCCGTCACCCAGGGTAACGCCTTGAGCAATGCGATAGCCTCGCTTGCGTCGCCCTCGATGCGTACCCTGAGGCGTTGATCGCGCTGGAGCAATGCAGCCACCTGGCCTTCGGCGAGCAAGCGCCCGGCCTTGAGGATCGCCACGCGCTCGCAGACCTGCTCGACCTCGTGGAGTTGATGGCTACAGAGGAAGATCGTCCGCCCGCGTGCGGCGAGGCTCCTGATCAACTGCCGGATCTCGGCCGTTCCCGCCGGATCGAGGCCATTGGTCGGCTCATCAAGCAGGATCAATTCAGGATCGGGCAGCAGCGTTGCGGCAAGCGCCAGGCGCTGCTTCATGCCCTGTGAATAGACGCGCACCCGCTCACGGGCGCGGCTCGTCATCTCGACAACCTCCAGCACCTCGGCAATGCGCGGCTCGGCGATCCCACCGGCCCGACAGAGCACCCGCAGATTGTCGTAGCCCGAAAGATAGGGATAAAACGCCGGAGCCTCGATCATCGCACCGACGCGGGCCAGGGCTGTCACCGGGTTTGCCGCGACATCAACGCCAAGCACCACGGCCCGTCCCGCCGACGGCCTGACTAAGCCAAGCAGCATCGCCAGCGTCGTCGTCTTGCCGGCCCCATTCGGCCCTAGAAAACCAAACACCTCGCCACGCTGCACGGTAAGCGTCAGCGCATCCACGGCCAGCCGCTCGCCATAGCGCTTGGTCAGGTGCTCGGTCGCAATCGCCGCATCGGAGGCTTGAGTTGACATAAGATTAGTTCGTGAAACAACTGCAAAGGCAAGCAGTGCTGTGCGGGGGAACAAAGCGCAGCAGAGGATCAGCCTGGCTAAATTATAGCCGGGCGAGGATGAGATTTCAAGTCTGCTCCAAGCGCACTTCCTCACCCTGCCAGATCGTCACCCGGTTACGCCCAGCGCGTTTCGAGTGGTACAGAGCCTGATCCGCCTTGCTGATCAGTTGCTCGGCGTTGTTTCCGTGATCAGGATAGGTTGCGATGCCAAAGGAGATCGTTAGCATCACGGTTCCGTGTTCGGATTGGGTGCAAAGGACTGCCGCCGCTTGCCTGATTTCTTCCGCCCGCTTCGCCGCATCGTCCAGTGCTGTATTGAAGAGGACAAGGAGGAATTCTTCGCCCCCATATCGGCAGGCAATATCCGATCCACGGACGTATTCTTTAAGAAGACGAGCGACTGCCACCAAAACAGTATCACCGGCCTGATGCCCATATGTGTCGTTGATCATTTTGAAGTGGTCAAGATCGGCGACGATGATGCTCAACGGGGCATGCTCACGCTCCGTTCGCACAAGTTCCCGTGCCAGGGCTTCGGTCAGATAGCGGCGGTTGTACAGACCAGTCAGCGGATCGATCAGATATTGCTCGCGGAGTTCCGCCTGGAGGTGTTCAATTTCTTGCACATAGCGGCGTAAATCGGCGTTCGCGGCTTCCAGCAGTTGCTCGTTACGCTCACGCTTAGTAACTTCCTGCTCGGCACGCTTTAGGGCCTGTTGGGTGGTTTGATATCCAAGATAGGTTAAGCCACCCGTAATCCCTGTGGTCAGGGTGAGGACAAACCAGTGGATCAGACCAACCGTGTACACGGGTGGAGGCATCATGTTCGCAAGTTGGGCCAGAATTAAGGCGCTTATGGCAAGAGAGGCGGCGATCGTTGAGAGAACAAATCCCCGCAAATCAAATAAGATACTCGACATAACCACCCACAACAAAAAGAGGGAGGTTGCGGGGGTGCGAATGGTACCATCGCTGATAATTGTAATGATAATAAAAATAAACGCAAAAATCAAAGTCGAGTAGGCAACGAAGGTAACGTTGCCACGATAGAGTCTAGAGCGCAGATAGAATATGATTGCAATGAGGATAAGATCAATGACAAAATTTCTTATTGGTGTTTGCGGATCTAAAAAGTTAGCAAAAAGCACCATGACAACAAGAAATAAAGCAGCGATCATCATCATGTTCAGGAGATTAGCCCGGTGTGTTCGCTGGAGGTCACCTTCAAAGACGGGAGGCGCAAACCACTGTTTGAAGCGAGCTACCATGATGATGGCTATCTCTATGCCGGATGGCACTTCGTATCGCTTGAGCTGACACTACTCAGTTCATGCATAGTATAGCACACGAGCCTTCGAGGACACCCGATCGATCCATGATCGTGCAAGGCTGATGCAAAGTCCTCCTGATCATCCGCAGATGACGCAGATTTAGGTGGCATGTTCACGTTGGAAAGCAGATGCTGAAAGCTTTCGGACATAATCCCGGACATCGACAGGCCATGAAGAAATGAGGCTATGAAACTGTTCATGGTCTCCTGCGAACAACGCCCTGGTCGCCTCCTCAAACCCTGGCAAGTCACCCGCCATAGCGGACATGAATTTGTAAGCGATCTCTTGCGAACGCCGAACCTTATCCCGGTTACTGTTCACATGCCGCGCTTCCTCAACAAGCTTCCGAAGAGCGCTTGTGACATAATGCTTTGGTTGAACTGATGAGGTTCTTATGATGATGGTAGGAAAAGAAGCGCTGACACTTTTTGCAGCACCTCGTTGAGGACCTCTGTCGGCACTTGACCCGCGAATTGCGCATTTCGGCTTCTCCAGTCCAAGCTCTTGACTTGATCCGATAGTACGATACCGGTAACTGGAAGTTCCTTTGGCAAGGCTACTTCGAACGGATATCCCTTGACTTGATTCGTAATGGGACAGAAAATGGCAAGTCCAACTTTCCCGTTGTATGTGGACGGTGAGAGTACAATTGCTGGCCGGCGAACTGCTTGTTCCGAGCCTGCTTGAGGATTGAAGGTGAGCCAGACAATGTCACCTCGTGATGGAATATACGTCATCACCACACCTCAGTACCCTGAGGCGCTCCCGTGTCCAGTTCTCCGTGAAGGTTGGCCGGCGTAATCCCAGCAAGCAAAGCTTCCAAGGAGTAGCTTGGGACAGGGAGCGGTGCAATAACGAGTTTCCCTTCAACAAGCGTAAGCTCAACGGGGGTGCCATCGGAAAGACCGATTTCTGCGGCAAACGACTTGGGGATCCGGAGCGCGAGACTGTTACCCCATTTTTGAACTTTACTTTGCATTGCTCCTCCTTCAGTCGGCTTCCAGGCTCAGCCGACTGATGGTTTTCCAGAAATGAATGCGCTACGGTCAAGCAAGCATACTCAATTCTGAAACATGCCTTAGCGTATATACAAAGAGTACACATCAAGACAGTTCATTGTCAAGACTGAGCCGAGGCTCTCTCAGGGCGATGGCATCTTCCGTGTATGCACCCCGCCAGGGCACCCGCCCGTACACCCGCCAGGGCACCCGCCCGTACACCCGCCCGTACACCCGCCAGGGCACCCGCCAGGGCACCCGCCAGGGCACCCGCCAGGGCACCCGCCAGGGGTGCCCGTACACCGGGCCCGGCCCCCGGCCCTGTAGGGGCACCCCTTGCGGGTGCCTCGCTTCGATGCCAGGATCGCAGATGATCGGAGGTGATTCGCCCGGGTGCGCCGCTGTTGGTAGAAGGTGTGCCACTGGTACGCGCCGCTGCTATTCAGTTTCAGAACTTATATATTGTGGTAGATGGCATTGAGGATCAAAGTGCAATCGATTGAGGCGAGATAGAGCTGTGCTTCTTCCGCACCTATCGAGGTAAACGTCCATAAACTGGTTGACTGCCGCCGGAAATGATCAATGCGTTGCGTTTCTTGGGCAATCAATACGTACTCTTCTAAGCTCTCGATTGTCCGATACCACTCAAATTTCTTCCCTCGATCGTGGCGTTCGGTTGAGGGTGACAGCACTTCAATGATGACGATCGGGTTTAAGAGGGTCGTATCTCCAGTATCGTCGTAGCGTTCTTCGCCACACACGACGACGCCATCCGGATACACATAGCTATTTTTGCGTGGAACTTTCACCCGCATGTCACTCGAATAGACCGTGCAGGGGCGATTAATCAACTGATTATAGAGGCTATTCAAGGCATTCATCGTGATCCGATTATGTGCGGCGCTTCCGCCCGCCTGGGCAACGATGATCCCATCATAATATTCATGCTTTTGCTCGCTTATGCGCTCAAAGGCCAAATATTCCCCTTCAGTGAGCATCGCTGGTATGTAGACTGACATGCTTGTCCTCTTCTGTCTATCTACTATTTATTCAACCCATTCTGGGTTTGCTCCGCCAAATTGGACGTGCGCTTACGCGCTCTTGCGGAGTTCCTCACGCACGACCCGTCGCAGCATATCTTCAAGGGAGTGCTGATTGATGTACGCGCGCAGAGCACTGGCCCTATTGTACCATCCCCACCAATGGAAGTAGAATGACGCTGCTTTAGCCGCCCCAACGCTTCCTTCACCTGCGCCGCTGGCAGCCGTTGGAAGCGCACCCGCGTGCTCACACCATCACGTCACGCAGCTGTACGACGGCCAGCACCACCTGGTCGCGCCCGCCGTTCTTGCCGTCGTACAGCGCGGATGAGCACCAGCACGCTGCCCACCAGCAGCGCCAGGTACGCCCGTCGCTTGCTGCGGGCGAGTTGCGCCATTGCCTCATCGCGTGCTATTGCATAATCCATGGGAACCTCGCGTCTAGGAAACATAAGCGGCGCATAGGAGCGCATGGGAAGGCATAGGAAGTATAAGCGCCCTATCCCTGGCCTCCTACCACTCTCCCGCATATTGCACCTGGTAGGGCTTCACTCCCCCCACCAGGTAGCCCCAATGCAGTTCCACCAACTGCCGCATGTGAAGCAGATCGTGTGCCACCCAAGCAGCCAATAGATCGCCTGCCCTGATCTGCCCAAACGGCGCTTCATACACTGCTGTCCAATTCGGGGATGACAACCCTCTCAGCCATCGCACCGAATCCTCCCGCGTTGCGAGAAAGCCGCCGAGTGACTCCTGAAGATCTCCCTCGTTGTAGTGATGCTCTTGCACCCAGCCCTGGGGATTGATCGCCGGCCAAGGCTCACCGGGGCGATGAAGGGTGAAGTCCAATCGAACGCGGAAATCCAAGCGCTCCTCATCGTAGAGATGACCGACCACCTCCAGAATTGACCAGGACGCCTCATCTGGCTTCCAACGTGCTTGGCTGCTGGGGACAACTTGCACGAGAGAGCGAATCCGCTCAGCATTGGCGAGCATCTGCTGGACAAAGTGCTCGATTTCCATATGACCTTTCTCGATTGCAGACTGGCAGTGCGCCGAACGCCGGGCTTCAGCGGCACCGCTGGTGGGTTCGCTAGATGGCACCGCACGTTAGCACGTCACGCGCATGAAAAACGCACCAACTCACGGGCCGCGCCAGCGGCGTCCGCCTTACGCTGTTTCGCCTTGCTCTTCTTCGGTTGATGAAAATGTTACCTTCTCATAGACCTCTTCAAGATGGAGGACACACTGAACAGTAGTAACCTCAATAGTGTCTTCTCGGTTGGTTGCCTCTGATAAGACCCATGTATTGTCACTTTGCCGTACAAATCGCTCAATGTGATAGGTTTCCTGTGCGATTAAGATATACTCACGCAGTGAAAGAATTGCACGGTAATGCTGAAATTTCTTTCCGCGATCATATTTCTCTGTTGATGGCGACAATACTTCGATAATAACGGTCGGATTAAGGAGGGTGTCTTCTTTCTTGTCTTCAAACTGTTCGTTACCGCAAACAATAGTAATATCGGGGTACGTATAGAGCCCGGTCTGAATGACTTTTACCCGCATATCACTTGGATATACCGTGCATTGACGCTGGCGTAGTTGCGCATACAGTGTTGCATAGGTACTCCCCGCAATACGGTTGTGGCGCGCACTTGCACCAGACATCGCATAGATCATCCCTGCGAGGTACTCATGTTTTTCGTCGTTCGTGCGCTCGAATGCTAAATACTCATCGCTTGTGACATAATGCTTTGGTTGTGCGGTCATAGACGCCTCCATATCGAGGTAAAACGCACGTTCTGCTGCTTCATATCATACCATGAAAGAGAGGCGTGCGGCAAGGGATGCCAAACGCAACGTGTCCTCGGTAGGAGCGTTCTCGATGCCGGTTCTTCCGCTCGACACTCCCAACGGCTGATGATCACGGCACGTGTTCGACCTCGCACAACGGGCGCTCGCCTGAGCAGCCTTCAACGTGTGGCGGCTAAAATTGAGGCGGCCCAACGGTGAGCGTCAGGCGCGTCGCTGGCAGTTTCGGTAGAGCGAGGCGAGGGTCGGCACGAAAGCAAAAGGATTATAGCGCATTCCAGTGCGGAAAATTGCCCAAAGCGTCAGATGCGCCGCTGGCATATCCGCAAGTGTAGAGCCGCGCTAGGGGCGTCAGGCTGCACGGCTTGGTTTGGGGCAAGGGGTTATCGTTGATGGAGCTCTTATGATGATGGCAGGAAAAGCAGCACTGGCACGTCCAACGCTCCCGATGTATATGGTGCTACTCCGTGCGAACGATATCGATCACACTGCGGTGAGAACGGGCTCGACTTCGTGACGTGTGGCGATATGTGGTGCGACGGAGCGTCCTGCACGGATACGGGCACATCCCCGCATCCCACGTTGCTGCACCGCTGCGGCATTGCGAGGTATGTTATCAATGAAGAAGGCTTCGGACGCAGCGCAGTGCGCAGATCATCATCTTGGGGAAAGGGGACTCGGCCTAATGCCGTTGCCCGGTCGAGGAGATCGCTATCAGCAATATCGTGGGCGTGGTCTTCATACGCGGTGAGGACGTCGACATGGCGTAAGCGTAACCCCAGCGTAATCCCTCCAGCTTTTCGGGTGGCGTGCCTCCAAGCCTGGCACACTCAGCGGTGACAATTTCTGCGCCAAACTCCTCATCCTCCATGAGGTTTGCGCATGCGACCTGGAAGAGTTCTACAGCGAATGTCTCATCGTAAATCAGATGATCGTGTTCGTTGCCGTCACTGAATTCGATAGTCGCCATGCCGTAAGGCTCCCCAATGGGACGGTTTTCAGCAGGCACATTGTCATGCAACCGTGGCTGCAACTGCTGGAACAGATCATCGATAGTGAACGTATTGCGCTGGACAACTCGATGGGTGGGAAGCGCCCCATAAAATAATTGGGTCTCACCATGGTTCGATGAGAGCCAGAGGTTCGTTTGATGTGCCACCCGATCCGAAGAAGCGCCGCGAGAACGCGGCGTGCTTTGGTTGCTGACCACGAACTCATACGAGCGTTGCCTCAAATGCAATCGTCGTGAGCGCAGAGGGTTCTTCACCATGCTCCAGTCGTTCCGCAATCACGCGTAGGGCCAGTGCCTTTGCGCGGGCAAGTGCTTCGTCGCGGGTTGTACCATAGGCGAGTACCCCGGCCAGTTCCATGATCTCGGCAATCCAGCGGCTGTCAGTTTCTTGTTCCGTCTCAATGGTAAACGTCATGATGATACTCCCGTCGGTAGCGTATGCCTCACGTAGGATATTGTACTATCAAACAGAGGAGTTGGTAGAGCCGCCCAACGCTGCGCTTCAGGCGCGCCGCTGGCAGGTTCGATAGATCGATACGCCTGTTGTCAGCGTCGAACGTTCAAGATCGCGCCCAACGTGCGGGTCGTGCCAGCGGCGTCGCCTGCACGCGCGGGTTGGGCAGTATGAGCGGATGGCTTTAGCACGCAATAAGCAGGCTTTATCGCATCGAAAAGCGATGAAGGGGAAGACATCGCTGATGGCTGGGGAGGATGCATGCTGATGCTTCAACGCATCTCCTGATCGTTTCGTTCCAGGTGGTGCGGGGGAACGAACGGCAACGTTTGTGGTGGATGCTTGCCGGAAGATGCTGCCCTGGCCCGGTGTTATGCACTGAAGCAGCGCACGTGGTCTATGACCGTGGCAACCACGTCGCTCTCGTGGTCGCCTCACCATTAGGCCGCCGGTCGCGCTTCTTCGCTCAGCTTTTGTTGCAGCCATAAGTTGACGAGCGTTTCCAGGCTCACGCCGCGCACCTGTGCTTGCCGCTCGAGCGCTGCCCATAGCTCGGCTTCAAGCGGCACAGCCCGCGCAATGCTACACGGGACATCCGGCGTATCCGTATCATAGTCCGTGAAGTCGTGGGTATCCCAGAAGGCTCCCATGGCTTCGAGCGTGGTCGCGTGCGAAATGGAACTGCCCTTATTTGCGTCCATAGGCCCGTCGCTCCTTCTCACTCATAGCGCGCGCACTGATAATGATCGCCGTCGCCGCGTCACGTTTGTAGACGAAGAACACGCTCAGATAGCGTCCACCGAACGTCTGTCCAAATGCGACATAGACATCCTCACCCGCCGTGTGCCCGGTCTCAGCAAACCGTATGCGTGGTGCGGAGAGGAGTACTTGTCGAGCTTCGCGCACCGTGACGTGGTGCTTGGTTGCGAGCTTTTCCTCGATTGGAGCTGGGCAGATGATAACGGCAATCTCCATCCCGGATGCCTCTCCGTGTCACCTCATCTGATACAACCTGCCTGATGACTAGTATACCACGCGTGCCTTGCAAAGATAAGGAGAGGTTGATGAGCGGCCAGGGCTGCTGCAAAGTCCCAGTAGGGTTAGATAATAAAGATTATGCCGATTTACCTGAGTGGCTTCCAAGGAAACAAGCGGAGCCGGAAATTGTGGAGGCCGCAGGCGACTTCGATGACCAGATCGCGAATGACCCCACGCCAGAGGCGGATGGCGTCCTTGAACATGCGACCGCGTTTGACGCTGCTGTTGACCTGTTCAATCCGGACGCGTCGCTGCGCGAGATCCGCCGGAAACACTATTCACTCCGCACCGAAGAGGCCTATGTCGGTTGGGTGCGTCGCTTCGTCCGCTTTCACCAGTTGTGCCACCCCCGCGAGATGGGAGCGTCTGAGGTAAGCGCCTTCCTTACGCACCTTGCGGTTGAGGGTTTGACGCAAAGGCGCAAAGGTTGGCTTCATCTCCCCACACAGCTCGCTGAGGATTTGACGCAAAGGCGCAAAGGCGCAAAGGCGCAAAGGTTGGCTTCATCTCCCCACACAGCTTTGCGTCTTTGCGTCTACCGGCCAGTTGACAGGGCTTGCCGCCTGGGTTACAATAACTTCCGATTAGTATGGGTAATCGGAAGTTATATCAAAAAACGCGAAATATGGTTGACATAAGTAAAGAAAACGAAACACCGCCCCCACCAGGGCGAACGCTGCGTCCAAGGATCGATCCGAGCGCCGCGGCGGCGGCGAATGTTGCGGCGCTGGCGACGACGTTCGCTGAGTACCGTGGGCGCATTGATGATGATACGCTGCGCCGCCAGGAGGCGGATCTGGCGCTCTTTGCTTTTTTCCTCGGGTCGATCAAGGCGATCCCTGAGGCGGAGGCTGCGGCGTTGGGGGCGCGTTTGCCGACCCAGCCTGAAGCCTGGGAGAATGTGACCCATGGCCTCGTCAGTGGGTTTGTGCAGTGGCAGTTGCAGCAGGGCTATGCGATTGGCTCGATCAATGTGCGTCTGGCGACCGTGCGACGCTATTGTCTGCTCGCCTATGAAGCTGGGGTGCTGACCGCAGATGCGCTCGCGCTGATCCGGACGGTACGCGGGTATAGTGGTCGCCAGGCGCGGGCGATGGACACCCAGCGACGACGCACTTCTACGCCGACTCGGGTGGGGAGCAAGAAGGCCCAGGCGATCGTCTTAACGACGCCCCAGGTGCAGGCCTTGAAGGAGCAGCCTGATACGCCCCAGGGCCGCCGCGATGCGTTGCTCGTCTGTCTGCTGCTCGATCTTGGCCTGCGCGTCGGCGAACTCGCGGCGCTGACCGTTGCGAGCATCGATCTCCGTGATGGCACGCTGACGTTCTACCGTGAGAAGGTGCATACAACCCAGACGCACCACCTGCCAACTGATAGTCTCGCGGCAGCCCGGGCCTACCTTGCGAATGATGCGCTCGCCAGCGGCCCGCTGTTGCGCGGCTCACGTAAGAATGGTGAACTCTGGGGGTTTATGTCAACCAGGGCCATCCGCGACCGGGTTGCGCTGCTCGGCGAACGGATTGGCGTCACCGGGCTTGCGCCGCACGACTTGCGCCATACCTGGGCAACCCGCGCCGCTCGTGGCAAGAGCGACCCCTTTGCCCTGCGCGACGCTGGGGGCTGGACCAGCCTGATGATGCCTGGTCGTTATGTCGAGTCAAGCCAGACAGCGAATGAACGCATTCGGCTCGATGAGCAAGATGAGAATGTAGTATAATCAAGCAGAGAAGAAGGATGTGCTCTGTCCCCTTGAGGCGCTATGCTAGCCCTGGTTTTTGATGGTTCACTCAACCTGGTGACAACGTATGCCGACCCCGCGTTGCGCCCCGGCGAGGCCTTGATTCGTCCGCATCTGGCTGGTATCTGCAATACCGATCTTGAAATCACGCGTGGGTACATGGGCTTTCAAGGCGTTCCTGGGCATGAATTTGTTGGCACCGTCATTGCGTGTGAAGATCAGGCCTGGGTTGGGCAACGCGTTGTCGGCGAAATCAATGCTGCCTGTGGTGTCTGTGCGACCTGTCGCCGGGGCGATGCGCCCCATTGTCCGCAGCGCACAACGCTCGGCATCGACCGGCGCGATGGCGTCATGGCCGAGTGTTTTAGCCTACCGGTGAGTTGTCTGCATGCCGTCCCCCCAGCCGTGCCCGACACGGCGGCAGTCTTTGTCGAGCCTCTGGCGGCAGCGCTTGAGATTGTTGAACAGAGCCATATCCGGCCCACCGAGCGGGTTGCCGTAGTTGGTGACGGCAAGCTTGGGGCGATGATTGTCCAGGTCTTACGGCTCACTGGATGCGATCTGACCCTGGTTGGGCGCCACCCCGAGCGCTGGGGTGTCTATCAGCGCCAGGGCATTATCTGCACCACCGAAGATCATCTGGCAACGGGATCGTTTGACGTTGTCGTTGATTGTACGGGGCAACCTGCTGGCCTCGCAACAACCCGTCGGCTTGTTCGCCCACGGGGACGGTTGGTGCTCAAAAGTACGTTTGAGGCGGCTTCGGAGATCAATCTGACCATGTTGGTCGTTGATGAAGTGCAACTGCTTGGCTCACGTTGTGGACCCTTTGCCCCGGCCCTGCGTCTGCTCGAGCGCGGTCTGATCGAAACTGCACCACTGATCACGGCTACTTATCCGCTGACGAGGGCGCTTGAAGCGTTTGCTGCGGCCCGCGGCAACCTCAAGATCCTGCTGCAGATGCGCAGCAGTGACTGAGCCACGCTGGGCATACGAGGGATCTCAATCGTATGAATACACTTGTGCTGCTAGTCCTGCTTGGACTACTCACAGTGGTGGGGGCAGTTGTTACCACGTTGCTGATTGTGCGACGGCGACGTACCGATGACGTTCTGCCCGCGACGCCACATGCTGAACCAGGAACGGCTGACGCTACCGAGCGCGAAGCTCGTGGTGCCCGTCGTGGCAAGCGTATGGCGCGTCTCCGTATGTATCTGCGCACGCTGAGTCGTCGTCAGGCGCTGGTTCTGGCGCTGATCGTTGGGTTGATGATCGTCGGGGCTGGCTATCTGCTCATGCAGGATCAGTTTGTCAGTCGAGCGGATCGCTTCATTGTGGTGGTGGCTCCGTTTGACGATGGTGGGGATGGGACGACCGGGGAGAGTGTTGCGACCGAACTGGTGCGGGTGTTGCAAGGCGCCGGTCAGCGGGCGATTGTAGCGAGTGTTGCCCGACGACGCCCAACTGATCCGGTCGAGGCGCTGGCTATGGCCGTTGATGTCGAGGCGGATCTGTTGATTTGGGGCCAGGTCGAGGCGGGCAGCCTGCTGGATCAGGCGGCCCTGCGCCCCTTCCTTATCTATACACCGACGGGCATCTATGGCCCGAACGCCTGGGATGGCTATCTCAGTCGGTTTACGTTGCCCCGCAGCTACATCCTGACGACGGAAGCTATTAATGGTCAAGCCGTGCTTGCCCCACTCGTGGTGGCGCTCTACGATTATGCGATGGGTGAACCGGATCGGGCCTTGAACCGCCTTGATCAGTTGCAAGAAGACTATGCGGCGCTTGAAAACCCTTTGATCTATGCCCTGCGGGGCAACATCTTCTGGGCGCGTGGGCTTATCGACGACGCAGCAAGCCAATACCGCCAGGCGCTTGCCCTCCCCGGTCACGAGCAGGCCCTGCTCGCCAACAATCTCGGGGCGATCCTCTTTGATGGCGGCAACCCCGAGGCTCTGGCTGCCTATGCCGAAGTCGTGCAACGGCTCGATGGACGCGATCTCGGCGAACTGCGGTTCAATCTGGCGCTGCTCGCCTTCCGTGAGCAACGGCCTGCCGATGCCCTGGTTGAACTCGAACAGGCTCGGAATCTGTTGCCAGTCAGCGCACCGCTCTTGTTTCAATTGACGACTGGCTATCGTGAGACCGGGCAATTGCAGGCGGCGAACACCACGCTGGAGGAGGCAGAACAGCAGATGCGCCGGGACACACGACTCGTCCCGACGCCATTGCGGGTGATGTTCAATCAGCGGCACGAAGCCCGTCGGTATGAAGAGCAAGCCCTGCTCGCGCTTGCCCGCCAACTCGAAACCAGGGGAGCGCTGATCTGGGAACTCGAAATTGCCCCGATACAACCAGTTCGGGCGTTGCAGCAGATTCTGACCGATCTGCAGCGTGCGTTCGAGGCAAGCGAAGCAGAGAGCATCCAATGGCGACGACGCGCCGTCACCGAAGCAGCCGCCTTCCCCGGAACTGGTCTGCTCGCGAGTTCACAGGCCGTAGGTTCGGAACGCAACCGTGACCGTCAGCGCTACTATTATGCGCTAGTGCATGGTGAGATCGAGCGTACCACACTGAGTGACCGACCAGGCTTTCTGGCGGCCCTCTTTGGCACCGGGGCGTCCCGTTCGCCGAGTCTTGCCGTGCTTGATGAGATCGATCAGCGGAATCCCAATCTTCCTGCCGTTGTCAATGCACTGGGCCGAACGTACCGCCTGCAGGGCCAGCCAGAGCCAGCTGCTGAGCGGTATGATCAAGCGATTCAGTTGGCTCCCCAGCAACCAGAGGGCTACTTTGGGCGGGGCATGGTCGCCTTTGAGCGGGGCGAGGAAGGTGATGCGACGCGTTTCTTCAACGAAGCCTTGGCGCGCAACAGTGCCTTCTTTCCGAGTCATGTCGCCCTGGCGCGGCTTGCCGAGGCACAGGGCGATTGGGCAACCGCCCTCGCCCATTACGCAGCCTTGCAGGAGCTCCGGCCCGGATCGCTGACGACGATCAGCTATGCGCGCCTATTACGGCTCAGCGGGCCGGATGGCTGGGCCAAGGCCGAAACCCAGTTGCTCGGCTTGAGTACCACGAACGCAATGGCGGCGATTGAACTGGCGCGTTTATACAACGATGCCGGCCATCCTGAACGTGCCCGTGATATCTACCGCGACGCGTTACGGCTTGAGCGACGCAATAGCATCGCGGCCTTTGAGTTAGGCGAAACGCTAATGCGCCTGGGTGATTACCAAGGAGCCGAACGTGCGCTCCGCGACGCCCTTCGTTTTGATAGCACCAACCTTGATGCACGGCTGGTGCTTGCCGATCTCTATCACGGGCCACTGAATGATCCAGCCCAGGCCGATCGCGAATACGAGGCCATTCTCGAACAGGGCTTGCGTGATCCCGAGGCCCTGGAACGCATTGGGGACGCCTTTATGGCGCATGGCACGTATGATCAGGCCATCACGGCCTATCGTGAAGCCCTTGCCGCACAACCTGGGGTAGCCCACGTACACTTCAAACTGGGGCAGGCCTATGCCGCCCGTGGGCGGCTTGAAGCCGCGCTTGGCGAACAACAGCGCGTCCTCGAATTGACCGCAGGCAGTCCCGAGCCCACCCTGGTCGATCTGCGCGTGCAGGCGCTGATCGCGCTTGGCGATCTTCACCGACGCAGCAACAACCTGAGCCTGGCAAGTGAATTCTACACCCAGGCGAGCCGCCTCGACCCCAATCGCGTCAGCGCCCAGCTTGGCCTCGGCCTGATTGCCGTTGCGCAAGACAACTGGGGCTTTGCGCAAAGTTATTTCGAAGCAGCGGCGGCGCTGCCTGATGGCCCAACAAGTGCGCATGCCCAGTTCTGGGTGGGCGAGAGCCTCTTGCGCCGGGGCGACTTCTATGGGGCCGCCGAACGCTACAACCGGGCCCTCGCCCTCGATCCAGGCTTTGCTGAAGCCTATCTCGGGCTGGCGCAGACCCGTCATGCCCAGGGCGAGAGCAACCTTGCCCTGGAGATCGTCAATCAGGGGCTTGCCCAACGGCCCACCTATGCCGAAGCCCTGCTCTTCAAAGGCAAACTCTTGCAAGAACAACAGCGTCAGAAGGAGGCGATGAACGCATATAATCAATCTATTGCCGCAAATAATACCATTGCTGAGACCTTCTACCGGCGAGGGGTGCTTGCCCTTCAGCAAAACGATGAAGAACAAGCGATGAGTGATCTCAACCGGGCCATTCAGCTCGAGGCCAACTTTCCTGATGCTGCCTACTGGCTCGGGCGAGCCTATTATGCTCAGGGACGTTATCCCGCCGCAGCGAGCGCCTTTGATCAGGCGCTTACGTACCGGCCTGATTTTGTCGAAGCCATGTTTTATCGTGGGCTCGTCGCCGAGGCGATGGGCAATACCGCAGAAGCTATCCGTGCTTACCGCACGGTTATCCAGCTCGACGCATCGAGCGACTTTGCCGCCCGCGCTCGTGTGCAGCTTGATCGTTTGACCTGATGACAACTCTGACACAATACCGCATCGCGCTGCAGATCTTTCAATCCAACCGCCTCCGGCGCGACTATAGTGATCTGGCCGAGATCCCACAGTACGATCTGGTCGGTGAGTTCTTTTTTTCGGAAATGTACGGCCCGCGGGATTTTACCGCGCGCGATGCTGGTGCCCGTCGGCTGCAGCATATTTTGCAAATGCTGCCGGGAGTTCATGTACGTGATGTTGAGGTTGTTCTCGAACTGCTCGATCTCACCAACAGGCTTGACGGGGGGTTGGCCCGTCTGATGTTTCGTCACAACACAGGCACTGATTTTGACGAAGTGACGTATGACTATTTTTATCGGCTCGCCGACAACTATGATGACCGTTTGACCCAGTTGAAGCTCGTTGACACCAGCCTCTACAATGTCTTTCGGCTCTCACGTTCACAGTTGCTTGGGATCGGCCTGCACCGTTCCCGCCTGGTGGCAAAGTTGGCCGGGATCGAGATCGCGCACGATTTTCTCGTCAAAGGCTACGACGCGGTGCGCAATGTAACCGATATTGAACATTTTGCGCAGACTGTCTACACACGGGAACTGGCCCGTCTAGATCGGATTTATGAACGCTGATCTGCTGCCCATCTTTCTGCATGTCCCTGCCGGCGTCTTCCGTATGGGCACGTTCGAGCGCGATCTGTCAGCGCTCGCGCGACGCTATGGTGGTACCCGTGAGAGTTATCGTGAAGAGGCACCGCAACACGAGGTCGCGCTACCGGCTTTTGCCCTGGCCGCAACGCCCGTGACGAATGCGCTCTATGCCACCTTTGTGCGGGCCACCGGCATCGCACCACCACTCCATTGGCGTGGCACGCTGCCACCTGCGGCCCTGCACGATCACCCGGTGGTTGATATCAACTGGCACGAGGCCGTCGCCTTCTGCCAATGGCTCACCGCTTCGCTGCAACAAACGTCGGTTGTGGTGCAAGGCCTTGCGCCACCATACCACTTCCGGTTGCCCAGCGAAGCGGAATGGGAGCGGTCAGCACGAGGCTCTGATGGACGACAGTTTCCGTGGGGCGACGAATTTCGGGCTGAGCTGGCCAACACGCGCGAAAGCAACCTTGGCAGCAGCAGCGTTGTCGGCAGTCGGCCCGAAGGCATCAGCCCCATCGGCGCACATGATATGGCGGGCAATGTCTGGGAATGGACCGCTAGCCTTGACGCATTGTACCCGTATCAGCGCAACGACGGACGCGAAGATCCAACTCGTGAGGGGCGGCGCATGATGCGCGGTGGATGTTATGTCAATCCACAGGGCTATGCCCGGTGTGCATGTCGGTTTCGGCTCGCGCCGACCGTGCGCAACGAATTTACGGGTTTTCGCCTGGCGATCTAGAAGGATCCACGAATGACCATTAAATATACACGCTGGTTGCGAAGTTATGTCGGACATCAACGGATCTTGCAAGTACGAGCGTGCGCCTTTGTACGCAACGAAGAGGGAGCGATCCTCTTGTGTCGGCGCGCCGACGTGATGTTGTGGGATGTGCCGGGGGGCACGATTGCGCTTGATGAAGTTCCGGCGCATGGCATGGCGCGCGAGGTCGCTGAAGAGACTGGCCTGCAACTCGAAGCCGAGCGCCTGATCGGCGTCTATGGCGGCCACGATTTTCAGTGGACCTACCCCAACGGCGATCAGGCCCAGATCCTCACGATCTTCTTTCGGGCGCGGATCGCGAGTGGCACCCTGAGCCCAACGGGGCACGAAAACGTTGGTACCGGCTTCTTTCTGCCCGACCAACTACCGCCCCTTTTGCCCCGCACCCGGCTCATGCTGACTGACGCCCTCGCGGATCGGCTTGAAGCGAACTTTGATCGATAGGGGAACGACCGTTGTTGCGCACTGTTCTGCCGCCTAAACGGGCCAACGAAGTTGGCCCGTTTAGGCGGCAGATCGTCATCTATCCAAGTTTCGCCAGCCACGGGAGCAAGGCGTCGGTGAAGAGTTCGGGGGTTTCGTCGAAGGGGCAGTGGCCGGTGTCGGGTAGAATGGCGATTTCGGCCTGGGGCAAGATCCGCCGCTTGATTGCCTCGGCATCCGAGGGCGGGATCGAGCGGTCTTCGGCCCCCCAGATGAGCAACGTTGGCCCGTTGTATTCACCTGGTTGCATATCAATGCCAAAGCGTACCGATGAGCGCGTGACCGCAAGGTATGAATTGGCCCCAAAGCGGCGCAACGGACCGCTGAAGGTCTCGACCAACTCAGGCGTGACCGCTTCTTTCCGGTGATACGAGGCGAGCAAACTCTGACGCACCCCCCATTCGTTGCCAAAGATGCCGGCGACCGTCTCGCCAATCACTGGGGCGCCGATTAGCGACAACAAGACCTGATCGGTCGGGGTCAACGGGCGCTCGTAGAGTTGCATGCCCGAGCTGTTGACGAGAATGAGCGCTCTGGTCAATTCAGGGAAACGCCGGGTAAATTCAGTTGCCGCCACACCCCCCATCGAGTGGCCGACGATGACCGCTGGTCCACCAACAACCTTTTGCACAAAATGAGCGATCTGCTCGGCCCAACGGACCTTGCTGGGCTGGCCTTCAGGCCGCGCCGAGTAGCCAAATCCATAGAGATCGAGCGCGTAAAAGGTGTGCTCGCGGGCCACCGAGCGCACAATCTTGCGCCAGTGGTCAATCAGGGCGCCATACCCATGAATGAAGACGACCGGCAGTCCCTGCACAGGCGTCGAAGCCCAGTACCGGGTCGGCCCCAGCGGGCCATCCAGATAGCGCTCAGTAACACTATAACGCCGCTCTTCGTGCCGAGCGCTTGTTTCAACCTGCATCGCAACCATATCTTTGCTTTTCCTTTTTTCTAGAACTTCGGGAAGCTCGTTTCTTTGTTGTGTAGCTATAGCATACCACAATTGCAAACTTTTTGCACAGGATTTGCAAACATAACAGGGTGCTGACAAAGTTAGGCCAGGCCTTGCTCACGGCGATAGCGTTCGCGCAGGTCATCAATGCTGATAAGGTTGCCGGTGTCATCTTCGCAGTACCAATATTCCCAGCCATTCGAGGCAGGGCGTTG
This sequence comes from Candidatus Chloroploca mongolica, assembly GCF_004762035.2. GTDB lineage: Bacteria > Chloroflexota > Chloroflexia > Chloroflexales > Chloroflexaceae > Chloroploca > Chloroploca mongolica. Next base: position 209,770 of record NZ_SIJK02000001.1, on the reverse strand, counting down.
CTGCGCCAGCGCGGCAAGTTGATGCATCGAGCCGTGCTGATCGCGCCAGATGAGATGCCCATCAGCCTTGACGGTCGCCTCTTCGCGCCGATCGCGTGAAAAGAGGCGCTGACCCACGGCAAGGTAGTGCGCTTCAATCAGTTGACCCAGGCTAATGCGTGGTTGGTGACGGCGCGAGGGAGTCACCAACTCACGCTCGCTCAACGCTGAGTCGGGGATGCTATCGATCCGCCGACGGGCAAGTTCAATATAGGCCGGCGCAATTTCGATGCCAATGTAGTTGCGCTGCAACTTCTTGGCGACGGCACCAGTTGTCCCCGAACCAAAAAAGGGATCAAGCACAAGATCGCCAGGATTCGTTGAAGCTAGCAACACCCGGTAGAGCAGCGCCTCGGGCTTTTGCGTCGAATGAGCTTTCTTGCCATCGATCTTCAGCCGCTCGGCCCCGGTACACAACGGCAGATGCCAGACGTTTTGCATCTGTTTTTCGTCATTGAAATGCTTCATCGCCTGGTAATGAAAGGTATAGCGTTTCTGTTCTTTTGACTTTTTGGCCCAGATCAACGTTTCAGTCGCGTTCTGGAAACGTGTCCCGTGAAAATTGGGCATCGGATTCGTTTTATGCCAGATGATATCATTGAGAATCCAGTAGCCCAGATCCATCATGATTTTGCCAACACGAAAGATATTGTGGTACGACCCAATGACCCAGATGGTACCGTCAGTTTTCAAGACCCGCCGACACGCGCTCAGCCACTGCTCGGTAAACTGGTCGTACGCTGCACTGTCAACAAACTGATCCCAGCCGTCATCAACGCCAGCCACGACGGTTTGATCGGGTCGTAACAACTCTTGTGCAAGTTGTAGATGATAGGGCGGATCGGCAAAAATGATGTCGACCGATTGTGCAGGCAAGCGTGTGAGCACCTCAAGACAATTCCCCTCCACGATCTCATTTAGGGGAAGCCTAGCGCCCTCCAATGCTTCAAGATCTCCACGCCGTCGCATTGGTTTCTCCCAACTTCGCGCACGTATACATTGCTTAGGTGTCAAAATTGTGAAACGAAGCATCTTGGTCGTCGGGACGCCCGCGACGCTTCGCTCCTAAGAGGCTGTCTGAAAAGGCGACGGTTTGCTTTGCAGTGCCGGCTTTAGCCGGCTAAAGCCGGCACTCCAAAGGTTCACCACGTGGTGGCGAACGATGCTCACACCCTTTCAGCCGACTGAAGTCGGCACTACGAGTCGAGGGTAAAAGAGTGACAACACCCAGAAAACAGCGCAGTTACCCTTGAATTCCACTTTGTCTTTGGGAAGACATCTATGTACGCCAACCTAGCTTCCCCGAGAAGGCCTCCCGGCTATCCTTAGCCGTCAGTCTGCTCAGCCGTAGTTTTCCCCTTCGCTGCTTCGGCTGCCTCGGCCATCGTGCGCAGTGCGGTAAAGAGTTCAATCGACAGCAAGACGCCGCTCGGGTAGCCTTTCTGGGTAATCACAATCGGCTGATTCTGCTCACGCGCTCGCTTCATCAGCATCGCGAGCGAACTGGCTGCCTTCGAAATAGGAACCATGCCACGTTGCAGATCGACATCCAGCGATAAAACCGGGTTCTGATTGGACATACTCCGCAATCCTTTCTTCGCATTCGACCTCTGCACCTGTAGCCTTGCCAAGGCTGGTTCTTTTGTCGAATGCTGTTCATGAACAAAATGAATGATGATCAGTATACCTTGTAATCAATAGATTCACAAGAGGATGCAAAAAAGTAACTGTTCACCCTTAGATTGCCAGGTATCAGACAGCGCTCAAGCCGCCCTTGCCCCTACCCGGTTGCCTCTAGCAAGACAACACTTGCCCATGACCGTTGCACGGCGACCGGCCCTGCTTCACAACTGAGGCGGGCAAGCGTCGCCAGGGCTGCTTCGGCACACGCACCGTCACCTTGCGCCAGACACCCCAGGGTTGCCAGGCACTGCCGCCGTATGATGGGCAGAGGATGGTCGGGCCAACCCTGGGGTATGTGCAAGAGTGCTTCGAGCCTCACAACAACGATCGGCTCGGTCACACGCGCCAGTGCAGTGACCGCTGCCAGACGCAGCGCGAGCGGTTGATCACTCTTCCCGGTCAATGCACAGAGCCAGCCAGGATCAAAGGTACGCTCGGCACGGTAGGTCAGGGCTTTCAGCCGCAGCACCAGGGGCGCATCAGGATCATCCAGGGGGTCTTCGAGGCGCAAATTCTCGGGAGCAAACTCCTCGAGCAGCGTATAGGCCTGCACCCGCACGGGGGGCGATGGGTCAGTCAGGTAACGCTGCAACAATGGCAGCACGTCCTGTTCACCACGTCGCAAGAGGGTCGCAAGCGCCGCCAGACGTACCGCCGGTGCCGCTGCTGAGCGTTGGCTGAGCCGGGTGAGCACAGGGGTGATCTGTGGGGCATCGAGTGGCCCCAGCACGTCGAGCACGGCAAGGATCGCCGGGCCACTGGCGGATTGCACTGCGTCCAGCAAGCAGGCTAGCCCGGTTGCATCACGATTGTGCGCCAGAATACGTGCCATTGCAAGCGCCAACGCTCCGTCTTGATGTTGATGAAACAGGTGCCTCAACTGACTCATGCTGGCCTCAGTCAACGTGGCGGGCAACGCTTCGAGCGCGGCAAAACGGATCTCGTTGGCTTCAGCCGGATCGCGGACAAGCGCAAGCAGGCTCGTCTGGGCGTCACGCTGGCCACTGCGGCCAAGCGCGGCAATGGCGGCATAACGTACCAGAGGGTCTTCGCCAAGATCACGCGCAAGTGCGCCAACAATGGTGGTCGGTATCGCTGGATGACCAAGCTGTTCAAGCATAGCCGCACGGATCGCTGGCTCGTCGCAATGCTGGACGAGGCGTTCACCGAACATGCGTTGCACGGCAGGATCGCTGCCGATCCACTCCAACGCCATCAAGCGTAACTGCAGATCAAGCTCGGTCGCCTGCAACAATGCCGCCAGTTCTTCGACGGGATGACTGAGCCGAGCCAGCGTTATGAGCATGGCCTGCGCAACGTCGCGTCGTTGTTCAGCCCAGAGCGCCCGACGCAGTGCGGTCACAACTTGCTCGCGCATCCCCACCGTATGAGCCAGATGCGCCATCCCGCTAATTGCTGCCAGCGCCACATGTTCCGCCTGCGCCTCTACCATCGCCGCAAACCGGGTTGCCGGGTGCGTCAAGCGGGGGTTGTCGGCCAGCGCCTCGGCCAGGATCCGCTGGACTGAGGCCGGTAACGGCAGGTCAGGCCAGGCCAGGGCCGGAGTCTGGGTGAGTGCGGGGGCAACCCGTTGCCAGTGCGCGTCAAGCACAGTGATGAACGAAGGCGCAAGCAGTGCGGTGAAGATCGACAGCGCTGTTTGGTCGCCGGTTTTGCCCAGAGCTTCAACGATGACCGAGGCAAGCCGTGGATCAAGGATCGCTCGCTGCAATGCTCTCCGCAACGCGAATGCCGCAGTTGCACCACGGGCAGGATGCGTACCCACGTCGCCAAGCGCCAGGGCCGCAACCCGTTTCAGCAGCGCTGGCGCATCACCCGTAAGCAGAGCCACCCACATTGGCCCAAGTTCCGGGAGGCCGCGTGACGCGAGATGCTCGGCGGCACGTACGCGGAGTACAAGGGGCAAATCTGGGCGCATCAGCAGGCGCTGCAACAGTGCAACGCTGGGAGCGCCGCTCTGCCGGGCAAGCAAGCCAAGCGCATCAAGCTGGGTTGTCAGCGGCAAGGCCGCACTCACACCGATTCGGGCGAGCAGCGTTGGCCTTCCAGGATGTGGAACCGTTGCCAGCACTTCAAGCACCTCGCGTCGTGCAATGCGCGTGGCCTCTGGCCGCATCAAGACGCGCGTCAAGGCAAGCAACGCCACCGATGGGGCCTCGTTCGCAAGACTCTGCAGCGCCGCCCGGCGCAAGAGGGGCGCCTCGGCGACCGCCGCCTCTTCAACGAGATCGTGCCGGTTGGCACAGGCGAGGGCCAGGGCCCGCAGTTCTTCAGGCACAGCAGGATCATCGAGGAGCGCCAGCGCGGCCCGGGTGCGCTGCGTGCCCATCGTCTCGTCGGTCAGAAGGGCGGCACACCCTTCACGCAGCGGTGCGCTCGCAAGCAATTGCCGCGTTGCTCCATCAACACAGGCCGCAACATACGCCCGAAAGGCATAGGCTGCGCCTGGAGCATCAGACGCGCCATCCGCAAGCAGTTCGGGCGTTGGGGCCAGGTCAATCAAGAGGTCAGCCGCGAGTCTGCGCAGGGTGATCGGCACCCCCGGTCGTTCTCCAAGCTCTAGCCAGATCGTTGGCAGTGCCGCCAACAACGAGGCCGTCGCCCGCATCGCCGCCAGCGTCCGAGCTTCGTCATGCGCTGCCGCCGCCACAAAGAGCACCGGCAAGACAGGGGCCAGTTGGGCCAGCAAGGTCTGGCGCTCTTCGTCAACCCCAGAAGCCGTCAGGTATTCCACCAGGCGCAGATTCAACCCAGGTGCATAGGTCGGCATTTCACGCACACACGCCACCAGGGCCCGCAGATTGTCAAAGTCGTCCGTTTCACGCGCAAGCATCTCGAATAGGGGCACAGGATCAACGCGCAAACCAGCGCTCAGAGCCGCGACAGCCGTGCGCTCTTCGACCGGCAGATCGGTAATCGCATGGGGATCGTTATCGGCCAACACCCGTGCCTGTTCATACGAACGCAGGTGAAGACGGCCTATCGCGACACCCGTATGCAGCATCCGGCCATGCCTGGGCAGGCCTGTGCCTGCCACTTCAATGACGGGATAATTGGCAAGCAATGGCTCGGCCAGCGCATAAGCCTGCGCATACAACGCGGCCCGCGAAGACGGAATGCCCCCTAGCGGGTAGATCAGGGCCAGCAACGCCAGATCCGCTAGGCTCTCGCGCACCGGGGCCAGCGGCGCACTATGGAGCGCCGCGAGCAGCGGGGCAAGATCGTAGGTTGGCAAGAGATGCGCAAGCCACTGCGCCATGGTTGTTCCGGTGGGCAAAGCAAGCGGACAGATGCGCACCCCGTCCCAGGCTTCTCCCAGGGGGAGAGTGAGGGCGATCCGCAAGGTAGGCCATGTTCGCTGGGCCGAAACGAGAAACTGTTGCCAGATGGCCCGACGAGCGAGGGGCAGCCCTTCCCAGTCATCAAGCAAGAGCAGGCCGGGGCGCTGATGCGAGACAAATTGCTCAGGCAAGCCAGCCTGATATGCTGCCCGCGCGAGCACCGCCCGCGGGGGGAGGTTGAGCAGATCGTCGTCACTCAACGCAAGATAGAGCAAGGGCAGATCACGTGGATGCGCCACCCAGTGCGCCGCAAGTTGCATCAAGGCCAGCGAGCGCCCCGAGGCTGGTGGCCCGACCAACCCCAGCGTCGTCGGCGTCTCGATGAGCGCGGCGTACTCTGTCGCCACCTCAAAGCCCAGGGGAAGGCGCAGCAACGGCTCCATCAAACGCAACGCTGGCTCACTCGACAAGCGCGCCTCGATCCTGGTGCGACACATGCGCAACCAGCTTCGGCCAAATGAAAACCCTCGCATCATGCCCATCTCATCTCATACCAATTATCGCACGACCGTACATCGCTATCGCTCTACGACCGGCACATAGATGAATGGTCGCTGTAACCCTCCAGGCATCGGCAAGGCACGGATGCCGCCCGTGCCCTCGGTAATGCCCCCCGGCCCCCGCCCGGGGATTGGTTCGAGATAGGTTGTCAGCAGTCGCGCCCATTCACGCTGACTCGTTTGACTGTCAGGCCGATCAAAGACATACTGTTCAAACAGTGCCTGTTGTTGACCAAGTCGCTCGCCTGAAGGAAAAAAGATTGCGAGACCGCGCGCCTTCGGAAAATCGATGGAAAAGCCCGTTATGCTCGTGCCTGCATTGGCTCGATGGCTCAACACCGGGGTTTGGGCCGCATCCTCAAGCCAGACAATCAACGTCTCAGCCGCTGTTCGCACGGTATCCGAGGCCGTCTCGATCGCCGCGACCTCAACCGCTAGGCTGTAGAGGTCGATCAGCGCATCTTCTTGCGCCGCAATTCGATCATTCCCTAGATTCAACGCATGAATCAGCCCATTTCCCGATGAGTCATACACCTGTGTTTGGCGCAGTGCTTCACGTAACGCAGGACGCGTCGCCGCGCTCGTCGTCGTAAGTTCGGTGCGCAGGGCCAGCGCAAAGCTCTCAACCTGGGCGAGGAAAGCTTCGCTGCGACGCAGATCATACGCGACGAGACTAAACGCTCGTTCCGGGCCTGCCGCGGCTGCGTACGCCTCCACCACGCGTGTTGCAACCACTGGTAGCTCGTCACGCCCTGCCCCTTCCAGGATGCTCAGCAACCCTTGCCACGGGGTTATCTGCCACATCTGATCCGATGAACCGACCATCGCCTGCGCATACGGGGCCGTCGCCGCAAGCACGTCGATGCTGCCCATCACCGGAGCCTGATAGATCACCAGGTCAAGGTTGCCCTCCCCTTCAAGTCCCGCAGCGCGATAGGCAGCCTGGAGATCGTCGAGATTGAGGGCGGCTGGGGTTTCATGCTCCCCCGGATGTTCGTCAAGCGCTAGCCAACCCGCCGCCTGGGCCGGGGTGATCAGCAACAGTGCCGTGCGCGTTGCCGGGTACCGCGCACGCCCAGCGGCAATGAAAGCGGCGAGCGTCGCAGGATCGGCACTGTTGATCTCACCACGCGCACGACAATCCGGTGGCGTCTGCGCTGCGTACACACAAAGCTCGGCCCCCCGGGGGCCATAATAGTCAGCCAGGCTGATCAGGTTGACCTGCGGGTAGGCCGTTGCCAGCGCTGGCAACCAGGCAAGTTGCTGCGCGGGCAAGACTCCCCAGGGCACCCTCGTTCCGTCACCCAACATATTGTCGCCCGCCAGATAGATCAGCAAGGTCCAGGCGGCGTCGCTCGTAGCACTATCCGGCTCGCCTGGCTCAGCTGGAGGCGGCGGCTCGAACGGGGGCGCTGGAGCAGGCAACAAAGTCAGCGCCCGCTCGGCCTGGCTGTAGCCATACTCAACGGTCGGGTTGAGCCGCGGATCGCCGGCATAGATCACGACATACCAGCGGTAACTGCGCCCATAGGTGAAAGCAAAGGCTGGAACATCAGCAAAACTGGCCGGACTCAACGCAAAGCTCAGTGGTTCACGATCCGCCGCACGCACTGGCCCACAGACCTGCACCGGTAAACCCGTCGTGGGATCACCGCGCGCTGGATCATAGACACACACCTGGTGAAAGGTGCCCGCAGTCGCCCGTCCTTGCCAGCGTAGCACGACTGGTGCGGCATCGGTCGCCACGGTTGTCGTATACGAAGCCGGTTCAAGCAGCGTCACCCCGGTGACATCCAGATCAAGCCCGGTTACGCTGCCCCCTTCGGGCAGGCTCGTCAGTCGTGGCCCAGCCCAGAAGCCTGTTCGCCCCGGCAGGCGTGGCGGTGCCGCAGGCACATCACGATACCAGATCTGATACCGATTACCCGCAACCAGCGGCGGCACCCCAACAAAACGATAGCTCCCATTCGCATCGCTGCGCGTGCTGGCAAGCACGGCCGACCCTGTCGCATCAGACCGAAGCAAGAGCACCAGGGCGTTCGCGACGCCACCCTCACTCGTGCGCACCTGCCCGGACAGGCTCGTGGCGGGAAAACAGACATTGGCCCGCAGATCGTCAAGCGAGAGTTGCTGCGCCAGCGTCTGATTGGTGCGGATGGTCTGTACCACAAAGACAAAGCGACCACGGCTCCGCAGTTCGGCCAGCACATCGGCATCAAGCACCTCCCACTCGAACAAACGCCAGGTCGCATCATCATCCTGCGCCACCTCACGCGTCTTCACCGTCACCAGGGGCGGCTCGCTCGCCACACCATCCTCCGACGCAAACAAGGCGATCTGCAACTGATCGCCAGGGCTGGTTGAACCGCGTGCATAGCGGTATTGCAACGCCCCATAGAGTTCAGTCACCCCGACAGGCAACGTAACGAGCTGTCCCGTCGCCGCCACCGCCTGCGTTGGCGTCAAAATAAGGCTCTGCAAGCCCGAAAACGGTGCAGCATCCGAAAAACCACGCTCTCCACGGTATTCCTTCCACGGTGACGTTTCAGCCGCCAGATTCACCTGCGGATCAGCCAGCACCTGACGACACGTCACGACCGACGACGCGGGTTCGCGTTCACCATCAAAGATCTGAAGGGTGGGGAAAGACCGGGGAGGACGCGCCCCCGGCACGAAGCGATCAACGCCGGGCTGCGCCTGTCCCGGCACCGCGTACCCGAGACTCGCCACGAGCACCAAACACATGACCAGCCAGGGCAAGACATAGCGCATGCGCCTGGCAAAGGATTGGCCCTGGTGCGCTATAATAGAAGAAGAGCAAAACATAGCTACCCTTTTGTGATGCCTGCCCCATCGGCAACGCATCGGTTGAGAGAGGCCCCATGAGCGAGCTCTATAACCTGACTATTCGTGAAGCCCAGCAAGCCCTTGCGGCGGGCGAACTTACATCGGTGGCCTTAACCGAGGCTCTTCTAAAGCGGATCACCGCCCTCGAACCAGCGTTACAGGTCTTTCTAACGACCACAGGCGAGCAGGCGCTCGCCGCCGCCCAAACCGCCGATGCTACACGCACCGCCACGAGCGGGCCATTGCATGGCATTCCTATCGCGATCAAAGATGTGATCTGTACCGCAGGCGTCCGGACGACCTGCGGCTCGGCGATCCTCGAAAACTTCGTGCCACCCTACAATGCCACTGTTGTGGAACGCCTTCAGGCTGCTGGCACCGTCAGTCTTGGCAAAGTCAACTGTGATGAGTTTGCGATGGGGTCGAGTACCGAGAATAGTGCGTTTCAGGTGACCCGCAACCCCTGGGATACCGAGCGGGTTCCGGGTGGTAGCAGCGGTGGCAGCGCGGCCGCCATTGCAGCAGGGATGGCCCTGGCGAGCCTGGGAACTGATACGGGTGGCTCGATCCGCCAACCTGCCGCCCTCTGTGGGGTCAGTGGCTTGAAACCAACCTATGGACGGGTGAGTCGTTTTGGCTTGATTGCCTATGGCTCCTCGCTTGACCAGATCGGCCCCTTTGCCTGGACCGCCGCCGACATCGCGCTGGTCTTGCAGGTAATCGCCGGCCATGATCCACGTGACGGTACGAGCGCAACCGTGCCAGTACCCGACTATCAAGCGGGATTGACCGGTGATCTGCGTGGCCTGCGGGTGGGTGTGCCGCGTGAGTATTTTGTCGAGGGAATGGAATCTGGGGTTGAACAGGCTACCCGTGAAGCAATTGCCGTCTTGCGCGACCAGGGGGCTGAGGTTATTGAGTTGTCATTGCCGCATACAAAATATGCCTTGCCAACATATTATATCGTTGCCCCCGCCGAGGCAAGTGCCAATCTCGCCCGCTATGACGGTGTCCGCTATGGTCCCCGCGAGGCAGGCACCTCGATGTGGGAAGAGATCGAACTGACCCGCGGGCGTCGCTTTGGGGCCGAGGTGCGCCGACGCATTATGCTTGGCACCTATGCCCTTTCGGCGGGCTACTATGATGCCTACTATAAACGGGCGCAACAGGTACGCACGTTGATCAAGCGTGATTTTGAGCAGGCTTTTGCCCAGGTCGATCTGCTGGCGGCGCCGACCTCACCAACCGTGGCTTTCAAGGTCGGCCAGAAGCTCGATGACCCGCTGGCGATGTATCTGAGCGATGTCTGCACCCTGCCGATCAACCTTGCTGGCGTGCCCGGCCTTGTGGTGCCGTGCGGCTTCAGCGAGGATCTGCCGGTTGGGCTGCAATTGATTGGCCGCCCCTTTGAAGAAGCAACGCTGCTGCGCGCCGGTGATGCCTATCAACAGGTCGCAACCTGGCATACCCGTCGCCCGGCGCTCGTCTCGTAGGCGTTTTCTATGCATGCAATGCTCGGTGGCCTGCGCGAAGGTGCGCTCACCCTGACCTACAATCTCTTTCTCGTGGCCCGCGCAACCAGCCGTGTTGTCACTCGTCCAACCCAGATCGGGGTGCGCGTGCTCGTGCCCCAGGACGACCGGGTGTTGCTCGTGCGTCATCGGGGTGGGCGCTGGCCCTGGGCCTTGCCCGGGGGCGGTGCCGAGGCTGGCGAGAGCCTTGAACACAGCGCGCTCCGTGAACTACGCGAAGAGGCTGGATGTCACGGCGAAGTCGCTCATCTGCACGGGCTTTTTCACAATTTCAGCGAAGGCATGAACAACCTGATCGCCGTCTTTGTCTGTCACACCAACGAGGCCGCCCAGCCACCGGCTGGCGATCTCGAGATTGTTGCTGCCCACTTCTTTCTCTATCGTGACCTGCCTGCAAATCTTGATCCTGGCAGTCGCGAACGGATCGCCGAATATCGCCGCGGCGAACGGGGTATGTACCGGGATTGGTAGGAAGAATCTATGCCGTATACACCTATTGTCGGAACGTTAGGCTATGTGCTTTCGCCTGACCAGCAGCAGGTCTTGCTGGTGCATCGCAATGCGCGCCCTGACGATCAACATCTCGGCAAGTATAATGGGCTTGGGGGCAAACTTGATCCCCACGAGGATGTTGTCGCCGGGATGCGCCGCGAATTGCGCGAAGAGGCGAGCATCGAGGCGCTCGATCTTACCCTGCGCGGTACGATCAGTTGGCCGGGCTTTGGCAAACACGGCGAGGACTGGCTCGGCTTCATCTTCCTTATCACGCGCTTTACCGGCGAACCACCAACCAGCAATGTGGAAGGTGCGCTCGAATGGATTCCGCTCACGCGCCTGCTCGCGCTGGATCTCCCGCTCTGGCCGGGCGATCAGTTCTTCCTCCCCCTCGTCTTCAGTTCCGATCCCCGCCAGTTTCACGGGGTGATGCCTTACGATCAAGGCCAACCGGTACGCTGGGATTATACGTTGATCTGAAGGGTTTTCTGTTGCTCGCCCACAAACCAGCCAAACTGGTTTGTGGGCGAACGGAAACGAAGGAGAAGCTTTTTTGGATGGAACGGTCGTATTGATCATGATAGTCGGTGCGCTGAGTCTGCTCGCCCTCACGGTCTGGATGCTCAATCGGGCGTGGGGCGAGAATTTCCCCGGCTCGGGCGGCACCCTCCCCTCCGAGTTGCTTGACCAGTATCAGGTGACGACGCGCCATCGCCCCCAGGTCGAGCCTGCTCTCCACGAGGATGACCTGAGTTCGTGGTGGGCCGACGACGACGATGAGCAGGATCATGTACCCGCTGGAAGCCCAGCCAGCGAGATGGTTGAGATCACCCATACGGCGGTGCGCCAGGCGATCTTGACGTCACTCGAACGGGGTGGGAGTCCGTATGCGACCTTTTTTATCCAGGATGGCGATAAGGTCTATCTGGCCCTGTATCGCATTCACGATCCCGCCCAGCGTGCCACTGCTCAGCGTGTGGTCGAGGGGCTTAATGAGGGAAGCCTCAACGCCTTTTCGCTGATGGAGACCCTCCGTCATCTGCGACCCGAACGGTAGCAAGGAGCTAGCATGCTTGATATCAAGGTAATCCGTGAACAGCCCGCTTATGTCAAACAACAACTGGCCCGTTTTCAAGTGGATGGGATCATTGTTGACCAGGTGCTCGGCTATGACGAGCGGCGTCGGGCGCTCTTGCGCGAGGTCGAGGATCTGAAAGCGCTGCGCAATAGTGTCTCGAAAGAGATCAGCACGTTGAAGGATGCCGACGCACGTGAAACCAAAATTCGCGAGATGCGCGCGGTTGGCGAGCGTATCAGTCTGCTCGATAAAGAGGTCGCCGAGGTCGAGCAAGGCCAGCAGGCGGCCATGCTCGAGATCCGCAATTTGCCGCATCCCGATGTGCCCGATGGGGCTGATGATACCACCAATCCGGTGATCTATCAGGAGGGCGAAGAGCGTCAGTTAGGCTTTCCAGCCAAGCCGCACTGGGAACTGGTCGAGGCATTGGGGATCGTGAATTTCGAGCAGGGCGTCAAACTCGCTGGCTCGCGGTTCTATGTCATGCGCGGCCTAGGGGCTAGGTTGCAGCGGGCGACGATCCAGTGGTTGCTCGATCTCCATCTGCGCCAGGGCTACGAAGAGGTCTACACCCCCTTTGTCGTCAAAGAGGCGGCACTCTGGGCAGCCGGGCAATTGCCCAAGTTCCGCGATAATCTCTATCGCGATGAAGAATCGGGCCTCTGGCTCGTGCCGACCGCCGAGGTGCCCATAACCAGCCTCTATGCCGATGAGATTCTGGATGCTTCGAGGTTGCCGATCTATCACGTCGCCTACACGCCCTGCTTCCGGAAAGAGCAGTTGAGCGCCGGGCGCGATGTGCGCGGGATGAAACGGGGGCACCAGTTCGATAAGGTCGAAATGTATATGTTCACCTTTCCCGACCAGAGCTACGCTGCCCTCGAGAAGTTGCGCAGCGATGCCGAAGAATGCTGTCGGCTGCTGGGCCTGCCCTTCCGCACGAAGATTCTCTGTACCGGTGATATTGGCTTTGGTGCCGCCAAAACCTATGATATCGAAGTCTGGGCACCCGGTCAGGGCGAATGGCTTGAGGTCAGTTCCTGCTCGAATGTCGAGGCGTTCCAGGCCCGCCGCGCCAATCTGCGCTATCGCCCCGAACCAGGGGCCAAACCCGAGTACCTGCATACGCTCAATGGCTCGGGCCTGGGTCTGCCGCGTACGATCATCGCGATCATGGAAAATTACCAGCAAGAAGATGGCAGCATCGTCGTGCCCGAGGTGCTGCGGCCCTATATGGGTGGCTGCGAGGTCATCAAATAGTCATGCGAATTGCGATCATCGGAGCCGGCGCGATCGGTGGGGTCTTGGCATGGTATCTCGCACCGCACTGCGATCTGGTCATTGTTGATCAATGGGCTGACCATGTTGCCGCGCTGAACCGCGGCGGCCTGCACTGCGAGCGCGATGGGGTCGTCGAGGCGCGTCCGGTACACGCCGTGAGCGACCCCGCCTTGGCTTTGCCCGCCCAGCTTGCCCTGGTGCTCGTCAAAGCGCACCAGACAGCCTGGGCCGCCGAAGCGTGTGCCGCAGCGCTGGCCCCCGATGGCCTTGCCTACACGCTCCAGAACGGCCTGGGCAACCAGGCCATCCTTGCCGGGCAGCTCGGCGCAACACGGGTGGGGCAGGGGGTCACCACGCTAGGCGGCACCCTGCTGGGGCCGGGGCGCGTCCGGCACGCTGGGATGGGCGCGACCACCCTGAGCCTCACGCCAAACCCGGTGCAGGCCAACGCCCTCGCCGATCTGCTGAACCAGGCGGGTTTGCCGACGAGCGTTACGGGTGATCTTGACACCCTGATCTGGGGCAAACTGATCGTCAACGCCGGCATCAACGCCATCACGGCGCTGCTGCGCGTGCGCAACGGCGTGCTCGCCGAAAACAGCGCGGCCCGCAGCCTGCTCAGTGCCGTCGTCACCGAAGCAGTGCGTGTCGCCGAGGCGCAGGGCATCACGCTGCCCTACACCGACCCGGTTGCGCATGTCCTCCAGGTCGCCCGCGCCACCGCCGCGAACCAATCGTCGATGCTACAAGATCGGCTCCGCGGCGCCCCCACCGAAATCGCCACGATCAACGGCGCCATCGTCGCCATCGGCACGCAGCTCGGCATTGCCACGCCATACAACGCCACCCTGGTCGCGCTGATCACCGCCCTGGAGGCAACGGAAGGCGCGGGGGCATCCGTTGCAGCGGCTTGACGCAAAGGCGCAAAGGGCACAGAGCGGATTAGTGAGGCCAGCGACCATGAAAAGTGTCACCAAAACGCTGTGGGCTCAGCCCTCGTCGGTTTCAATGTCAACAATGTGCGCTTCAAAGATATTCATCGCTGCCCGCACAAGGTCATCCTTGCGCGCTTCGCGGATTTTCCCCCGCAGATCTTGGACCTCGGCACGCGCCTCGATGGTGCAACGGATCCCGTAGGTGCCACCGAGTTGACGGCTAATGACCTCTTCGACAAGGCGCCGATTGGCGATTTTCTCGAGATTCTCTTTGTGAAAGGCCGACGAAGCAAGCAACACGATCGTCGCGCCTTCGACATCAACTGGGCGCACGCTATGCAACAGCGCCTGCACCGTGGGACTCTTGGGGCGCACGTCACGCTTGATCTCTTCCCAGGCATGCTCGATCTGTTCGAGTACGCTGAAATCGGCATTGGCGGCGGCGGCTTCGTCGGGTGAGCGCGGTGCCCGCGCTGGACGTGCCAGCGTGGGCGGTGGTGCCTCGACGGCGCTGGGATCCTGCTCTGGTACCTGAGCGGGGATCGAGTGTGGTGCGAGATGCGGCTCAGGGGCGGCCTGCGCGGCATCTTCCCCATGAACTACGGCGGCAACCTCAGCACGAGCCAACGGTGGCTCGACAGATGGTGTCACGTGCTGAGGCGGGGCCTCCTGGCGTGGTGGCGCCGGGCGTGGTGCTGGAGACGGCGCATCCTGGGGCGGCGCTGCCGGGCGTGGACGCGCCGGGGGAGGCGTTGCACGCGGGGCCGACGGAGTTGCCGTAGCGCGGGGCGAAGCAGGAGGCGCAGCGACGGCAGGTGTCACGAGCGCTTCCACGACGGCCAGTTCGAGCGGCAGGTGACCGTAGGGCGTGGTGCGCAGCTGATAATCGAGGCCACTGAAGAGCTTGATCCAGTGCAACAGACGCGGGATATCAGCTCGAGATGCCCAGGATGCGAGCAACTGCACCTCATCAGCGCCAACATCGGCGAGCGCTTGATCGCCCGAGGCGAGCAACAGGAGCAACGCCCGCAGGCGCTCGACCAGATCGCGGGCAAACTGACGCAGATCAGCCCCCTGATCGGCGACCCCATTGATCGCACGCAGCGCATCGGCCATGGAAGCATCGAGCAACGCCTCGATCAGCGCATAGACCTCGGCGGCAGAGGTCATGCCCAGCAGGCTATGCACCTCAGCGAGCCCGATGGTGCCGGTGGTGAACGACGCCAGTTGCTCGAGCACGCCGAGCGCATCACGCATACTGCCTGTAGAGGCGCGGGCAATCGCCTCGGGCACACCTTCTTCGAGCGCAAGCGCCTCGGCCTCGGCGACGCGGCGGAGATGGACCGCGGTACTGGCAATGCCGTGACGGGTAAAGGTGAAACGCTGACAGCGCGACAAGATCGTCGCGGGAACCTTATGCACCTCGGTCGTCGCCAGGATAAAGATCGCGTGGTCGGGCGGCTCTTCGAGCGTCTTGAGCAACGCATTGAACGCAGCGGTCGAGAGCATATGGCACTCATCGATCGTATAGACCTTGGTGCGCAACTCGGCGGGGCGAAACTGGACACGCTCGATCAACTCGCGGGCGTCTTCGACTGACGTATTCGAAGCGGCGTCCATCTCGATCACATCAACCGCACGGCCCTCGGCAATCGACACACACGCGGGACAGGTACCACAAGGGCGTTGTGCGGGATCAGGGGCTAGGCAATTGACCGCCTTGGAGAGCAAGCGCGCCATGCTCGTCTTGCCGACGCCACGCGGCCCGGTAAAAAGATACGCATGGGCCACGCGCTCGTCGACAATCGCATTGCGAAGCGTCTGCACAACGTGTTCTTGCCCCACGAGTTCATCGAAGGTTTGCGAGCGCCACTTACGATAGAGTGACTGAGCGGCCATAAGCATCCAGGGAGTAAGCAAGCGACCAACAGAAGGTACCGCCAGTATACCATAGACAGCTTCGCACGTTTGAGCGTAGGGGGTATGTTATGATACGTGCGAGGCCTCACGGCCTCGCACGTATCAGCGAGGGTCGCAGCCACAGGTTTTAGTGTGCTAAACGAGGAAGGGGGGCCGTAGGTCCAGCAGCCTATGCAAAACCAGCAGATCGATCGTGTCAGGCGCAATCTAGAGGATGAGACGGGGATCAAGGTCGCTGGTGATGATCAGCGGCGCTGGTGGATTCTGGCGGCGTGTTGTCTGGTAGCCTTTGCGCAGACGGCCGATCCGCAGCTGTTGATGCTTGTCTTTGATGCGCCAGCAGAAGCGTTTCGAACGGAGTGGGCCTGGTTACGCATCATCACCAATATTGGGGTGGTGCTCTTTGTGGCGTTCCAATTGATCGGTGGGGTGCTAGGGGATCTGCTGGGGCGACGGCGGATCTTCTTGCTTGGCGCGGGCGGCTTTTTGCTTGGCAACCTGCTGACTGCTCTTGCCACGAATGCCCCGATGTTGCTGGTGACGCGCACCATCACCGGGGTGATGGGGGCGTTGGTCTTCCCCCTCACCGTCGGGATCATCCGGCTGATCTTTACCGGCCCGGCCCGTCCACGAGCCTTTTTGATCTACACGGCAGCAACAGGCTTGGGCACGCTCGCAAGCCTGCTGGCCCTCTTGATCAACGACTGGGTTGGCCTACGGGCGACGCTGATCATCCCGACCGTGATTGGCAGCATCGGCACCTGGCTTGCCTGGCGCTACCTGCCCGAGAGCCGAGCCAGGGGCGGGTTTGGGCGAACCGAAGCGATCGTGGCTGCATCGTGGACGCTCGTCTTTTTAGCGCTGATCTTTGCGGTAGGCGTCAGTCGTGCGCTTGGCTCACTCTTCAACCCGATCACACTCAGCGCGTTGCTGATCAGTGGACTTGGCACATGGGTGATGCTTGTCTGGTCACAGCGGTCACTGTACAGGGGGCTACGCGGGCGATCCAACCGGGTTTCGCGGCAATTCCTCTCGTTGATGCTGCTCATCTCGGCAACGCTCAGCTTTGCGTTGAGCGGCTATATTCTGCAACTCTACGGCTTCTTTGCCACCGTACAGCAAAATTCAGCCATGGTCAGCGGCATCATGCTCAGCCCGATCCTACTCGTGCCGATCCTCGCGCTGCGTCAAGTTGATCGCTTTGCACGCGACAAATCGGGGTATATCGTGGTAGCGACAGGGCTTCTGTGCATGGCAGCAGCCATCTTTCTCACCGCGCTCGCACGGCCAGGGCTTCCCTATCTCTTCCTGATCCCAGTGATGGGGCTCTTTGGCGTTGGCTTTTTTCTTGCCTCAACCTCGTGGAACAACATCTACCTAAGTGTCTTGCCGCCGGATCTAGTGGGGGCGAGCTCAGGCATCAGCAAAGCGGCGGGGTTGGTCGGCGGCGGTCTGGCCGGTGTGATCCTGACGACAGCGGCGCAACTGACGGGCTTGCTTGATTTTCAGCGGCGGCTCGAAGCCCTGGGGGTAACAAGCGAACAACAGGAGCAGGCCCTGGCGATCTTGAATGACGTCTTGTGGAGTGGTGGCCTCATTGACGAAGAGGCCCCAGAAGCCATCATCCAACTCGGCCTGCTCGAATTTTACCGCGAAGCCTTTGCGGTAGGCATTGCTTCGGCGCTCTTCACGACTGCCGCTGCCTGCCTGGTGACAGGGCTTATCGCCTGGACCTGGCTAAGCCGCTGGGCACGCAACATCAAGGGACGCGCGCTTGAGGCGGAGGATCTAGCAGAACTAGTCTGAGCGCAGATCATAATTATCAGTCTTTTGGCTCAATTTTTACATCAGCGACAGCAATTTTTTCATAGGTCAGAATATCGTGGCGAAAGGGCCAGTGATCATAGAGCAGAATCTCGGCGGGGCGCCAGAGCGAGACCCAGCCGATAATAATGAAACTATCGCTGAGAATATAAAAGAGGCGCTCGGCCCAGAGATTCGTGGCCGTCTCGGAGAGGCCAGCAAAGAGGGTGGCGAGCAAGAGACTTGTCACGAGGATCGCCAGACCATAGAGCACAGCACGTTGCCCATCACGGCGCAGCGCAACCAGCGAGCGTTCAAGGCGCTGGATATTCCAGCGGCAATAGCGTTCAAGCGCCTGCTTCGTCTCGGCTTCGAGCGTTGGCGTGATCTGGTCAGCGGGCAATTTGATCCTGAGTGCGCAGGGATCCATGAGCGGGCGAGCCTCGAGATCGACAATGATCGTCTCGATACCGGCCTCGAAGGGGCCATCGCCAGCGAAGGGATCAATCTCAGGTTCCTCAAAGAGTTCATAAATCGCATTAAGCGAGAGCACTGCGGTATAGAGTTGCGGCTCGGCCATAATCACCTCACAGTAGACAGATCGCACACATAAATTATATGTTATATTGGGGCACGTTGTATCACATTGCACTCAATAATTTGATCGAGACCCCGTCTGGTCTGATGCTGGTACCTGTGCCACACGTGCATGTTGCCTATGTCGGAAGGGCGGAGCGTGGATAGGGGCACGGCGGCGCCGTGCCCCAACGGAGCGACGGGCGCGGGGCACGGCAACACAACACCCCCGGCAACACAACACCCCCGGCAACACAACACCCCCGGCAACACAACACCCCCGGC